>PASL01000034.1 GCA_002712125.1 Chloroflexota bacterium | reverse complement strand
TTCAAAAATATTTATTAAATTTTATTTTTATTTAATTGAATCCTTTGATAATATTTTTGTATAAACAATCTGTAAGCCCTAATTTAGGAGATTTAAATTATGAATTTGGAATATAAGGGAGTATTTCCTGCAAATCCAACACCGGTTGATTCAAGTGGAAAAATTAATGAAAAAGCACTAAGAGCTATATTTGAGGATAATCTTTCTCACGGAGTAGGAGGATTTTGGGTAGGAGGTTCAACTGGTGAAGGGCCTTTGTTTAATGACTATCAAAGAGAAGATATAGCAAGAATTACAGGAGAAAGTATTTCAGGCAAAGCATTATCTATCATGCACGTTGGGGCTGTTAGTACAGAGAGCGCAGTTTTAGGTGCAAAAGCAGCAAAAAAACATGGCTGTGATGCAATTTGTTGCGTCCCGCCATTTTTTTTGGGTAGGCAAGAAAAAAATGTTATCGAACATTATAAAAAAGTTTCAGACGCTGCTGATGGTCTACCTTTTTTTGTATATAACTTACCTCAATTAACTTATTTTGAAACAACACCACTTTTTATGAAAAATCTTATTTCTGAAGTTGAAAGTGTTATAGGTCTAAAACATTCTGCTCCTAATTTTGGAGATATTTCGGCTTTTAATAAAATGGGATTGAAATGTTTCGTTGGTAATAGCGCTCTTCCACTACCTGCTTTAACAATTGGTGCTGTTGGAGTTGTAGATGCACCTCCTTCTATTGCACCTTGGTTGTTCGTTGATTTATATAATTCATGGGTTGAGGGAAATTTCGAAAAAGCACAAGATAAACAGAATGAAGTCCAAGATATTGTTCAATTAGTTCGCACATTTGCTAACCCTGCTGGAGTGACTAAAACTATTTTGTCTGAAAGGATAGGTGTTGATTGCGGTTTACCTGTAGAACCTAACTTGCCTTTGACTCCTTCAGAGAAAAAGTTTATTATAGCTGAAGCAAAAAAATTAGGTCTTTTATAAGTTCTTAATTGTATTAGATACTATTATTGAAGTAGTGGCATAATATTTTGCATCTATAATTCTATCTTTTGCTTGTTTATAATTTTCTGTAGTCAAGAGGCCAAATATAATTGGTATTCCAGTACTTAATGATGATGTTGCTATACCATTAGAAGCATTATTTGCTACAAAATCATAATGATCTGTGTCACCTTTAATAACTACTCCTAATGCAATTATTGAATCAAATTTGTTAGTCTCGGCCATTTTTTTACAAATTAGAGGTAATTCAAATGCGCCTGGCACATTTACTCTTTTTATGTTATTTTTATCCACTCCATGCTCCATAAGTGAATCGAGAGCAAAGTTATACATTTTATTAGTAATTTCATTATTAAACATAGAAACAACTAATCCTATCCTTAAAGATGTACCATCCAATAAATTTTTTTCAAAAAATTTATCTAAGTTTACTTTCTCAGCCATATATTATTTGTTTACCTTTTGGAATTTTTGAGATCAATATTATGTCCCATTTTCTTAACTTTTGTTTCTATATAGAATTCATTATTTGAATTTGTTTTAGCTACTAGTGGGATTTGTTTTTCCATACTAAGTCCAAATCCTTCTAAGCCAATCACTTTTTTTGGATTGTTTGTTAATAGGTCAAATTTTTTAACTCCTAAACTTCTTAATATTTGAGCTCCAATTCCATATGACCTTAAATCCATTTTGAACCCAAGGGATAAGTTCGCATCAACAGTATCCATGCCCTCATCTTGTAGTTTATATGCTTTTAATTTATTCAGTAAACCTATACCTCTACCTTCTTGTCTCATGTAAACTAAAACACCTGAATCTGCTTTAGAAATTTTATTAAGTGCTAATTCTAATTGATCTCCACAATCACATCTTAAACTTCCCATTAAGTCACCAGTAGTACATTCAGAATGTACTCTTACAAGGGTGGTTTTTTTATTACTTATTTTTCCCTTAACTAAAGCTAGTGGCTCAGATTTATCAACATCCGATAAAAATCCATAAACTCTAAAATCCCCATATTTAGTAGGAAGATCTGTGTCACTAATTTTGTGAACCAAATTTTCAGTTGCTATTCTATATGCAATAATATCTTCTATTGAAACTATAGGCATATTATATTTTTTGGATATTTTATCTAAATCTTTTCCTCTTGCCATTGTTCCATCTTCATTCATTACTTCACATATCACTGCAGCAGGGGCTTTTCCAGATAACTTTACTAAATCAACAGATCCTTCTGTATGTCCAGCGCGTACTAGCACTCCACCTTTTTGGTATCTGAGAGGGAAAATATGTCCTGGCTTTACAAAATCACTTTTATTAGATTTAGGATTACATAGTTTATTTACTGTTATAGATCTATCCTTAGCAGATATCCCTGATTCTATTCCCGAAGATGCATCAACTGATACTGTAAAAGCTGTACCCATAGATTCACTGTTGTGGCTAACCATTGGTTCTAGACCTAGCCTGTCAATAATTTCTCCATCTAATGGAGTGCAGATTAGTCCTCTTGCTACAGTTGCCATGAAATTTATGTCTTCTGGTTTACAATCTGAAGCTGGTATAGCAATATCACCTTCATTTTCTCGTCCTTCATCATCCACTATAATAACCATCTTACCTTTTTTAAAATATTCTATAGCTTTTTCTACTGACTCTATCTGTGAATCGCTTGGATTATTTGTCATTTTTTTCATCCATAATTAACTCTTTATATAATTATTACATAATTTTGAAATATATTTGGCTGTAATATCAAGTTCTATATTTACTAAATCTTTTTCTTTTCTATATTTTATTGTAGTATGTTCATACGTAAAAGGTATTATTCCAATTGAGAAAAAATCTGAATTAACATCTATTATGGTCAGGCTTGCACCATCAATAGCGATATATCCTTTTTCTACGATATATTCATTTATAGATTGTTCAGTTTTAATTTTAATTATATTGGAATTTTTTTCCTTTTCGTTTGATATTATTATCCCTGTTCCATCTACGTGACCTTGTACCATATGCCCGCCAACCCTATCACCATATGATAAAGCTCTTTCCAAATTTACATATGAATTTTCTTTAATATTCTTAAAATTTGTTCTTTTATAAGTTTCTGGTATTGTTTCAACTGTAAAACTATTTGTATCTCTACTTGTGACAGTTAAGCATGCACCAGCAACCATTATCGATTCTGAAATTTTTAAATCACTTAGAACTTTATTAGCTTCTATTATCATAGTTGATTTATCATAAGAAACTACTTTTCCTACTTCTTCAATTATTCCTGAAAACATTATTCTTTTTCCTTTAGGTAACCTGATATTAATATATCTTCATCAAGATTTTTATACTCGATATCTTGTAATTTAATTATGTCTTGTATAGTTTTTACTCCTAGATCCCCGACAGACATTTTTCCCCCTCCGATTATTTTTGGTGCAATAAAATAATAAACTTTATCTATAAAGTTTTTCTTCATCAATTCAGTACTCAAAATATTTCCAGATTCTACTAAAATTTTATGAATTCCCAAATTATTTATGATTCTCATTACTTGGTCCAAATTTGTTCGTCCATCTACTTTTTCAACCTCAAAAATTTGTAAATTGTTTTTTTGGAAATTTATATTATTCTTTTTAGTAGTAAAAATTATTGTCTTTTCGTTAGAATCAAAAATTTTTGCTTTTTCATTAATTTTTCCATTAGAATCAAGAACTATTTTATACCTTGGATACCCAGTGTTGTTTCCATTATTATCTCTAAAAGTTAATTGTGGATTATCAGATTCTATAGTATTGATTCCTGTCATAACTGCATCATACTTTGTTCTAAGTAAACGACCATATTTTCTAGATTCCTCTGATGTTATCCATTTTGATTGGTTGGAATTTGTTGATGTTTTTCCATCTAAACTGGATGCAATTTTAATACTTGTAAACGGGATTTTATGAAATAAAGATTTTTCAAATCCTTCAATAATTTTTTTTGCTCTGGAAATATTAATTTTTGAAAAATTTCTTTCTATTTCTATTCCTGCATACTGTAGTTGCCTAAAACCATTTCCTGAAACCTTAGGATTTGGATCTTCGATTGGGCATATAACTTTTTTTATACCTGATTTTATAATAGCTTCTGTGCATGGAGGTGTAATTCCGTGATATGAGTGTGGCTCTAAAGTACAAATTAATACACTGTTATCAAGGTCTTCATTACACGCATTTATAGCGTTTACCTCAGCATGGTTTCCAGGTTGCGGGTCAGTTCTTCCTTCAGAAATAATTCTATTATCTTTTATAATTACTGCACCAACAGAAGGTCTTGGTGAAACTTTTCCAACACCTTCTTCGGCTAAGGAAAAGGCTCTTTCTATAAAATGGTCATTCATACTATAATTATGATTGTTTTATTTGATCCTCAAAATCAATATGCACTCTACTTGCAGTTGGCAGAATTTGACCTTTATATCTGCTTTTAAGTTTTGCTGATCCATAGGGATTTTCAACCGCAGTAGTCATTTCTTGAAAAGATATTTGCCCTATTCTCATTCCGTAGTAAAGCGTTATTGGTAATCTAGATACATTTGCAAGCTCCAGTGTTAGATTGCCATCCCAACCTGGATCAATAAAGCCTGCTGTAGAGTGGATTAAAAGTCCTAATCTTCCAAGTGAACTCTTTCCTTCAATTCTTGAAACAATATCATTAGAAAGCGTCAATTTTTCTAATGTACTTCCAAGTGCAAATTCTCCAGGATGGAGGATAAATGGTATATCTTTTTTAATTTTTACTTCTTGGGTTAGATCAGGTATTTCATCTTTAAGATCTATATATGGTGCAACTGAATTTTTAAAAATTAGTATAGTATCAGACAAATGCACATCAACACTTGCTGGTTGTACGTCTTTTTCAGAGTAAGGATTGATAATAATCCTTTTATCTTTTATTGCTTTTTTTATTGATATGTCACTAAGTATCATTTTATTATTTTATCTTGAAATTTCGAAGTTTGCTTGTATTGAAATGCTTAATTCTATATCTCCTGGCATAAAAGTAGAAGAAGTATATTGAGCATCAGATGACATTGCCATTTCCATTCTTGGAGCATAGTTTGAAGTTGCAACAGGAGAACTTATCTCATTTAGGTAAATAAGATTACCGAGTTTTAGTCCTAATGAATCAACATAAGTTTGAGCTTTGTTTTTTGCAATAATTGCTGCATTTTCTCTAAGTTTTTTTTCGTATAAATTTATATCACTAATAGAAAAGTTTATGCTATTAATTTGTATTTGATCTTCTCCAGCAATAGTGGCCTCATCAATTACTACCCCAAGATCATCTATGTTTCTTATTAATACGCTAATAGAATTTTCAACTGAATATCCAATTATTGTGCTTTCACTGTAAACACCAAAATCATCTTTTTTTTCAATCCATCTCGTTTCTGGATATATATTGAAACTGGTAGTTTGTATATCATCATCAGAAATATTTAAGTTTTTAATAGCTGCGACTACTTTATTAACATATTTTGCCGTATTTTCTCTTGCTTCAGTTACTGTTTTTTTCTTAGACTTTATTTTAATAGTAAAACTTGCTAAATCTGCAGGTAATTTTATTGAGCTATTTGCTTGGACATTTATTCCAGCAGGTAAAGTTGTGTTGGACTGTAAAGATTGGGTTGATATGTAGCGTGATTCAGCTACAGATTCGTAACCTATATCAGAGGTCGTAATGGCAGAAAAGTCAGGTTCAATTGATTGATTATTAGCGTTAGTAGTATCAATTACATCGTTAGAACAACTAGTGAGTATGATTATAAAAATATATAAAGGTATGTTTTTGTATTTAGAAATTTTTTTACCTCACAAATTCTTAATTTTATGATTTATAATTATTGTATGCGAATATTTCTAAGAGATATAGGTCAAACAATATTAATATCGGCTTTGATTTTAATTATTATTAATTTCTTAACGCAGAGTTACATGGTGCAAGGTGCCTCAATGAATCCTTTGCTGAATGAAGATCAGAGATTATTTGTCAATAAACTTAGTTATATCCCATCTGCAGTAAGTATCGTTGGAGATGAATCTCACTTACTAAGCGGACCTCAAAGGGGAGATATAATTGTATTCAGACCTCCTGATGGAACTCAAAAAGATTATGTAAAAAGGATTATTGGTATTCCAGGAGATTGGATAGATCTGGATGGAAAAAATGTGTATGTTAACGGAGAAAAAACCGATTGGACAGATTTTTCTACAAAAAGAATACGAGATCAATATCCGTTGTATGTAAAACAGGGCGAGTATTATGTTCTTGGAGATAATAGAATGAGGTCTGTTGATTCAAGAAATTGGGGGACTATTTCAGCCAATTCTATTTCAGGCAAGGTGTCCATTGTATACTGGCCTTTTAATGACTGGAAGATCATTAAGACTGATCAGTAATCAATATTATTTAACCATCTTTATATTGATGTAATCAAAAAAACCTAAAAAATTATTATTTTAAGTAAGGAAAAATTTCTTTATAAGTGTAAAATAAAATTCTAGAGCCAAATAAATTGAGAGTTGATTTTGGGCCCGTAGCTCAGTTGGTAGAGCATCGGCCTTTTAAGCCGCAGGTCGCGCGTTCGAATCGCGCCGGGCTCACCATACTCAAAGTCAACTCAACGGTTCAACACTAAAATTATTCCTCTCTTTCTGAAAGTGGAAAATCAATATAACCAGTTTTAGAATCAATCAAAAATTGCTCAGAAAGTAATATTAGGAAAATTGTAATGTGATTTTTTGTTTCTCTAGAAATTTATTTAGTAAACTATCTTTTTTATCAAAACTGTATATACTTTCTACGTACTTCAAAAAATAAAACAGAGTAAAATAATGATTCTGTAAATTATAAAAAAGATTAAATTTTTTTTCAAAATTATTTGAATTTTTTCTAAAACATCCTGGTAATTTAAAATTATGACAAAAATCTTACGAAAAGATAGACGAAATGTTGCGATAATTGCCCATGTGGACCATGGTAAAACAACATTAGTTGATGCAATGCTTGAACAATCTGGTTCAGTTGATTCTCACAAAGAGTTGACTGAAAGGGTAATGGATTCTACCGACTTAGAAAAAGAAAAAGGCATTACAATTCTAGCAAAAAATACTGCTGTAAGATGGGGTGATACAAAAATAAATATTATCGACACACCAGGTCATGCTGATTTTGGAGGTGAAGTTGAAAGAGGATTGGCTATGGTTGATGGTGTTCTTTTGCTTGTTGATTCAAGTGAAGGACCTCTACCTCAAACCAGATTTGTACTAAGAAAGGCACTTGAAGCTAAGTTATCTATTGTGCTTGTAATAAATAAAATAGTTCGCCCAGACGCTAGAATCGCTGAGGTTATAGATGATGTATACGAACTATTTATAGATCTTGATGCAGATGAAAATCAAATTGATTTTCCTATAATTTACACTAATGCAAGAGACGGTATTGCAACTATGGATCCAAAAATAAAAGGTGAAAATCTTAATCCATTATTTGAACTTTTATTAAACTATATTAAACCTCCATCTTACGATGAGGACTTTCCATTACAGGCTCATGTTACAAATTTAGATGCATCTCCCTATGTTGGACGTTTAGCAATATGCCGAGTACATCAAGGAGTGATTAAGAAAGATCAAATGATATCTCATTGTAGAGTTGATGGTTCAGTAAAAACTACAAAAATTACAGAATTATATGTTAATGAAGGCTTAGAAAGAGTAGAATCTAACGAAGCTTATGCTGGTGAAATTATTGCTGTTGCAGGAGTTCCTGATATAACAATTGGTGAAACGATTGCAGATCTTAATGACCCTAAACCTCTACCCGTAATACACATTGATGAACCTAGTCTTTCAGCTACTATTGGTATAAATACCTCACCACTTACAGGTCTAGATGGCAACAAACTCACGGCTACTATGATAAAAGATCGCTTGGATAAGGAATTAATTGGTAATGTTTCAATAAATATATTACCTTCGGATAGGCCGGATTCTTGGATATTTCAAGGTAGGGGAGAATTGCAATTAGCAGTACTAGTAGAAACTATGAGAAGAGAGGGTTTTGAATTAACTGTTGGTAAACCTGAGGTAGTTACAAAAATAATAGACGACAAACTCCATGAACCTATGGAAAGGCTTGCTGTTGATATCAATGAAGATAACTTAGGTGCAGTTACTCAAATATTGGCACATCGTAAGGGTAAGATGGTAAATATGGTAAATCATGGGCAAGGTAGAGTTAGGATGGATTATGTTATCCCTGCAAGAGGTCTCATTGGATTTCATAATGAATTTATAGTTGAAACTAGAGGGGCAGGCTTGGCTCATCATAATTTTGATGGTTATGAGCTGTGGCAAGGTGAAATGAGGTCTCGACCTACAGGTAGTCTTGTGTCCGATAGAAGGGGTGTTACTACAACATATTCCTTGCTCAATGCTCAAGAAAGAGGTCAGTTATTTGTTCCTGTTGCTACTGAGGTATACGAAGGCATGGTAATAGGAGAGAACCCTAGGCCTCAGGATATGGATCTAAATGTAGTTAAGGCAAAAAAACAAACAAATATGCGTTCAGCAGGAGCAGATCATGCTCAACATTTGGATACACATAAGGAATTGTCTCTTGAACAAGCTTTGGAATTTATAATGGATGATGAATGCCTAGAGGTTACTCCAAATTTTGTGCGTATCAGAAAAAATATTTTAGATTCACATTCACGTTCAAGGGCTAAAAGTTTAAGATAACTACTTAAAACTCATACACAAAAATAATCACAAAAAGGATTTGTTCGTATTTATTTTAAACATATGTTTCTGTTTTTGTATTATAATTTTAACAATTAAACCATATAGAGCTTGATGAAAAAATTATTTTTTATAATTTAGTATCTATCATCAAGCTCTTTTAAATAGGAAAAAAGGTATAACGTGGATAATAAAATATTTGTTGGAAGTTTGGCATGGGCAACTGATGATGCAGGTTTACGAAAAGCATTTGAACAGTTCGGAGAAATTGAAAGTGCTAATGTAATATCTGATAGACAATCAGGTAGGTCAAGAGGCTTTGGATTCGTAACATTTAAGGACGCTAAATCAGCTGAAGAGGCAATGAGTTTAGACCAATCAGAACTTGATGGTCGAAAAATCATTGTTAGCAAAGCAAGAAGTTAACAGCAAATTAAGTAAATTACATTTATACTTTTTTACATTAGTAATTTATAAATCTCTATGTAGAAAACCAATATGAGTATAAATCTTATGAAAATGTACTGTTGTTGTCCCAATTATAATTTTGGGGTTGGATAAGCTTAGCATTTTTTAATTTATTCTGAAAGACCCCTCTAGGGGTCTTTTTTTTTGAAAGGTATAAATTGTAATGAATAATAAATTAGTAAAAAATTTTTTTTCATTTCCAGTAATGATAAATGATGTTTCTGCTCGTTTCGTAGCATTTTTTGTAGTAATAATTTGCTCTTTGTTACTTCTATCAACAATATATAATTCAGATTTAACGTTATATATCTCTATTTTTTTATCATATGGTTTTTTAGCAAGATTTTCATCTGGTCCAAAAGCTAGTCCAATAGCTCTTTTAGTTACAAAAATTATTGTTCCTAGGTTATCTTTTAAGGAAAAATTATTCCCCGGTCCTCCAAAAAGATTTGCACAGTTTATTGGTATGGTATTTAGTTTCAGTATAACTACTTTTATATTATTGGATTTAGAAGTTTTAGTTATAATATTTACTTCTGTATTAATATTTTTTGCCTCTCTTGAAGCATTTTTAGGATATTGTTTTGGTTGTAGAGTTTTCAAGTTTTTGATTTCTATGAATCTTCTACCTAAGGAAATTTGTGAAAGATGTAATGATATTGAATTTTAGAATTATTTATTAGCTACAAAATTTAAAGAATTTATTATTAATTTTTGAAACATAGGGTGGCTCTGTCCGATAGCAGAATGACCTAATGAAATATTAGATACTTTTCCTTTCCCATATTTTGAAGACCAGCCTATTGGCATGATGTTATTTTCAATGGAGCCAGTAATAAATGTATGATTATTTTCTTTGAAATCGAGATCACAATAACATTCATCATAAGTCCAAAATTCCTTTACATCTTCAACAATAGGATGGTTTTTGTCTTCGATTTCAACCCTAAACCAACCTATCGGAGGATGCCAACTTTTTCCATTTGTCACCCAGCCTCCACCAGTAATATTTTTCATTTCTTTCCAGTCAGGACAAGAAGCTGCTGCTATATGTATTGATACCAATCCAACTCCCTGTGTTATCAGTTTTTTTAAACCTTGTTTCTGTCCGTCGTTAAGATTGTTCTTATAATCTTTTTGTCTAAGTGTGTTAAGTACTATTAAGTCAAAATCAAAGTTTTTTGACTCCAATTCTTTAGCTGATTCACTAACTTTCACTTTTTTTTCGTTGTCATAAAAAAGTTTTTCAAGGATTGGAGTTGTTTCTTTAAATGGGTGATTACCGCCTGTAAGTAATAAAATTTTCATAATTAGTTCCTATTTTATTGGAGCATATAAGCCATCCTTAAGAAAGAGCTTAAGGCATGGCTTAAAAATTTTTACTTAATTAGTGCTCTACCAATGGCCATTGAGTAAATGGTGTATATGATAAAACATAAACCATTTATTAATTGAATTGTATTTCCACTATCTGGTGAAAATGCAACAACAATATTACTTGCAAAAACACCTATTGCAGCTATAGCAGCTAAGTATGACAAATTCTTGTTTACTTCATCCCTTAAAGAGGTAGCCATCGCTAGTATAATACCTCCGAAACCAAAAGCAATAGAACAAATTATATTTATTCCAAAACTAACTCCTATGATATTTTGATCAGTATAAAATTCCCCGGCGAGAGCTATATTCATTCCATTTGCTATAGTCCAACCAATAACTGCTGCCATAAAAAATGGCATCGAAACCCTTCCTAAACCATAACCATTACCATTCAGCATGACGTTGTTAGCATAAAAAACTATACCTGAGAGTAGTTTGAGTAAACCCATTGTCACCAGTATCCCAGTTATTATAGCTAAAGCTGAATTATCCACAGCTAACTTTTTTGCTGCAGCAAAATCAAGCGGTTCAGGAGTTGACCCTCCAATACCTAAAATTCCACCAGGCTGAATGAAAAAACTCACTAATGCCATAACTGGCCCAATAATTAAGCAATAACCAGCCATTTTTTTTGCATCTATATTCATAATAATAAATCCTTTTGTTTCAAATTATTTTCAATAATTGTGCTCATTATAGGTAATAAATTAATAATTCACAAATATGTAACATTATTTTTATATATTAGATTTAATATTCATTCATCAAAAAAGTATGATTATTATTGATGATATAATGACGTAATAACTTTAAAAGAAAAGATTTTTTTAAATTAGTTTTGACTAATACTGAAAAATATTAAAATATTAATGAAAGGGAAAAAAATGAAATTTTATGCATTTGGAGTTTATTCTGAAGAAAGTTTTGCAGGTTTTATTCAAAACCCAGACCAAGATAGAAGATCGGTTGCTGAAAATTTAGTAAATAAAATGGGGTTGAAGATGTTGAGTTTTGATTTTCTTAGAGGTGATTATGATTTTATAGTTTCATGTGAAGCAGAAAGTTTTGAGCAAGTTGCGGGATTAAAAATGGCTCTTGAGGCTTCTGGTGCAGGAAATATGGTGATTCTTGAAGCTATTGATATGAACTCAATTGCCAAAATTGCATCTAAGGCAAGTACAAATTATTCACCCCCATCTGAAACCAATTAACTAAAATTGTTTTTAATACAAGATCTAATAAAAAAAAATATAAGTATATTTTGTTTGTGTATGTTAATTATTTCGTGCACTTCATCTCAAAATAACACTGATCAAAATGAAAAATTTTATGATTTGATAGAAACTCCTGCTAAAAATTCTAACGATAAAGTTTCAGAAAATTATTCTCTAGAGCAAAAAGATATATCTAGCAATATAATAGATAACTCAGATCCTAATCAAATCTTACCCGATATAAGTTATTTTGCTACAAATAAAAGTGATCGTTTTTTTGTGGATTTTGAAGATATTGTAGCTGCTCATCCTTATGTCGGAGCTAATAGTCCTAGACCTCATAATGATGCACAAGTTTATTTTTCTAATACTGATTTACGATGGGTTAATGCAACAAAGCCCTCTGATTATCCACCAATCTATGCAGTAGCAGATGGTTTTATAAATATGCCTGAAAATGGGTTTTATAATGTGGTTGATCATTCTAATTCTTCACCGCCTTGGTGGCATGTGGCGTATGTATTTACTCTTAAAATTGCACAATCTGATGGAAATTTTATTGATTTTATTTATCAAATGGAACCTTATATGATTCCAGAACTAGCAGGCAAATCAAAAGATTTTTATAAACAATTTTTATTGGTTGAAAATGGCCAATTTGTAAAAAAAGGAGATATTTTAGGATACATGTATGTTCCAACATTTGAAGAAATGGTTGGAAATAAGAATGCTTCATCCCACATTGCTTTTTCTTTTATTAAGCAACCTAAAACAGTATATGTTCCAGCCATATTTTCTGAACAAATAGTTAAGAATTTTAGTGAAATTTATCGTAATCCTTCGGAAGGATGGGAAAGTAAAAGTTTTGGTTTTGATTGGAATAGAGCTAGGGGATTACCTGATGCAATGGGTTGGATGATTAATGGTGAGGAAAATCCATTTAATAATAATGATTTAGGAGTTCTAATATACGACGGTATTAAAGATCAAAAAATAGATTCGAAAGCAACGGTGTATCCTGATGAGTTAGGATTTAATACAGAGGATATTTTGTACCAAAAATATGGCTGGGGAGATACATTATTGGAAGATGTTATTGTGAATGAGGACTGGCAAATACTTTTCGCTGGGATAGGTGGGCCAATGAATTTGAAATTTTTAATAGATGAAAATGGTTCTCTCAGAGAAAGTCAGGTTTTTGAACTTAGATCTGGTCAAAATTTCAGCTTAAATCATAGAGATAATTTTTTAGGAAACTCTTCTAAATTCTCTATTTCAATATCCGATCCTAATGAATGGGGTTGGAGTCTTGCTTTTGCAAGAGCAGATTCAGAATTTACTCAACCTGGGACTACAAGAGATATGGCTCCGTTATGTCCACCAGATTGCCCGCCGAGCCCAAATCCTTATAAACTTAGGAAATAAATTCGCTAGTATTAGCTTTAGGTATTATTTAATAAAAGGGTTTCTTTCTATACGTAGAGATTTGAGTTCTTCTTCCATATTTTTGCTCCGATAGATAACTTTTTCCCCATTTCCATGAGTATCAAATAGCTCCCATGCATCAATATGACTTTCTAGAGCTAAATCACTAACTCTAATATGAACATCTTTTCTTTGCTTGATATCTTTTTTTAGTCTAGTACCTATTCCAGGGTTTTGAGGTGCATGAAGAAAACCATCCTTTATATCTAAATTAGGATCTACAAAATCTCCATACCATTCTTCGTAATAGCTTGGAACATGCTCTTGAATCATGGCATTAATCGAGCTGATACATATTTGAGCACAAGCAAAAATATTAACCGGCCCAGTCGCATCATGTGGGGCAAATGGTACTTGATATGTAGAAGCTAGTATAGCTATTTTATGGGTTTCAGATATACCACCAGTCCAAATTAAATCTGGCATTACAATCCTAGCAGATCCATTTTCTATAAATTCTCTAAATTGCCATCTTGATAGTAATCTTTCAGAGATACATACGGGAGTTTTTGTCGAATCCTGTAATTCTCTTAGTGCCTTTGGATTTTGTAATGGCATAAGATCCTCTTGCCACATTATTTCATACTCTTCCATTGCTTGAGCAATTCGTATCGCTACCGGAAGACTCCATTTACCATGTCCATCATTTGCAATCTGAATACTATTTCCTATGGTATCTCTTATTTCTCTTATAGGTTTAAGTGCTATATCAAGGTCTTTGGGAGATAAGTATTGTCCATCTGATGCCAATGCGAGTGGAATGGTTGGTCCTCCCTTAATAGCAGTTATTCCTTTATCTAGCATTTTTTTTGCGTGTTCTGCTACATTATTATATGGCATCCCTGTTGCATAAACTCTTATTTTTTCCCTAACAGCACCTCCCAATAATTCATAAATTGGCACGCCTGCGTTTTGGCCTTTTATATCCCATAATGCCATATCAATTGCTGAAATTGCTCTCATTTCACCTCCTCCAAACCCAGCGTGATCTGAAAGTGTAAACATAGAGTTCCAATGTAATTCTACTTTTCTTGGATCTCTACCAATTATTAAAGGACCAAAATGATCATGAATTGCTGATTCTACAACCGTTGGAGCATACCAAGTTTCACCCAGTCCAATTATTCCATTATCAGTATAAATCTGAACCCAAATTATCTGTGGGTATTCATCAACTCTTATTGTCTCAATATGTGTGACTTTCATTATTATTCTCCAAAAACTAAGATCTAAAATTGACTATATAACTTTCAAATTATTCTATATTGTTTTCTGGGAAATTAACAATTCTCCCAGAAAATTAAAAGTTCTATTCTTTAAGCATGTTAATTTAATTTCGCTCTACTTACTGTTACAAAAATGTAAAGTTTTATTTTTTATCTTTAATAAAAGTTAACATTCAGTTAATTGGTGCTATAATTTTGGCATATCTTGGAAAAATTTCATCCAGATATTTTTAATTCATACAAGGGGGTATATTTTGATCGATAAAACTATTAATCCAAAAAGATTAATTTTTATTCTAGTGTGTTTAACTACTTTGCTTTTAACAGTTTCGGCTTGTTCAAGTGACTCTGATTCATCATCTTCAAATAGTGGTTCTATAGATAAATTTGGAATGATATTAGTAGGACCGCGCGATGATAAAGGTTGGTCTCAGGCCCATTTTGAAGGTGGGCAAGCTATAGAGGAAGCTATTGGTGCAGAAATGATTGTTGCAGATTTTATTAATCCTGCCGATTCACCTAACACTACTGTAGCTCAGGTAGCTGCAGATATGATTGATCAGGGAGCAAAACTGATTTTTGCAACATCTGATGATATGAAAGATGGTATATTAGAGGCTGCTGCTTCTCATCCAGATGTTTCAATGGTTTGGTCTACAGGGGATAGTGCATTTAAGGATGGTAAAGCATACAAGTCAGAATTAGAAAATCTTGCTAATGTTATGGGGCAAATGGAGTTTGGTAAATACATGGCTGGATGTGCTGCTGCATCAGAATCTAAATCTGGTAATATTGGCTTCTTAGGGCCACTGATTAATGATGAAACAAGGAGACTGACAAATGCTGCATACATTGGTGCGCGAGATTGTTGGTTAGATAAAGGTAATTCAATATCAGATCTAAACTTTGAAGTAATTTGGATCGGCTTTTGGTTCCATATTCCTGGAGTTACATTAGATCCAACAACTGTTGTGAATGACTTTATTGATTCAGGGGTAGATGTGGTTATTTCACATATTGATACGCCTGAGGCATTAACAGTAACAGATCAAAGAGCAGCTTCAGGGGAAGATGTATTAGTTGTTGGTTACGACTATGAAAATTCCTGTGACGTAGCTCCAAAAGTTTGTATAGGTGTTCCTTACTTTAACTGGGGACCTGCATATATTGATGCAGCAAAAAGTGTTGGAAACAATTCTTTTAGTCCAGATTGGAAATGGATTGCTCCAAAAATGAAAAATGGTGTTACTACCGAAGAATCTATGGTTGGATTTAAGGGTGGAAATGCTATGTCTGAAGAGACTAGAAAAAGAGTTAATAGGTTGGCTGACCAATTAAATGGTGATATAGCAAATATATTCGCTGGCCCAATTAACTTTCAAGATGGCTCCGTTCTTGCAAGAGATGGTAAAAAACCTTCACTGTATGATATTTGGTATACACCTCAATTACTTGAGGGTATGACTGGAGATAGTGGCGGAAATTAGTCTTAACTAATTGATTATTTTAGAGAAGGCGATTTTATCAAAGTAAATCGCCTTCTCTGTTTGTTTGAAATATGAAAATTGAATTTAA
>PASL01000033.1 GCA_002712125.1 Chloroflexota bacterium | reverse complement strand
TGCTTGAGATTACACCTCCTGGTAGATCAATAGAACCCATGTTTATTGCTAAGGCAATTTCATCAAATGTTAAGTTATATTTTTCTAAACTATTTTCAGAAATTTCTATTAATATTTCTCTATTCCTGTTGCCATAAATTTCTGTAAATGATACTTCACTAAGATTTTTTACTTCTTCATTAATGCTTTTAGTAACATTCAAAAGAGTGTTTTCATCTACATCTCCATAAATAACTACGTCTAGAACTTTTTCAACAATCTCAAGTTTTTTGACAATTGGCTCTTCACTATTTTCTGGGAAAGTAGTAATTCCATCAATAATGGTTTTTATTTCTTCAACTGTATTATCAAAATCTGCGCTTGCAAAAATTCTAACACTTACAACGCCTCTTCCCTCCAATGAGTTTGATTTAATCTTTTTAATTCCAGCCACACCTTCAAGACGGTCTTCTATTTTTGAGGAAATTGATGCTTCAACTTCAGATGCAGAGGCACCAGGATAAGGGACTACTATAGTTACTGCTTTTGGGTCTGGTGTTGGAAAAAATTCTGCTTTTATTGATGGATAAGATATAAAGAATCCACCAAATATTAAAAAAAACATAAATAGGTTGGCAGGAACACTATTATTTACAAACCAAGTAACAATTCCGCGCATTATTTGTATACTGGGTTAACTTTTATTCCATTTGAGGCAGTAGAAAGTTTAGATACCACAATTCTTTCTCCAGCTTTAATTCCGTCTTTTACAATCACGAAATCACTATATTTTTTTAGAATTGATAGTTTTTTTGATTCTAATTTATTGTCATTATTGACAATATATACTTCGTTATTTTCAGAAATTGCATTAAAAGGAATTGAAAATACATCTTTTAACTTAATACCATCAATTTGAGCTTCAACAAATAGACCAATAGGGAGGTTAGGTTTGTCAGTTTCGATAAAATCATTTTTAAAGACTGCGATAAGATTAATCATTCTTGTAACTGGATCTATAACACCGTCTACTCTTTCAAGTCTACCAATCCAAGTTTGATTTCTACCTTTATAAAAACTTTTAATTTTTACTATTGCCTGTTCACTTGGATCTAATTTTCTTCCATCCATTGGTATACTTAAAAATTGTAAATCATTATCTTTTACAGCTAATGTAATTTCAATCTCGCTTGAAGTATACATAGCTCCAACCGGCTGTCCAGGTATAATTGTAGTACCTAAGTCAATATTTACATTTTGAATTCTGCCAGCATAAGGTGCTACAATTTCGGTTTTATTTAATTTTTTTTTGGATGAACTAACCTGAGCTTTGGCAACTTCTAGTAATGCTTCAGCTTGCTTGAGTTGTGGTTTTTTGAGTGTCAAATCACTAGCAACACCGTCACCCATTTTCCCCCATGCTTCTTTAGCAACTTCTGCTTCTGCTAATTGTAATGAATACTGCACCTCAGCGTTTGCCAATTGCAATAAAGCATTTTTGTATTGTAGCTGTAAGTCTGTATCATCAATTTTTGCCAAAATTTCACTTTCAATAACTGATGAACCTTCAGAAAACTTTTTTGAACGATAAATAACTTCCCCACCAACTTCTGCAGTTAATATTGTTTGAGTAAGAGGGGTTGTCGTACCATTTGAACTTATTTGAACTTGAAAATCCTGTGGTGTTAAAATTTTAACAATTACATCAGGGGCCGGTACTTCTTCAACTGGATCTGGCTGAACCTGACCTAATAACCAAAGCAAATATGAAATAGTAAATGCTCCTAATAATATAAATAATGGTTTTAATTTTTTAATCATTTGATGCTAATCCTCCCCCAAGAGCCAAAATTAAATTTATTCTTTGTTCTATGCGAACTTTTTCTAATCGAGCTTTTAAATCTAGATTGTTATAAAGTGCATTATTCGCATTGATTACGTCCTCAAATGTTGAAGATCCTTTTATGAATCCTTCATAGGTTGTATTATAGATATTTTCTGATAAAATAATATTTTGATTAATTATTTCCAAAGCTTGATTAGACGTCAAATCTGATTCCAATCCGCTTTCTACTTCTTTATAAGCAGTTAAAACAGCATTAACAAAATCAAGCATTGCAATTTCTTTATTCGATTTAGCGAGTTTTTTATTTGCTATTAGTTTTCCAGCGTTAAAAATTGGTAAAAATACATTAACACCTTTACTCCAAACGGAAAAATCTTCATTAGTTAGATTATCTAAATCATTAGATGAGCTTCCAAAGCTTCCTGTCAGACTAAATGATGGGAATAAAGACAATAAAGCTTGTTTATCTAATGCTTTGGCAGCAAGTAAGTTATATTGCTGAGAGATAAGATCTGGTCGACGTTTAATAATATCCGCTGGTAAAATTTTTGGTAGGTGAGGAAGTATATTTGGAAATTCATTTTTTGTCAAAAATTCAGTGGAAGGGTACTCCTGAACAAGGATTTTTGCCTCTCTTCTTAATGAATTTAATATTAACAATTTATTTTCATTATCTGATTTAGCTGCGTTGTATAAAATTTCTGATTGTTGGTAATTGTTAGATGAGATACTACCTTTTTTATATCTGGTGGAATAAAGTTCAAAAATTATTTTTGCATTTTGAAGTTTTTTAGATGAATTATGTAATATTTTTTCGGCTTCAACTATAGAGTAGTAAAGTTTTACTGCTTCTGCACTTAAAGAAAGTTTTAGAAAATTTTCATAATATTTTGCAGACAAATATTGCTGTTTAGAAGCTATTCTACCTTGTCTGAGTTTCCCCCATAAATCAATTTCCCATTGAGTACCAAGAGATAAGTTATAATTTTCTTGACTAAATACAGTTACTTCATCTGTTGATTGACCTAATAATGCTGAAAATATTGTGGGGATACCAGCAGTATTCTGTTCTGATTCAACTGCACCACTATTAATTGAAATTGCAGGGAATAGATTGCCTGTTGCCATTACTGATAACTGTTTAGCTTTTCGAGTATTAAGCATTGCTTTTTCAAGGTTTAAATTTTGACTTATAAATTTTTCTAGATATAAATCAAGATTTTCATCCTGAAATTCTTTCCACCAATCTTCATTATTTTGAATGCTTTCTTCAATATTTATTTCCCAATCCTCAGGGATATTAAATTCTATCACTCTTTGAGGATCAATGGGTTTCTTAACTGCACAACCAATTAATATTATCGTGGAAATAAATAAAACTCTTTTCATTCTATTTTCTCATTAAATATTCTGAAATTTTGAAAAGAAGCACTAAGCTCATTGCCCAAGAGCAACTTATTATGCTATAAGAATAATAATTTTTTGTTACTGAAGCAGCTCCTATACCTTCTCCAGCAATATATGCTAATGGAGCAAGTAGGCCATAAAAAGCTATTAGAAAATATCTGCCAATTAAGAATTTCATAACATGATTAATTTGTGCAGTAAATCCCGCCCACATACAAACGATCCATAGTGGGGCTAAATTAGGGGCAAATTCTAATGTACCATTATACTTTACTATGCCTAAAATTGAAAATCCTGAATCAACAATTAAACCAAACATTATGGATATTAGTATTAATTGTATTTCTTCCTTCAAATGATCAGCAACAATCAAAAAATGTAGGAAAAGGAAAATGAACGTAGGAATTAGCGCAATAAATGGGTCACCTTTCGCTCCACTATAAACACATGAAAACCAAACAATTGTAAAACCTACATAATTTATCATTATGTTTGACTTAGAAAGAATATAATTAATCATTACTTGAATTTATCTTTAATAATTTGAAATCTGAAATTAAAGATTTGATCAAGCTGAGGTTTGATTAAAATTGGATGGACAATTTTTCTAAATGCTTGTATTGGAAGGGCATAGGTAATCTCATCTATTATTAACACACCTCCATCAACTTCTTTAAATGAATGTTTATGGTGCCAAAAGCTGTAAGGACCTTTGAGTTGTTCATCAACAAAAAATTCATTTTTCTTGTAGCTGGTAATCATTGTTCTCCATCGCATTGGAACTCCCATAATTTTAACAGTATAATCAATGATTGCACCTTCCTTCATTTCAATTGGTGATGGAGTAATAATATTAAATCCCATAGATGAAGGAGTTATTTTTTCTAGATTTTCAGGTCTTGAAAAAAATTCAAAAACAGTATCAAGGTCACTTGGAACTAATTGTTCTTTTGAAAATGTATAAATTTTAGGCTGTCTGAGAAATGACCCAACGAAAATCAAAAAAAATATAGCTAAAACTATAAGTAATGTATTTTTTTTAATGAGATTCATAATTAAAAGTGGCTCTGGACGGAATTGAACCGCCGACACAAGGATTTTCAGTCCTCTGCTCTACCAACTGAGCTACAGAGCCAACAAAATTGCCTGAAAAAGTAAGCAATATTAGTTATTTAAAAAACACATAAATATTTATTAGTTTAAGAAATGAAAAAAATTGTTATTGCTTCTTCGAACAAACACAAAGTATCAGAAATATCTGCAAAGATTCAACCATTTTTTAATCATATATTATCTTTAGAAGATTTTCCTCAAATTGGAGAAATAATTGAAGATGGAAACACTATTGAAGAAAATTCGTTTAAAAAATCTAGAGCTTCGTTCGATCATACAAAAATTGCTTCTATTGCAGATGATACAGTTTTAGAAGTTGATGCATTAAATGGAGACCCTGGACTATTTACAGCTAGATATGCTGGAGTAAATGCAACTAATGATGAAAACATAAAAAAACTTTTATATAACTTAAAGAGCGCAGAAAATAGTGCACGAACTGCAAGATTTCGTACAATAATTTCTTATGTTGATGGTATTAACGATTTTTCTGTTGAAGGAAGAATTGAGGGAGAAATTCTAAAATCAAAAAAAGGAACAGGAGGATTCGGTTATGATCCTATTTTCTATTTTAATGATTTTAAAATGTCATTAGCTGAAATGAAACCAGAATTAAAAAATGAGGTTAGCCATAGAGGAATGGCAATAAAGAAATTTATTTTAAAGATTAAAAATATATATTAATGAAAAAAATAATTCTATTTATAATTAGTTTAAGTATATCATGGAGCAATCAACCTTTTGATTCGATTTCTATTGATCCATTTAAAAATAAGAAAAAAATTAACTATTCATTAAATAGCATTTCTAATTACCCAATAAATATTTTTTCATTCGATAAAAAGTTTTTCAAATACTATATTGATTTTGATAGTTCTTTTGAAAAAATAACTATTACTCAAAATTTTTTGAATAACTCAAATGGTCTTCCATATATTGCTTCATTTGATGACTATATCCAAAATCTTTTTCTGACAAACCAAGAATTTAATTTATCACAACAATTTACACTATCATCATCAGACACAACATTAAATAAGAAACCTGATAAGTTTAGAAAAATAGCTGAAATTGATTTAGGTAATCTTGGAAAAGCTTCTTTGAGAGTACAAGGTAATATTAATTTAAGTGGTAAGCTTGTTAATCAGGATCAGGAACTTGTGAGATCTTCATATAAGGAGCAAGAAAGAACTAATTTCAAATTTGACCAAAAACAACAACTTCAGGTAAAAGGTAGTATCGGAGATAGAATTACGGTTTCTCTTGACCAAAATTCAGAAAGAGATTTTGATTGGGAAAATACTATTAGAATTGATTACAAAGGAGATGAAGATGATATATTGCAAAAGTTAGAATTAGGAAATGTATCACTAACTTTACCATCAACTGAATTTGTTACATTTTCTGGTCAAAACCAGGGACTCTTTGGAATCAAGGCTCTTTCAAAATTAGGTCCAATCAATATTACATCAATAGCTTCAATTGAAAAAACCAAAAAACAATCGCAAAAATACAAAGGTACTTCAGAATTAAAGCTGAATTTGATACAAGACTATGATTATAGAAAAAATTTATATTTTTTCATTCATGAATGGTTTAGAAATGGTATCAATGAAAGTATAGGAGATAGCGGGTTTAATTTAAATATTCCGTCATACTATCCTTTAGTTGATGGTTTACATCCAATTGGGAATATTGTGGTAAGAAATTTTGAGCTTTACAAAATTGATGCTTCAAATAATCCAAAAGCAGATCCTGGTATTGCATACATTGATCCTAATAATCAAGATTTATTCCCCGATAAAAGCAAGGAAGGCACTTTTTTAAGATTGGAAAGAGGTTCAGATTATACAATAAATGAAGATTTAGGATTTATTAGAATGCAGAGTACTTTGCAGAATGAAATAATAGCAGCACATTATCAGCTTGTTGATAGAGTTTCTGGAGAAATAATTTATAGTGTTGGTCAAGAAATTTCTGAAGATAATGATAGCTTAATGCTCAAAATGATTAAGGCGCAGTCTTCTCATCCTAACCATCCTGCATGGGATTTGATGTTTAAAAATGTCTATTCACTTGGTGGAACAAATATAAATACTGATGAATTCGAAGTTCAGATTGTGGATAATTTTTCAACTCCAGTTAGCGATAGAGACAATAATGGGAATACATTTTTAAATCTTTTTGGATTAGATAATTTTAATCAAACAGGTTCACAATCTCCTGATGAGCTGATAGATTATAATAATCCAAATATTGTTAATTTAGCTGCAGGGGAAATTCACTTACCATCATTACTGCCTTTTGTATCCAGCGATGTTATTGAAGGTGGTAATGACAATACCAATTTATCGCTATTGCTTCAGGAAGGTAAAATGTACACTTCTACTAACAGAACAGAGTATATAGGAGATTCCAGATTTACTATAAATGCGAGTTATGCTAGCCCTACTTCAACCATTAATCTTGGTTTTACATTAGTTGAAGGAAGTGAAGAAATTTATTCAAATGGAGAAAAGTTAATTAAAGGACAGGATTATCAAATAGACTATTTTTCAGGAATGATTATTTTGACTGGCGAAATAGACCCTAGCACTGATTTAGAAATTACTTATGATAAGCACGAGCTTGTTTCGTTTGATAGAAAGATTATGGCTGGATCGAGAGCACAAATAGATTTTAATGAGACATCTTTTTTAGGGATAACAGCACTATATTACAATCAAGATATTGTTAATGAAAAAGTAGAAGTTGGGTATGAACCAATTCAAAATTTTATATGGGATATAAATGGTAGGTATGAAAGAGATTTAGAAAATCTATCAAGTAGAATAAATCAATTAAAAATATTTAATGCTGAAAAATTATCAAATTTTTCTATTGAAGGAGAAATTGCTCAAGTACTCCCAAATCCTAATTCTATTTCATCGCCTGGAACCAATGATAATAATGGTGTAGCATTTATTGATGATTTTGAAGGTTCTAAAAGAATAACTAATCCATCAATTTTAAGAAGATTCTGGAATATTTCATCAGCACCTGTAGATTTATCTTCAAATGCAGAATACGATCAAAGAAAAAGGTTAAAGATGCATTGGTATAACCCATATTCTCAAATATTAACTAATTCCATATGGCCAAATGTATCTACATCGCAAAGAGCTCAAAATTTAACAACTGATATCTTAGTTTTAAAATATGAACCCCAACAAGCACAACTAGAAACCAATCCAGATTCTCTTTGGGCTGGGATTACAACACCTATGTTTGTTGGTGATTATGATCAAACTAGAAGTAGATTTTTTGAAATTTGGCTGAAAGGAGAAGAAGGAAATTTAACTATTGATTTGGGTAATATTAGTGAAGACTATAATGGAGATGGATTACTAAATACAGAAGATGTTCCAGAGGCTGGATTAGCTTTAGGTAATGGTTTGCTAGAGGAAAGTGAAGATACCGGATTAGATGGTTGTTTTAACTCTTTTGAGGATGGTTTTGGTGGTTGTTTAGATGAGAATGGCCTAACATTTTCTGAATTACTTGCGAATGGTGAATCACAGTTAATTAATAATTCACTTGATATAGATCCTAATGATCCTAACGGAGATGATTGGGATTATATTGAAGGAAGCCAAAATTATACTAAAGTGAATGGTACTGAAGGGAATGGTAGCGGTGAAAGAATTCAAGCTGGTGGTAAATTCCCAGATACTGAAGACTTAGATAAATCGGGTTTTTTAGATAGATCAAATGATTATTTTACAAAAACAATTTCTTTAAACGATAGTACATATGTTGAAGGATCAACAGAAGTCAATGGAATTAAAACAGGTTGGAAACTCATTAGAATTCCCTTGAGTCATTTTGATAAGGTGCAAGATATTTCTTTAAGTGAAATAAGATCAGTTCGACTAGTTGTTTCTGGTGTAACTGAACCTACTCAACTTGAAATTGCTAAAATTGAATTAGTAGGAAATGCATGGAAAGAATTAGGTACTTCAATAACCAGTCAAGATTCTTATACATTACAAGACAGTACTTTCATTGTATCTGTAATTAATGATGAAGATAATCCTGACTATATACCTCCTAAGGGTGTATTTGGTGAATATGATCAAATCAATGATATTAGATCAAAAGAACAATCCTTGGTTTTAAGATTTAATAATTTAGAACCACAGTATAAAGGAGCAGCAAAAAAAATCTTAGCAATTGATGAAAAAAGGGGTCAAAGTTTTTTAATGTATGATAGAATGAAAATGTTTGTTTATGGTAATAGCGAATTTGCAACAGACCAAGAAACAGATCTAAAATTATTTATTCAGTTTGGTAATGGAGATGAATATTATAAAGTCACAAAGCCCGTTTATGATACATGGGATGAAGATCAAAAAAGAAATGAAATTGATTTAGATTTAAATTGGTTAACCGATCTAAAAAATAAAACACTTGAATCAATTGAATTATTAAATGCTAATGACACTTTTAGTGATTCTTTAGATTACAAAGAATATAGTTTTATTGATCAAAATAATAATATATATGAAAATATTGAAATTATTGGAAATCCTTCACTATCAAGACTTCAATATTTCATTGTTGGTATTGAAAATAGTTCTGAGCATCCGATAAGTGGTGAAATATGGCTAGATGAATTAAGACTGAGTGGTGTCAAAAAAGAAACTGGAATGGCAGTACGTTTGAAATCAAAATTTAACTTATCTGATTTTAGTGAAACGACAATTTCATACAATAGAAAAGATGCAGATTTTCATATTCTTCAAGAAAGGATAGGTTCAAATCAAACAGTTGAGAATCTTGTAGTCAATAATAATTTTCAGTTAGGCAATTTTTTCCCGAGTAGCCTTGGAATTTCTTTCCCTGTTAATTTAAGTTATAATTCAATTAATAATTCTCCAAAATTTTATCCAGGTACAGATATACGTACCAATGGATCGGCACCAGATTCAATTTTAGTAAAATCTTCTACTGTAAATCTTAGCGGGAAAATTTCGAAAAAAGTAAAATCTGAAAATCCTATTATTAAATATTCAATAGATAATATCAGTGCAGGTTTTCGAATATCAACACAGCAAAAATCAGATGTTATTATGGAATCGGTAGATATTAATAGAGTAAATACTAACATAGATTATAACTTACGTTTTCCATCTGATAATTATTTAGAAGCTTTTAAATGGACAGAAAATATTCCTTTTATTGGAGAAAAATTGAGCAAAACCAAATTTTTCTATACTCCAACCACATTTTCTACTGGAATGAATATAAATAGAAATTTGACAGAAAAATTAGCGAGGAGGAATAGTGATTTAGTCGAAGATTTTACTTTAGGTCTTGAAAGAAAATTTATAGTTAATTATAAAGTGTTTGATAACTCACAAATTTCATACAATAAAAATATCCGTAGTGATATGTCAGATTTTAGAGATGAGGTTTTAAGTCAATTGAAAGTTGGAAAGCTTACCAATTCAAATGAAACATTTAATTATAATTTTAGCCCACAATGGATAGATTGGTTTAAACCAAATTTTACATACAATTCAAATTATGTTTGGAATAAGCCATTAAACAGTGTAGTAGATGCAGCTAATGTAAAATTATCAAAAAATATAGGTGTGAATTTTTCAATATCACCAACTGAAATAATAGAAATTTTTTATACTCCACTTGAGAAGAAAAAATCGACAACATCATCAAGATCTAGATCTAGAGGTTTAAAAAGTGAAGAGGAAGAAGACAACGAAAAAAATAAAGATTTTGACAAAAATTCTTCTAACATGAAAAAGTCATTAAAAAATAACTTATTTATTGAAAGAATTTATAACGAATCAAAAAAAATTGAACCATTATCTTTTAGTATAACTGATGTAGTAAATAGAAATTCACTTGGTGTATCTGATGATATTCCATTAAAATATCGTTTAGGTTTTGATGAAAATAGTGAAATTGGTTCGATCCCAGAAGTTGGGTTTAATACAGGTAATATTGATGTTAAAAAATCATTTAGTGCCAGAACAGGAATAAGATTTAATCCTCAAACTAATCTTTCAATATCATTTAATGAAAGTATTTCATCTAATATTAATGGATATAGTGTGGATATTAGATCAATAAATAGAGATTATATATCGTTTGGAGATTATCTTTCTGAAGGATTCCCATTTTCAAATTGGACGCTTAGAATAGGAGGACTTGAAAAAATTAGTTTTCTAAATCCGTATGTTAATTCCATTTCTCTGGAACATGTATTTTCTGGAAAGCAAAATCTATCTTGGAAATTTGATGAAGCAGGTTTTTCTGCAATTAATTTATTTGATATTAATTCTTTTCAAGATGAATATTCTGAATTCTTACAATTTTCTAGAATTTCTAGATCATTCTCTCCTTTAATAGGTATTAGTACAACTTTTAAAAATGGAATTTCAACAAATATTAGGAGTAACATCACTCATACTTTAGATGAAGTAGCTAATGGTTTAACTTATATTTCAGATAATAGTATTTTAACTACAATAACTTACAATTTTTCTAAAGGAATTCGTTTTAAGCTTCCATTTGTTGAAAGAAAAATTAATTTAAAAAATAATTTTAATATTACTTTTAATATAGATTTATCTACAAAAAAAGAAGAAGGTTCAAAGGATAAAATTAATTTTGTTGAGCAAAACTTTACTAATACTAGAAAAGGAGTTTTAAGATTCACATATGCTTTAACTGATGATGTTTCTGGAAGTTTATTTTATGAGTATAGAGAAAATGATTCTCGTTTAACCGGTAAAAGAACTGATAAGGACTTTGGAATTAATTTAAATATAGCTATAAGAGGCAATGAGTAAGTTAATACTAATTTTATTTTTTTTATTAATAGGTTGTTCATCAAAGGGATCACCTAATGATATTCCAGTATTTGATCAAAACAAAGCATTTGACCACCTATTAAACCAATGTAGTTTTGGACCTAGGAATCCTGGATCTGTAGGTCATAATAATTTTTTTGAATATTTACATGAATACTTTTCAATGCTATCATCAGATATTATTATTCAAGAATTTAATTATAATGAACACATCACAGGAATTGATAGAAAAGGGAAAAATCTCATTGTTCAGTTTAATAAAGAATCAAAAAACAGAATTTTGATTGGTGCACATTGGGATACTAGAGCAATATCCGATCAAGATCCTAATGAAGAAAATTTAAATATCCCTATTTTGGGTGCAAATGATGGGGCTAGTGGAACAGCTGTATTAATGGAACTAGGTTTTATTTTTTCAAATTTTCCTCCACCTTTTGGAATTGATTTAGTTTTCTTTGATGCTGAGGATGTGGGCATAAATGGGGAACCTACTACTTTTGCTGTTGGTTCAGATTATTTTTCTAAAAATCTACCAATTAGAAAACCAGATTCAGGAATAATTGTTGATATGGTTGGAGATAAAAATCTGAAAATACCTATAGAAAGATTTTCATATCAAGTAGACAAGAAAAAAGTAAAAGAACTTTGGAGCTTAGCTGATAAGTTGTCTTTAAGCGCTTTTGA
This sequence comes from Chloroflexota bacterium, assembly GCA_002712125.1. Lineage (GTDB taxonomy): Bacteria > Chloroflexota > Dehalococcoidia > Lucifugimonadales > Lucifugimonadaceae. Next base: position 6,892 of record PASL01000033.1, on the reverse strand, counting down.
ATATACTCTTGGTTATGAGATATATGATGATCACGTACCGCTATGGGAAAATGCTAAAATTCCTACTGTTAATATTATTGATTTTGATTATCCAAATTTATTTTATAATCATTGGCATACACAAAATGATATACCAGAAAATTGTTCTCCACAAAGTTTAGGTCAAGTTGGAACTTTATTAGTAAATTACATTTATGATAAAAATCACAAATAAATTTATTATCTTATTCTTTATAGCTTTAAGCGCTTGTGGCGGCGGCGGCGGATCACCTGTTACAGGAAGCTCTGGCGGCGATAACACTGGCGGCGGTAACACTGGCGGCGGTAACACTGGCGGCGGTAACACTGGCGGCGGTAACACAACAAATCCATATGAATTTCCTAATGCTATTGTTTACGGTTTAAGTAACCAAGTAGAAGTTATTACATGGAACATCAAGCAATTTCCTCAACATTCAACAACTAAAGATTATGTTAAAAATTTGCTTGAAAAATGGGATGCTGATATTTATTTCTTTCAAGAAATTCAATCAGAGTCTGAGTTGGTTAGTATGGTAAATTCAATGCCCAATTATTCTTATGTTGTAGATGAAGAATCTGGAAATTTAGGATTCGCTTTAGTATACAAGAATCAATACGTTACTTTTAATTCTAAAAACGAGCTATGGGCAGATACTTCTAATAGTGACGATGGAGACTCTGACTATGAAAATAATGCTTCCTATCAGTTTGCAGATAGACCGCCAATGGAAAATTACCTTACGTGGTCAGATGGGAATAAAACAATGAATCTATATTTAATTGGAATTCACTACAAGTGTTGTGGTGACGATTCTTACGATGTAAATGACACAAGCGACGAAACTACAAGAAGGCATCATGCGAGCTTGCTATTGACAAGTCATATTTTAAATAATAGAGCTAATGATAATGTTATTGTTTTAGGAGATTTTAACAATGTTGGGTCACAATCAATTGATAATCCTACATTGAGTCCTTTTACAGATCAAGATAATTTTGATTCAGCAAGTTCATTCAAGTTAACTGATGTAAACATTTTACAAGGTCCAACTAGTGGATATTCTTGGCAGGGTTGGTCAAGTTCTTACTCAGCAGCTCATTTAGATCATATTATTATTAATCAGAATATGCTTACATATGATGCTTCATCAACTTCCAGCGTTATCTCTTTGCCAACTGAAACTGGTGTTTCGAACAATGATGTACATGGAAAAATTTCTGATCATCAGCCAGTAATGTATAGATTCTATCCTTGAATTTTTCTTTTAATAATTTATTATTAACCCTTTTTTTTGTAAATATTTCATTTGCTCAGGACTTAACTGAGATTGATAAATATCTAACTGATCTTAATTTTAGCAAGGCTTTAGGGTTATTAGAACAAATGAATAAAGATCAACCAAGAAATATAGAAATTTTAACAAGATTATCAATTAGTCATCATTACTTATCAGAACAATCTAAAATAAAAAGAGAAGATAAGAAAAATGCACAAAAAGCATATGAATACATTAAGGAGGCTCATAGCTTAAACTCTGAAGATGCAAATGTATTAAAATGGTATGTTGTTGCACTTGGTAAAACTGTTGAAGAAGAAAGTATCAGGAAACAAATAGAGCAGTCAAAGAATATCGAACAACTATCACTGAAAGTGATAGAGTTGCTGCCAAATGATGAATTTTGCTATAATATAATGGGGCAATGGCATTATAAATTAGCAAGTCTAGGTAAAGCTTCAAGAAGAATTGCATCTATTCTTTTTTCAGAGCCACCTCAAGGATCTTTTGAAGAAGCAAGATATTTTTTAGAGCAGAGTTTAAAATTAAATTCAGATTATATTGGTACTTATTATTGGCTGGGTAAAACTCATTTGAAGTTGGGAAATATCGAAAAAGCGAATGATTTATTTAGTAAGGGCGTTTTATTGGATAGGCCATTCCAAAGAGAAGAGAAATTATTTCACGATATGAAAATATTATTAAATAAATAATTAAATCTTTCGGACTTTTTTAAAATCCTCTGGTACTAATAATTCTTTATCGTTTGCTGAACGTCTTTTGAAAGAAATTAAATCAAAATTAAAAGTTCCATCTTTACTTTCTGTAGTCATTTTAATAATAATAGAATCTTTATCTACACCGTACTCTGTAAGATCTGTTGATATATTTGACCAACTATTTTGAAAACTTTTAATTCCATTTTTTATTTTTAACACAAAATCTGGTTCTTTCATTATTTTTGAAAACCAAATTACACTAGTTCCATTTTTTTCAACTGTCAACTTATAAGCTTCAAAACCATTAATTATTTCTGGTTTTTCTGAAATAGTATATTTAACTGATTCTTCATTGATATTTTGATCATCACTATTTTCTTCGCCGTTATTATCATTTTGATTTGAGCTATCTGTTTTATCTTCAAGAATTTGATCAAATGTTTTTATCGAATACCTTTTTTTCTTGAAATCAATATTTGATACAGTAGAATCAATTAAAGAAATAATAGTTCCAGTGTGCATATTTCTGCTCATTAGTCTTGCAACTCCTTTTCCTTTAAATGAAAATTGAACATTTGAATAAAATTTATTTTTTGAGTAGATCACTTTTGATTCAGATTGCATAGAACCCATTTTGAATGAAGCATTTATTTTAGTTTCAATTAGGAAATGGTCTTGGGCTAAAATATTGGTTAAAAAGAGGGTTATTGATAGAAAATATGTTTTGAAAAAAAAATTCAAGATTTAAAGATTGGTTTCTAAAACAGTTTTTTTCACTTCATTTAGTGTATTATTTAAAGCTTTTTCTTCTTCTTCGTTTAAATCAAAGGTTAGAATTTTCTCTACACCGCCACATCCAATTACAGTTGGAACTCCAATAAAATAACCATCAATTCCAAATTCACCTTCACATAGAGAAGCACAAGGAATAACTCTTTTTTTGTCTCTCACAAAACTTTCTATCATTTCAACAGCAGATTGAGCAGGTGCATAGAATGCAGAACCTTTTCCAAAGAGCTTAACGATTTCTCCACCACCAAATCTAGTTCTGTTTTCTATAGCTGCAATTTTTTCTTTACTCAGCAGTGAAAATAAAGGAACTCCACCCACAGTAGCTAACCTGCTTACCGGCACCATAGTGTCTCCATGTCCACCAAGAACCATACAATTTATGTCTTGAGAAGATAAATTGGTTGCTTCAGCTATAAATGATCTAAATCTGGCGCTGTCTAATGCTCCAGCCATTCCTACAACTTTATTTTTTGCAAAACCTGAAATTTTATGAAAAGCATAAACCATTGCATCTAGTGGGTTTGATACAACAATTACAAAAGCATCTGGAGCAAAATTTTTAACTTGATTTGCAACGTTAGTCATAATATCTAGATTCTTTTGGAGTAAATCTTCGCGATTCATACCTGGTTGTCTCGGGAACCCTGCAGTTATTACCACTACGTCGGAATCTTTAATATCTTCAAAATTAGAAGTACCAGATAGTTTAGAATCATAACCATCATGAGGAAGTAGTTGTGAAATATCTAAAGCTTTTCCTTTCATAAAATTTTCTGCTTCAGGAATATCTACTATAACTAAATCACCAAGCTCTTTTTGTGCAGAAAGGAGTGCAATGTTGCCGCCAACTTGACCACCACCAATTAATGATATTTTTGGTCTAGACATACCTTAATTTAATTCTTGAACACTAACAAAGGTAGTACCACCTTTTTTGCTAAACTTGACTAAGCCATGTGATGTTGCAAATAAAGTATCATCATTACCTCTTTTTACATTTCTTCCAGGATGATACTTAGTACCTCTTTGTTTGATAATAATTCCACCTGCTAAAATTGACTGTCCATCAGAAACTTTTATACCCAATCTTTTAGCATTCGAATCTCTACCATTTCTTGAACTTCCTTGTCCCTTCTTATGAGCCATAATTACTACCTTTTATTTTTTGCTTTCAGTTTTTTTCGCAGCTGACTTTTTCGCAGCTGACTTTTTCGCTTTAGTGGGCGAAATTGATTGAATTTGTAATAAAGTTAAGTCTTGACGATGACCACGTTTTCTTTGATAACCTTTACGTCTTTTTTTCTTAATAATTGTAACTTTAGAATCTCTTGAATGTTCAAGAACTTTAGCACTTACATTATATTTTGCTAAATCTTTAGCCTCAAAGATATTTTTATCTTTATCTGATACTGCTTTTACTCTATCAAACTTAATAGTTTTACCTATAGCAACATCAATTTTAGAATTAACTAACAATTTGTCACCCTTAGCGACTTTATACTGTTTTCCATATATTTCAACAATTGCGAACATAGCGTGCGAACTTAATAGCTAATTTTGTCCTTTTCAAGTACCTATTTCATTTGTGATATCTTTGGAATCAGACATCTTTGTAAATCTAAATTCATTTTTATTCATTGTTTCATCATTTATCACTTTTAAATAAATAAAATTTTTCCACATTAGTCTTATATAGTCGCGAGTTTTTTCTTTTTTAAGATATTCAGCTAATTCAGGATGCAGATACAATTTTAGACGTAAATCTTTATGTTGTTTTTTATAATCTCTTAACCAATAATCGATTCTAGTAAGCAAAGTATCTTTGGAAATAATTCTACCATTACCTTTGCATACTTCACAAGATTCCGTAAGTGAGTCTATAATACTTAGACCCGTTCTTTCTCTTGTCATTTCTAAAATACCGAATTCAGATATTTCAGAAACAGCGACTTTAGCACGATCTTTTCTAAGCTCTTTTTTCATCTCAAGAAAGACTTTTTTTCTATTTTCAGGTTTTACCATATCAATGAAGTCAATAAGAATCAATCCTGACAAGTGTCTAAGTCTTAATTGAGCACAAATTTCTTTTGCTGCCTCTAAATTTATTTTCAACGAATTTTCTTCATGTCCTTTTTTACCAACAAATTTCCCACTATTTACATCAACAACCACCATTGCTTCAGTTCTTTCAATGATTAAATATGCTCCGCTTTTTAACCATGCTTTTTTCCTTAATAGCTTCATCATAGAATTATTAATGCCACTTTCCTTAAATAATGGCTCTCTTTTTCTATAATGCTCCAAAGCATCTCCAATATCTAAAGCATCTTCTTTTATCATTTTTTGAATTCGCTTATAGTCTTCTTTTGAATCGACAACAATTTTTTCGACTTTTTCGCTAATTAAATCTCTTAAAACACTTGAAGTTACTCTCAAATCATTGTGAATGAGCTTAGGAGCTTGATTTTTTTCAGCTTTATAAAGTAAATCATTATACTTCTTTATTAGTGCTTTATAGTCATTTTCAATTTGTGAATCACTTTTGCCTTCCGCGACTGTTCTTATGATCATGCCAAGACCTGGCTGTTTAATTTCTAGTGCTATCTTTTTTAATCGCCTTCTTTCGTATTTATCTCTCATCTTTTTAGATACACCGATGTATTTAGATTTTGGAATAAGAACGATGAATCTTCCAGCAATAGATAATTCAGTTGTAACTCGAGCACCTTTTTTGTCAAAAGGTTCTTTAATTACTTGAACTATAATTTCTTGACCTGGCTGTAACAGTACATCAACTTCTTTAGAATTTTGTGTTGTTTTACTTTTCTCGACTATTAATTCAGAATCTGAAATTTCTGAAAATGGCAAGAATGCATTTACACCTTGACCAATATTTACAAATGCAGCTTGCATACCAGGTATAACATTTTCTACAATACCTTTATAAATATTTCCGACTGTTTTAACTTGCGATTGTTTATCAACATGGAGTTCAGCTAACTTGCCGTTTTCTTTGACGGCAATGCGTGTTTCGCCTACTCCTTTGCTGATGTAGATTTCTTTCTTCATCTTTATATACCTCACTTAACCAGTTAATTTATTCTGGTTTATTTATTTTTCTGTGAATTGAGGGTGAAGAATTTTATAAGAAAATCATTTTAATTAAAAAAAATTATAAAAAAACTGTTATTAAGCTTCAAACCTCAAAATCATATTAATTTAACGAAATTTATATTTAAAATGCATATTATCTATTCTTATGTATAATGAAGAATTAATATCCGCAAAAGTTGCCGCCAGAAATGCTGGTAAAATCTTGATGAAATATTACCAATCTGATAATAAAGAAGTCAAAATGAAAGGTGTTGATAACCCAGTCACTATAGCTGACAATGAGGCTGACCAATATTTATGCGACTTTTTAACGGGAGAATTTCCGAATGATGGTTGGTTATCGGAAGAAACTGTTGATACAGATGAAAGATTAAATAAAGATAGAGTTTGGATTGTAGACCCTTTAGACGGTACAAAAGAGTTCATAGAAGGTATCCCACATTTTTCCGTAAGTATTGGACTTGTTTATAATAGTGAACCTGTAGTCGGAGTTATTTATAATCCAGCGACAGATGAAATGTTTTCATGTCAAAAAGGCAAGGGAGTTTATTTGAATGGAAATAAAGTAATAGCAAGTAAAAAAAATCTTTTAATTGATTCAAAAATTACTGTTAGTAGGTCTGAATTAAAACGAAATGAATGGGAGCCCTATAAAAATAATTTTAAATCAATAGATCCCATTGGGAGTGTTGCATATAAATTAGCGCTTGTTAGTGCAGGAAAATATGATATTTTTGCAACTGTGGCACCAAAAAATGAATGGGATATTTGTGCTGGAGATTGTCTGATTTCAGAAGCAGGCGGAGTATTTAAAACAATCAATGATAAAAAAATTATATATAATCAAAAAAAAACACTTGTTACAGATACAATTATTGCTACAAATTTTATTCTATTTGAGGGGGTTTCAGACTTGCTTTTTTAGTATAGTTTGATTTAAAATTCAAAGTAAAATTATGAAATATATTG
>PASL01000032.1 GCA_002712125.1 Chloroflexota bacterium | reverse complement strand
TTATCTGGTATTATTATTACCCAGGGTCTTTCAGATAAATTTTTTGAATGTGGAATAACCCAACCATGAACATTTGATACATCAAAATTATTTAAAAATGAAATTTCTTTATAATCCAGGTTGATATCTTTTGGAGTATTTTGAGAAATCAAAATATCATTTTTAATTAGACTTTTGAGTAGAATACCTGACACACCAAGATATGCACCTGCAATAAATCCTATAAATTTCGAGGTGTTAAGTATTTTATCCATAACTAGATGTTCTTTTCTATTGAAGTAACTATCATGAGTACCCATACCAAGGTCAAGAATAATAAAGAATACTTATAAGTATTAAGGGCAGATTCTTTATTGGTATTTTTTATGAGTTTGATTGAATAGTATATAAATAATACACAAAGTATTGATGATCCGAAAAGATAAATTTCATTGGCTCTATCAGTTACAAATGTAAAAGATATTACAAATATTGATAATATAATTGTATAAAACATCATTTGTATGGAAGTGTTTTTTTCTCCTTTAATATTTGGTAGCATTGGTATTTTTGCTCTTTCATAATCATCTTTGATCATTATTGCCAGAGCCCAAAAATGTGGTGGAGTCCATAAAAATATTATCATAAACAGGTATATTGCAACTATGTCTATGCCATTACCTGCAGCTACATATCCAACAACTGGAGGAATTGATCCTGAAGCCCCACCAATAACTATATTTTGATCCGTGTTAGGCTTGAGAATAATTGTGTATAAAATTACATATAGTAAAGTTCCTGTAATAGCTAATACAGCTGCTAATAGATTTGTTGTATAGAATAAAATCACAAATGAAATTAAATTCAAAATAATTCCATAAATTACTGAAAATAGTGGAGATATTCTACCTTCTGCTACAGGTCTATTTTTAGTACGATTCATATTAATATCTATATTTTTTTCGATACCCATATTAATAGCACCTGAACCACCTGAAGCACATATGCCTCCTATAAAAACACCAATAATAACTTTCAGAGATGGAAAATTTTCTGATCCTATAAATACGCCTGCTAAAGCAGCCATAAGAAGTAAAGACATAACTTTGGGTTTAGTTAGATAAATTAGGTCAATTACTAGATTATTTTTTTTTTCTAGTTTTTCAGTCATTAGGTTTATTTTATATTATTATTTTCACTCGCTTTAGTTGGTTTTATAAAAAAACCTATCATAAAAACCATATTTACCCATATTAGAGTTGCTAAACTAAGGTGTCCCGCTCTGGCCCACTGTTCAAAAGTTGTTAATGGGTTTGCTGCACCCATAATTATTTGAGCAAAAATTAATGCTATTCCGGAATATGCTGCAAATCTTAAGTGTTTTGAAATTTTCTCAGTTTTTAATACTTTGTAGCAAGCTATGAATACGACAAATACTGAAAGAATTGATATAAATCTATGAAACATATGTATCCATGCAAGGTATGATTGAGGGATTATACTTCCTCCACATAATGGCCATGAACTGCACACAGTTCCTGCTTGTTTCCATACAGCATACGAACCTGATAATAATGCAACTAGTGTGAAAATAGCAGCAAAGGCTGTAAAATTTAGTAAATTTTTATGCTCTTTGTTAATTTTGCTCCATAGCCATTTAGATGACTTGTTTACAGGTAGGTTAAAAGTGTAGGTAGAGTATATATAAGATAGAATAACCAAAGCTGTAACCATTTGAGCGAGCGTAAGATGTAATGTTCTTATACTAGGGGATAATTCACTCAGAACAACTGCTCCTCCAATCATACCTACGATAAACACCAATACAAAACTAACTGTGACCAGTCTTATTACCGGAGAATTCCTTCTGTATTTTATCCATACTATTGCTGTTGATATAAATATAAATATTCCAAGTGATGCACCTAGTGTTCTATGTGCATATTCAATTAATGCATGATATTCGAAAGGTGGTATCCAACTATCGTAACATTTTGGCCAATCAGGACAACCATCACCTGAACCGGTAACTCTTACAATTCCACCTAATGTAATCTGAGAAATGACAGTAATTATAGAAAGAATTAAGAAAAAAATAAGAACCTTATCACGAAATATATCTAAATTTTCATTTTTTGTAGAATTCATTTAGGTTCTTATTTTTTTCTAATAACTATCTGTCTCGAGAAACTCTTCCGTGATGAATTTCTTCATTTAGATGGATTTCTCCATTTCGAATCTTTATGTTATATCCACAATCTGGGTCAGTACATACCCAGGCTTTATATAACACTGAAGCTCCATGTCCACCAAAATCTGATAATGGTACTAATACACCATTTTCGCAAGGCGTAGGACAAGGGGGAAATTCAAAATTACTCATTCTTCCACACTCCTAAACTTAAAAAGTAAGTTTATATAATTTTTTGTTACTTATATTTTACAATATTAATTTTGTTTAGATATAAAATAAATATATAAAAAATACAAAAAAAATTATTTATGTTTGTTTTAGGAATAGAATCTAGTTGCGATGAAACTTCAGTAGGAATAGTTGATGAAAAAGGAAATGTTTTATCAAATATCATTTCTTCACAAGTTGATATTCATTCTTTTTATGGAGGTATTGTACCTGAAGTTGCATCTCGTCAGCATATAAGCCATATTCAAAACGTTTGTCTTGCAGCATTAAGTGAAGCGTCAATAAATTGGTCAGACATTAAATTAATAGCTGTTACTAATGGTCCGGGATTAGCAGGTTCTCTCCTTGTAGGAGTAAATTTTGCTAAAGGTTTGTCTGCGAGTCTTGGTATTCCTGTTTTCCCTGTTAACCATATGGATGGACATATTTATGCTGCTTGGGCAAAAACAGAAAAAAATAATTTATTAGATTTTCAATCTTTAGTGGGAGAGCAAAACATAACTTGCCTTATTGTTTCAGGTGGACATACTGATTTAGCTCTGCTCAAGGATTACGGTGAAATAAAATTAATAGGGGAGACAAAAGATGACGCTGCAGGTGAAGCATTTGATAAAGTAGCAAGAATTTTAGGACTACGCTATCCAGGTGGTCCAGAAATCCAAAAAATCGCTGAAAAAACTAATGAAGTAGACAGTTTACCTAGAGCGTGGATGAAGGGCACGGATAATTTTTCTTTCAGTGGCTTAAAAACAGCGGTTTATAATAAGGTTAAAAAATATCAAAATGACAAAAATTTTTCCTCATATATTCCAATTCTTGCTAACTCATTTCAAGAATCTGTAGTAGATGTATTATTTAACAAAACTATTAATGTTGCTTTGAGGGAAAAATCATCTGGAATTATACTTGCTGGAGGAGTAGCAGCTAACATGCAATTAAGGAATCAATTTTTAAAACATTCACCCCTCCCTGTAGCCATCCCCGAGTTTAAGTTATGTACGGATAATGGTGCCATGATTGCTATGGCCGGCCTTATAAACAACAATTTACGTACTTTTTCACAAGATTTCGATGTTAAACCTAATCTTCGAGTGGGAGAGTTATGAAGATGGATAATTTCGGAAATTATTATTCAATCTAGAAAAAATAATATTTTTTCTACTGTTTTCTAGTAGATTTATGAATTTCAGAATTTTCTTTTTATTAATTTCGATTTTTATATCAAGAACCCCATTTGAACTCGTAATTCTTAACAGTAAACCTTCAGGTTTAACGAAAAAATCAAAAGCAAAAAACACAGAAAAAAATAATGAAAATATAAGTACAATGTTTAGCAGATTAGATTCGGGTAATATTTGCCACAAAATTATTGATGAAATTATACCTATAATTGCCCAAAATCCAGAAGAGAAAACTTTATCTAATCTTGAGGTTTCTATATTAATAATATCGTCAAGAAAAATTGAGGCATAAGGTATTTTTTTAGTTTTTATATAAAGGTGACTAGAAGTTAATTGAAGGTTTGTAGAATTAGAAACTTTTATCTCGCCAATTAATTTTTTCATAATTATTTTTTGTTTTTTTTATTACTTTACTATAAAACTTCTAGCATTATTATGCATCAGATCCATAATTGATAATTTATTATATATGTCATCTTGTACAATTTTACCAGCTTCTCTTGCTTTTTTCTCAATCATTTTTGTAGCTTCGATTCTTGCAATATTATTTGGTTCTCCTGGGAACCCTAAGGATGCAGCAAAATCGTTAGGCCCACCTGTTATTCCTGATAGTTCTGAAACAGATAAAATTTCATCTATATTTTCAAAAGCTTTTTTTGACTCTATTTGTGCAATAACTATCATATTTTTATTTGACCACTTTGAAAATTTTAGTTTGCTACCATAATCTTCATTTATCTTAATATCATCGTTAAATTCTGTACCTCTACCTCCACCCCAAGATCTATCACCTGATGGTGGGAATAAACATGCATTCACAAGTTTTTCAGCTTCATCTTTTGAATTAATATGCGGCCCTATAATTCCTTGGATACCTCTATCTAAGTATAAGTTGATTTGATAAGGTGAATTATCTGGTACTCTAGCTGTAACTGATTTACCAAATCCATTCGCGACTCTGCAAATATTGTCCACATCTGTTTCAGAAAAGGTTCCATGTTCACCATCTATATGTATGGCATCAAATCCAATATGTATAGCTATTTCTACTAGTTGTAAAGATGGAAATGTAATTTCAAATACATTAGCTTTTTTTCCTGATTCATTAATTTTTAGTATAGAATTTTCTATCATAATTTATCCTTATGTACTTTTATATTCCTTTGATTGTTCCGCCTCTTGCATGTGTTTTTTTCAATGGTGGATGCTTAATAATTTCCTCGTAGTTAATTTCAAGACCTAGTCCAGGTTTATCAGATAATTTAATATGCCCATCTGACTGCCTTGGAAAACCATGAAACACGCTGAAGTAATGTTCGGTATAAAATTCAGCATGGTATTCTTGAATCTCAAAATTCACGATAGATTTATCTAGATGCATCTCTGCGATAGCTCCAACAGGAGAGCATACATTATGTGGAGCCATAGTGATGTGTTTTGCCTCTGCAATTGCTGAAATTTTCTTTAGTTCTGTTATTCCTCCAGCATTTGCTATGTCTGGTTGAAGAATATCGGCTGCATGCTTATCTACAATTTCTGCAAATGGAAATTTCGTATATAATCTTTCTCCTGTTGCGATCGGAATATTTACTTTTTTCCTTACTTCTAAAAGTTCAGAAACTCTTTCCTCAGAAACTGGTTCTTCATACCATAAAGGATTATACTTTTCTAACTTCTTTCCAATCTTAATTGCATTCATAACGTTAAATTTTGCATGTGCTTCAATCAATATGTCGATATTATCTCCAACTGATTTTCTAACAGACTCTACTCTTTTCTCTGCAATGTCTAATTCTTCTAAGGAAATTTTGTAGTAATTTTTTTGTCCAAAAGGGTCAAACTTTAATGCTGTGTATCCCATATCTACAACTTTTTTTGCTTCATCTGCATTCAACTCAGGTGAACCAGGGTTTGTGTACCAACCATTTGCATAAACTCTAATTTTTTCTCTAAAAGATCCTCCAAGTAGTTTCCATACTGGTTGCTTCAGTATTTTTCCTTTTAGGTCCCAAAGAGCTATATCTATTCCAGAAAGAGACGTTGTAGCTAGTCTTCCCCCTCTAGCATGAGGGTCATGATATAGGTTTGTCCAGAGAACTTCGGATTCCAGTGGTTCTTTACCTGTAAGGTACTTATCTGTCCAGGAACTAATAATCGATTTAACCTCATCTTCATCTTCCATCGCTGAGGCATCTCCAAGCCCAAATAATTTTGGATCATCAGTATTTAATTTAATTACTAACCAATTTCTTGATGCGTTATGATGATTAGCTGAAAATTCTAAAAATTCTACATTAGTTATTTTTGGCATACTTTATTTCCTTTGATTTATATAAATACATTACCGATTATTATTTAAAAGTATAAATAATACAAGTTGTGTTTCTAAATTTATCTATGAATATTTATAACTTTCTTAATTCTCTTGAAGAAATAATTGTAATTGTAGCAATTAATATGCTTGATAAAGATGAAAATAATACGGAAAATTCAATACTAGTTATTTCTAGAATGTATCCCCCAAAAAACCAACCTAGTTGATAAGTTAAAATTGTCATGTAATATAGACTAACAACTCGTCCTCTCATCTCATCACTTGCATACTTTTGGAGCATTACTGGTACGGTAACCATCCAACATGCAAAACCGGTACCCATCATAAAGCTAGATAAAATGGCAATTAGGAAATTAGGAGCAAATCCAAAAATAATTACTCCTATATCAAAACCTATAAAAGAGATTATTAATACATATAAATTTTTTACTCTTGAGCCTATAGAAAATAGAATAATTGAACCAAGTAGAGCTCCAATCCCACTAGCAGCTAGAGTGTATCCGTAATCTAATTCTTCTAACCCAAGATCATTTTTTATTTTTACTGGGATTACTGGTTGGTACATACCTCCAAAAATTGCCGTAATCGAAATTATTAGTAAAGGCCGTATGATAGGATGTTTGAGTGAGTATGTTATACCTGTTTTTATATCCTTAAATATATTTTGAGTTTTTGCTTTACTAGTTTTTTTCTTACTTCTTGTTTTAACTGAAAGTATCATTAGTGCTCCCAATATGTATAAGGATGAAATAAAATAAAAACTTATATCATATCCAAGCCAAATCAATATTCCTCCTAAACTAGGGGCTACTATCTGGGCTATTGTGCTCGCAGATGTGTTAAGACTTACAGCTTGAACTAATTTTTCTTTACCAACAACATCTACAACAAATGTCTGGCTTGAAGGATTATGAATACCAAATAGTATTCCAATTATTAGTGACAAAGGTATAAGTATCCAAATTGTATTTTCGTTAATAATATTTATAGACAACAATATTCCAGTGATTATTGAAACAATTGCTACTAATAATTTAGTGATCCATAAAAGTTTCCATCTTTCAAATCTATCTGAGAATGCTCCTCCAAAAAGCGACATTCCTATAACCCCAATTCCGCTTATTGAGTTTATTAAACCCATAGATGTTTCAGATTGCGTAAGGTCTAAAACTATCCATGCAAGTGCCATAACTCTTATCTGATATCCTGCAAACATTGTTATATTTGCAATTACAAGGTACTTATAATCACTTATGGAAAAAAGTTCTTGTAAATTACCTATAAAATATTTAGGATATGTTGAAAGAGTCGATGAAATACTCAATTATCCTCCACCAACTGGTTTTACTATATCTAATTTATCTCCCTCTTTTATGAAGGTTACATTAAAATCACTTTTATTTATAATCTCAGAGTTTAATGCCACTGCTACTGATAAATTTTCTAGGTTTTTTATAATAATTAATTCTGAAATTGAAACAGAACTTTCAAAATTATTTTTTTCACCATTAATTAAAATTTCTATCAATTTATTTCTCCATTATTTAATTTGTCAATAATTTTTTTTGATGTAATTTGCTTTGAAAAAGATCTTATTGAAGCAATGCCATACGCCCCCTTTTGAAGTGGTAATAAACAATTTTTTTCGTTTATACCTCCTACTGCAATTACGGGTAAATTTATATTTTCAGTAATTTTCTTAAGCTCTTTGAGCCCTAAAGGTTCTTGTCCTGGATGAGATTTTGTTTTAAAAATGCTTCCAAACTGTAAATAATCTGCACCAAGTTTTTCGGCTAAAATAGCAGATTCTAAGGAATGAATAGAACAACCAATTATTTGATCATTATTAAGTTTTGATTTGAGATTTTTTATTTGTTCAACTTTTTTTTCTGGTATGTGAATACCATCTATATTAAATTCTTTACATAATTCGTATTCATCATTAATAATGATTATTGGTTTATTATTTGTTTTGACGATAATTTTTTTAATAAGTTTTTTTTTCTCCTCATTCAGGAGTTTTTTTTCTCTAATCTGAACCATATTGATTCCAATATTAATGGCTTGAGCTATGTTATCTACCATTTTTTCTTTATTTTGATAAACAGATGTATCTGTTATCAAAGATACTATAGGAAAACTATGCTGTTTCAATTATTATTTTATTCCTTCTTGAGGGCTACTTGGATTTGCAACTAAGGTTTGAGGTATTCTGCCTGCCATAAAAGATTTTCTTCCTGCTTTTACTCCAAGTTTAAATGCTTCCCCCATCAATTCAGGATCATTTGATTGTGATATTGCTGTATTTACTAGAACTGCATCAGCTCCATTTTCCATGACTTTTGATGCATCTGATGGAACACCTAATCCGGCATCAACCACTACAGGGATTTTCGATTGTTCAATAATTATTTGTATTTCTTCGAGTGCCAAAACACCTCTTCCCGATCCAATGGGTGATCCTAATGGCATAACAGTGGCGCAACCAATATCTTCTAATTTTTTTGCCAAAACTGGATCAGCACCAATATATGGTAGGCAAACAAATCCTTCTTTTATTAATATTTCTGCTGTTTTTAGTGTTCCAATTGGATCAGGTAGAAGATATTTTGAATCAGGTATAACCTCAATCTTTATCCAATTTGATCCTGTTACTTCTCTAGCTAGTTTTGCTATATATACAGCCTCTTCGGCTGTTTTAGATCCAGCAGTGTTAGGTAAAATTTGATAGTCATTCCAGTTTATATGATCTAGTAAATTTTTTTTATGCGGGTCTTTCAAGTCAATGCGACCAATCGCAACTGTTATAATCTCAGTTTCAGAACTTTTGATAGATTTTAGTAGATCTTCTTTGGACTTATGCTTACCAGTACCAGTCATAAGACGTGAATTAAATTTTTTTCCTGCAATAATTAATTGATCATTCATAATTTACTTTTTTATATAATAAGCAACAAAAAATCATAAATAAATCGAAAGATATTTTGTTGTTAATGCTTGATAAATATTTTTATCAGCAAGTTTAGTTATTCAAAGTTATAATAATTATATAATAAATTATTTTATGTTTATTATCAAAAAAAGTTTAGAGGTTTGAATTATGGGAGAAAAATTAGTATTCTACAGCAAAAATGACAAAGGTAGAACTCTTAGTAGAAGTGACAGAGCAAAAGAATTATGTTTAGATAACTTAAGTTGTAAATTTTTATTTTCTGGAGAAGAAGACTACTCTAACTCTGCAAAAATAAGGGATGGTTTTGAAAAAAATCTTGACCAAATGATTGATGCTGAGGTGATAATTTGCAATGGCGAATTACTTAGCATAGAAATGTTAAAAAAATTAACAAATCTGCGACATATACAACTACTAAGCGCCGGTTTTGATGGATGGGATATTGATGCTATTAGTCAGCTAGGTATAAATATTTGTGGTAATTCACCTGCTATTTCTAATTCAGTTGCGGAACATACTATAGCACTTATTATGATGTTATATAAAAGATTATCTCAGGCTGTAGAGGGAGTAAAATCAGACCTTTGGATGAAAAAAGCAATTACTGGCCCTTATGGAAATGTTCGTGAAATTACAGGAAAGAATATAGGAATAGTTGGATTAGGTAACATAGGGTCAAAAGTAGCTAAATTACTTAAAGGTTTCGATGTTAATATTTTTTATAATGATATAAAGGAATTTCCTAAACTTGAAGATGAATTAAATATAAAAAAAATATCCTTTGAAGAATTATTAAAAATTTCTGACATTGTTTCAGTTCATGTTCCTTTATCACAGGAAACCAGAGGTTTGTTTAGTGCTAAAGAGTTTGGATTGATGAAAAAAGATTCCATATTTATAAATACATGTAGAGGTCCTGTCCACGATGAAAAATCGCTTATAAAAGCTTTAAAAAGTGATCAAATTTTAGGTGCTGCTCTTGATGTGACAGAAGTTGAGCCAATTAGTAAAAATTCTGAGTTACTGAAGTTGGATAATTGCGTTATAACACCTCATCTTGCAGGCTCATCTGAGGAAAGTGTAGATAGAAGAATTTTGTTTGCTTTTGAAAATGCTAAAAAAACATTGAATGGTATTCAACCAGAAAATTTAATTTTCTCTTAAAGCTTTTATACTTGCTTTAATTCCTGCCTGAAAAATTTTAGATTCAGTTTTCACAGTTTGTAAAAATTTACTCCCAAACTCACCTATGTTTCTATATTTTTTCTTTCTTCTATTTCTTAAGGTCTTTATATGAATTTTATTTATAGCAAAAAGTTCATTACTTAATGTGATTTTTAATAGTTTTGATGTCTCTGATGGGTTGCTGTGTGCTCCATCCCTAGGTTCAGATATAATTTTATCAATTATTCCTGAGTCTAAACAATCTGAGGCAGTTAATTTAAGTGATTCAGCTATTTCAGAAATCTTATTCTGATCTTTCATTTCTGTTTTAGCCCCTTTTTCAGGAATAATTGGAGTATATATAGCATTTTCAAGCATTAAGACTTTATCAGTTATCGAAAATGCTAATGCAGCTTCAGATCCTCCTTCACCTATAATTAATGAAATAGAAGGGGTATTTACTTTGCCAATTTGGTCTATCATATTTGATACTGAATTAGATAAACCTAATTTTTCCATTTCCATTCCTAGTGCAGGTCCTGGAGTATCAACAAAACTTACTAAAGGTATTTTGAATAATTCTGCTAAATTAATAGCCCTTGTTGCTTTTCTGAATCCAGATGGTGTTATTTCTCCTGATTGAGCTCCTGATGAACTTTTACGCTTAATATTTTTTTCAGATTTTTCTTGTGCAATAATCATTACACTTATTCCAGAAATTTTTCCTATACCAGTTATTATTGATTGGTCGTCATATGAAATTCTATCTCCATGTAGTTCAAAAAAGTTTGTAAAAATATTTTCTATGTAATATCTAGATTTTGGTCTATTTTTATTTCTAGATAATTTTATAATTTCTTCGGGCGACTTATAGGGTAAATTCTTTTTTATATTTTCTTTACGAATTTTAATTGAACTAACTGTATGATTTGGGGAAAGTAAATCAAGCAATAAACTTAAATTAGTCTTAATTTTATTTCGATTTAATATTTTATCTATTTGCCCAAACTTAATAAAAGTTTCTGATGTGTGAGGATAGTTTTTTTTATTTTTATCAAATTCTGTTATTTCTCCCAGAGATGAAAACCCTATTTGAGCATTTGGTTCGGAGATAATTATGTCTGATAATGAGGCAAAACTACTAAAAATTTGTCCGGTTGTTGGATTACTTAATATAGTTATAAAAGGAATATTTGCATCCTTTAGTGAACGCACAGCGAAAGATGTTTTTGCCATCTGCAATAATGAAAAAACACCTTCTTGTAATCTAGTTCCACTCGAACTTACAGCGCATATACATGGTATTTTTTTTCTTTTTGCTAATTCTAGAGCTAATGTCACTTTTTCTCCCACCACAACTCCCATAGAGCCTCCTAAAAAACTTGAATCAATTACAATCATTACAACTTCTCTATCATCTATTCTGCAAGTTCCAGTTATAATAGCTTCATTAAGTCCAGTACGAATTTTATCTTGCACGAGTCTAACTCTATATGAAATTCTTGGCGAAAATTCTATTGGGTCTAATGATTGAACCCATTTACTTGTTTCATTAAAACTATTTTTGTCAATCAAAGTTGCTAGCCTGCGCCTAGCTGATATTGAAAAATGATAATTGCAGTTTGGGCATATTCTATATCTTTGATAAATTTTTGAACTTTTTAATTCAAAGTCACAGTGCAAGCAAGATTCTAATAATTCCTCAAGTTTTATTTGTTTTTCTTTTTTTGGTTCTTTATCTGGAAATAGATCAGTCACTTTATTCAAAAATCAATTCCTTAATGTAATCTCTAATTTATAAGTATATATTTATTTAGTTAAGATTAAATTACTGGGCGAGCTTTGCCTGGCTCCCCTGGGCCTACAACTCCGGCTTCTTCTAACTCATCCATTAGTCTAGCTGCTCTTGGATAGCCAATTCTGAGTCTTCTTTGAAGAAAAGATACAGATAAAGTTTTTTGAGATTTACTTAGTTCTAAAGCATTATTAAATAGTGAGTCATTTTCTGATATTTCTATGTTATTAATTCCGCTCTCATCGTTATTACTTATCTCTAAGTATTTCATGTTTGGGTAGGTGTTTTTCTTCCATAACTTAACTACTGAATCCACTTCTATATCAGAAACAAAAGCGCCTTGAACCCTTGATGGTTTAGGTTTATCTATAGGCTTAAATAACATATCACCTTTACCTAATAATTTATCTGCTCCAACACTATCTAAAATTGTTCTTGAATCAATCTGTGACATCACAGCAAATGATATTCTACTAGGAAAATTAGCCTTAATTAGACCTGTTACTACATCTACCGATGGTCTTTGTGTTGCTACAACTAAATGTACTCCAGTAGCTCGCCCTAATTGAGCAAGTCTCACTAATAATCTCTCTACTTCACCTGATGCGCTAAGCATTAGGTCTGCAAGCTCATCTACTAATATGACTAGGTATGGCATTTTAGACTCGGATTTTTTATTAAAAGTTAGTATATTTTTTACCCCAAAGTTTTCTAAAATCTTAAATCTATCCATCATTTCTTTAACTAATGATTTCAAGACAATCACTGCTTGGTCAGCTTCTACTACAACAGGCGTGTAAAGATGTGGTATTCCCTCGTACGGCGTAAGTTCTACTCTTTTAGGATCTATCATGACTATTCTTAGATCGTCAGGAGTTTTTGTCATTATTAATCCTGTGATAATGCTATTCATGCAAACACTTTTACCTGATCCTGTAGAACCTGCAACTAAAGTATGAGGCATTTTTGACAAATCAGTCATTACAGATTCTCCCCCTGAACCGAGACCTAATGGAACAGGCAGTGGATTGTCATTTGCAAATTCTTTCCATTGGGCTGTATCCATTATTGATCTCAAAGTTACCTCATTAGGAGATTTATTTGGAACTTCAATACCTACCACGGATTCTCCAGGTACAGGTGCTTCAAATCTTAAGTTTGGAGAAGCTAATGAAAGTGCAATATCTTTTTCTCGATTTAATATTGTGTCAACTCTAACTCTTTGACCAATTTTTTCATCTGTTTTTCCTTTCCACCCTGGACTTAGCCCATACATAGTCACAGTTGGACCTTTTTTTACTTGGTCAACAGTAACTTCAATTCCAAACTGTTTTAATGAGGACTCTATTTTCTTACTTGTTAATTGAACTTCTGATTCAGATATACCTCCAGGTAATGGCCTCTTGAGGTTTTCAAGACTAGGTATGTTCCATTCATGGCTAATGTAAATGGGTATTTCGTCAGGTTTTATAATATTTTCTTCAGGTTTATCTGAGATTAAATCATTTTTTATAATCTGAGCATCTTTAGATTTATTTGATTCTATTATTGGCTCTTTTTTGGGTAAATCGTTTTTATTAGTTATTTCTCTTGGATAAGTTTCTGTTTCATAATCATCGGGGATATTACTTTTTTTTGTAATTATGTTAATAATATTAATTATTGTATATTTAGATAATTTTATTCCAATTAATAAAAGCTTAACTGAGGATTTGGTGGATAATTTAAAGATATAAAAAGCCAAGATTCTTATCAGTTTTGGTCTCAATAGAGATATAGCCAATAATATAAATATTATTACTCTTATCCATGAAATAAGATAGTCTATTAATGAAACATCAAATCTATTCCAATTCATGTATGATCTTGATATAAATATACCTAACTCTCCTCCTATAGATTCACCTGAGAATGAACCAATTGGGGCATAAAAAATACCTAAAATTCCAGACAAACTCACACATATTAGAATGAAACTAATTTGATACTTCAAAAAACGAAGAAATTTTCTATAAAAAATATTTATTATTATTGGAAATATAATGAGAATTGAAGGAATAAATGACCAACCAAAAAATTCCTTCATTTCTTCTAGATTTCTAATAAAATATAAATAAGTTATAACAATGCTTGCAATAATTAGCATTGTAAATTTAATTAAAAAAATATATTTTGAATTAGTCATTATTCACCAAACTCACAATAATTTTTGATTTTATATCAAGTTTTTGCCTCAAAAAGTTAGCAGAATATTCTTTTATGAAGTTCTCATTTTTTTTATTTTTTGGTTGTTTTTTTATACTGCTATTAATGTTTTGTTCTAAAGAATCTTTGATATATTTAATATTTTCATATGAGTCATCTATAATTACTCCATATGACATTAGATCAACTATTTTAGATAACTTATATTTTGAATCAAATAAAATTGTAACTAATATTAATCCGTTTTTATAAATTTGATTTCTTTCTTTTATGATTTCATCATCTTCATATATTAAATTTTTTCCATCTATAAGTATATTTTCTGCAGGAACTTTGCCATTTTTGTTTAGTTTCTTATCTTTTAAGAGTAAAACTTCACCGTTTTCTAGTATAAATATATTTTCTTTATTAATATTTTCGCTTTCTGCAATTTTACCATGAGCTATTTGCATCTTAAGTTCACCGTGAACAGGTACAAAGAATTTTGGTTTAACAGTATTAATTAATTCCTTAAGTTCGTTTTTATATGCGTGACCAGATGCATGAATTGTATGATTTTTATCTGTTATAACTTTAGCGCCTAGTTTGAGCAATTTATTAATTGCATCATTTACTTGAACTTCGTTTCCTGGAATTGTACTGGCTGAAATGACTACGGTGTCTCCATCTTTAATTTGTATATTTTTATGATTATTATTAGCAATCCTTACTAATCCTGATTGTTTTTCTCCTTGGCTACCAGTTGTTAAAATTACCAGATTGTTTTGATTTAAATTATTTATTTGATCTTGTCTTATAATTAAATCTTCATATGATTTAATGTGACCTAGATTTTTGGCTATTTTTGTATTATCAATCATACTTTTACCAACAATACATAATTTTTTATTATATTTTATACACGCATCAGAGATAATTTTATTTCTTGAGATTTGAGATGCAAATGTAGAAATAATTATTCTATTATTATGGGACTTAATAATAGAGTTTATAGATTTTTTTACTTCTTGTTCGGATATAGAATATCCTTCCTCTTCTGCGTTAGTAGAATCAGACATTAAAACCATGATTTCATCTTTTAGTATCTTTTTTAGATGATTTATATTGGTTCTGTACTCATTGCCTATTGTTGGTTTTTTATCAAACTTGAAATCTCCTGAATGAACAATATTTCCACAAGGGGTATTAATCAATATACCGTAAGAATCTGGAATTGAATGGGAGACAGGAAATAATTCAAAACTCATATCACCTAATTTATATTTATTATCTTCTTTTGTTAAAAATATTTTAGGGGAAATATCAGTTCTACTTCGATAAATTTTTTTTCTAAGTAATTCACATGCCATTGCTGGGGCATAGATTGGTATATCAAAACTATCAAGTATAAATGGGATAGCNCCTATATGATCTTCGTGCCCATGAGTGACAATTATTCCTTTAATCTTATGTTTTTTTTCTTCTAGATAAGTTATGTCTGGAATAATAATTTCAATTCCTGGAATTTCATTTTTCTTAATGAAACCAATACCTGCATCGATAATTACTATGTCTTTGTCAGATTCGATGATAGCCATATTTTTCCCAACTTCACCGAGTCCTCCTAAAGGTATAATTTTCACATATGGAGAATTTTTACTTTTCAATAATTATTTTTATCTTTCAAAAATTTATTTAATAAAATACCCTCAGAAATTTTAATATATGAGGGTATTTTTTAGTTGATACTTTAGGATATACCGTTATNGCCAAGGTATTTTACTGCGTCATTTACAGTTAGGATTTTTTCTGCATCTTCATCAGAGATCTCTAGCGGATTGTCGTCGCTTCCAAACTCTTCTTCAATAGCCATTATTAACTCAACAATATCAAGAGAATCGGCATCTAAATCTTCTGTGAAAGATGAATCTCCTGAAATGTCATCAATATTCACACTTAGTTTATCTGCAGCAATTTCTCTTACTTTATCTAATACGCTAGCCATAATAAAATTAACCTCTCAAGTCATGGGAAATAATCCCGCTATAAATTATTAGTTGTTTTGATTCTTAAAACATTATTATATATATCATANCAGAGATGATAATATACCGTTAACGAATTTTGGAGACGAATCTTCACAAAAATATTTAGCTAATTCGACAGCTTCATTAATAATTATTTTTTTATTTAAATCTTTTGATGAGATACTTTCTACAACTGCAAGCTGAATTATGCTTTTATCAATAGGGAATAATACTAAATTTTTATTCGATAATTTTGAATTTATTCTATCGTTTATTGTTTGCTTTTTCTTGATAAAATTATTTACTAAGGATTCCATAAAATTAATATCTTCTTTGTTTAATTTTTTCCCTTGAAAATTTCTTTTTAATATATCCAATGGATTTTTTCCTGACACGTCAGATTCATATAATGATTGTATGATAATAGCTCTAAACTTTGTCTTGTTATGTTTTAATTTGTAATTTTTGCCAATAGAAGAAATAACTTCGACGTCTTCATCCTGTAGGGAATAAGTTTTTATTAGTTTGCTTGGAATAAAATCAATTAGATTGTTGTTTTCGTCCATTTTTAGGATGCTGCATATTCTAAAACAGAGTCAAAATCAGAGATATTTGTTATTTTTGCTTCTCTATTAATTCTTTTTATCATACCAGACAAAATTTTACCGTTTCCTATTTCAATAAAAGAATTAATACCCTCTCCAATCATATGCTTGACTGAATTATTCCACTGAACACATGAAGTTAATTGCATTTTTAACTCAGATTTTACCTCTTCAGCAGTAACCAAAGGTTCTGCTGTAACATTTCCTATGAGAGGTATGACAGGATTATTAAACTCTAGAGAATCTATAATTTTATTAAGACCTTCTTGAGCAGGCCCCATTAATTTTGAATGAAATGCACCTCCAACTTGAAGCAATATAGCTTTTTTAGCTCCACGAGATGAAGCTATNTCAATCGCAAGATTAAGATTTTGTTTCTCTCCAGCTATAATAATTTGCTCAGCCGTATTTATTGTGGATAATTCTACTCCAGATTCAANACATATCTCTTCAGCAGTAATTTCATCTAATCCAATTAATGCAGCCATACCACCAGGAACTTGTTCACATGCCATTTCCATTAGTCTGGCACGTTCAAATACAAGTTTAAAAGTATCNTTTATATTTAGTACGCCGGAAACAGCNAATGATGCATATTCTCCTAAACTATGNCCNGCAGTTACTTGTGGNATTTGTATAGCATCAGAAGCCTCNTCCATAGCTCTCCATGTAGCAATAGANGTNGCNANAATCGCNGGTTGAGTGTTNTCAGTTTTTGTTAACTCGTCCTGAGGNCCGTTAAATATAATGTCTGAGAGTTTTTTGTTTAAGGTNTCGTCAACTTCTTCAAAAACTTCTCGNGCGGCTATAGAATTTAGGTATAAGTCTTTTCCCATTCCAACAGATTGNGAACCTTGACCNGGAAAAACAAATGCTATTTTATTATTATTATTATTCATTTTAATNTTTACTCTTGTGTNNTAGTTTCTTCNTCAATATTTACAGGCCAGTTTCCTGGTAATTTTCTATTATTNTAATATCCACATTGTTTACAAGCTCTATGAGGTTGAAGAGCTATTTGGCACCTCGGACAATTTGAAGATATTGCAGGCAANCCCATAGCNTTATGGGCATTTCTGTTNCCTTTTCTTGCTCGAGTATGTTTTTTTTTGGGTAATGGAGGCATTATTATTTTCTTTTNGTTCTTATTATTTTTTTATTATATAATTTATTAAATTTTTAAACACTTGTTAATTTTGCACCTATTTATATACTTTTAGCAAGTGTATTCATTCTGAAATTTAGTGAGTTTTACACAAACATTTTTCATAATTAAGATTTTTCAAACAATTTATACATATTCCCTTGCAATGCTCTTTACATTTTGGAGCTATAGAAATTGCGGAATATAATGAATTTTCAAACGTTGATGATAAGTCCACAAAATTTCTTTTATCTAATTTTTGTATTTGTAGATCAATTTCATTTTCGTAATCATAATCCTCAATATGATTATGGAATCCCATAATATCATAATTATACGGAAAATATTCTTCCTCGTAATTTGAACTTATTACCTGAACTGTTTCTTCGCTACATCTACTACAAATTATTTTGAAATTTGCTCTGATTTTTCCTTTCGCAATGATAGTTTTATCTGCACGTATAAAATTAATATTCGCGATTATGTTATTGAAAGTTTCGTTATTAGATAATAATTCGACTTCTTTGATTATTACTTTTTTTATATCTCCTATATTCCCTATTAGTAGGCTAGAAAGATTCACATGAAATTTGTTTTTGTTTTTGTTTTGCATTTAATAATCAATATCTAAAGGTTTTTGACATATTAATTTAGAGTTTATAATGGGATAGTCGTAAAATAAAATTAATTAATTTAGTTTTGGAGTAATGTTTTGAAAATTCTTGGGATAGATCCTGGGTTAACAAATACAGGTTATGGATTAATTAGTATAAAAAATAGAAATTATAAATCCTTAGAAGGAGGCGTAATTAGAACTAAAGCGGATCAATCTTTAGAAAATAGACTATACTCTATTTACTCTGTAATTAAGGATATTATGGTAGAATTCTCTCCAACTAGTGTTGCTATTGAAGAATTACATTCTAGGTCGAGGTTTGTAAAAACTGCTATTTTACTAGGTCACGCGAGAGGAGCGGCAATTGTAGCTGTTGGACAATTTAATGTTCCTGTTTTTAACTACCAACCAACTCAGGCTAAAAATATGCTAACCGGATTTGGTGGCGCTTCTAAAGAACAAGTAAAAGCTGCGGTGTCTGATTGTTTAGGTGAGCCTAATATTATTAAGAATGAACATATGGCAGATGCATTTTCTATTGCAATATGTCATGGTATGATGATAGAAAAATCAATTTAAATATATGATTAGTTTTATTTCAGGTACAGTCCGTAAAATCACTCAAGACCCATCCGTAGTTACTATAGAAAATAACGGAATTGGATATGATGTTAATCTTCCCGCATATGTTTATCAATCTTTATTATCAGATAATATTGAAAAGGGATCGAAAGTTGAATTAGAAGTATATTATCATATTACCGAAAGGCAACCTAAGCCCATATTGGTTGGTTTTAGGCACCCTACAGAAAAAGATTTTTTTGAAAAATTGATACAAGTTGAAGGTATAGGTCCTCTAAAGGCAGCTAACGCATTAATTCTTGCAGCTTCTAACATTGCATTGGCCATTGAAACGGAAGATGTTGCATCTCTTCAAAAGTTACCTGGTATTGGATCTAGAGCTGCTCAAAAAATTATTGCTACTTTGAAAGGTAAGGTTACTCAAACTGCCTTATATAAAAATGAGAATTATGATGAAGTAACTTTACAATCTGGTAAAAATTTAGTTCAAACTGTTGTTTCAGAAGGTATAGATGCACTAGTTAGTTTAGGTTATCGATTATCAGAAGCTCAAACTCAAATACAGGAAGCGGTATCAAGGAATTCTGAGTGTGAGAACGACCTACAAGAACTGCTTAGAGAAGTATTTAAGTCAAATATTTCAAAATGAAAAGGTGAATTTTGTCTACTGATAAAGAAAATAATGCTAGAGAAAAAATTATTGAATCTAAAAACATTACTACTAGCAGTGATCTTGATAAACAAGACGATGATAAAGTACTAAAAAGTTTACGACCTAAGAAATTTTCAGATTATGTTGGTCAAAAAAGTGTTGTTGAAAGTATTTCAATAGCTGTTAAGGCCAGTAAAGACAGGAAGGATACCCTTGATCATTCATTATTCCACGGTCCTCCAGGACTAGGTAAAACAACAATTGCTCATATTATTGCTCATGAGATGGATACAAAACTTTTTCATACTTCTGGGCCAGCTCTTGAAAGGCCTGCAGATGTTGTAGGCTTGCTCTCAAATCTAAAAAATGGCGATATATTATTTATCGATGAAATACATAGGTTATCAACAAGTGTGGAAGAATATCTTTATTCTGCGATGGAAGATTTTAGAGTTGATTTTGTTACAGGTTCTGGTGCTTTTGCTAAAACAATAAATTTACCCTTAAGTCAATTTACACTTATTGGTTCTACAACTAGAGTGGGGATGCTGAGTGCTCCTCTTAGGGAAAGGTTTGGTCTTTCTTATCATCTAGACTATTATTCAATAGAGGAACTTTCGGAGGTAGTTGTTAGGTCATCAAAAATTTTAGGTGTGAAAATTAATGAAGAAGGTGCAAATGAGATAGCTAATAGATCTAGAGGCACTCCTAGAATATCAAATCGTTTGTTGAAAAGAGTTAGGGATTATTCACAAGTAAAATACGATGGAAAAATTGATCAGAATATTTCATCTGAAGCTCTTAAAATTGAAGGAATTGATGAATTAGGTTTAGATCGATTAGATAGAGTATATTTGCAAACTTTATCTAAAAATTATAATGGAGGGCCAGCTGGTATTCAGGCCTTAGCAGCAACAATAAATGAAGATCAGCAGACTTTAGAGGATGTAGTTGAACCTTATTTACTAAAAATAGGTTTCATAATAAGAACTCCGCAAGGAAGAAAATGTACTAAAGAGGCTTTTGGGCATTTGGGTATAATACCTCCTAAAGATGATACTATTCAAAAAAGTTTCTTTGAGTAATTTTTTGAGTATAATGATTTTATGTTCCGGAAGTCTCATCTGAAATTTTTTGAATTAGTTCATCAGGTATATCATCAAATGATGAGTAGTTGAGAGACGATAAACTATAATATAATCCTTTGTTTTTTATTAGGTTTTCATGGGTGTCTTGTTCTATAATTTCTCCATTTTGAAGGACTATAATTTTGTCAGCACCTCTTATAGTTGCCAGTCTGTGGGCTATAACCATAGCTGTTCGACCTTGTAACAAAACTTTTAATGCATTTTGAATTTGCATTTCAGTATAAGAATCTATATTGGCCGTTGCTTCATCTAGTATAATTATTTTGGCATTTCTTACAATTGCTCTTGCAAATGAAATTAATTGTCTCTGTCCAATTGATAAATTTTCTCCTCTTTGCTCTAGCTGGCTATCATATTTGTTTGGTAATTCCATTATATAATCATGAACTCCTACAGCTTTTGCAGCGTCCACTACTTGTTCAAATGAAACATTTTTTGTTGAATATATTATATTCTCTAAAATACTTCCAGAAAATAAAAATGGTTCTTGTAAAACCATAGAAACGTTATCGCCTAATGATTGTAATTTTATGTTGGTGATATTTTCTCCGCCGATTTTTATTTCTCCCTCCCAAATTTCATAAAAACGGTGTACTAATGCTGTGGTTGAAGTTTTACCTGAACCAGTAGGTCCTACCAGCGCTACTGTTTCACCTGGTTTTATTTTGAAATTAATATTTTTTAAAATTGGCTGATTGGGGAGATATCCAAATGTTACCTTATTAAATTCTATCGATGGTTCTAGATTGTCCATTAATATTGCATTTTCTTTATCAGACACGTCTACTGGTACGTCGATAACTTCAAATATTCTTTCTCCAGATGCGATTGCTCTTTGTAATACACTATAATGCATTGTTAATGCTCTTATTGGATCAAAAAACCTCTGAACAAATAATACAAAAGCAACCATTACTCCAGTTTCAATTTGTCCATTCAAAACAAAAATACCACCAACAATTACAACAATTCCTCTAGCAATTCCACTTAATGAATCAACAGTTGGAAGCATAATTACACCGATTTTTGATGCTTTTAGTGCTGCTCGTAAATTTTCTTTTGCTCTCAGATCAAAAAGGTCATAGTTTACATATTCTCTAGTCATTCCTTGCACGGCTCTTACTCCATTTATATTCTCTGCTAATGCCCCACTAACAATAGAGGAAGTTATTCTTGCTTTCAGAAACGCATTTCTTGCGTGAGGAATCCATATTATCCTTATTAAAAGAAGAGCTGGTATAACAATCATAGTTAATAATCCTAACCTAAAATCTAACCAAAGCATTGTTATGATTATTCCTATGATTAATACAAAATCACCAATAGCAAAAACAGCAGTATGTAAAAATTCTTGTAATGCAGCTACATCACCTTGTAGCCTAGACATTAGTTTACCGCTTTCTGTTTTATCCATAAATGATAGAGATACTCTTTGTAGATGCTCATACATAGCCGTTCTCATATCAAAAAGTACATGCTCAGCGACTTTACCTACTAATATTTCTTGAAGATAATTTGATATAAAATTGAAAATAACTGCAACAAAAAATCCACCAACAAATAAATATAGTAGATTTGCATTATTTCCGTTTGATAATGCAGAATCAAAAACATTCTTAATTATCAGAGGTATTGAAATAGAAGTAAGGGTAAAAATAATTACAGCTATAAGTGCAGGAATGATTTGTTTTTTATATGGTTTTACATAGCCAAAAAATCTTTTTATCACATCACCGTTAAATTTTTCGCTAAATACCTCTTCTTCTAAATTAGATGCAAGAACAACTGACGCCTTAGGAGGTATTTCATGACTTCTTTCACTGTATTTTTTTATACTCACATTTTTCCTCTTGTTTTATTTTGTAGGTTGTATAAATCTCTGTAATGGCCATTTAATTCTAATAATTCTTGATGATTTCCAGATTCAACTATCCTACCTTTTTCTAAGAATAAGATTTTGTTTGCATGCATTAGAGAACTTAGTCTGTGAGAGATAATAATATTTGTAGTCCTAGAAGTTAAGTTTTTTAATTCTTCTCGTATTTTTCTTTCTGTTCCTGCATCTATAGCTGCAGTTGAATCATCAAAAATAATAATATTAGGATCAAGCATCACAGATCTAGCTATTGAAAGTCTTTGTCTTTGCCCCCCTGATAAAGAAACCCCTCTTTCTCCAACAAGAGTTTTATATTTTTCGGGTAACCTTTCAATGTACTCTGCAAGTTGTGCATGATGTGTAGATTTTTCCACTCTGTCATCTGGTGCCCATGGATTTCCATAAGCTATATTATGTTCAATTGATGCTGTAAACATAAATGTATCTTGTTCAACAACACAAACCGCATGCCTAAGAGATTCAAGAGTGAAATTTCTAATATCTAAATCATCAATTAGGATTGAGCCGTCTGTCGGATCATAAAATCTAGGTATTAAATGAGCTATAGTAGATTTACCACTACCGGGTGGACCTACAATACCAAGAGTCTCGCCTGGTTCAATTGCGAAACTTACGTTATGGATTGTTTCATGATTATCTCCCTCATATGTAAAACTCACATTCCTAAATTCAAGTTTACCTTTTTCTACTAAAATATCTTTCGAGTAAACTTCGTCATGAATATTTGGTTCTAAATCTAAAATAGCAAATAATCTACCCCCTGATGCTGACCCTCTTGCAAATCCATTTATCATCAAACCTATTTGTCTGACAGGATCTAACAGAATACTCATAAAAGCTAGAAATTGCGTTAATTCCCCTGGGGTTATTGTTCCTTCAATAACCTGTTGTCCTCCTACTAATAAAACTATACCCATTGAGATAAAAAAGGAGGTGCTGATCAACGATATGCTTGAGGATCTAATGTTTACCTGCTCATTAGATAACTTAAGAGCCTCATCTGAAACTTTATTATATTTTGCCATCTCAAATTCTTCTGCTGAAAATGCTCTTACAACTCTAATTCCTCCTAAGTTTTCATCCATAGTTTTTGTTAAAACTGAAAGTTTATCTTGTAGCGCATACCAATTTGAACGAAGTTTTAGTCTTGCAGAAGTAGCTTTCCATGCAACAAAAGGTACAAAACTCAGACTAAGCAAACCTAAAGTAGGGTTTGTCTTTATCATAAGGAAAGTTCCAGTTCCAATTAACGTTGTTAGAAAAATTAATCTTAATATTGCCGTTTGAACAAACATTCTTATCCCTTCGACATCTAATATTCCACGAGTTATTAGATCTCCTGTGTGAACGCCAGCATGATAACTAAAAGAAAGTCTTTGAAGTTTTTCATAATAAAGCATACGAAGTTCATACCCAATATGTTGACCTATCGATTCTCCAAGATAAACATGTAACATTGCGAATGTGCCTCTTCCAATTGAGGATAAAAGCAACAAAAAACATATGAAATATAGATGGTTTTTAGAATCGTTTATAGAAGAAATTTCAGAGTTGTTACCAAGCAAATTATTTGCTGCGTCTACGGCGTCTCCAAGTAATATGGGAATGTATAATGAAAATCCACTTGAAATGAATATGGCTGATATTCCAAAAAATAGTCGCCATTTATACTTTATGGACATTTTGATAATTCTAAAAAAAACTTTCAAGGAATCATTATTTTGTAATGGTCGGGCAGAAATAGTTTGATTTTTAACTATCATATGATGTAAATTTCTTTTTATGGATATTATTTTATTTTTTTATCTTAAATCAATTTTTACATAAATTAATAAAGTAAATATAATAAAATTTAATACAATATTTTTTGATTTTTATGAAAAACTTTCTTTTAGATATTAAAAACAGTTATAGAATAAAAATAGCTGTTAAGAGTGACTCAAATGAGATTGCTAAACTTGAGGAATCGATTTTTAGTGATGATAGTAATTCTGTATCTTTTATAAATGAAATTAAGTACAAAAATAAATACCATATACTGCTCGTAAGAGAGATTTTTGAAAAGAATAATTTTATAATTAATCTGATTAAGAAGTTATCAAAATTAAAAAATATTTTTTCTTCACAACTTAATAATTCTCCTAGGTCAGATTTTATATCAGGATTCATTGGAGTTTGGTTTTATGAGTATGAGTCTTATATTTCAACTTTTGGAGTGAGAGAATTCGAGCGAGGAAAAGGACTTGGAGAGTTATTACTAATTCAAGCAATATACGATGTCATTTATAAAGGAGGTAAGTCTATATCTCTTGAGGTTAGGCAATCTAATTATCAGGCAATAAAATTATATCAAAAATATGGTTTTCATAAAGTTGGAAAAAGAAAGTTTTACTATTCTAATAATAATGAAGATGCTATTATTATGACTGTCAATGATATTGACTCTGACGATTATAAAAATAAAATTTTATATTTAATAAATATTCATTCACAAAAATGGAAATTGCTAGGTGAAATTGAAAGCCCTATATAGATAAACTTCCTGAATATAAAATTATTATTATATAAATAATATTCAATACAACGGCCCACGATAGCCATTTTTTTTGAACATTCTTAAAATGCTCAACAGACTTCCACTTTTTACCTTTCCAAGCAAGTTCATTGCCCCTTATGCCTAAAAATAAACTGCATCCGATTAGAGCAATTGCTCTCATTCCATCAGAAAATATTGGTAGATATAGAGCTAGCATCAGAACCGCTAATGGAACTCCAGAGAATAATCCCCAAAGTGGTGGAATTAAAAACGCCGCCCAATTCCAACCTTTGATCTCTTTTGGGACTTCTGATTTTTTATCTCCCGATCTATTTATTTTGTCTCTTCGTGAAATTGGCTTATTTATTTGTATATCTTTAGGATTTATTTTTTCATTAGTTTTAGATTGATGATCTAGTAATGTTTCATTATTTGCAACTGGGTTTTTCGATGTAATTTCACACCCACATGACCAACAATAAAAGGAATTAACATAATCGTAATTCTGACATTTTTCACAGATTATTTTACTTAGACTTGTTTTGTCCACATCTGATTGCTTGATTAGTTTCTCTCCACAACGATCACAACCATAATTAGTAGCAGAATTAGTTACACCACAATGAGTACAAAATATTTTGCTGCTATCAGTGTTTATTTTATTTGAATCGTTTTGCATAATAACTTTTATGCATTAGCTCCTGGTTCAGATGAGTCGAAGTCATAGTCTGCATTTATCTGAATAAACTCTTTTTGATCATCCGGGACATCATCTTCATCAAAAATCGCATTTTCAGGACAAACGGGTTCACATGCTGCACAATCTATACATTCATCAGGATTTATGAATAATTGAGTATCACCAGGTTTAGAATATATACAATCTACGGGGCAAACCTCAACACAGGCACCATCCATAACTCCTACGCAAGGCTTACTAATAATAAAAGCCAATTACATCCTCCAGATAATTTTATAATAATTACTATTTTCTAATCTACTACAATTATAATATAGTTTTTTTGCATACAATTTCAATATACTTAAATAATTATTTTATATGAATTCATATAAATATTAATTAGTGACCACCACATCCGCCACCGCTACCACATCCGCCACCGCCTCCGCCGCAACCACATCCGCCACCACCATTACCACACCCACATCCTTCTTGCTGGAAGTTTGGGTTTGAAATTACAAATCCAGATCTATCAAATCCTTCAACAAAATCTATACTAGAACCTTCAACCAGAGGGGCACTGTCTTTATCTATTAATGTTCTCACAGGTTCTTCTATAATATTATCTAATTCATTTGGTTTTTCTTCTAAACCAAAAACGTATTCAACTCCCCCCATTGGATTATTATTAACTGCTATTCTCAAATAATGATTTTCAGTAGCTTGTTCTTTCAAAACCTCTTCAATTTTTGATTTAGCTGCATCAGTAAAACTTATTATATTGTTATTTGTGACCATAATTTTTCTCAGAAAGCAAATATTGCTTGGTATTTTTTTTTAATTTTATATAAATTAAGATAAAAGGTAAATAATTATCATTATTAAATATGATGAATTAATTACTATATTTAGATGCATTTATTGCCTTGTTTTATTGAAAACGTAAGAATACATAATATTTTGAATTTTTTTTTCTAAAAATTAGATATAATTGTAGTAAATTAGCAAAATTGAGAGTAAGTGAAAAATATGGACGAATTAGACAAAAATATTATTAGTCAGCTTGAAAAGGATGGTAGGGCATCTAATGCTTTTATAGCTAGAGAGTCAGGAGTTAGCGAAGGTACAGTACGAAGAAGGCTAAAAAAATTAATTGATGATGAAATCATTAACGTTGTTGCTTTACCTGATCCTACAAAATTAGGATATGATTCAGAAGCGCTAATTGGTATACAAATAGATCCAGATCAGGTTGAGATAGCTGCAAATAAAGTTGCAAAGTTAGATCATACTAGATGGGTTGCCATGACTACGGGTACGTACGATGTATTTGTATGGGTAACATTACCTAACCCTGAAGCATTAGGTAGATTTATTAGAATTGAAATTGGTGCAATCGAAGGGGTAAGAAGAACAGAAACTTTCGTAAATTTGCAGGTAATGAAAAGACAATTTGGTATTTTAAAATAATTTTTTTTATAAACTTAATCATAAAAAATAATTAAAGGTGATATATAAGCGTGTACAAAAATAAAAATTGTGGTGAACCAAATAGTTTGGATGAAGGAACTGAAATTATCGTAGCAGGCTGGGTTAATAGACGCAGAGACCATGGTAATTTAATTTTTATTGATCTTAGAGATAAATCAGGTGTTTTACAGGTTGTATTTAATCCGGAGGTTTCTTCAGATGCTCATGGTCTAGCATCTGACCTAAGGTCGGAATGGGTAGTACAAATAAAAGGAAAAATTGTAAAAAGAATTTCTGGTGCTGAAAATGATTCTATCTCAACAGGTTCGATAGAATTGCAGGCAAGTGAAATAAAAATTTTAAATAAATCAAAAACACCTCCCTTTGAAATATCAAATGAAATTGAAATAGATGATCAAACAAGATTAGCCTATAGGTTTATCGACTTAAGAAGACCTAAAATGCAAAAATTATTTACCTTGAGACATAAAATTACAAAATTAATATGGGATTATTTATCTGACAGAGATTTTACGCATATTGAAACTCCAATTTTACTGAAAAGTACACCGGAAGGTGCAAGAGATTATGTTGTTCCTAGTCGGATTCATCCAGGAAAATTTTATGCATTGCCTCAATCTCCTCAGCAATTAAAGCAAATTTTAATGGTTTCAGGATTTGATAGATATTTTCAGATAGCTAGGTGCTTTAGAGACGAAGATCTTAGAGCCGATAGACAGCCTGAACACACTCAACTTGATTTAGAAATGTCTTTTGTACACCAAGATGATGTTATGGTTTTGGTTGAAGGTTTGTACAAGCATATTACACATGAAATTTTAGGAGATAATTTTAAACAGAATGATAGGGATTTTTTGAGGTTGTCTTACAAGGAATCTATGGAAAGATTTGGTACTGATAAACCTGATTTAAGGTTTGAAATGGAACTGGTTACTGTTTCTGAAGAACTAAAAAATACTGAATCAAATGTTTTCAATAATGTACTTAATCAACAAGGTGTTATTAGAGGTATAGTTGCACCTGGTGCAGGTGATTATGATAGAAGGAAAACTGATGAAATTATTGATTTAGCCAAATCTAGCGGGGCATCAGGTTTAGTATATATTTCACTTAGTAAAGATTTTGATTCTATGGAAAATCTCACCGATGAAAATTACAAATCTCCTCTGAAAAAATTTCTTACGCTAAATATAGTAAAAGAATTAGCCATCAAAATGTCAGCTAGACCAGGAGACTTGATTTTATTGGTTGCTGATCAGGAAAATAAAGTAAATACTGTTTTATCCAACTTAAGAAACTTTTTAGGCGAAAAATTAAATTTATATGATAAAAAAGAGATAATTTTTGCTTGGGTCTATGATTTTCCTCTATTCGAATGGGATGAAGATCTGAAAAAATGGGAACCAGCTCATCACGTTTTTTCATCTCCAAAAGAAGAACATTTAGATTTCCTTAAATCTGACCCAGGTAAGGTTCATGCAGATTTATTTGATCTAGTTTGTAATGGTATGGAAATGGGTTCAGGAAGTATCAGAATACATGATCCAAATATACAAAAAAAAGTATTTAGTATTATTGGTTACGAGGAAGATGAAATTGATGATAGATTTGGACAATTAATTAAATCTTTTTCATATGGTGCGCCACCTCATGGAGGTATGGGATTGGGTTTGGATAGATTTGTTGCTACTTTGGCAGGAGAAAAAGCTATTAGAGAAGTAATTGCCTTTCCTAAAACTCAATCTGCCCAGGATCCTTTATTCGATTCTCCAAATAAAATTTCCGATCAACAACTTGAAGAACTGTTTATAAACTTAGATTTACCCGATGAAGAGGAAGCGTGAGATATCTTTGTAGTTATAATCAAATTCTCAATGTACAATTAAGTAGAGGTGAAAAAATTGAATAATTCTTTGGATGATATAAAATTTACGCATGAAGATGACAAAGATAACCAAGTAATCTTCCATATATCAGTAGGCGAAAAAATTACAGATAGCCACTTGAAAACAGCTTATAAAAAAATCGCTAATAGATTAAATATTCCAGGTTTTCGAAAAGGTAAAGCTCCATATAAAATTGTCGAGCAATTCGTTGGAAAAGAATATATATTGGAAGAATCATTAGAAACTCTGATTCCAAAAGTTGTAGGAGATGTTTTACAAAAAACAGATTTATCCATAGCAAACACTACCCCACGTGTATCAATT
The DNA here is from genome assembly GCA_002712125.1 of Chloroflexota bacterium. Classification (GTDB taxonomy): domain Bacteria; phylum Chloroflexota; class Dehalococcoidia; order Lucifugimonadales; family Lucifugimonadaceae. Next base: position 1,327 of record PASL01000032.1, on the reverse strand, counting down.
GTTAAACGCGAACCAATAAAAATTGATGCCACAGTTGCCTTAATTCCAAAAGTAAAAGTTGGAAGTTTGGCAAAAATGAAATTTACAGACAAAGCAGAGAGTATAACAATCAAGGATATTGATAATCAAATTAACCAGATTCTTGAGTCCCAAGCAAAATGGGAAGAAGTAACAAGAAAATCAAAATATGGAGATATGATTAATATTTCTTATAAAAGTTCTGTCAATAATGAGGAATTTCTTTCATCAGATAAATTTGATTACGTACTTGAAGAAAGTTCTGATAATCCTTTATTAGGATTTTCATCAAAAATTATAGGTTCTGTTGCAGGTGATAATAAAAGTTTCAAACTCAGCATACCGAAAGATTATTTTAAGGAAGAACTAGCTGAAAAAGAATCTCAATTTGATGTAGAAATTTTTTCTGTTAAAGAAAAAATACTCCCAAATTTAGATGATGCATTTGTTTCGTCTTTAGCGCAAGACATAACTACCGTTAAAGATTTAAAAAGTAGAATAAAGGAAAACTTAAAATTAAGGTCTGACGAAAACCTAAAACGGATTCTTGAGGATAAGATTTTAGACTATATGGTTGAAAAATCAAAATTTGAAATATCACCTATGATAATTGAACATAGTGCAAATAATTCGATGGAAGAACAAGAGAAGCAATTTTCTCAGTATAATATTAATTATGATCAATACATTAATGGAATAGGTAAAACAAGGCAAGAGATATTAGAAGAAACTAAAAAAACATCAGAAATGAATATAAAGAAAATGTTAGTTTTAGAAGAATATATAGTTACAAAAAAATTCAAGGTTAGTGAAAAAGAAATTGATACAGAGGTTGATTTGTTGAAAAATAATCCACAGTACCAATCAATGGATTTTAATTCTGAAAATGTTAGAGAATCTATTAGAGAAAATATTAAGAGACAAAAAGGAATAGATGACCTGATTTATCTTTCAACTAAAAAAGCAACATCTTCAAATAAAAAAGTAACATCTTCAAATAAAAAAGTAACATCTTCAACTAAAAAAGCTAAAAAAACTAAATAAGGAAATGATTAACATGAATGAAAATCAAAATACAAAAAAACTATTAGAAGGAATCCCACAAAGCATAGTCCCAATGGTTATTGAAAGTGGGGCTAGAGGAGAAAGAGCATATGACATATATTCCTTATTACTAAAAGAAAGAATAGTTTTTTTAGGAACTCCAATCAATGCTCAAATAGCAAATCTCATTGTTGCACAGATTTTATTTTTGGCAAGAGAGGACTCTGAGAAAGATATAAATTTATACATAAACTCTCCTGGAGGA
>PASL01000031.1 GCA_002712125.1 Chloroflexota bacterium | reverse complement strand
ATTCTAGTATCATGAGTTGCACTAGCTACGTGAGGCATAATTAAACAATTATCTAATGACAATAATTTATGATCCGATGGAATAGGTTCAGGAACAGTAACATCTAAAGCTGCCCCCGCAATTTCCCCACCAACTAAAGCTTCATATAAATCTTCCTGATTTACTACAGGCCCTCTAGTTGTGTTTATTAAAATGGCTGAATTTTTCATAAGTTTGAATTGCTTCATTGACATCAAGTTCGTTGTTGATTCATTTAATGGATTATGAAGTGAAACAAAATCTGAAAGTGAAAGTAATTCATCTAATGAATCGATATATTTTGCGCCAAACTCTTCGTCTCTTTTTGTTCTATTATGGTAGACAACGTTCATATTAAAACCATTCGCTCTTTTAGCCATTTCACTTCCAATTCTTCCCATACCAACAATTCCTAAGGTTTTATGATGAATATCTGATGCAAGATAACCTAATGGGTCAAAATCACCCCATTCTCCGTTTTTCACAATATTAGGCAAATCATAAGTTCTTCTAGCAAAAGTTGCCAATAACGCAAAAGCTTCATCTGCTGTACTTTCAGATAGTATACCAGGTGTATTGCAAACAGCTATCCCAAGTTTAGATGCTGAAGTTACATCAATATTGTCATAACCGACTCCAAATTCACTAATAACTTTTAGTTTTGGAGCCTTAGAAAGTAACTCATCATCAACTTCATTAGTAATATGTGCGTACATTCCATCAATATCCTTAACCGCATCTAAAAGTTCCGAACGGCTAGGTGATTCAGGTTTATCCCATACTATTACTTCTGCACCGAATTCCTCTAATATCTTGATAGCTTCTGGAAATGTTCTTCTGGTAATTAATATTTTCATGAATTTTCTTTACTAATCTTTTTGGTGCGGGAGGTGGGAGTCGAACCCACACGTCTTTTGGACACATGATCCTAAGTCAAGCGCGTCTGCCATTTCGCCACTCCCGCAAATCTTTTTACATTTGTTATTTTACAAAATAATTACTTATTTTTGTTCCCAACCATCACTAATATCAGACCAAATTCTACAAAGTTCATCAATTACCTCTTGAGAAATCTGTTGCTTTGATTCCATAATTTTAATATTATTTCTCAAGTGAGATATATTTTGTGTTCCTACTATAGCAGTATGAACATGGTAAAAATATAAAGTAAATTTTAAAGCTAAAAAAATATTATCTTTAGGATAATTTAATTTTGAAATTAGGTTTTTCATTTTTTTTGATCTTTCAAAATATTCATCAGTATAATTAGGCATATGGGAATATATTAGTGGGTTATTAATTTTACCCCAAACTGCATTAGCTATTGGTCTTTTGATTATCAAACCTATATTTCTTTTTTTTATCTCATCAAAAAAAATGTCTTTTGCGTATTGATCTACAATATTAAAACTGGTTTGTATAGTATCGAATAATCCACTGGTAATAGCCCAATAAGCATTTTCATTTCCACCACTGTATCCTATAAATCTGATTTTTCCCTCTGCTTTTGAATCTTGAAGTGCTCTAATAACATCGCCTTTCTCTAATGAAGAGATATCGGTCCCATGCAACTGCATAATATCGATATAATCTGTTTTTAATAATCGTAATGATTTATCTATTGAATCGATAATAGTATCGTAATTCCAATCTTTACCGAAAATAGAATGACCGGTTTTTGAAGCCAAAATATATTCAGACCTTCTATGAGAAAGAGATTCACCGATTACCTGTTCTCCAATACCATATGATGAAGCAGTATCAATAAAATCAATGCCATTATCTAGTGCAAAATTAAAAATATCGGAAATAATTTTATAGTCATTAATTGCTAAATTTAAACCAATTTCAGATGTTCCAAGACCTAATCTAGAAACTTTTAAACCAGTTCTACCCAATATATTTGACTGCATGAATCACCTTATTTATAAAAATTTTATACATACAGGAGAAGGTATTTCCAAGTTATATCCTGTTTCTGAAAGAGAACCATCTTCATTGATTTTAAGTGTAGCGATATTACTAGAATCTTGGTTAGCAACAAATAAAAATTTCCCGTCAGGTGAAGGTGTAAAGTTTCTTGGAGTTTCCCCCATAGATGAATGATGACCAATACTAATTAGATTATTTCTAGATTCGTCAAATTTAAAAATTGCTATTGAATCATGACCTCGATTCGAACCATAAATATATTTTCCATCTATAGATGTATGAATATCTGCAGTCCATGAATCACCATTGTAATTATCGGGTAAAGTATCAACTGTTTCAATCAAATTAAGAGAGCCATCTGTAGACAAATCATATGAGGATATAGAACCTCCAAGTTCATTTATTACAAATACTTTCTCTTTGTTAGGATGAAAAGTAAAATGCCTAGGCCCTGAACCTGGCATAACATTGGTTATTGAATTTTCATCTAATGACAATGTATTTTTTTCATAATTTATTTCATACTTGAAAATTTTATCCAAACCTAAATCACATACATAAGCGTATCTTCCTGATTGATCTATACTGACTGAATGAGCATGAGCAGCTTCTTGACGATTTTTATTTATGGAGCTTCCTTCATGTTGTTTGAAATCTGATAATTCTGAAATTGAACCGTCATCATTTATGGGAAATAAACTAACACTCCCTCCAGCATAATTAGCAGTTATTAATACTGAGTCGGAAGGATCAGAATTAATATGACAAGGACCAATACCCTTTGTAAACTGTTTATTTATAAATTTAAGGGCTCCATTTTTTTCGTCAATTTCAAAAGATGTGACACTACCTGTTGTTTTAGAGGTTACTTCTGAAACTGAATATAGGTATTTTTTTGAAGAAGAAACATGAACGAACGAAGGATTTGTTACATCAACATCTTTTGTAGATGAGACAATAGAAATTTCTCCTGTATTTGAATCGATAGAAACGGTATAGATACCCTCACTAAAAACATTACTATTTTTACTTTTTCCTCCACCTAAACCACCTTGAGTGTAAGTTCCAATAAATCCTTTATAATTGCTCATGAGTCTCCTTTATATTAAATTATTAAATCGTCATCTATTTCTACACCAAGACCAGGCTTGGTCGGAAGGTTCATATAACCATCATTATCTATTGTAGGGTAATTTTTCATAATTGAAAATTTATGTGTATAAGAACCAATTGGTGGATCATGGAGTAACTCCATAAAAGGTGCATTATTCCATGAAGCAACTAAATGCATATGAGCTATAACTCCTAAACCCCCACCTCCGTGATGAGGAACAATCTTTTTCCCATACATTTCAGCTAATATAGCAATTTTTCTAAGTTGTGTTATTCCACCTAAAACCATGCTTTCTGGTTGAAGAACCTGGTATGAATTTTTTTCACAAAATAACAAGAAGTCATTCATTATTATATTATTTTCACCACCTGCAATCCGAATATTAACTTTTGAAGCAAGTTCTGATAAAGCTTCAAAATCATATCTATATAAAGGTTCTTCTAGCCAATATACATCGAAGTTCTCTAATTCTTTAGCTGTTTCATAGGCTCGCTTAAAATCCCACTTCACACCTTTTTGATATCTTACCGTTGATTGAGCTTGGTTAGCATCAACCATAATTGTCATATCTTTACCAACTGCTAAACGAACTTTTTCGACAGTCTTAAGATCCTCTTGAATTGACTCATGATGAAGTCTTAATTTTATAGCTTTCCAACCTTCTTGATATAATTTTTTTGCCATTTCTGCTCTTTCATCAGGATTAGATAAAATTATCATACTTGCATAAGGAATAAGCTTATTTCTATTACCACCCCAAATTTTGTATAAGGGCAAATTAGAAAGCTTACCAAGAATATCCCATAATGCTATATCTACCCCAGCCATACCTTGATATGGAAGTGAATAACCTTGTAAAAGATTTGCAGAGTGTAATTCAATTTGAAGTGGGTCCTTACCAATTAAGTAGTTACGAACAGAATCTAAAAAAATTGGGTTTAAAGAGGTACCAATACCGTAAACACCTGAGTCTGTTTCTATTTTTATTATTGACCCTCCTCCNTTCTCAAATGAAGATAATTGTCCAGGACTCCATGCAGGTTCAATTTCACCAATTTTTTCTGTAACACGAAGATTAATAATCTTAACATCTGTTATTTTTACATTTATCATAAAAAAATTACCTTTACTNAAATTAAATATATAATTCATATCATAATATATAAAATGTAAAAATTTAACAAGAAAGAATAAAATGAATCCAGTAATAAAAAATAAAAACAATTATAAAAATCCAATATTATCTATCGAAGATAAAGTTGGTGATTATGTAATGCTTTATGTTGTTCATAAAAAAGGTGAAAGTAGCCCAGATCATACTCATCCATGGGAGCATCAAGCCTATATCACAACAGGAGAGGGTGTATTAGTATGTAATGGACAAGAATATCCCATAAAAAAAGGTGATTGNATATTAGTNCCAGCAAATCAAAGACATCAATTTATAAATAGAGGCGAAAAAAATCTGGAAAGAGTNACAATCAANCCAAGAAATTCAGTTGAAAATTAGTAGCTTTCNTTAGCCCCTTTTTCGGCAGATTTTTTCCATGCTTCTCCTAGTGAATCAACANTTANATTTTTATCTCNAGCAGCATTTATAACTATTGATTCTTGTTCNGCTAATGAGTTAGNTAAATCTGGAATTTTATGAACAACATCATGAGGAATCTTAATTACACCATGTATATCTGCAGCAATAATATCACCAGGTTTTATGTATACGCCTCCAACGTCTACAGGAATATTGTAATCTATAGCGTGAACATATCCATGCGACACTAAAACTTCTTTTGACCAAAAAGGAAATCCAAGTTCTTCTGCTTCTTTTAAATCTCTTACTCCACCATCTGTTACTGCTCCAACACAACCCAAACCTTNTGCTATATTTCCTTGAACTTCACCCCAATATGANCCAATTGTTGATGGATAATCAAGATCNTGAAGAACNACCATTCTTGGGCCAGGTATAGACAAAATTGCTTTATAGTAATCTGTTCTCTCTAGAGCNCTTGGAGATTTGTGTCGAGCAGAGATTACACCTGTAACTGCATTTCCTATATAAGTTTTNTTAATCTTTGTNTGAGANTTAATTTCAGGNCTNAANAAACCTTCTGTTCTNGGNAGAATATCTANNAGNTCAAGTGCNTTNGCAATNGTNGGNGTATCAATTNTTTCAANTTTTTTNATNAGATNTTCTGTTAAATANGANTTTNTTTCNGACATAAAATTTCCTTTAATGNTATAAATATCTAATTATATTAACACTTAAAATATAAAAAATATNTANTAANANNATTNNAAAAATNATNTTGGAGAAAATTTGATTTATGACNGGNAATGAATTAGTNGCAAAAATNTTAAAAGAAGAAGGTGTNGAACAGATNACNTGTTTCCCTAGNAATAANATTATNGAAGCTGTNTCNAAAGAAGGAATACGNCCTTATATGTTTAGNCATGAAAGAGGNGCNATAATGGCTGCNGATGGATATAGNAGAATNAAAAANAGNAAAAAATTTGGNGTAGCTGCNGTNCAATTTGCAGCTGGCGCNGAAAANTCTATTGGNGCNATATCNCAGGCATATGGAGATAATGTTCCTATANTAATTCTNCCTGGAGGATANCCTTTAGAAAGAAGAAATGTAAGACCNAATTTTGTTGCAAGAGATTCNTGGAAGACNGTTGTNAANTCNGTTGAAACAATNGANACTCCNTCACANATAAAAGATGTAATGAGAAGAGCTTTTAATGCNTTNAAAAANGGNAANCCAGGACCAGTAGTNGTTGAAATGACANTAGATGTNTGNGAANTGGAAGTACCTTCTGANCATTNAAATTATTCNTCNCCNCAAATTTCNTTATCTGCNCCTTCNNTTNNNGATATNAAAGATACTGTAAANCAATTATTATCAGCNAAATATCCAATGATTTGGNCTGGTTCAGGTGTNTTNTTNTCTGANGCNACANANGAACTTTCTGAATTAGCTAACNTNCTAGANATACCTGTCTTNACNACNATGGAAGGNAAATCTTCNTTNGATGAAAGGCACCCTTTATCNTTAGGNGCNGGNAGNGGNGCTACNACAGGCCCNGCNTTTAAGTGGATTAATCAATCAGATGTANTTTTAGGTTTAGGTACNAGCCTGTCAATTAATAACTACACAAGAANTATACCTGAAGGTAAAAAATGTGTTATTCACAATACTATAAATCCNGANGAGATAAATAAGGAAACACCTTCAGATATNGGACTTNTTGGTGANACAAAATTAACANTNCAGATGATTATNGAAGAGGTAAAGAGTTCAATTGGACGNAAGTGGNAGAAAAACCAATGTCAGAGATGAAATAGCCAAAGAAAAAAAAGAATGGTTAAAAGAATGGCAACCTATACTTGATTCANACGAAAATCCTATGAACCCATACCGTATCATAAACGAAATCAACAAAAATATTGATCTTGAAAATAGTATAGTNACNCACGATGCTGGNGGGCCAAGAGATTGCATGGTTCCATTTTTTACAGCAACTAATCCTCATAGCTATATAGGCTGGGGTAAAACTACACATCTTGGATTTGGAATTCCACTAATGATTGGAGCCAAATTAGCCGAGCCGGATAAATTTTGTTTAAACTACATGGGTGATGGTGCCTGGGGAATGTCAGGGACAGATATCGAATCAGCAACAAGATTAGGTCTTCCAATAACTACTGTATTGTTAAATAATGGTGGTATGGCTACATATCCTGGCGGATTCCCAACTGCTAGAGAACAATTTGGTGTTTCTGAAATGATAGGTAATTACGCAAAAATAACTGAAGGAATGGGTGGATATGGAATTGAAGTTAATAAGCCAGACGAAATAGCACCTGCAATAATAAAAGCACAAGAAATTAATGCTAAAGGTCAATCAGTACTAATTGATATTAAGTCTAATTATTATCATAAGAAATCAAATTTTAGAAGCTAAATTAAATCTACTTAGTCTTAAGAATTCTAATTCCTTTGGAAACTTAGAATTTATTAACATTTCTGAAATTATTTCTCCAACCACGCTTGAAAATTTAAAACCATGCCCTGAAAATCCCCCAGCTAAAAAGACTTGAGAGAAGTTTGGATGTTGATCTATAATAAAATTCTCATCCGGTGTATTTGTAAACATACAAGTCTGGTATTGCAGTAATTTACCATTTGCTTCGGGAAAATATCTGGAAATTGCTGACCTAAGTACATGCTCATCCTGCTTAGATAAACTTGTATTCTGATTATCTGGATTAGCTATTTCATTGAGATGATTATATTTACCAATCTTAAATCCTTCTATTTCATGAATTGGAAATCCATAAAATCTTCCTTCGTCAACCGAACATGAAAAAACTGGGAAATTGTTTTTAAATTTGCTATCATTTTTTGTCTTAAACCATCCAAGAACTTGCCTTTCTGGAACTGCTAAATTTAATAATTCTGGTACTAATTTATTTATCCATGAACCAGTAGTAATTACCAATGAATTAGATTTATATATAGATTTATTTGTGACAACTGACACTTCGCCATTATTAACTTCCCAATTTATAACTTTTTCATTAGATGATACCTTTGCTTTATGTGCAACAGCTAATTTTGTATAATTTTCTATGACTTTTTCTGACAATAAAAAACCACCATCTTTTTGGAATAAACCTTTATAATTATGGGGAAAGTTATAAGCTGGAAATTTTTTTGAAATTTCACTACTATTTAATACTTTATGAGGAATTTTATGTTCTAAACAAGAACTTAAAGAGCCTGAAAAAACCCAATGATTTTCTTCAGAAATATCAAGTGAACCCGTCTTATAAAGTATTTTTTCATTTGAAACTTTTTCTAGGTCGTACCATAGTTCATATGCTCTTCTAAGTAATGGAACATAAGCTGGATGTTCAGAGTATGCTAATCTTATTATCCTATTTATTCCATGCGATGAACCAATAGAATTGGGAATATTTGATTGTTCTATTCCTAGGACGGATTTTTTATTCTTAGCTAGTTGATACAGTGTAGAACTACCCATAGCTCCCAAGCCTATAACAATTGTGTCAAACTTTTTTTCTAGATTTTTTATAACCATGTAACAATGTTTTCAATAAGTTGATTTTATGATAAAACTAAATCTGTTATAAATCATTAATAAACTTGGAAGCAACATGGTGAAAAATGTCAAATAAGGAATTTTATTATCCAAATGATTCTTTTAGTAAAAATGCATATTTTAAAAACTTTGAAGAATACAAAAGTGAATACGAAAGATCAGTAAATGACCCTGAAAGTTTTTGGGAAGAAAAGGCATCTGAGTACTTCTGGTTTAAAAAATGGGATAAAGTAAGAGATTATAACTTTGATTTACGTAATGGACCTATAAATATTAGGTGGTTTGAGGGCGGAAAAACTAATATTTCTTATAACTGTTTAGATAGACATTTAGAATCAATAGGTGAAAAGACTGCTATTATTTGGGAAGGAAACGAACCAGGAGAAGACAGAGTTATTTCATATAATGAACTCCATAAAGAAGTCTCGAAATTTTCAAATGTGTTAAAGTCTAAAGGTGTAAAAAAAGGAGACAGAGTATCTATATATATGCCAATGATTCCTGAGTTAGCAATTGCTATGCTAGCTTGCGCAAGAATTGGGGCTATACATTCAATAGTTTTTGGAGGTTTTTCTGCTGAGGCCTTAGCAGATAGAATTGCTGATTCAAGCTGTTCAATACTTATAACATGTAATGGAACATATCGTGGGGATAAGGCTATAGAAATGAAACCCGTAGCAGATGAAGCAATAGATTTAGCTGAAAAATTGATGGACTCTAAAGTAAACACTTGCATAGTAGTTGAAAGGGTTAAGAATAAAGAAATTAAATGTTCTATGAATTTAGATAGAGATTTTTGGTGGCATAATTTGATGAATAGTTCAAATGAAATATGTGACGCTGAGCCAATGGACTCTGAAGATCCTTTATTTATACTTTATACTTCTGGGTCAACAGGTAAACCAAAAGGAGTCTTACATTCAACTGCTGGATATATGATATATACTTCCCAAACCCACAAATATATATTCGATTACCAAGAAAATGATGTTTATTTCTGTACAGCTGATATCGGTTGGGTTACTGGTCATTCATATATAATATATGGTCCACTTGCAAATGGCGCCACTACATTAATGTTTGAGGGGATACCTACATACCCAGAGCCTGATAGATTTTGGCAAATAGTGGAAAAATGGAATGTGAACCAATTTTACACAGCCCCAACCGCTATTAGAGCAATAGCTAGACTTGGAGATGATTATCCAAACAAATATAAAATGAGTTCTTTAAAGTTATTGGGTTCTGTAGGAGAACCTATCAATCCTGAAGCCTGGCGTTGGTACTATAAAAACGTAGGCAAAGAACGTTGTCCTATTGTTGATACATGGTGGCAAACTGAGACTGGAGGTATTCTAATTACCCCAATACCGGGTGCGATTCCAACAAAACCAGGATCAGCAACATTGCCATTTTTTGGAATTGAACCAGAAATTCTTGAATCAGAAACTGGGAAGCCAATCAATGGAAATAACGTTTCTGGAGTGCTAGCAATAAAAAAAACATGGCCTGGGCAAATGAGAACTGTTTACGGTGATCATTCTAGATTTGAATCTACCTATTTTGAAATGTATAAAGGTTACTACTTCACTGGAGATGGAGCTACTAGAGATAAAGATGGGTATTATTGGGTTACTGGAAGAGTAGACGATGTTATTAATGTTTCAGGGCATAGAATGGGTACCGCAGAAGTTGAAAGCGCTTTGGTGTTACATGATGCAGTAGCAGAAGCTGCAGTCGTAGGTTTTCCACACGATGTTAAGGGTCAAGGAATTTATGCTTACGTAACCCTAAATGTGGGTGAGAAATACACAAATGAACTTATAGATGATCTAAAAAGACAAGTAAGAAATGTTATTGGCCCAATAGCTACACCTGATGTAATTCACTGGGCGCCATCTCTACCAAAAACCAGATCAGGCAAGATTATGAGAAGGATACTTAGAAAAATTGCCACTAACGAAATTGATACTATAGGTGACACTTCTACACTAGCGGAGCCTGAGGTTGTTGATCAACTAATAAATAATAAAAGTTCCTAATTAGTCTTTTTCAATTTTTTTGGCAACTTTATCTATTTGTTTTAATTCAAGGTCATTATCATTCTGATCAATAATATTGATTTCTTTAAATTTTTTTGCAGTAACAAACACCCTTGATTGGAATGAACTTACTGCTTTATTATACGCATCAACTGTTCTTCCAAGAGTGGTTCCTATGCTCCCAAAATGTTCAGTAAAAACGCTTAATCTTTCATATAACTCTCTACCTAAATCTGAAATTTGTTTTGCATTTTCTGCCATTGATTCTTCACGCCAACCAACAGCAAAAGACTTTAATAATGCAAGTAGCGATAATGGAGATGCTATGATGACATTTTTGTTACTAGCCCACTCAAGTAATGATGAGTCATTATCTAGAACAGACATATATACAGATTCGATAGGTATAAACATAACTACTAATTCTGGAGAATCAGGGAATTGATCCCAATATTTTTTTGATGATAGTGAATTCACATGATCTCTTGTATTTTTTATGTGTTGCGATATATAATTTTCTTTAATTTTTTTGTCTTCAGACTCGATAGATTTTATATACGCATCCATTGGAGTTTTTGCATCAACAACTATATTTTTTCCACCTGCCATATTTACAACTAAATCAGGAATTATTCTTGAATCATCATCAGAGAAAACTTTCTGTTCAACAAAATCACAAAATTTCATCATCCCAGCAATTTCCACAACTCTACGTAGTTGCATTTCACCCCATGCACCTCTTAAGTTAGGAGCTCTAAGAGCCTTAGAAAGATCTGATGTTTCCTTAATCAATACATTCATCTGCTCATAAGTCGATGCTTGAGACCTTATTCTATCTTTGTCAAAAATCTCAATTCTGTTATCTATGGCTTTAATTGTTTCTATAGCTGGATTAATTAACTTTTGTATTTCTACGTGACGTTTTTCAAGATCTGATTTTGCCTGATTTTGATAATTGCTCATTTTTTCATTAGCTAAAGTTAGAAAAGACTCATTATTATTTTTTAAAGCATCTGATGCAATATTGGCAAATGTTTCCTTTAAATTTATTGAATTATTATTTATTTGTTCTTTTTGTTCAAGAATATTTTTAATTTCCGAATTCTTAACATCAATCTTCAACTTCCAAAAAACAGAACATAAAATTACACCTATCGTAAATGCTAATACTCCTATAATTATTTGCTCCATATTAAACTCCTTAGCAAATCAATTGATCCATTGATTTGATGCATTCTGATCATTATCTGTAATATTTAGATATTGGTTGTTTTCAGGATTAACTTCATATTTTTTTACTTCATCAATATTTAGATCTAAACCTAAACCTGGCAAATTGTTTGGCAAAATAGCTCCATTTTCAATAGTAAACATTGGATTAATTATTTTTTCAAATGTCTTAAACCATGTATGCAGGCATTCTTGCCTATATAAATTTGGTGTTGTCATGCATACTTGAAATCCAGCGGCAATTGATATCGGCCCCAAAGCATCGTGCGGACTAATTCTAATGTAGTTTACTTCAGCCTGAGCTGCAATTCTTCTTAACTCAGATATACCACCACACCACGCAACGTCTGGCATAACATATTCAGCTAGTCGATTATTAAATATTTCTGTATAGTCCCATCTTGTAAAATGACGTTCTCCTATACAAATTGGGATATTGATATTTTCTTTTACTTGCCTTAGAGCATTATGATTTTCTACATGAATAGGTTCTTCTAACCATACTAAATTAATATCTTCTAATTGTTTTCCTGCAGCGATAGCAGATGCAACATCAAACCTTGCATGAGCATCAACCATCAGCTCATAATCATCACCAACAGCTTCTCTCAATGTTTTCATCCATTCAAGAGATAGCCTAAGTAGTTTAGGTGTAAGTCTTTCAACCTCAGATGGGCCGGAGTAACCATTAATGCTTGATGGGAATGGATCAGTCTTAATAGCATCGTATCCTGCTTTTTTTGTCTCTTTTGCAGCTTTAGCTAAAGATTCCAAACGTCCTGGGTCAGAATTGTAATCTAGATACAAAGGAACTTCCTTATCAGCACCTGCTAATAATTTTTTGTCTCTTTTGTCAGAATTATAATCTTGAACATGAGTATACAATGGAACTCTATCCCTAACAGCCCCACCTAATAAATTATAAATAGGAGTATTTAATACTTTTCCTTTGATATCCCACAAGGCAATATCAATAGCACTTATAAGGTGAGATACATAACCTCGACCATTTAAGTCATCGTAAGAATGAAAAATAGTTTGCCATATATTTTCAATATTACTTGCATCCATTCCTATAATCATAGATCTAAGTGAATTAATGCCATTAACAAGATGCAAATTTACACTATAATCTGTGCACTCGCCAAATCCATAATATCCATCATCTGTTTCAACTTTTACAAAAAGCCATGGTAAACCTTCAATTGGCATTGTTACTATGGGGGTGATATTTGAAATTTTCATTTATTTTATCCTTGCATAAGTTTATAATATGAATATACAACAAATTTCTTTGAAAAAAAAATATCTATGTCCTTAAAATCTTAAAAATAGAAAAAATTATGAGTAAAAATGAAATTGATTATAAACAATGCGCTGATTATCTATCAAAAAGAGATTCAAACCTGGAACAATTAGTAAAAAAGCATGGTATTGTAAAACTACCTCCCAAAGAGGATCCATTCACAAAGTTTATTAAAATTATTGTCAATCAACAACTATCCAATAAAGCTGCATCTACTATATTTAGTAGGCTAGAAAGTAAAATATCGAAATTTAATCCAACTTATATAAAAGAATTAGATGATGAAGTATTTCGTGAAGCTGGAATTTCTAAACAAAAAGCTTCATATATAAAAAATGTATCTAAAATATTCCTTTCTAATAATGACATTGAAAAATATCTTGAAAGGCTGGATGATTTTGAATTAGAAAAATACCTTACATCTATCAAAGGATTAGGCCAATGGTCCTCTAGTATGTATATGATGTTCAATATGCATCGTCTGAATATTTTTACTTCTGGAGATGTAGCTTTGAATAAAGCTATAAGGCAGATATATGATGTTGATGTGAAAAAACAGTCAAATCTTTCTAAACTTAAGAAATTAGAAACATTATGGTCTCCTTATAGGACAATCGCTTGCCTTTATCTTTGGAAATATGTTGATTCAGATGAATCTTTTTTGTAAAAATTACATTATTTGGAACTTTTAGTCCTTTATTTATATCTAATTTACATGCTGATTATTTATAATTGTGAACTATGAAAAAAATTAAATTTATGGATACTTCATTTCGAGATGGATTTCAATCTTGTTACGGAGCTAGAGTAAAAACTGAAGATTTCCTGCCAGTCTTATCAGCTGCTGTTGATGCAGGAAATTACAACTTTGAAATAGGTGGTGGGGCAAGATTTCAAAGTTTATATTTTTATTGTCAAGAAGATGCTTTTGACATGATGGATAGTGCAAGAAAAATTGTTGGTGAAGAAATTAATTTGCAAACATTAGCCAGGGGCGTTAATGTTGTAGGCCTTGAATCCCAATCAAGAGACATTGTAAATTTGCATGCAAAATTGTTTAAAAAACATGGAATTACAACTATTAGAAATTTTGATGCTCTTATGGATATAAGAAATTTAGCTTATTCAGGAGAATGTATTACTAATGCTGGACTAAATCATCAAATTGTCATAGCACTTATGGGTCTTCCTCCAAGTTTAAAAGAAAATTACTATCATTC
Organism: Chloroflexota bacterium; assembly: GCA_002712125.1. Taxonomy (GTDB): domain Bacteria; phylum Chloroflexota; class Dehalococcoidia; order Lucifugimonadales; family Lucifugimonadaceae. The sequence continues at coordinate 9,087 of PASL01000031.1, read as the reverse complement.
AGCTGAATTTTATACTGATAAAATAAAGGAAATAATAAAAGCAGATATTCCATTTGACAGTTTGGCTTTTAAAGATGCCTCAGGAACAACTCCTCCATCAGTTATTTATGATTCTATAAAGTCTGCTAGAAATTTATTGCCTAAGGACACTATGATTCAATTCCATACTCATGATACAGCTGGTATGGGAGTATCATGTAACATGGCAGCTGTAGAAGCAGGTGCTGATATGATTGATTTAGCAATGTCCCCTGTTAGCGGAGGAACTTCCCAAGCAGATATCTTAACTATGTGGCAAAGTTTACGAGGTACAGAATACACTCTTGATATTAATGAAGAAAAAATTCTAGAAGTTGAAAAATTTTTTGGAGAACAAATGGACAAATACTTTCTTCCCCCTGAAGCTATTACGGTAGACCCAATAATACCATTTTCTCCTATGCCTGGTGGAGCACTCACTGCAAATACGCAAATGATGAGAGATAACAATTCATTTCATTTATTTACAAAAGTTATAGAGAACATGAGAGAAGTGGTTGCAAAAGGTGGATATGGAACTTCAGTTACACCAGTTTCCCAATTCTATTTTCAGCAAGCATTCTCTAATACTGTTCAAGGTAACTGGAAAAAGATTTCAGATAACTATGGAAAAATGATTCTAGGATATTTTGGTAAAACTCCAACAGTTCCTGATGCAGAAATCATGAAAATAGCATCAGAACAGTTAGGACTAGAACCTACCCAAGAAGACCCTCATGATTTAAATGATTCAAATCCTAAACTTGGCATAGACTATAATCAAAAAATTCTTCAGGATAATAATATTGAAATTACAGATGAAAATATATTTATTTCTGCAACGTGCGGAGCAAAAGGAATTGATTTCTTAAAAGGTAACGGTGAACTTGGAGTAAGGTATAAAAACGATATTTCCTCAAATGAAGATGTTTTGAACCATACTGTAACAATAAATGGAGAAGACTTTGAACTAGAGGTCAGATCTACTGAATAGTAATGCTTAAAAAATAAAATTATATATCATATATGAGCTAATTAATATCATTACTATATTTTCTAATAAAGTTACTTCTGAAATGTTCAAATTTATAGATTCACCCATGCAAGCACACCTTATACTTTTTTTATTAAGTACAACATTTACGACACCATATGTTTGGGAAATCATAATAAATATAACAAAAATAGAAACAAATAAATTTGTATTTCCAGATAAGTAATATAATCCTAAAACAAGCTCTATAAAAGGATAAATTAATGAATACTTATATATTTTTTTGGAAATCATATCGTAACCTGAAAAACTTGATGCAAATCCCTTAACACTTAATAGCTTTAGAAAAGAGAAAATCACAAAAAACATACCCATATAATAGGATAAGAATTTATTAAACAATTCATCACTGTCAGAGTTAATTGATAAACATGTGGATGTAATAATCACAACAAAAAGAGCAATTAATAAAGGTTTTTTATCATCAAAATAATTTTTTATTTTCTTAAAAGCAGGTTTATCATTTGTTTCTAATTCAAACTTAACAAAAGTTGCTACATCAGATTTTTTATCAGTAATTTTGTAATCACCTAATTGGCTAACAATTTCATTTAATTTACCCAGCTGAATTTCACTGTTCGTAGAAATTAATAACTCCGTAGAATTTAGTGATAAATCGACTGTAGATTGAGGATATGCATTTTTTATTACATTTTTAATAGAACGAGTGCAACTATCGCATGTCATACCTGAGACAAAAAATTTATACTTTTGCATTTATATTTTTGCAAGCTCTAATTGAACTTTTTCTGCATGACCCTTGGCACGAACATTTGACCATTTTTTTATTAAGATTCCATTTTCATCTATAAGAAAAGTTGATCTAATAATTCCATGGGAAATTTTCCCGTACATATTTTTTTCTCCCCATACATCAAAATCCTTAATCATCTTTTTATCGGGGTCACAAAGTAATTTGAAAGGCAATGAATGGTTTGATATAAATTTATTGTGTGAATTTGGGTCATCTGGACTAATTCCATATATTTCACAGTTCATTTTTGAAAATTCTGAATATATATCTCTGAACTCACAAGCTTCAATAGTACAGCCTGGAGTTTCATCTTTAGGATAAAAGTAAAGAACAGCCGGTTTTCCTTTTAGCGATTCTAGGGTTACTATTTTTTTATCTTGATCAACCAGACTAAAATTAGGAACTTTTTCACCTTCTTTAATATTCATAAAGCACTCCAAATAATAAATTTTTATACTAAATTATATCATTTTTATTAACATATTATTTAGGCGCAAACAGGATGTTTACCATCCCATCTATTAAATTTTGGTTGCTCGCCTATCGCTAGTGAGTCTCTAGTATTTTTCCACATATCGTACCAAATTTTTGGGTTGCGAAGTTCTGAGCTAGGGTTTGATTTGCTTCTTGCTATAAAACCGGGAAAAGCATTCCTACCTGTAGCTTGACCAATAGGTTGATATCTTAGGTCAAAACTCCAACGAATTCTATTACTAATATTGGGAAGTGATGAATGAACTGTTGTTTTTGTAAGTAGTAATGCATCACCTTTTTTTATTGGTACAGGTATAGATTCATTAGAATTAAATAATTTTTCTGGAATTTGCGTACCTGATTCTTGTGGGCAATGCGTTAATATATTACCTTTATGAGACCCAGGTACAACTTGCAAACACCCATTTTCGACGCTTGCATCCATCAACGGGAACCATATAGTAAGAAGATTTGTATTATCGGCTTCTTTATTTATCACCCCGCTATCTTGGTGCCATGGAGTAGTTTTTATATCGCCAATAAGATTTCCATGTTCATCGCGTGGACTAATTGATTCTGGAGTTTTAACTCTAACATGCTGAACAGGATTAGAATAAACTTCGCTTCCTACTATTGATTCCGCTACGTCTAATATACCTTTTGATGTTAATGCATTAAAAACTGCAGGTCCAGCCCAAAAGGGTGTATCAGCTTCTATACCATTTTGAGGAAGTGAAAAATCAAAAAATTGATTATATGTTGCTTGAGATTCTAAATAAATTTTTGTCACTCTATCACCAAATTCTAATTCCGAATAATTTGATGATATAGAACCTTTGGAATAAAGGTAATTTGCTAAATCATCTAGTACTGTGGCGTACTCTTCAATTATTGGATCTATAATATTTTCTGAATCAAAAATATCATTAACTACTAAATAACCATCTTGATTAAATTTTTGTATTTGATTAGTTGATAAATGCGTCATTTTATTACTCCAACATATAATTAAGAAATATATTACAACAATAAGTTAGTAATTTCAAATAGAATCATACTTAGTAAAAAAAATATAATATACTAAGAAAAATTATTAAGTTTTAAAAATTATAAAATAGGTTTAAATATGCAAAACATCAAAGATACAGCATTTAGTATTGATACATCTGGTATTAAGTTTGGCCCTGGAGTGACAGAAGAAGTTGGATGGGAATTAAATAGACTTGGCTGTAAAAATATCATGATAGTAACAGATAATAATCTTACAGAACACCAAAGCGTACGAACTATCATCAAATCGTTAGATAAAAACAACATAAAATTCGTTTTATTCGACCAATGTAGCGTGGAACCAACTGATACATCATTTAAAAATGCTATAAATTTCGCAATAGAAAAAAATGTAGATGGATTTGTTGGAGTTGGTGGAGGATCAAGTATGGATACTGCCAAAGCAGCAAATTTATATTCTACTTACCCCAATGATTTCATGGAATATGTTAATGCACCTATAGGCAAGGGAACTCCAGTTCCAGGTCCATTAAAACCACTTATAGCAATACCAACTACCACTGGAACAGGAAGCGAAACAACCGGTGGAGCAATTTTCGATTTAGAAGAAATGAAAGCAAAAACTGGAATAATGCATCGTTACTTAAGACCATCAATGGGTTTAGTAGACCCGGAAAACGTTAAAACTCTACCATCAAATGTAATAGCATGTAGCGGATTGGATGTTTTGTGCCATGGATTAGAATCTTATACTGCACTACCATTTCACGAAAGAATAAAAGGTAATAATCCAGGTGAAAGGCCTTCTTATCAAGGATCTAATCCTATCAGCGATGTATGGTCATTAACAGCAATAAAAATGGTAGCAGAAAATATTGTAGAAGCAGTTAATAATCCTGACAATTTTAATGCAAAATCACAAATGCTTCTTGCAGCTACATTTGCAGGTGTTGGCTTTGGAAATGCAGGAGTACATTTATGCCATGGACTATCATATGCTATTTCTGGAAACGTAAAAACATTCACCCTGAATGACTATCCAGATAATTTACCTCTAATTCCTCACGGGCTATCTGTAGCAATCACTGCACCAGCTATATTTAATTACACAGCAAAAAGTAACCTTAAAAGACACATAGAAATAACTAAAGCTTTAGGATATCAAAATGTAAATGAAGAGAATGTAGAAAATATTCTACCTAAAGCAATAAAAACTATTATGTCTAATATTGGTATGCCCACTAAACTAAGTGACCTAGGGTATGAAGAAAAAGACATTGATAAATTAGTAGAAGGTACTATTCCTCAACATAGAGTAACCAAATTAAGTCCAATAGAAATAACACCTAAAGACATAAAAGGCTTATTCCTTAAGAGTTTAGATGATTCTTGGATTTAATAAATTATCATGAATAATTTTGAAAAAGAAGCAGTAAACATAGCACAAAAATGGAATGAAGAGGGTTTTAATAAAAGAGACAAAACCATATGTGTAAAATATCTTCATTTTCCTCATATAAGACTATGGGATAATAAATTTTCTGTTTTTTCTAAGCAGGAATTTTTAAAAGGATTTGATGATCAAACAGAAAAACTAATAAAAGAAGGTTGGCACCACACGGTAACATTAGGTATAAAATCTATACAATCAAACAAAAATAAAGTGCATTTATTACTCACTCAATCAAGAAGAGACAAAAATAACAACGAATATCATAGATTTGAGACCCTTTGGATAGTAACAAAAATCGAAGGAAAATGGGGAATTCAATTTAGGTCGTCATTTCTAAACGCTTCTTCACAAGTTTCAGGTCAACAGCTTTAAATTTTAAGCAAAATCAATCTTAAATATATTCTTAGTCTATAAACTTTTACTATAAAAAAACAAAAAAAAGGCTGAGTGTAGGAGTATACTTTACACTCAGCCTTAATATCTCATTCAATTATTTCATTTATTCGGGAAAAACTATGAAAATCTTATGAGAAAAAAATTTAATTTTTTAGCCGTTTATAAGCTTTTCAGCTTCAGCTAAGTCATTTGCACCTAAGATTCTAAATACCTTAGATGTAGGATCTTCAGCAGCAACACCTTTTACAGCTTTTCGACCGTTTTTCATTGTAACTATTTCAGGGTTAGCAATTTCGACTACTTTCTTTAATTTCACGCTATATGCAGTTAATTTCATAATATTTCTCCCTTAGGATATAAGGCCTATGAGACCTTGTATCAAATTATTTTATATTAGCTATAATAATATAATATAAGTATTTGTCAAGTAAATAAGTATAAAGAATCTTGATACACAGTATCATAAATAATTATATCCCAATCCAAAATATTATTTTTTATGAAAAAAACCAAATTATGAGATATATAGAAGGTACTAATTTTTTAATCTTTTTTTAAAAAAATTTCCAAATATAGTATTTATATATTTTTCTAGTAAAGGTTTTTTTAGTTATGCCTATATAATTATTTATTGGAAAACTAACAAAATTCATTTAATATTTTGTTATGTTATTGAAATATTTATATAATAATGTTTTTAGTGAAAAGGAATTATATTATGAGCAAAGTTGCATTTATCGGACTGGGAGTAATGGGTTATCCTATGGCTGGTTTTATATCAAAAGCAGGTCATGAAGTCAGTGTTTTCAACAGAACTTCTTCAAAAGCAGAAAAATGGATAACAGATTATAAAGGAAGTAAGGCAGATACTCCGGCAGAAGCTGCAATTGGAGCAGACTTTATTTTTACTTGTGTTGGTAATGATAACGATCTAAAAGAAGTTACTTTTGGTGAACATGGGGTTTTTAAAAATATAAAAAATGGCGCTATATATATCGATAACACTACTGCTTCTGCAACAATAGCAAGAGAAATATATAAATATGCTAATGAGAACGGTTTTGCATCCCTAGATGCGCCTGTATCCGGTGGTCAGGCTGGTGCTGAAAGTGGCTCTCTAACAGTAATGATAGGTGGAGATCAAGAACCTTATGATAAAGCTAAAGATGTGATTGATTGTTATAGTAAAAAAATGAAATTACTAGGAAGTGCAGGTTCAGGTCAATTAGCAAAAATGACTAATCAAATTTGTATAGCTGGCTTAGTCCAGGGTCTTTCTGAGGCTATAAATTTTGGTATGAATGCAGGATTAGATATGCAAGATGTAGTTGAAGTGATTTCTCAGGGAGCTGCAGGATCGTGGCAAATGGAAAACAGGCATAAAACTATGATTGAAGATGAATTCAATTATGGTTTTGCAGTAGATTGGATGAGAAAAGACCTTAAGATTGCAATCGAAGAATCTGAAAAAAATAAATCTGAACTTCCTATAACAAAAATTATTGACCAATATTACAGCGAGGTGCAAGATATGGGTGGTGGCAGATGGGACACATCAAGCCTTATTAAAAGATTTAGAAAATAATTATGGATTATGATGACAAAAAACCTAACATCATAATTATATTAGCAGATGATCTTGGTTACTCAGATCTTGGTTGTTATGGTTCAGAAATAAAAACTCCTAACATTGACCGCTTAGGTAATAATGGCATTAAATTTTCACAATTTTACAATCAAGCAAGATGTAGCCCTTCAAGAGCTTCACTTATGACAGGACTAACAGGCCATCAAGCAGGTATAGGGCAATTATCAGGTGATTTAGGTGCTCCAGGATATAGAGGGTTCTTAAATAACGAGTGCGTAACTGTTGCTGAAGTTTTGAAACAAGAAAATTATGACACATATATTTCTGGAAAATGGCACCTTGGTGGTAGCTGGGATCCAAGAGAAAAAGCAAAATGGACGGCAGGAACAGAAAATCATCCATTACCTACTCAAAGAGGCTTCGATGAGTTTTACGGCATAATGGATGCTGCATCTAATTTTTTTAGACCTGAAAGCCTTATGGAAGGTGACAAGTTTATCGATGTTGATGATCCAGATTATTATTTTACAGATGCAATGTCTGATAAAGCGTGCAATATGATTAATAAATCAATCAAAAAAAATAACCCATTTTTTCTTTATTTATCTTATACAGCACCACATTGGCCTTTACACGCTAAACAACAAGACATAGCAAAATATGAAGGAAAATATCTCAAGGGATGGGACTATTTTAGAACAACTAGACATGAAGAAATGAAAGGCTTAGGAATAGTAGACTCAAAATGGGATATTTCTCCTAGAGATTCTGATGTAAAAAATTGGGAAGATAATAAATTTCATGATTGGGAAGATTCAAAAATGGCTGCTTATGCAGCTATGATTGATAGCATGGATCAAGGTATAGGAAGAGTCGTAGATTGCCTAAAAAATAGTAATCAATTAGAAAACACATTAATCTTTTTTATGTCAGATAATGGTGGTTGTGCTGAGCTTATGAGAGAAGATGGAGATTGGAGTAATACTTCTCAGTGGGAAACAAATACTATAAATGGCAAAAGTGTAAGAGTAGGCAATATACCAAATCTAAGACCTGGGGCAGGAACAACTTTTCAGAGTTATGAAATTCCTTGGACAAATGTTAGTAATAGCCCTTTTAGACTTTTCAAAAGATGGATTCATGAAGGAGGAATTAGCGCTCCACTTATTGTACATTGGCCTTCAGTTATCAAAGAATCAAGAATAGAATCAGAACAATTACATATTATGGATATTCCTGCTACTGCAATTGATGTAGCAAATGCTAAATATCCAGATGAATATAAAGGGAATAAAATAAAACAATTAGAAGGCGAAAGTTTCTTAGATTTATTAGTTAATAAGTGGTCTAGGGAAAAACCCATGTATTGGGAGCACGAAGGGAACCAAGGTATAAGGAAAGGAGAATGGAAACTAGTTAAGGAGTATGACCAAGATTGGGAATTATATAATTTATCAGAAGATCGAACAGAATTAAACGATTTATCTAGTAAAGAAAAAAAGAGAGTTGAAGAAATGGCTATTGAATGGGAAGAATGGGCAAAAATTAGTAATGTACTACCCTGGCCTGTAAATCCTAATGTTTTAGCAAAACGGCTAGAAGGTGACCATGCTCACATCCACCAACATAGAGGACCCACTGCTGGTCAAATTGCAGAAGGTAAAGGGAAATTCCTTTAAGACTATTTATTAAATTTTATATAACCTATAGCCATAATTTGTACTTGAGAATCTTAATAAAATTATAAAAATTGTTATTTACAACTTATTCATAAAATCTTTGTTTACTTATAAAAAATGAGGAGATTTCTCTAAGTTCAGATTGAGATTGGTGAAGCGCCCGGGACTCGAACCCGGAACCTATTGATTAAGAGGCACGTTTATACTGTAGATATTATTTAACTTATTTAGCCATTTTTGTTCATTTTTGAACTGAAAAAAAACAAGTTAAGGCAAAGTTATACTTTTTTGAATATCAGGGTTTTTAGGCTCAATGTGACATAATATGGGACATTAACTCGTATCTATTACTAATTCCCACATAATGCGAACATACGTTGTTTATAACAGTCCATGATTTATATATATAAACTGGAAAGATATCAAAAATAACTTAACTATATAGCTTTTACTGTTTTACTATGTACTCTATTATCAATATAAACACATAATGATCTATAAAATAATTTTTATTACTTAGATTTTCTCGCGCGTGTGCGTACGCGTGTGCGAGGGGTAAAAATGTTTTATTTATTCAGACGAGGAGAGCGATAACATGAAATAACTAGAGTAGGTGGATCAATTTCTTTTGTAATTTTATGATCTGTTATATTGTTATTT
>PASL01000030.1 GCA_002712125.1 Chloroflexota bacterium | reverse complement strand
ATTTACAAAAAGAANCTNAATACNGCTCTTGTATACTGGTGANGGNTCTACAAAAACNTCNTTTANTATNNTGGATGATTCNCANTCCACNAAATGGATAGTATTAGAAGATGGGNANTTCTATGATTTGCTNTCAAGNGTATTTACTGTNGGAAANGCNATNAATAGTAANGGTGGAGGNGAAAATATNATAGGCNTAGTTTTTGAATTTTTTTTCACNGATAAACNAAANTCTCAAGAAAATANTGAAACAACNAAAGTNTACTTAATTTACAGGTATGANNTAAAGNCTTTNTATCCATTTGTNCCNACTGGAGATNCNAANGGTGAAAGAAATAGAATTATTGAAAATAGATTAGGTTATGCCTTGAAAAATTATGGGATAATCATTGAACCAAGTTTAGAAAAATGGCTTGGGTTATGGGGGATTCCTTTTTAGATATGGCAAATGAATTACTTGAGTCAGAAGTTGGGATTTTTACGTCAATTAATGGAGAAAAAACTATATTAGATCAATTAGTAAATGACATTAAAGGATTTGGTTCCAATGCTGTTAATTTAAGAGTGAAATCTGCCAGAGTTTCATCTTTAATTATAGTTAGTGATGAAGAATTTGAACCGGGTGATAAAATATTAGCTGGAAAATTACTTAATGAAGCTCTTGAGGCAAGCATACCTATACTTTGTATTAATTGGGGTATGTATTTATTTAACTCTTTTTTTGGAGGTTCGGATCCAATTTTGATAAAGGATTATCATCTGCATAATAGTGAAAATTTTAAGCATCCAGTATTTATATCTCCTGGTGGTAAACTATCCTACACAATTGGTGGGTCAGGCTGGGTAACAATACCTTCAGATCATAAATTTGGATTGACCCATAAAGAACTATCCAGTGAACTTATATCTACTATTTATTCTGAAGACAGGATACTTCATGGAATTGAACTTCCGGGAAAAAATTGGGTTGTAGGTGTTCAATGGCAGGTACATAAAATTGATAATAATCCTAAGGGTTTTGATAACTTATTACGTTATGTATCCGAAATACCNTAAATTTTATGGAGTAATNGAAAAAAANTCTCACGCGCACGCCCGCGCGCGCGACAAGAGTCTTGGGAAAGAATACATTAATACTTTACTGATAAATTAAAATTATTTATATACTTTGGAGAAAATTATGGTCAATCATGACCTTGGAAACATTGAGCCAATAGAAATACAAAAAGAGATGAGCTCGTCATACCTTGATTATGCTATGAGTGTAATCGTATCAAGGGCGTTGCCCGATGTAAGAGATGGCCTGAAGCCTGTTCAAAGAAGAATTTTGTATGCTATGTATGATCAAGGTATGAGGCCAAATTCTTCATATAAAAAAAGTGCGAGACTTGTTGGTGAGGTCTTAGGAAAATACCACCCTCATGGTGATAGTGCCGTATATGAAGCTCAAGTAAGAATGGCTCAGCCTTTCTCGTTTAGGTATCCCCTCGTTGATGGTCAAGGTAATTTTGGTTCAATTGATGGTGATAGTGCTGCAGCAATGAGGTACACGGAATGCAAACTTGCTCCTATTACAGAAATGATATTAACTGATATTGATAGAGAAACAGTTGACTGGAGTGATAATTTTGATCAATCTCTTAAGGAGCCAAGAGTACTTCCTTCTAGATTGCCAGTTTTACTTGTTAATGGTGCCTCTGGTATAGCTGTGGGAATGGCAACAAATATCCCTCCTCATAATTTATCAGAAGTATGTGATGGGATAATTCAATTGATAAAGGATCCTGATTCAACAGTAGATCAATTGATGCGCCATATTAAGGGTCCTGATTTTCCTACAGGGGCTCATATATGGGGGCAAGAAGGTATTCGTAATGCTTACAATACAGGTAGAGGGCGAGTCATAGTTCAGGCTACTCATAAAGTCGAAGATGTTCCAAGGCAAGAGCGTAAAAGAATTGTTTTCACTGAGATACCGTTTCAGATGAACAAGTCTGTCTTAGTAACAAAAATAGCAGATCTAATTAAGANTAGAAAAATTGAGGGTATAAGCGAAATTAGGGATGAATCAGACAGAAAGGGTATGAGGATAGTGTTGGAACTAAGAAGATCTGCTCATGTTCCTGTNGTACTAAATAATTTATATAAATTAACTCCATTAAGAAGTTCTTTCTCATTCAATATGATTGCTTTGGTTGATGGAACTCCAAAAGTTTTAAATTTGAANCAATCTCTTAATTATTATATTGAATTTAGAGTTGAAGTAGTAAGAAGNCGNGCNGAGTTCGATTTGAAAAAAAATAAAGCAAGATTGCATGTTTTAGAAGGATTAAGGATAGCAATTGATAATCTAGATAAAGCTATTGAATTGATTAGGGCNTCAGTNGATGTTGAAACNGCANGAGANGCATTGATGNAGGAATTNAGTCTNTCTGANATTCAAGCTCAAGCTATACTAGACATGCAGTTGAGACGTTTGGCTGCTCTTGANAGAGAGAAAATTGAAAATGAGTANAATGAACTTCTTGAACAAATAAAAGAATTAGAAGAATTACTTTCCGATAACCAGAAAGTACTTTTAGAAGTTTCTAATGAAACTAAGGCTTTGAAGAAGAAGTATGGGGATGAAAGAAGAACGGTTATTCATGAAGAGGAATTAGGTGAATGGAGAAGAGAGGATACTGAGCCTAGATTAGATGTGATAGTTACTCTAAGTAAAAACGGGTATGTGAAAAGNGTNCCCATGGACACATACAAAAAACAAAATAGNGGNGGNAAGGGTGTTAAGGGTCANNGGATGACTAAAGATGACGATATAGCTCATCATCTTTTATCNGGTAATACGCATGACTATATACTTTTTTTTACTGATAAGGGTAAAGTGTTTGCTACAAGAGTTTTTGAATTGTCNCCNGANCAATCNAGAAATNCAAGAGGNACNCCTGTNCAAAATTTAGGTTTTAATATGGAACCTAANGAACAAGTTCAAGCGGTNGAAATTGTTTCAAGNTATTTAGAAGATACTTATTTATTTATGACAACAAAAAAAGGTCAAGTAAAGCGAATGCATCTNCCNCTTCTAAGAAATATGAATAGAAGTGGACTNAAGTGCTTTAATCTTAAGTCTGACGATGCTTTGGTCTCAGCAAGGCTTGTAAGTAATAAACAAGATGTGATTATTGTTACAAGAAATGGTCTTTCAATAAGATTTCCTTCTTCTTCTATTACTCCTCGACAAAGAGCTGCTGGAGGCATGAGAGGGATAAGATTAAATCCTAAAGATCAAGTTGTGGCACTAACAGTAGTAAATGAAGAGGACGGATTTTTATTCACAGTTTCACAACAAGGCAGAGGTAAATTTACTTCTTTGCAAGATTATAGGCAGCAGCAAAAGGGTGGAAAAGGTCTTATTACCCAGAAAGTTACTGAGGGTTCTAAGGGAACTGGCAAAATTGTTGATGCAACTGTAATTAGTAAAGAGCTTCGTAATGAAGGTTATATAGATAAAAGAAAAAAATATACAGATGAAGAAATTAAGCAAATCAAAGACTCTTCTACTGGAAGATTGGCTTGTGTAACTGAGAAAGCGCAGGTTCTAAGAGTTCCTACAGGCCAGATACGTGAAACTGGTAGAAATGCACAGGGGGTTAACGTTGTTAAACCTAATGCTGGAGATAGAGTTTCTGCTATAACTATGCTTCCTGAAGCTCCAAGAACAGCAGCTGAAAAAATTGACTTGAATTCTATAAATAATGATACAAATGATACTACAGAAGATCTTGTAACTAATGAAGATATTAAATCAAATGATGAGGAATAATTATTTTTTTATTGAATAATGTTTGAAACTTTTGGTAAAAAAATAATCCAACTCAGACTTTATGTAGTAATGATCTGGCTCTTTATGGTATTTGTCTCTTTGCCATTTGCACCTCAGGCGCAAAAATATCTCAAGCCTGGAGGTTTTTCCAATGAAAATTTCCCATCGGTTGAAGCTAGAAAATTGATGCAGGAAAAGATGGAAGTTTCTACTATTGCATTTGATTTAGTGTTTTCACATAAAGATTGGTCACCTTTTGATCCAAGATTTACTGAGAGTATTCAAGGTGCATTGCTACCACTAAATCAATACAGTGAAGTATCTTCTATTGTTACCCATTTGGATGATCCTAATAGAGCCTCAAACATGAGTAATACAGTACATGCAACAGTTGGTTTGAGTATTGAATTAGAAGAGTCACTCGAATTTCTAAAGATGGTCGAAAAAGAGATTAATCCAGGTGCCTTAGAAATGATTATCACTGGCGGACCTGCACTTTACCGCGATATTTCTTTGGCTAGCGAAAAAGATCTAAGAAAAGGAGAACTATTTGCATTTCCTTTAGCAACAGTAACATTGTTGATAGTTTTTGGAACTATAATTGCTGCTTTTCTACCGGCTGCCGTAGGAGGTGGAGGTGTCATTTTAGGGCTTGCGTTGGTCTACATAATTTCTCAAAGTATAGATATGTCTGTTTTTGCTTTAAATATTGTTACTCTTTTGGGTATAGGATTAGGCATAGATTATTCTTTGTTTTACACATCTAGATTTAAGGAAGAATTAATCAACTCAAAAGATGTAACTCAAGCAATTATTAATACACATACAAGAGCCGGACCTGCTATATTTTTTTCTGCGTGTACAAGTCTTGTAGGCTTAGTAAGTTTGATTACATTCGATATAATGATGCTTAGGTCAGTTGGAATAGGTGCTGTGATTGTAATATTTTGTGCGTTATTTGCTTCATTAACATTGATGCCTGTATTATTATCATTCATTGGTCATAGAATTAATTATTTTAGAATCCTACCCAAAAGAAAAAGTAAATTTGAATTTTGGCTACCATTCTCAAAATGGGTAATGTCTAAGCCGTGGTTAATTTTGCTGCCAACAACAACAATATTAATTATTCTTGCAACCCCCGTTCTAAACATGAGGTTAGGAACTGTAGATGCGACAATATTACCTAAATCTATTGAAAGTAGACAAGGTTTTGATATCTTATATGAAGAATTTGATTTTGGGAAAAAAACAATTATACCAGTGATATATACTTTTGAAGGTAAAACATTTTCACCAGAAAATTTAGAATATGCATACGATATTGGTAAAAATTTAGAAAATATTAAGGGTATTACTAGGGTTAAAAGTATAGTGAATATTGATGAAACTTTTACCTTTGAACAATATCTACTAATGTATGAAGATCCAAATTCTTTGACAGATTTTGAAGTGCGAAATATTGTTGCAAATTTCGCTAGAGATGGAGCTATTTTATTTTTATTAGAAAGTAATTTTCACCCTTTTGGTCCAGAGACTAGAAATTTAGTGACAGAAATTAGATCTTATAAACTAGATAAAGGAGAAATGCTTGTTGATGGAGGACCAGGTGAAACGACCGATATAGTTAATAGCTTATACAAAAAATTTCCTATAGTTGTTTTGGTTGTAGTGCTTGTAACTTATATTTCATTGATGATTTTGTTCAGATCTATAATTTTGCCCTTAAAGGCTGTAATATTAAATATATTATCAATTTTTGCAAGTTATGGAGCTTTAGTATTTATTTTCCAAGATGGAAATTTTAGCAGTTTACTAAACTTTCAACCAATGGGAGTGATTGATTCAACTTTACCTATTTTACTTTTTGCAGTAATTTTTGGACTAAGTATGGACTATGAAATTTTCCTATTGTCACGAGTTTCTGAGGCATATAAAAAAACTAATAATAATGTATTGAGTGTTTCTATAGGACTACAAAAAAGTGGTTCAATAATTACTGGTGCCGCTGCTATTTTGATTGTAGTAGCTTCAAGTTTCATTATTGCTGATGTTGTGGTTGTGAAGGCAATAGGATTGGGATTAGCAATTGCAGTATTTGTAGATGTCACATTAGTTAGGGCCTTAATTGCGCCGTCCTTAATGAGAATTGCTGGTCCATTAAATTGGTGGTTGCCATCTTGGTTAGATAAAATTTTACCAAAAATATCACATGAAAATTAAATTTTTTTACATACTTTTATTATTTATTATTTCTGCATGTTCAGGAGCAGAAAACATAAATACAATAAACAGGGATATATTACCTAAGCCAACCCCAACTCCTTATTATTTAGATTTAGATTTAGGTTCAGAAATTTCTATACATGAATTTGGTCATGATAATAGATTGGAATGGTGGTATCATAGCGGCCATTTGGAGGATGAAAATGGTGAAAAATGGGGTTTTCATTTTGTGATATTTAAATCCCAGAATAGCGATAAAGATAACTATGTAGCTCAGATGAGTATAACAAATATAAAGACAGGTGAAGTTTTTCAATTGGCAAGGGCTGATAAAGGTTTAAATAATATATATTCAAATAATTTGGGAACTATATTTATTTCTGATTGGAAATATATTATTGGTCCTAAACCTGGACAATTTGAGATAAGTATATTTACAGATGATATAGATTTGAATTTATATTTTGATTCTTTCCAAGAGCCAATGTTACATAATCAAATTGGTTGGTTCGAGACAAGTCTAGGATATAGTTATTATTATACTTGGCCTAGACAAAAAACTACTGGAACTATAAAAATACATGATAAAAAGTTATCAGTTAAGGGAGAATCTTGGTTTGATCATCAATGGGGGGATTTCTTTGTACCTGGAAAACCAGCTGGATGGCAGTGGTTTGGAATAATGCTTGATAATGGAGATAATATCATGATTTCTCAGTCAAGAGATACAAAAGGTAACGTTGAATTACTGTATGGTACATATCAAGCAAAAAATGGTTCAGTCACTCATATAAACGATGGTATAAAAATAGAAGTTATAGACGATTGGTATAGTTCAAAAACAGACACAAATTATCCTTCGGGATGGAATATATATATTGAAAAAATAAATTTGAATTTTACTGTTAAGCCAGATATCCTAGATCAAGAGATATATGAGGGTCTGCCTCCAACTCAGACTTACTGGGAAGGAAAATCTACAGTTTTTGATAATAATTATAATGATATTGGAGATGCTTTTGTAGAATTATCAGGATATCGAGATCCTATTAAGATAGATTGGATTAAGAATTATGAGTAAAAAAATAGAAAAAATTAGTTTGTTCAAGGATGTTTGGTCTAAATTTCCTACAGGGGTATCAATAATTACAACATTAGATGATAGTAAATCTTATCATGGTATGACTGCAGCATCAGTTACCTCAGTTTCTTTAGATCCTTTATTAATTTTAGTTGTTGTAGGAGCGAAGAGAAAATCTCATGATTTTATAAAATTATCAGGTGTTTTTGCACTTAATTTTCTTACTAAAGATCAAGCAAATATTGCAAATTATTTTGCTCGTTCTCAGTCTAATTATAATGATAGAGATTTAGATTTTGAGAAAAATACTTTTTCTACACTTGGAGGTGTTCCTATAATCAAAAAATCTTTAGCTATTATGAAATGTGAGGTTTTCAATGATATTATTGCTGGCGATCACACAATTTTTATTGGAAAAGTTAACGAGGTAATTTTTTCTGATGATGAACCTTTAGTTTGGTCAGATAGAAATTATGGGCAATTTATACCATCACGGTAATTAAACTATGCGTATTGCGATTTTTTCTTTAGCACCCTTAAATGATAAAAGTATAATGGGTGGCTCCCAAAAAATTTTACATGAATTATCAGCTTCTTTAGGAGATTATGGACATGAGGTAAAAGTTTGGTGTAGTGCTATTGAAAACAATCAAAAAAAGTTTACTATAGGTAATTCTGAGGTATATCCTAATTTATTATTTAGGGGAAAATTTCCTTCTCCATATCAAGTTTCACCAATAAATTTAATAAAAACTTTTAAGGTGATTAGAGAGGGTAGTGATTGGGCTGATAAAATATATTTACACGCTGATGGTATATATCTAAGAGATTCTTTTTCTGAGAAAAACATTATACGTTCATTTCATGACTTTATATATGATGAGTCAATAATTTCTGCTCTATCTCTTAATGCTCAATCTACAATTGTACCAAGTGATTACTTGAAAAATTGCATCGAAGCTACATTAGTATTGTCAAAGAAAAAAATAATAGAGCCAATTTTTACAGTACCTAATGGTATTAGTTTTGATGAAAAACGAAATTATATGGTAAATAAGAATAAAAATTTAGGCGAAGTTAATTTATTATTTCCTCATAGGCCTCAAATTACAAAAGGCGTTGTTGAGGCTATGAAAATAGCGGTTAAGTTACAAACTAAAGTTTCTAAGATCAAGGTCAATCTTATGATGCCGTATTTTTCAAAAAGCACAAATAATGATGATACATCATTATCATTTGAGCAAATAGTAAAAATTGCCAAAAATGAAAAAGCAGAAAATATTATAAAATTACATAATTGGATCCCTTACCAAAATATGAACAATTTGTATTCATTGGCTAATGTTACTGTATGCCCAGGTAATTTTGTAGAATCATTTGGTTTAGTTCCATTAGAGTCAGTAGTAAATAACACGCCTGCAGTGTGTTCCTCAGTTGGGGGATTTAGAAATTATAATGATATACCAGCAATAAAACTTTTTCCTTATGGAGATATAGATAGAGCTGTTGATAATATTTTAAATTGCCTAGAAATTTCTTTAGACGATATCATCCAATCTAAAGAAGTGATTTCTGATAAATATTCCTACCAAAATATGATATCAGGATATGAAAAAATTATAACTAGCAATAATGTAGTTCAGCAAAAAGTCAGTATTAGAAACAAGAATAACCTTAGATTATCTCCATGGTGCTATATAGAAAACGATTATATATATAATGACTTTAAATCTGAAAAGTTATTCGTTAAGAATGTTGGCTCTGTAATTAGTAATAGTAAAACTATAGATTCTAGAAGTAAAGAATTAGATCCTGATACCATAAAAAAAACAATCGATCTAGGATATTTAATAGAAGATTATGAGATTGAAAATATATAATCTAAATTTTTCTATTATAAATGTTGAAATACAATTGACCTTAAGGCTCTATTTTAATAAAATAGTAATTTAGTTTATTAGGAAAAAATTATATGTCGCAAGATTATGCAGTTATAAAAACTGGTGGAAAACAGTACAGAGTTCGTGAAGGCGATCAAATTGATATTGAGAAAATTAATGCTGATATAGGTTCGGATGTTATTTTTGAGAATGTATTAATGTCTTCTATTAATGGAACTATTGAGATTGGTAAGCCTTTAGTTGAAGGAAAAAAAGTTATAGCTGAGATAGCCGAACAAAAAAAATCAGACAAAGTACTTTCATTAAGATATAAAAATAAAACTCGTCAGCGAGTATTGCGTGGTCATCGCCAAAATTTGACNTCAGTTATTATTAAAAATATTTCNACNAANTAAAAGAAAGAGGATAATATGGCACATAAAAAAGGTGGAGGTACTTCTAGGAATGGAAGAGATAGTGCAGGTAAGAGGCTAGGAGTGAAAATTTTTGCTGGATCTGATGTAACTTCTGGTTCAATTATAGTTCGCCAAAGAGGCACTAAATTCACTCCAGGGCTGAATGTTGGAGTTGGTAGAGACCATACATTGTATTCTTTAGTTGACGGTCATGTTAGATTTGATTTTTCATCGAAAAATAAAAAAAGAGTAAATGTGGACCCAATCAAGAGGTAATATATATGAAAAAAGAATTACATCCAACATATCATGAACAAGCTAAATTAGAATGTGCTTGTGGAAATTCTACATGGATTGTAGGCTCAACAAAAGAAAGCATAAGTGTAGAAATATGCAGTAGTTGTCATCCTTTTTGGTCTGGTGAACAGAAGATTGTAGATACAGAGGGTAGGGTTGAAAGAATGATGAGAAGATACAATCTAAATAATTCTTAGTTTTGAGTAATAAAAATTTCTTATATGGTGGGCAAGCTGTAATTGAAGGTGTCATGATACGTGGCATAAAAAGAGCAACNTTAGCAGTTAGAAAACCTAANGGTGATATAGTTAAGAGATCTATTCCTTTAGAATCATGGGCAAACTCAAAATTANGAAATTTNATTTTAATTAGAGGAATTCTGGTTTTATTTGAAACTTTGATAATNGGAACTAAAGCGTTAACTTATTCTGCAAGTGAAGCTGCTGAAGAAGATGATCATTCTGAAATGTCAAAGTTTGCAATTATAATTATGATTGCTNTCTCCTTATTATTTGGATTATCATTTTTTTTTCTCCTGCCTCTTTTTCTATCGAGTCTAGCAGATTCAATTTTTTCAAATCATTTTTTAGCTAATATTGTTGAGGGGATAGTTAGGTTATTATTATTTATTGGGTATATATTTTTTATTGGTAGAATGAATGATATAAAGAGGGTTTTTGGTTATCATGGTGCTGAACATATGACTGTTCACTGTATGGAGTCTAATAAAACCTTGAAATATGATAATATAATTAATTTTTCTCCAGCACACCCTCGTTGCGGTACATCGTTTTTGTTAACAGTAGTATTTATTTCAATTCTAGTATTTATATTAATACCTAGAGAGCCAACTTGGTTATTAATATCTTCAAGGGTTTTTCTGATTCCTATNATCACATCTGTTTCTTATGAATTTATNAGATTTACAGGAAAATATGATAATTTTGCAACAAAAATTTTATCTTTACCAAATTTGTTNTTGCAAAAATTAACTACTAATTTTCCAGATAAAGAAATGATAGAAGTTTCTATAGTAGCTATGAAATATGCTATTGAAATAGATAATGCAGANGTTATCCCTGAAGATAAAAAATTTGTCCAGGCATAATTATTTGTTCATTCTTAGGCTTAGTTGACCCCATACATCNTCATAATCAATGGGAGACGCTTCAATTAGTACAAGCATGTGATAAATNAGATCTGAGAATTCATTAATAATTTCTTCTTTATCATTACTTACACAGGCGATTGCTACTTCTCCAGCCTCCTCAACNACTTTTTGAGATATTCTCTTTATTCCAGAGTTAAGTAATTTTGATGTNTATGAATTTTTATCATTAGAAATTTTTCTNCTTGAAATTATTTTGATTAATTTGCTAATAATTTCAGATTGGTTATTTTCATCTAACTCTGAGAATATTGAATCTTTATTGTTAGTAAAANTTTCGAAACAGGAAATATTTCCTGTATGACATGTAGGACCTTCTGGTAATGCCGTAATTAGTATTGTATCTAAATCGCAGTCGATATTAACTGTTTTTACTTTTANGTAATTACCAGATGTCTCTCCTTTTTCCCANAGTTTCTTTCTAGANCGAGAATAGAACCACACATTAGGTCCGCTAATAGTTTTGTTTAATGCATCTTCGTTCATATATCCAAGCATTAATACTTTTTTTGTGCCTGCGTCTTGGATTATTGCTGGTAAAAGTTTCTTGATCATTTTTATCCTCTAATACATTATAACTAAGAAATATGATTAAGAATTTCTAAAATTTCCATTAAATTTGTTATTTCAATGTTTGGGTTAGGTTCTCTAGTAATTTTTTCATTATTTCTATTTATCCAAACAGTTGTCATTCCTGCTCTAAATCCTCCTAGAACGTCATCATACAAATGATCNCCAACATACCATATATTATTTTTNTGNTCACATAATCCATCTGNTAAAAATTCAAAAGCTTTCAATGAAGGTTTGTATGTTTGCGCTATCTCNGAAGAANCAATAAAATCAAATTTNATTTTATGTGATTTTANAAGNTNTGTTATCCAATTGTGATCTGCATTTGAAAATAANCCAATTTTATAATTTTTNCNTAAATTTTCTAATACTTCAATAGTCTCTTCAAATATTGGTTTTTGGCTCATATGATTACTTGACATCTCGCCTGCATTAACAAAGTCACCATTGAAATTTATATCATCAAATACTTTCTTAAAGCATATTGTCCAAGCTTCTTGGTAAGTCTTAAATTTTGGTGAATTATATGGTCTACCTAAATCTGTTCTATTTTTACGAAAATCAACTTCATATTTTTTCCATTTTTTCCAAAAGTTTTTAGGGCTTAATGGGATTTTTTGTTTATAAATAATTTCCTCAAATAAATTTATCCAGCCATCTTCAGAGTTTAAAAATAATGTTTTATAACAATCAAATCCTATAGCTTTTGGCTTATTAGGTATTTCTGTATGTAGTGTTATAGGCATTTTATTGTAAATTAAAATCTAACAGGAATATCTTTCTCAATAAGATATTTTTTTAGATCATTTATAGTCACTTCTTTGTAATGAAATAGAGATGCAGCTAATACAGCATCTGCTTTTCCATCGATTATTGCGTCATAGAAATGTTTTTTTTCACCAGCCCCACCACTTGCAATAATAGGTATATTTACTAATTTATTTATTGAAGACAACAAATCGTTATCATAACCAGTTTTTTTCCCATCTGTATCCATACTCGTAACTAATAGTTCTCCAGCACCTAGTTCTGCAGCTTCTTTAACCCATTCAAGTGCGTTCATATTAGTATTATTTCTACCACCATGGGTAAAAATATTCCACTGTTTGTTATATTTTTTTACGTCCATTGCTACAACAACACATTGTGAACCAAATTCTTTTGCGCACTCATTAATAAGTTTTGGGTTATTTACAGCGGCACTATTAATTGAAACTTTGTCTGCACCAGCTTCTAGCATATTTTGCATATCTTTTTTTGTTCTTATTCCTCCTCCAACAGTTAAAGGTATAAAAACTTCTGATGAAACTTTTTTTACTACATCTACCATTATGTTTCTGTTGTCAGATGATGCTGTTATATCTAAGAAAACTAGTTCATCTGCTCCAGAATTATTATAGTAAATTGCTAGATCTGTTGGATCTCCTACGTCTGATATGTTTAAAAAGTTTACACCCTTAACTACTCTTCCTTTATCAACATCTAAGCACGGTATGATTCTATGTGTAAGCAAAATTTACTCCATCATTTTTTTCTTGCAACGATTATATATTTATGTTGAGTTAGATGTCTCGATGTTATAGTTGAGAGGCCATTATCCTCTAATTTTTTTCTGAGGTCTTCTTGTTTTAATCTAGCAGATTGGCTTGGTCCATATTTTGGTTTAGAATCTTTACTTGGTAACCATTCTACAACGCATAGCCATCCTGATTTTTTTAATATTCTGATACCTTCTTCTAATATCTTTTCGATGTCTTTAGCTTCATTTAGTATGTCAGAAAAAACTACACCTTCTACAGAATCCCCGTCTATTGGTATTTTATTTTCTTCAGATAATATTGTTTCAACATTTCCTAGTTTATATTTTTTTGCTTGAGATTTAACTTTTTTTAACATTTCATTTTGGATATCTACCGCAATGCATTTTCCCAGATATAGATATTTTGCAAGTGGAATTGATAGCCATCCTGGTCCTGATCCTATATCTGCAACCTTTTGTTCACAATGAATTGGTATTAAAGCAATCATTGATTGAGGGTCAAATGTTTCTTCTAAGGTGGGATTTAACATATTGTCTATTTTTTTTATTGAAGTCTTCATAATCTTTTTTCTCCTATAATAGTTTTTTTATTGCTTCTCTTAAGTTTATTTTTCCTTCATATAATGCCATTCCTGAAATTGCAGAGTATGCTCCAATACTTTTTAATTTCATAAGATGTTCAATAGTTGCTACTCCTCCAGCTACTGTAAGTTTTACCTTGAAATTTTCTAATATTTCGATAATTTGTTCATAATTTGGTTCGGACAAAGTTCCATCTCTTGTAATATCAGTATAAATAAATTGTTCAACGCCAATACCGATCATCTTCTTAAGTAATATATTTGAACTAATTTGAGATTCAATAAGCCATCCATTGGTTTGAACCATTCCATTTTTTGCGTCAATTCCTACGATCACAAATTTACTACTATATTTTTCTATAGTTGATTTGATTTCATCTGGATTTTTTACAGCTGATGTACCAAAGATAATTTTATCAACTCCTAATTCAAAAAGATATTTTGCGTCAGAAAATTTTCTTACACCTCCACCAATCTGTATAGGGATATTTGAAAATTTGATTAACTTTTTTAATATAGATATATTTTTTTGTGAGCCATCCTTAGCGCCATCTAAATCAACTATATGGAGTCTTTTTGCTCCCATATCAATCCATTTACTTGCAATTTCAATTAAATCATCTCCAAAAACTTTCTCTTTTGAGTAGTTTCCTTGGAATAATCTGACACATTTTCCATCTTTGATATCTATTGCAGGTATAATATCCAATTTATTTAACCATATCTATAAAATTTTTATAAATGCTAATTCCAATATCACCACTTTTTTCAGGATGAAATTGAGTCCCTATAATATTATCATCACTGACTATAGAACAAACTTCTATACCATAATCAGTGTTTGCTATTATTTTATTTTTTTCTTCTGGAATGCAGTAAAATGAATGGACAAAATAGAAGTAAGAGTTATTAGGTATATTATCTAAAATTTTATGATTTTGATTGATTATATTCAATTTGTTCCATCCCATATGAGGGATTTTCATTTTTCTATTATTTTTATCTATCATATTTTCTGGAAATTTTTTTACATTTCCTTTTATTATTCCTAAGCATTTTGTATTACCTTCATCTGATTTATCAAATAAAACTTGCATTCCTACACAAATACATAAAAGCGGTTTCCTGGAGTTAGCATAAAGCTTAATTTCTTCTTTTAAATCAAGATTTATTAGTGACTTCATTACAGCATTACTTGAACCGACTCCTGGCAAAATAACAGCATCAGAATTTCTAATATCAGACTTATTTTTAGTTATATAAGGAGTAATACCAACTTTTATTACGGCTTTGTGAACACTATGCACATTTGCGGCGCCTGTATCAATTATTATAATTTTCAAATTTTTAGAATCTACTGTTTTTTCTATTTTATATATTACAATTGTAATATACAATTGATAAATATATATATTGATGTATAAGCGAATTAGAATGATTATATGTTAAAAAACCAAGTTCCAATAAACACAATCGAAATAACTGAAAAAGCGGCATCTAAAGTAAAGCAGTTTGCCGATCAGAAATCCATGTCTAAATTTGGACTTAAAGTTTCTGTTAAAGGTGGAGGCTGTTCAGGACTAACCTATGTACTAGATATAGTTGAAGAACCCGATGAAGATGATAAGGTAATTAAGTCTTCTGGTATTGAAGTGTATGTTCCCAAAAAAGCATTTGTTTTTTTAGCAGGAACTGTTTTGGATTTTTCTGATGGTCTAAATGGCAAAGGTTTTGAATTTTACAACCCAAATGCAAAAAAATCTTGTGGTTGTGGTGATTCATTTTCAGTATAAGTTATGAATAATTTTTTTTTTATAAGTGGGCCGACACTCAATCTCTAAGAATTTCAGGTTCTGATTCTTTAGATTTTTTGAACAGAATTACTACAAATGAAATTACAGAAAAAGCAAACATCAGAACTTTATTACTTGATGATAATGGAAGAATAATTGATAACTTTATAGTATTAAATGTCAATAATAATGATCGATTGTTAATATCTGACTCTTCAAAAATTAGTGATCTTTATAAACAAGTTACAAAATATATAATCTTAGAAAATATTAATATAGATGATATAAGTTATTCATATAAAAGAATTTCTATCGTAGGAAATGGATCATGTAAACTTTTATCCAAAATATTAAAATATAATATACTTTTATCTGAAAAAGTTTTTTTTGATGATTTTAGTTTTTTTATTTTTATTGATAAGTCCAAACCTATTGAATGGATTGACATAATAATTCAAAGCAAAGATTTAAGTAAATTAGAAAAAATAATTGAAGATAATATACCTCAAGTTTCTGATTTGAATTTTAAGAAATTTAGATTTAAATACCTAATTACCACTTTAGATGAGGTTATAGGTATCAATCCACTAGAACTATCCCTAATAGACTTAATTAGTTTTTCTAAAGGTTGTTATATTGGACAAGAAGTTATAGCTAGAATGGATACATATAATAAAGTTACAAGAAAATTAGTAAGGCTAATATCTGATTTTCCTTTTGAGCAAAAAAAATTAAGTACTCATAAGAGCAAAAATGTAGGTCAACTACTATCTATTTTATGCGAAGATTCTGAAATTAATACATCTTTAGCTCTAGCTTTAGTTAAGAATAAATATATTGCGAATTCTATTTTTTGTGGAGCAAAACCAGTTTTTATTAGTGATTAAAATTTATTGTTGAACCGCCATCAACTAATATATTTTGTCCTCTAATCATTTCAGCATCTGAACCGCACAGCATGGCTACTACGTTTGCTACATCTTGAGGTCTTATTGGTCTCCCAGCTGGAGTTGCCTTTTCTGCAATTTCTACTACCGAATCTTTATCAGGAAAATGATTAAGTGCATCAGTTAGAACATATCCAGCAGATACAGAATTAACTGCAATATTTTTCTCAGCTAGTTCTATTGAAAGATATCTTGTTATTGACTCTAATGCCGCTTTTGAAACTCCAATAGGAAAATAATCGGGAAGAACCATCGATGAACCTGGACTCGAAATATTTATTATATTACCTCCGTTAATCATCTGCTTTGAAAGTTGTTTCGATATATACCACGTACCTCTTGCATTGATATCCATAGTCCAATCCCAGTGTTTTATATCTAAATCAGTAGATTTTTTCATCACTCCTGATGCAGCATTATTAATTAAAATATCGATTTTATCATGTTCTAAAGTTATTTTATTAATAAACTTATCCACTGATTCTATATCTCCAATATTACACCTATAAATCGAGCAATTTATGTTATTTTCATTTAGTTCTTTTTGAGTTTTTTTTGCTTCTTTATGATTGCGTAAATAATTTAGTATTAAATTCGCACCTCTTTTTCCAAGTTCCTCAGATATTGCTTTTCCAATCCCTCTAGTACCACCAGTTATTACAGCAGTTTTATTGTATAAGCTATTTTTATTACTTAATCGAGACATATTATATAGCCATACCGCCATCAACTCTTATAATAGTTCCAGTAATGTAATCAGCTTCTTTAGTTGTTAAAAAAGCTATTGTTGGAGCAACTTCATCAGGTTCCCCAAATCTACCTTGCGGTATCCATGTCATTACTGTTTCTTTTTGTTTTTCATTTAGTACATCTGATGTAGCGGTTTTTATATATCCTGGTGCTACAACGTTTACTGTTATACCTCTTTTAGCAACTTCTTTTGCCAGAGATTGGCTAAATCCATGAACAGCTGCTTTTGATGCAGAGTAATTTGATTGCCCCATATTTCCACGTATACCTACAACAGATGAAACATTAATGATTCTTCCCCATCTTTTTTTTATCATACCTGGTAATGCATTTTTGGTGCAGTAATATGTTCCAAACATATTAGTTTGCATTGTAAATTCGAACTGTTCATCTTTCATTCTAAGTAGCAAAGAATCACTAATTACCCCAGCGTTGTTTACTAATATATCTACGCTACCGATATCTTTTTCAACTTTCATAAACATTTCTTTTACATTTTCTTTGTTAGTAACATCACATTTAATCTTCATGGAATCTGGATTGAATTTTTTTATACTTTCAATTACTTTGTTAGCATCATTTTCATGAGAATTATAAGTAATTACTACGTTGTAATTTAATCTTGCCAATCTGATTGCAGTTGCCTCACCAATCCCTCTGGAACCACCAGTGATTAATGCTATTTTTTTTGTATTCAATTTATTTACCTATTTATTTATTTGTTTTCTTATTTTTATAAGTTCTTCTTTTTGTGCCTCGATTAAGTTTGTACTTATTACAAATTTAGCTGTCTGAACTGCATTTGTAATTGCATTTGCATCAGATGATCCATGACCAACAATTGCAAGTCCATTTACTCCTAATAAAGGGCCACCACCAAACGCTGCTAGTGTATTCATTTTTTCAAATACAGAATTCTGTAAACTTTTTGACTGATTATTTTCACCTAATTCTTCTTTTATTAATTTAACTACTGCATCTCCTAGACCTTCAGTAAGTTTAAGAACTACATTTCCAACAAATCCATCACATAATATTACATCTGCTTTAGAAAAAGGGATTTCGTTTGGTTCAATATTACCAGTAAAATTTAAGTCTGTATTACTTAATAACTTAGATGTCTCCTTAACTAAATTATTTCCTTTACCTTCTTCAGAGCCAACACTGAGTATAGCTATTCTTGGATTGTCGACTTCATATATTTTTTTTGACATTATATTTCCTAGTGCTGCAAAATCTACTAATTGATTTGGTTTCGTGTCAACATTTGTTCCTAAGTCTATTATTATTGACTTGGGAGCAAATCCAACAATCGGACCTCCAAGTGCTCCTCTATCTACTCCATCATGCGTGCCAAAAAGAACTGTTGCAGCAGCAATAGAAGCCCCGGTCGAGCCCATACTTATAAAACCATTGGCTTTACCAGATTTAACTATTCCAGCGGATACAAATATAGATGCCTTTGGTTTAGACTTAAACGCCAAAGCAGGATGCTCACCTTCGTTTACAACTCCATCAGATGGAAATACTTTTATAAATTGCTTTTCTTTTTCAGTATATTTATTTAGCTCAATATTAATTTTTTCTACATCTCCAACTAATATAATGATTATGTCTTTATTTTTTGTAGAATTAATGGCTGCTTTTACTGTTACTTCTGGGCCATGATCTCCACCCATAGCATCTATAACAATAGTTATTAAGTTATTATTCATATAAATTGATTCCCCTGGTAGATTTAAATTCTAAATTCTGCTGTGCCTGATATTACATCAGTTCCATCTGTTTTTTTACAACCAACGTTGCATTTTACTATTTTCTTTTCTTCTTTATCTACTATAGATACTATTTCTCCATATGTAATTATATATTCACTTGGAAAAACAGGTGCAGTAAATCTGACTTTTATATTTCCATTTTTGTACCAACTTTTAGAAAATTCTCTTACAAGAATTTCAGAAAGTATACCAAGAGTAAGCATCCCATGAGCAATTCTTTTGCCATAGGATGTATTCTTTGCATATTCTTCATCGATGTGTATTGGGTTATTGTCACCAGAAGCTTTAGCATAAAGATCAACTTTACTTTGATCTACCAAAATTTTATTTTCTTTAAACTTGTAACCTTTATACATATTATTTGTCATTTAATATTATTTTTGAAACTGATGAACCAACTAATTTATTAGTTAGATCTTTATATTCAACTGAAAATACTAGAAATAAACTTTTTCTAATAGCTTTTTTAGAGGATAATTTACCTTTAGCATAAATTATTGAATTAGAGGATATTTTTTTGTTCCATATTACTTCTTGGCCTGAATGTACTGCTTCTAGCCCTGAATTAAATAATTGTATATCTTCTATTAAGTTAGATAATGCTAATGCGATTACGAAAAAAGGAGGTAAATATTCATTATAAAGTTCCTTGTTTTCTGAGAAAGTTACACTCTGTAAATAGTCTTTAATATTAGAATCTTCAAATTCTAGTTTGTATGGACCATAAACTTGTCCAATTTCAGCATCTAAAACATTCATAAATTATAAATTTTATTATTTATTTTTATTCTATTTGATTTTATTTAGTATTACATACTACATAAATAACTAATATGAATCAATATTGTATAAGTCTAGTGAATTTTCAGAAATTTCTGCAATAAGGTTATTTAATTCTTTGGAACTACTAGGTCCTAGTAGTTTTTTTACTATCTTACCGTTTTTGTCTATTAGTATTTTTTCTGGGATAGCTGCTACCCCAAAATCTACTGCTATTTGTCCATAATCATCTAATACAATTGGATATTTAATATTATATTTTTTTATAAAGTTCTTTACCTCTGGTAGAGTGTCCCAAATAGCAATACCTACAAATTCTACGTCATATTCACTCCATCTATCATAAGTTGAGGCTAGAGTTTCTGCTTCAGCTATACATGGAGCACACCAAGATGACCAAAAATCTATAAGAACAATTTTACCATTCAATTTTTGTAAATTAACTTCATCGCCAGAGGTTGATTCCATAATTAATTCACCATCAAAATATTTTGGTATTTCACCTATTGAAAAATTATTATTTACTCCAATGCTTTTTTTGTCATCTTTGAAAAATCCAAAGGTAACAATTCCAACTAATATAAGTGATGGAATGAAGATTATCATGAATGCTTTTAATCTATTCATTTATATTGTTCCAAATTTGTATTCTTTCTTTTTATTACAGTAAATAAAATAATAAAAATTAAAAGTACAGAGAAGATACCACCAAGAAAAATCACAAATAATTTACCGCTTAAAAAGTTTATAACATTACCAGTAAATGATGGTTGAGGCAATTCAGTAAAATTCACATTTATAACATCATTTTTTTTAAAATCATCTCCAGAAATCATTAAGTACTTTTTTTCGCCTATGCTTACTTCTGTTACATCAGAAAATTTTTCTGCAGAAATTTTACCTGCATCATAAGGTAGTAAGAATTGAATATTATCTCCTCCATAAGGCAATTTTAAGTCGAAATCAAAGTTGTCATTTTCATAATTAATGATGTAATTAGTTAATATTGAATATTCACCAGGAGGTATAGGGTTACTCATAGCAAAACCAGTACTTATCTCTATAACGTTTCCAACTGGCAATTCGGATTCAACAGAAAGATTTGACCAACCATCTGGTAGATTAAAACGAAATAGATTGAAACCTGTTAGGTTGGGATCAGAAAAATTAGCTGAAAATACATTATTCCCATTATTATTTATTTTTATCATAGATAAAACACCTGCTTGTCTTGAATTTCTATCAATGCTTGGTATCATCATGATGTACGAATTCAAATTGATATCTTCAAGTGAGTCAGTTCTATCATATATAGAAATTTCTATATTATTAGTATTATTATTTGTAACATCATAAAAATTGACATAATATCCAACATCTACTACTAATCTATAAATATTATCTTTTGAATAATTTTTTATATTAAATTCAAAAGAACCATCACTGGTAACAATTTGTTCTTCTAACTTTGATATTGATTCATTTTCTGTATCAACTTGCATAAGTTGTAGAATAGTTGGCTCTGGCAAAACTCCAGGGGAAGTCATATTTATAATTTTTCCATTAATATTTTTTTCTAGATTAACTTGAGAATATGTTTTTTCTACAAAAACATTTTGGATAGCAAATATTAATATTATTAATGGTAATATCTTATTCATTATTTTTTTCTTTTCTAATCAATTTTGCTGCTTGTAATTTTAGATATCTAATTTCACTTTCATATGTTTTTAAGTTTATTTCTCCATCGATAAAGTTCTTATGATATTTTTTTATATCTCCATATAATTTTTTTCTTTCATCATAATAGGATAGTTTTTGATTGTTAATTTTTGGTTTTAGAATAGGGTAAATTAATGCTACTAAACATATAATAAACAAAAAAGTAATAATCAAAAACTCTAACATTATTTACCCTCTTCTATTTTTTTATTAGGCCATAAAGCAATCATAGTTCCTAATATAAATATTGGGCCAGATATCCATAACCAAACTGCTAAAGGATTAATACTTATTGATAAAGAGACTCTTCCGTCTTCCAAAAAATCCCTAGGAATAACGTATAAATCTTCATAAATACTACTTTTTATACCTGATCTTACTGAAGCCATGTTAAAATTAATATAAAATCCATGCCATGGTTTCAATTCTCCAATTATTTTTTCATTATAAGTAACTTCTTCTTTTTTTAAGATAAAACTATCACTTCCTTTATCTTTTGTTTCCTTGATTTTTTCCAAATAGTTTTTTGAATCTATTTTGTAAACAGTCATATTAGCCCATTGTGCTAATCTATCTGAACGATCGTCGTTAATTTTTTCATTGTATTGAATTCTATAATCATCTATTACAACGCTCTCATTAATTCTTAAGGCCACATCAGATTTAATTTGATAAAAATTTGTACCAATAATCCCTAGTGCTAAGCACAGCATTGATATGTGAACTATGTAACCTCCATGTCTAGGCCTATTACCATTAATCATCTTAAAAAAAGCTAGATACCATTTTTCACCATTTTTATATCTCGAATAACTCCCTTTATACCATTGCTGAACTATAGAAATAAAAACAAAAGCTACCATTGAAAATGAGGCCATGGCTACAATTTTTTTATCTCCAATTAGTAGTAAGATAATAAATATAATCACTGCAAATATACTTGGCAAAATCAGCCATTTAATAATTTGATTATAAGATGATTTTCTCCATGGTATTACAGGTCCAATTCCCATCAGAACAATTATTACTAACAATATAGGTCCATTTACTCTATTAAAATATGGTGCAGCAACTGTTACTGAAATATCTCTAGCT
>PASL01000029.1 GCA_002712125.1 Chloroflexota bacterium | reverse complement strand
TGACCGAACATCTAAACCCCTATTCTTACTGCAAAGAATTAGAGATGAATCTCATAGATTTGCAATAAATTTCCATAGAAATTTGAGAAATAACAACTCCAATAAATCTATACTTGATTCAATTGATGGTATTGGAGCTAGTAAAAGAAAATATTTATTGAAACATTTTGGTTCAGTAAACAAGATTAAACAAGCCTCTGATTCTGATATTGCATTGCTAAAAGGATTTTCAAAAAAATTGGCAAAAAAAATCAAAGAAAGCATATAAAATGCTCAGCCTAAATATTGAAAAAAATAAAATAAAAATTATAAATATTCAACGTCCTGAAATATATGAATCTCATGAAGCAATATTAATGGTAACAAGCAGCACTATA
The DNA here is from genome assembly GCA_002712125.1 of Chloroflexota bacterium. Taxonomy (GTDB): domain Bacteria; phylum Chloroflexota; class Dehalococcoidia; order Lucifugimonadales; family Lucifugimonadaceae. Next base: position 22,992 of record PASL01000029.1, on the reverse strand, counting down.
TCAGAAAGAGATCGTTTTTTTGAGTATTACGCAAAAACTATTAATTATGTTCCAGGTTCAGAATTTGCTGGACATATTGTTGAAATAGGATCTGATGTAAATAAATTTGATATCGATGATTTAGTAATAAATAATTCAAAGATAGAAGCATCCCAAGATATATTTTTTGGAACTCCAAAACTTCCTGGAGGACACGCAGAATATGTAAAAATCCCATATGCTGACAAAAACCTGATTAAGATCAACCCTGCAATAGAAGAAAGAGCAGTACTACTTGGAGGAGATTATTCTTCCGGTTATTTTTGTATAGATAATTTTCTAAAATCTTATCCAAAGATAAAAACATTTACTACAAACGGTTTTTACAATAGCACTATTGGAGCAATACATTATTTATTAAAGAAACAAGATTATAATATTTACGCTAAAGAAAAAAACATATTCAAAAAAAAAATATTTGGAAATTTAGTAGATAAAGTTTATTCTTCAAAAATTCCAGTAAGTGATGCACTTGTAGTTGGATTAATTGAAGACCAAAATGATCTTTATAAAACTATAAGTGAAAATGATTTTAAAAAAATTATATTTATTGAGGAGCAATCATCTTCACTATTTTTAAGTAAATATAAAATAAACAAAGATAAAATTTTCATGGCTGAACGTCCTACAACAAAAAAAGTGGAATTATTAGTTCAAAGACTGATGATAAAGTCTATAGAACTAACAGCATTAGTTTCCCATGTAATTCCAATACAAGATTCCATAAACGCGTATAAACTACATAAAAAAGAAAACACTACTTCAGTTATTCTTAAGCCGTAATTTTCTACTTATTTCTAATAAGAATTTCTATAGGTGAAGGTAGTGAATAATTAGATTGTTTTTCCAACTCGGACCTTTTACTCCATAATGAAATTATAGCAGTATCAATATTTGTAACACTTAAATCAGATTCAATAGTAAAATCATCAAACTCAATTTTTAATTTTTTTAAATTGGGTGCCTGTTGATTTGTATTCGCTAGAATATTTTTTGAACAAACATATTTAGATATCTGATGAAAAATACTATAAATATGGTTTAATTTGTACTCATAATTATCAATAGATACACCAGTAATATCAGAAGTAATGATTTTAATTTGCTCTTTAGTGTAACTACCCCCTAGATTATTTACTCTAGTTGCAATCTCATTAAATAATGGAACTCTTAAAATAATATCCTTAATTATTATTTCAGGTGAATAAGAAGTAATAATATTCACACCGTACGAAGTAACCTTAAGCTTACTCTTACCTTCTAATAAATTCCAAAGCTTCAGTGAAGCCACTCTATCAGTAAATGCGCCTCCTCGCTCAGACATGGACATAATAGAGGCTAACCCAGATCTAGAGACCTCTCCTGCGAAATTATTATAAATTGTTCTTATAATATCCAAGGAGCTCTCTAAAGAGTACTCAGGGTATATAAAGTTATTTAATTTTGACATATTATCTTAATTTAATCCTATTTAATCTCTATATTATCTTATATTTGAGATATTTACAAGATATTTATACTTATTAATTAGCATATTTAATCTTTTAAGCCATATTATTCATATAATTTTCTAAAATTCTTTAATTTTTTAATTTAATCATATTTACATGAAATAATTTTTAAATTGCAACTTGTAAACTGATTACTTATTCCGTTTTTTGATAGATTAATCATTAATCTTTAATTTTTATTTCTTTATTATATTTTAAATTTTTAGTGTTATATTTAGACAGTAATGCTTTGTAATATTTGAACTCATTTTATACTGAGGGCATGCCTACAAACTAAAACAAGGTGTAATATCCACATTTAACATAGTGACAAAGTCATTTATAAGTGCTAAATTTTTTTATTATGATTATTAAAAGCATTGATATTTTTCATGCATCAGACGGTACAAGAAACAATATATTCATTGAAATTGTAACTAATGATGGAATTGTTGGCACAGGTGAATGTTACTCTATAGGACCTGACAAATCTGTAATTTCTTTTATAGAAGAAATCAGACCATGGTTTATAGGAGAAGACCCTTCGAGGATAGAGTGGCTTCTAAAAAGAGCTAAAAATAATCTTCGATTCCCCTTAGGACAAGTTGGCTGGTCTGCCCTATCTGGCATAGATATAGCACTATGGGACATAATGGGTAAAGATTCTAATCAACCTGTTTATTCTTTACTTGGAGGAGCCACTAGAAATAAGGTAAGAGTTTATCATGCAATATATGGTGACTCACCTGAAGAAGTTGGCAATAACGCTTTATCCTTGATGGAGGAAGGCTATACAGCTTTTAAGACTAGCCCACTTCCTTCATACTGGAGAACTATTAACTGGCTAGATGCAGTAAAAGAAGCGGATAAGCGACTTAGTATTATAAGAAGCATTATTGGGGATGAGGTAGATCTTGCAGTTGACTTTCACACATCAATACCTGAACCTTCAAAGTCTATTGAACTTTCTAACACTTTATCTAATTATAATCTTATGTTTATTGAAGAACCAGCTAGAGCAGATTTTGTAAAATCAAGCCATGAAATCAAGAAAAATATTAGAGTTGCTTTAGCCACAGGAGAAAATTTGTATGGTATTCACAGGTTCACTGAACTAATGAACTCAAATAGTGTTGATATTATCCAACCAGATTTACTTTGTTGCGGAGGACTTTTAGAGGCAAAAAAAATCGCTTCAATTGCCGAAGCACACTACATAACAGTCGCTCCTCATAACCCCTTGGGCCTTATTAGTACAGCCGCTAGTGTTCATCATGCGGCCTCAATTAATAATTTTGTCATTTTAGAATGGCATGGCGATAACAAAAAAGAAAAATCTAAATTTATCAATGAAAATTGGTATCCTGTTAATGGTTTTTTCAATCTTCCTAACAAACCAGGGTTAGGAATGAGTTTAAACCATAAAGAAATATCAAAAAATCCTCCAATGAAATGGGATAGAGGCTTTAAGAATTATCAAGATGGTTCTCCTGGCTTTCTATAAATTATTAATTACAAGGTTAAGAAAATGAAAATAACAAAAATAGAGTGTCTCTTATCTAGCCATAAAAATAATGGAAACCTTGTGTATGTTAAAACACATACAGAATCTGGGCTTTATGGAGTTGGGGAAATCTATCATGTAGGTCCCGATAAGGCGGCGCCTGCATGGGTTGAATATTTTGCTGAACAACTAATTGGACAAAATGCTTTTGAGATAGAAAGAAATTGGGCTTTGTGTTACCAAGGAGCAAGATTTCCTATCGGGTCATCTGGTTTATCTGCTCTATCAGGAATTGATCAAAGTTTATGGGATATAAAAGGTAAACACTTAAATATGCCCGTTTATGAATTACTGGGTGGTAAATACAGAGATAAAATTAGAGCATATTTTGATATTCATGGAGCCACCCCTAATGAGCTTGCTGACGACGCAAAAAAATATGCTGACAAAGGATACACAGCGCTTAAGACAAGCCCATTCAACCCTAACTGGAGAGATATGACATGGAACCAAGCTTTAAAAGATGCTAGAGAAAGATTTTTAGCTATTAGAAATGCAATAGGAGATAATATAGAGGTTGGATTTGATGCACACGCGGCTATTTTCGAACCTGTAAGAGTACTAGAATTATCAGATGTATTACTAGAGTTTAATCCATGGTTTTTAGAAGAGCCTATTAGAATGGAAAATAGATATGAAATGGGAAAATTAAGGGAAAAAATGGAATGTAAACTAGCTACTGGAGAATGCCTTTACACAAAATTTGAATTATGGGATCTAATTAGGGAGAACGCTGTTGATATCCTACAACCAGAATTATGTATAGTAGGAGGTATTACAGAAATGCGAAAAATTGCATTTATAGCTGAAGCCCATGATCTTACAGTAGCCCCTCATAACCCTATGGGCCCCTTGGCAACCATTGCAAATTTACACTTTGATACAGCAACTTCCAATTTCTTAATACAAGAAACTAGGGCTTATAAAGAAAATGAAATAGAGTCAGTGACAAATACCCCTAAAGTGGTCGAAGGATTTTACCAACTACCTGATGGACCTGGTTTAGGCATAGATATTAATTATGAATTTTTCAATAAATATCCTTACAAAAAATCATGGCATAGAGGCGACAGAGTATACCCCGACAACTCAATTGCATACATTTAAAATTATTTTAGTTTGACCCCGATGATCCAACAGAACTAGCCCAAGCACCTTTAGCCATCATACCCCCATCTACATTGAAATGAGACCCCGTAATAAATTGAGCATTATCACTTGATAGAAATAATGCCATTTTAGCTATTTCTTCTGGTTTGCCATTTCTACCAATAGGGTGAGCTTGTGCAGAATTTATTAATCCTTCCTCTATATTTTCTCCAGTTCCTTCAAGAGCATTAAAAACCATCGGTGTTTCTATTGTTCCTGGATTTATTGAAGCAAATCGTATGTTATCTTTTGCAAAATCTAAAGACATTTGTCTCATTAATGATAAATCACCACCTTTTGACGCTGCGTAAGCAGGGACAAGAGGCATAGATTGTAATCCTTGAACGCTAGCAACAGATATTATTACGCCTTTACCTTGTTTTTTCATATGAGGAATTGAAAATTTTGCCATCAAATATCTACTTTTTAAGTTTACGTTAATTATTTGGTCCCACATTTCCTCTGGTAAATCTACAACGTTAAGATATGAGTCAGGGGGTTGAATAGCAACATTATTAAATAGAATGGATAAAGATTTATAATTACTAATTGCCATATTTACTGCATCTATGCAGTCTTCGGATTTACTAGCATCTCCATGAAATAACTGAGCTTCTCCCCCTTCGTCAACTATAGACTTTACAATATCCATACCAGCATTTTTATTTAGGTCAAAAATAGTTACTAATGAACCTGCTTTTGCATATGCTTTTGCAGTGGCTGCTCCGATACCCAACGCGCCGCCTGTTACCAAAACTGATTTACCTATTAATTCTTTATACATTTTTTCTCCAAAAATCTTAGTCTTTTTGACTTGAACTTACAAGAAACTAAATGTAAATTCAAGTTATACTTATTTTTTTTCAAGTCTATCATAACAACGAGAACTAAAATTTTTCAAGTAATTAATAATTTTATATCTGATCTGAAAATCTTAGGAAAAGATTATTTTTTCCTATGGTTATCAGGAATCAGTATGCTTGTCGCCATGCAACTAAGATTACTTGCTAGTACTCAATGGTTATTTGAAGAAACAGGCTCTGCTGCATCACTTGGCTTATTAGGGGTTATACAACTAGGAACAATGCCATTAATCATATATGGCGGACTTTTAGCGGATATTTTTGATAGAAAAAAACTTATGATATTTACCCAAGGATTTTCTTTTTTTGCTCTTCTTTTCTTAACTTTTGTTGCTTTCACAAATATGTTAGCTCCTTGGATGATCTTTGTAACAACAGGTCTTACCGCAATAGTAAATATGTTAGGGAATTCAGCTAGACCGGCTTTATTACCAAGAGTAATTGAAAAACAAAATATGACTAAAGGAGTTACTATTCAAACAGCGTCATTTCAAATTGGCCAAATCGTATCCCCCTTAATATTTATGTTATTTTATGTACAATTTGGTGCGTCTGTAACATTTTTAGTTGGTACAGTTTTTGGATTAATAAGTATGATTAGCCCAGCATTAATAATGGCAGATGGAAAACCAGATAAAATAACAAAAAAAATATCACAACTTTCAGCTCTAAAAGAAGGTGCTAGATATGTTTTTAAACACCCTATCCTACCAGGTTTATATCTATTAGATGTCGGCGTTACCATATTAAGTTTCTACAGAATGCTTTTTCCATTATTTTCTCAAGGTTTATATGGTATGGGAGCTGAAGGGACAGGACTACTAGCATCAGCAAATGCACTTGGAGGAGTACTTGGTTCATTAGTTGTACTTTTTACAGAAAAAATAAAGAGTAAAGGAAAAATAGTTCTTTATTCTACCATAGCATATGCAATTGGTTTAATTTTATTCGGATTAAATCCTATTTTTTGGGTAGGGTTAGTAATTGTAGCAATTCTGGGAGCAACTGATTCAGTTGGAATGACTATGCGCCAAACAATTGTACAATTAACAACTCCAGACAGATTAATTGGTAGAGCTTCTAGTGCTCATTCATTCGCAGCCCAAAGTGCTAACAACATAGGACAAATGGAAGTGGCATTTTTGGCAGTAATCATAGGCGCTAGTGGAACTATGATAGTAGGTGGAGTATTATCAATATTTATAGTAATGGCAATCTGGATTAAAGTTCCAGGAATTAGAAACTATAGGTATAATCCAAAATAATTTTTAACTCCATGTTCTATCATGTGAGTCAATATCATTCCATTCATCTGTACTTTCAAATAATCCTTTCGGATAAACAGAGAAAAATCTTCCACGTTTATCAGATGCTGGATCAGCCAAATATTCTTCTATAACTTCTTCATTTAGTTCAATACCTAAACCTGGTCCTGATGGAACATTGACATATCCTTCATTAATAATTTTCTTATCATTTGCTCCCACAATACTAACCAAATCATCCCACCATGGATGATCTACAGAATGCATTTCTAGTGCTATAAAATTATCAATTGCAGCTGCACAATGAACATTAGCCATAGCTACTACAGGGGAACCAGCTTGATGTAATGCTACGCCAATTCCGGCATCTCTACAATAATCAGCTATTCTTTTAGTTTCAATAATTCCACCTGAGGTCGCTAAATCAGGATGAGCAACCGATATCGCTCTTTCTTCAACTAGAGGTTCAAACCCTGATTTAAGGTATATATCTTCACCCGTACAAACTGGGGTATCGACTCTATTTTTTAGCATCTTCCATTGATCAACAAATTGCCAAGGTATCATATCCTCATACCAAGCTAATGAAAATTCATCTAAAGCTTTGCCAATTCTTATTGCATTTTCTACACCCATATGACCAAAATGATCAGAAGCAAGAGGAATTTCATAACCAATCACATCACGAACAGCTGAAACGTAGTCTTTCATTTTAGAAATCCCATAATCGGTAACTTGTATACCAGTAAAAGGATGCATAATTGTTGCAGATTCTTTAATTTCTTTTTTATTAATAACTCCATTTTCAAATTCTGAAGCAATCCACAAACCTATATCCATCTTCAAAAACTCAAAACCCCTCTCCATTCTACCTTTCAATGCTTCTCCCATTTCTTTAGGATCCTTTTTTAGAGGTGTATCAGCATATACTTTGACTTTGTCTCGATATTTGCCTCCAGCAAGCATATAAGCAGGAACACCGTACGCTTTACCAGCAAGATCACAAAGTGCCATCTCTACCCCACAAACACCCCCTCCTAGCCTACCATGACCTCCAAATTGTTTGATCTTTTGAAATAATTTATCAATTTCACAAGGGTTTTCTCCTAAAAGCCTACTTTTGAGCATCAGTGCGTATCTAGCAGATGCCCCGTCACGTACCTCACCCAAACCAATTATATCTTGATTAGTAAATATCTTAATTATCGGCCATCTCCAACCTCCTTTACCTACCACAGCAATTCTCATGTCTGTAATTTTTAAGTCGCTAGGACTAGAATTTTTAGAAATATCTGTCGTCATAGTATTATCCTTTATTATATTTGTGGTGCTGGAGATCCATCTGAATTCAATATTCCAGCAAAGATAAGAGCATCTTTTATCTCTTCAATTTGGTCTAAATTTAATGGTAAATTCGGTTTTCTAGGTACTGTTCCTTCATAACCAAGTAAGTTTAGTCCTGCCTTTTGCACTCCAACTCCCCAGGAAATACCCAAAAAATCAATCCAATTAATTTTTTGTTGGAGTTTTTGTGCTTCTTCAAATCGTTTATTCATGCAAAAATCTATTATATCTCTAGCTATATGTGGACCCCAATTACCAAAAAGTAAACAAGCCCCAACAGCTCCTAGCATTCCGGATGGGAGAAGTAGAGCGCCGTTACAAGACCAAAACTTAACTTTTGGGTTTATAAAAGCAGGCATCCTAGTCTCATACCTAAAATTTAGGGAATGTATGTATGCAAACATATTATCCATTGAAGTTATATCAGATAACTCTTGTGGAGATATATCAACCCCTCCAGGGGCTTTTGGTTGATGTATTGGAATTATAGGTAAAGGACTATTTTTAGAGATTTTTTCAAAATAATCTTGTATTGATTCCTGATTAGGTTTTTTGTGGTAATGTTGAGGAGATGATGGAGGAATTCTAACTCTAATCATATCAGCACCATTTTTTGCATAAAGTTCAGACATTCTAATAGCCTCTGTTGGAGAAAGAGCATCGATTCCAGCAATAACAAATTTTCTTCCGCTATGAGCCTCTGATACAGTTTTCATTGCCATAACTTTCTCTTGCTCACTTATGTGAAATTCTTCTCCACCATAACTTCCAACAACGAATCCAGAAAGAGCAGTATCACAAAATTTTTCAATATTTCTTGATAATGCATCATAATCCAATGAATCATCATCTTTTACAGGTAAATTTGTTGGCGCAACTATAATAGGATCAATATCTGGAATATTGCTAGTAGACATTTATTATTTCTCCTTTAAGATATTTATCTAAAACATCTTCGTTAATTTCTATACCTAAACCAGGTTTTTGAGGAACTTCTACCGTACTATTCTTAATAATAAACTTATCCGTCAATTCATCTCTAATAGGATGAGGAGTTTGATCAAATTCTAATACTGATTGATTTTCATAAGGAGCATTTACTTGACTGTTATTTAAAATTCGCTGAACCGACATACAATGTAAAACAGCTGAAAAACTTATACCAGTACCCCAAAAATGAGGATTTATTTTTACTCCAAAAGAATTAGCCATATTTCCAACTTTTCTCATTTCAGAAACCCCACCTACAGAGCAGATGTCAGGTTGGATAATATCAAAAACATTATCTGAAATCACTCTAGAAAATTCTAGACTTGTGTGAAGTGACTCCCCACCAGAAATAGGAATTTTTGAATTTTCTGTAACATAACGATTACTGTGAAAATCCCTAGATGGACACGGTTCTTCAAACCATGTTATATTATCTTGACTGATAAGTTCAGACAACTCTAAAGCCGTTCTTTTGTCGTAAGCTTCATTTGCATCAATCATAAGCTTAATATTTGGGCCAATTGCCTCTCTTGTTTGACTGACTCTTTTTGCATCATCACTAATAGATAATCCACCTACCTTCATTTTCATCCCTGTAAAACCCTCCTTAATATATCCAAGTGCTTCATCTAAATGCGGCTTTATTGGAAAACCTTCAAGATAATATAAGCCTGTAGCATAAACTGGGATATTTCTTTTCAAACATCCACCAAGAAGCGTAGATATAGGTTCATTTAGAAATTTACCCCTTATATCATATAAAGCAATATCTAATGCACTCATAAAAGATGAAGCTGACCCAGCGAAGGCATGACTTTGAAATGTTTGAGAAAAAATTTTATTATTAATTTTGTTTATGTTATCTGAATCTTGCCCAATAACTAATTCAGCTAAAGATTTCATTTCAATACAAGAATTGTATGACCCGTATGTTTCGCCCCAACCTACATAATTTTCTGAAGTTGTAAGTTTTAATATTATGATACTTCTTGATGTGGTCCATCTTTGAGACCAACCAAATGGTTTATTTAATTTTGCTTCTAAAAACCTTATCTCAATACTTTTGATTTTACCTGTAGAATTTGCCATATAATAACTTAATTTATAAATAAAAATTTAAATATTAAAAATACTACAACTTTTTTATAAATAAACATATAAAAAAATGTAAAATTAAATACTAATATGAAGTTTTATAAATTATTTTATTTACCTGTTTTTCTTCTGATTATTTTAGGATGTTCTATAACTGAAAAGCAAATAGATGTAAAAGTACGTTTACTTGCTACAGACATAGGGGTAGGAAAAGCTCGATTACCTTTTATAATTAGTGATGAAAATAACAATCCTATATATGATCTAAACAGTAAAATTTATATAGAATATTGCAAAGAGGAAAGTTGTTTAAAAAAAATCCTTCAAGAAGATGTTGAATGGAGAGAATGGCCGATAAAAGGAGGAATTTACACTACTTATCTTACATTCAATCAACCTGGATTCTGGAAAATTTATCTTTCATACACGAAAGATGGTAATAACTATAATGGAGAAGCTGCGATTTTAGTTAAATCAAATACAGAGGCTCCAAATGTCGGTGATTTAGCACCACTTACCAGCACCAGAACAGCTAATACTTTAGAACAAATAAAGAAAATTAGTAGTGCAATAAATCCCGATTCAAGGCTTTATGCAAATGACTTAGTAGATTCTTTGAGTAACAAAAGGCCAGTTCTTTTATCCTTTTCTACTCCAGGCTTCTGCTTCACAAGGACATGTGGTCCTCAAGTTGAAGCATTGTCAAAACTCGCAGACAAGTATTCAAATATTATTGATTTTATACACGTAGAAATTTTCGAAAATCCAGATGAAATGTTACTCAATGGAGATTATTCTGTTGGAAAACAATCTGAAATCGTTTATCTGTGGGAATTAAATACTGAGCCTTGGACATTTTATATTGACGAAAATGGTTTTATAGTTGAGAGGTTTGAAGGGTTTGTTAATATTGATGAAATTGAAGAATCAATTATAGCTAATCCCATATTTCAGTAATATATTTTTTGCTATCTGTTGAGAACTCAAACCTAATTTTTACTGGATAATCTTGAACTATATGCTCTTGTAAATGAGACGGGAAAAATCCAATAAATTCTTTTTCAGCATGGAATTCCCACTCTTTCCCATCAAAATCGATAATTCTAATACTAGAAAATGTTGTTAGAGATGTTTGTTCAAAGTCAATAATTCTTCCTTCTACAAAATCACTTTTTTCACGTTGAGATGATACGATTAATGAAATTATTAATAATGAAAGTACTGATAAAATTATAATTATTCTTTTAGACATAAATTGAATTTATTAATTTTAGTATATAAAACATAAAGATTTCAAATAAACAAAAATTTTCACTTATATTGAACAATAATAGAAATAAATTAGATAAAGAAAATATTGTAAGGCGACCAAGACAGTCTGAATTATCACCTGTTATTACTCAAGTTGAAAAACGTAAAGTTTCATATAGAGGCCCTACATCACCTTTGATATTAGTTTATAGTTTTTTTGCATTTGCGATCATTGGAACCATACTTTTATCATTACCTATTGCATCCGAAGAAAATAGATTCACATCACCTAACATTTCTTTATTTACTTCTATATCAGCAATCACAGGTACAGGATTAATTGTTGTAGGTACCGATAGTTACTGGTCAATATTTGGAGAAATAGTTATAGGTATTTTAATTTTTGTTGGTGGATTAGGATTCATAACAGGTATCGCTTTTCTTCTGTTTTTAAGTAGTGGCCATAAATTAGAAAATAGAATGATCACAAGAACTGGACTTGGAGAAAATAGAATTGGAGTAATTTCCTCAATGGCAAGAAATATTATCTTTGTTGCAGTCTTAATACAAATAATTGGATCTTTAATATTTTTTATCAAATGGAATTTTTTTACCCCATTATGGTCAGGAATATCTTCTACTCAAACCCTTTATCAAAGCATATTTTTATCAATATCATCATTTAACAATGCTGGATTTGAAATTCTTCCTGATGCAAAGGTAGGCGGTAGTAGTTTAATAGGATTTTCAGATGATAAAATAATCTTAGGCACTATTTCGATAATGATATTAGTTGGCGCATTGAGTTACGCTACCCTTGCAAATATTATTTCTAAGAAAAAATGGATTTTATTCAATCTTGATACCAAACTTGTAATTATTGGGACCACGTTTGCATTAACTCTTGGATTTATAAGTTTTTTTGTAATTGAATTTAACAATTCTGGCAGTATTGGTAATGAAAATATTGCTAACAAAATTTCTCAATCCTTATTCCACTCAGTTAATAGGACTTCAGGTTTCTCCAGTGTAGCTTACAATAACCTTGAAAATTCAAACATTAATGTATCTGCATTAATAATGTTTATAGGCGGAACTACTTCTTCAGTAGCAGGAGGAATTAAAGTAAATACATTAATGATTATATTGATCTCTACATATTCAATTTTCAAAGGAAGAGAAAATATATCTTTTGCAAATAGAAAAATTAATTCCTTTGATGTATTAAAATCTATGGCCGTAGGTGCTACAGCAATTGTAAGTATAATGTTACTAGTGATTTTATTTCAGTTTTTTGAGCCTAATGCTGATTATACAGAATCTATATTTGAGGTAGTATCGGCATTTGCAACGTGTGGTTGGTCTATAGGAGAGACAAGCCAGTATGGTACTGTAGGACAGCTAATATTGTCACTAGCTATGTTTACTGGTAGGTTTGGACCAATTACATTAGTACTCTTTATGTCAAAGGAAAGCCAAGAAGATATCATATCTTATCCAGAGGAAAGAGTTAGAGTTGGATAAAATATTTCCTACTAAATATAAATTTCTTAAGTAAAGATATACAAAATATAACAGTGGAAACAATACAAATAGTAGGTCCTGATGGCAAATCGGAATGGAATGAAATATATAATCCTAATACAGAGGAAGTAATACCTATAATGATCCCTAGAATAATAACATTCTTGAATCTCTTCACTAGTAGACTTGCTGCTGCTGATGGAGTTATTAGTAATCCAATAACTAAAATAATACCTACTAACTGAAGTGAAACAACAATGACTATTGATAGCAATATAAGCAACAGGTAATCAAGTTTTTGTGATGGAATTCCTGACACTGTTGCTCCATAGTAATCAAACCCTATATATACCAAAGGCCTATAAAAAATAAGTGTTATTGAAATAACTATCACTGATAGAATAGAAGTAATTATTACATCTACATTAGAAATACTTAGTACCTGGCCAATTAATATTTCCTCTAAATTAATTTTTGTACCCCCAATTATCGACATAATCACTAAGCCAATTGAAAAAAGAAAAGAAAAAATTATTCCAATTGACGTATCTGTAGAAATTTTGAATCTTCTAACTAAAAAACCTATCAATAGCGCTATAAATATCGCGTTAGGTATAGCTCCTATAAATGGATTTATACCTATTGAAAAAGCTATAATCATGCCAGGTAAAACTGAATGAGCCATTGCATCTCCCATGAAACCTAATTCTCGATTTATAACAAAAGCACCTAACAATGGGCAAACGATACCAATTAAGATACATACTAAAGTAGCCTGTAAGTAAAAGTTGTAGGTTAAGGGCACGATTACTAGGTCATAAATCATTATTATGATTTCCTATCCTATGATCAATTAATCTATCCTTGTGAACACCATATAATTCCTTTAATACTTCTTCCGTTAGGACCTTTTCAGGTGAGCCATATGCACAAATATGCCCATTCAGGCACAAAACCTTATCATATCTATCAGATAAACTATTCAAGTCATGTGTGGACATAAGAATTGTTTTAGATTCAGAAGTTAGCAATTTTAGCACATCGGCTATATCCTCTTGTGAGCCAAAATCAACACCACTAAAAGCTTCATCTAGGAGTAATATTTCTGACTCTTGAGCTAAAGCTCTTGCAATGAATGTTCTTTGTTTTTCCCCACCAGATAGATTAGCAATCATTTCATNNTTTTTTTCATACATATTTACTTTNNTNANNGAATCNANAACTANATCANNNGAAAAACCTAAAATATTACGAAAACNTCCNCCTCGTATTTTTCCCTGTGAAACTACATCATATACNGAAAGAGGAAACTTCCAATTTATCATCTCTTTTTGAGGGACGTAACTTATNTTACCTAGGCTTTTTTGTGGGCTTTCACCATTTATNNTGATTTTTCCATGAGTTATATTCTCTAAGCCAGCTATAGCATTGAATAAAGTACTTTTCCCTCCTCCATTAGGACCTAANACTCCAATAAATGATCCTTTCGGAATTGAAAAAGAAACATTGTCTAGAGCTAAAATATTTTCATACTCTACACAACAATCCTCAACCTGAATGCAACAGTTTGCTATATTTATTTCATTATGCTTAATNCTCATGTTTTGTACCTTATTAGTTTTGTACCTTATTAAAAATAATTATACACAATTGATACTANGTATCAAAACTCNAGGTAATACATAACTGANTACTAAAAACACTTTTAAGANATNTCTTATAAGAAATCTCTTAGCAAATGAAGTGATTAATCAAAGAGTTTATACCGAAATATTCCATGTCCTTCAGTACCAGCAAAAAGATATTGCCCATTGGGTGAAAAAGTTAGAACTTGTACTACTCCNGTATCTAATCCTTTGTTAGTTCGTTGCCAAGAATCGCCTCCATCTTGACTCAAAAGCACACCACTATTCCAATCNGCGACAGCAATGATCTTCGTATTTTTTGGGTTAATTGCAATATCAATTGCGTGTGCGTGGTCACGTTTCGAGGTATTAATCGCCTCAGTGCGCCAGAGTGTTTCTTCCCAACTTGCTCCACCATCAGTAGTTTTATAAACGCCATGAACATTGGTACCAAGAAATATCTCTTGATCGTTTTGTGGATTAATTGCAATACTCATCGCGTGTTTGCGTTGAATTATATTAGAGTGTTCCATATCTTCCATTTCAATTCTTTCACCATCGTCATTAACACACGTATGTCCACAATCATCCCATGACATACCAGCAGGCAAATCACCTGTAAGATGTTTCCAGGATTCTCCACCATTAACCGTGTANTACAACCCATCAAACAATGAATTGATATAGACTATGTCTTCATCCTGACTACTAACAGTAATATCTGATATATTACGGCTGTAGTTTTCATCAGGTAGTCCATTATTGATTGGGAACCAAGACATTCCTCCGTCAACAGATTTGTACATTCCTGGCGACTGTTNAATTTCCTCTAATTGATGAGGATCCTNCCCTTTAATCTTTGATTGAATATAACCAGCATATAATACCATTGGATTTGAGGATGCTTCCTCGACAACATGTATGCCAAAAGATTCTTCAAATAAAGAATGTTCTATGTTTACTAATCCTGTAGCTATTTCCCAATCATTGCCTAGATTGCTTGAGTAATAAAGAAGCCCACTATTAGCATCAGTTGCAATAATGGCTTGATTGCTATCATCATGTGATAAGAATTTAATTGCGAGACCNTCCCCAAGACTCCTTGANTTGCCATATAGAATTCCCTGCCAAGTCTCGCCAAAGTCACCAGAAAGATGTATTTGACTTCGCCCATTTGCAGCTATACAACCAGTNCGGCTNACAGAAATGCCAAAGATGTTTGCACCCGAATATCCGTTACTCCATTCAATCCAAGTTTTTCCACCATCTTCAGTTTTAAAAACACCACCACCATAATTATTAATGAATACAGTATTAGGATCTGTCTTACTTACTACCATATCNATTGGATTACCTGGCTTTATTCCCGGGGGNCCCCATTGCTCTTGTATGATCCATGTTTCTCCCTGATCTGTCGAACGAAGAAATTCATTTTCTCCCGCAACATAAACAATGTTTTTGTCAGATTCAGCAAAGGCGACCGCACCGAACATACCTAATCCTGAATAAAGAGGCGATACATCTTTCCAAGAGGCCCCTCCATCTATAGATTTATAAACNGCTCCTGAGTAATCACGAAGAGAATTATCGACGTCGTTGCCGCTTGCAATTATGATTAGCTTTTCATCAAATGGACTCTGGTCTGCTCCACCAAAGTGCATTGACCGNTTNGGGTTAATACCCTGATTACTTTCATACCAGTTTTTTCCTCCGTCATTTGATTTGAATACNCCTACTCCAAGTCCACTTGGGATTGCATCGTCAGAAAGGTCTTCAAATTCTTTTTCTGCTGCTGTGTCAGGTTCACGGTCAAATAGTCCTGTAGTTACGAGCAATTCTTCAGTGTCAGACGAGTTCGTAAAAAAAAGCCATCTAGTTAGATTTGCAAAATCACCAATTAGTTCAAATTTTTCACCTCCATCAGTAGACTTAAATACAAATCCTCTAGTTCGATTAAACTGGAATCCATCTACTTTAGTGTCTACGTCACCCATCACATAAACAACATCTGAATTTCCTGGTTCTACTTCAATCATTCTGACGTTTAATTTCAACTCGGAAGTATCCTCTTCCTCATCTAAATTTTGTGATTTTTGTAGCGAAATAATTTTATTTGAGTCTAAGCCATTGTTTTTTGATTCCCAAGATTTTCCTTCATTATATGATTTATAAAGTCCCCCGTTATCTTGCAGGCCTACCCACACAATATCTTCATCATTCGGATCTATTCTAAGGGCATATACAGGAATATTATCTAATGAAGGGCCGACTCGAAAATCAATATTCCTTTCTCCTTCTCCATTAGATTGAATCCAATTTAGACCTCCGTCAATACTTTTTTGTATTCCTGACCAAGCATCAGTAAAATACATAGTATCTGGATTATCATGTCTATACCTCACGTTATATCCCAAACCTCCAATTGGTCCTTTAGCTTTTACCCATGTATTGATTGGGTCATCTGTACTCGGTATGCACTGCAAAGCATAGTTACCAGATTGGCTTTCAATATTATTCTGGTCTTTACTTTCTTCCTCATCTGAAGTGTTTATTTTTATTTTATCTTTTGGCTGAGTAGAATCAGATGCCTTCGGTTGTGGAGATGGGGGTAACGCTGTAGCAGTTGGCTGAGTTGAATCAGTTGCCTTCGGTTGTGGAGATGGGGGTAACGCTGTAGCAGTTGGCTGAGTAGAATCAGATGCCTCTTTTACAACCCTTACCTCCTCTGAGGAATCTTTATTTGTAACCTGATTGCTAGATTCTGTTGCACAAGCAGAGATAAGGAGAACTAAACCAATTTGTAATAGATATTTAGTTTTAGCTACTACCACTGAACAAACATAGGCATAATGACGTGGGTATAACCAGGGTGATCAAGAGACTTAAATACACCTGGGCTAGAAGGAGTATTTGTTTCTAATATTATATCCTTAGAATCAAAAACACCAAGTACGTCAAGTAAAAATCTACTATTGAATGCTACCTTAGATTCATCTCCTTGAATATTAGCTTGAATGTTGTTTTCATTAGAACCAACTTCTTCTGCTCTAGAGATAATTTTAATACGCCCATTATCTTGTGGAGAAATTAAGAATCTTATGATTCCGCTCCCATCTCTTGCAAAAATTGATGCCGCTTTGGTTGCCTGTACCATTTCAGTCAGATTAACCTCAGCCTTTGTTGAAAAATCATCTGGTATAAGTTTGTCATAATCTGGAAATGTACCCTGTACAAGAGAAGTTACTACCTCTGAGTTATCCAATTTAAACCTAGCAGATCTTCCGTTCGCATTTATTGAAAGTTCCACGTTTGAACTGGAATCAACTAGAAGTCTCTGAAGTTCAATAAGTGTTTTTGCAGGAATTATAACCTTTACCTGCTCAATTATTTCAGTTTCAAAATTTACTTTTTCTACTGCTAATCTAAAGCCATCTGCTGCTGCAATTGTAAATCCAGATTTATCAAGTTCAAAATTAACTCCAGTTAATACAGGCCTTGAATCATCCGTAGCAGCCGCAAAAACCACCCTTTCCAATGCAGATTTCAAAACATCACATGGGATAGAAACAGATTTGGAATCATCAACTGAAGGAATTGGTGGAAATTCTTCTGCAGAAATACCATTTATATTAGCGTTAAATTGCCCACATTTAATTTTTAAACCAACGGGTTCAGACAAGAAGTCCATTTGAACATTTTCTTCTGGAAGTGAATTTATGAAATCATTAAGCATTCTTGCAGGTATAGTTACCTTTGCATCACCTTCAATTTGTGCTCCTATCCAGGTACTTATAGAAATTTCTGTATTTGTCGCAGTTAGTTTTAATTGCCCATTATCACTCTCAAGTAATACATTTTGAGTAACAGGCAAAGTTGCCCTTGTAGCAACTGCCCTACTAATATTGGATAAACCTTTGCTTAGGTTATCTTTCAAACATGTTACCTGCATGACATTCCTTTCAAATTAGTAAATTCTTTATTTCTTATGGTATATATATAACATATTAATTCTGATTTAACATCACTTTTAATATATGATACTACAGTTGAATAAAATTATAATATTAATTATACGGGTAAAAATTATCTAGAATTTTATAAATGAAAAATAAAAAATTATATGAAATCTTAAAGCGTCTTTATTCTCAAAGCTTATCACCCGAAGAGGTAATTGGAATTTTGGAAAAAGAAAATGATTTCTCAGATTCTGATTTTGCAAATGTAGACCTTTTAAGAGAAATTAGAGTCGGATTTCCTGAAGTTATTTTCGGCCTAAGTAAAACACCAAAACAAGTTTTGGAAATTTCTAAAAAATTATTTGAAGAAGAAAAGTTCTTTTTGATTACAAGATCTTCAGTTGAAACATATAATTTACTCAAGAATGATTACCCTGAAGTCAAATGGTCTGAAATTTCAAAAACAATTTGGCTAGATAAAAGAAAACTAAAAAAAACTCTATTACCTGGCTTAAGTATAGTTTCTGCCGGAACATCAGATCTTCCTTACGCAACCGAAGCAAAACTTACAGCAGAACTTATGGGATGCAAGGTAAAGATGATTACAGATGTTGGAGTAGCTGGAATACACAGACTATTCACAAGGCTACCTGAAATTTCTAAGGCAAAAGTCATTATAGTAGTAGCGGGAATGGAAGGAGCATTACCTAGTGTTATAGCAGGATTGGTTAAGGCACCTATAATAGCTTTACCTACATCGGTTGGATATGGTGCAAATTTAGATGGATTAAGCGCATTTCTTACAATGCTAAATTCCTGTGCCCCCGGAATATCAACAGTAAATATAGATAATGGTTTTGGAGCCGGGTATCAGGCAGCAAGTATTATAAAACTAAATAAAGGTTAACTACCTTTCAACTCTACGAATTTCGATTTCCTCACCTTTGGCTAACGCAACTCTACGAATCTCAATATCTAATTTCAACAACCAATAACTTAATGTAGCCTTACTTACGCCTACACGCTTTGCTGCTCCAGTTAGACCAAATTCATTAACCATTTCAGGTAACGCACGCTCTAAGGGACGACGTAACTTCTTCTCTGCATCTAACATTTTTTTAGTTTTTGGTCGTGCCATAAACACCTCGAAAATTAATTTTTTATTACTAGCTTAATAGTAATTCCGATAACATTACTTGTCAAGAACATGTTTTGAATAAATATTGAACAAATAAAAAACTAATTCAATACTTGTAAAATACAATACATAATTTTATACTTGGGTTTAGTAT
Organism: Chloroflexota bacterium; assembly: GCA_002712125.1. Lineage (GTDB taxonomy): Bacteria > Chloroflexota > Dehalococcoidia > Lucifugimonadales > Lucifugimonadaceae. Next base: position 3,545 of record PASL01000029.1, on the reverse strand, counting down.
AAGCATGAAAATCATTTATTTTGTATTTATTTTTTATTTTTTAGGAAATTAATTTCTTATTTATGAAAAAAATAATAAAAAAATAATAAAAATGTAAAAATAGTCGGATCGATATAAACCCCATTTAAATTTAAAATGGTATATTTTATTTATAAGAAATTTTGACACGCCTATAAAACGATTTATTCTCAGTTACTTGTTAAAAAATTATGGAACTAATCACAGAAATAATACATAGTCTTGAAACAGCAATATTAAATTTTACTAATGAAATTTATGAGTTTATGGGTTGGTGGGGAATAATAGTCTTGATGTCTATAGAAAGTACCGCCCTACCCTTACCGAGTGAAATAATTATGCCTCTAGCAGGATGGCTTCTAGTATCAGAAAAAAATCTAGGTATAATTTATGTGTTTTTTGCTGGATTTTATGGAGCAATCGGAAGCCTTATAGGCTCACTAATTGAATATTATGTTTGTCGAATAGGAGGAAGACCTCTTTTAGAAAAGTATGGAAAGTATATATTAATTACAAAAAAAGATATTGATAAAGCAGAAAATTTATTTCTAAGAAAAGGTGAAATAATTGTTATAATTGCAAGATTAATTCCCGGGGTAAGAGGATTTATTTCAATCCCAGCTGGATTAGCAAAAATGAATGTTATTAAATTCTCTCTATTCACTTTTTTAGGAGCTTTTCCCTGGACTTTTGGATTGTCTTTAGCGGGTTATATTCTAGGAGATAACTATAAGCAAATAAGAGAGATAATGAAACCATTCGATATACCTATATTTATTATTATATTATTACTTATCTCATGGTTTATATATAAAAGAATAAATGAAATTAGAAATAACTCAAATTAAATTTTTTGTAATATTTATAATAAATAATTAGGACAAAAAATATAAAAAAAAGGTAAAATAATTACATTGCCCCGGTAGCTCAACTGGATAGAGTGAAAGACTTCTAATCTTTAGGTTGTGGGTTCGAGTCCCACCCGGGGTGCCATTTTCTTGACCAAATCTTAACATTTCACAGTAATAATATTCATACTAGCATGTTATACATATAATGACTAAAAAAGCTCTTATAATTGAAGATGATAAATCAGTTTCTCAACTGATAAGGTTATATCTGTCAGATTCAGGATATGATGTAATTGAATTTAATGATGGCATAAAAGGCCAAGATTATGCCTTATCAAATAATGTAGATATAATTTTACTAGACCTAAATCTTCCTGGAATAGACGGAATAAAAATATGCAAAAACATTAGAAAAGTTTCGAATGTGCCAGTCATAATGGTGACTGCAAGAGTAGATGAAGCTGACAAATTGGAAGGTCTTGATATTGGTGCAGATGATTATGTAACAAAACCATTCAGTCCAAGAGAACTGATATCAAGAGTAAATGCTGTACTAAGGAGAAGTGAAAAAAAAGATGTAGAAAATTTCACTTCAAAATCTAAAAAATTACGTACTGAAAATTTTGAAATAGATATTTTTTCACATAAAGTAATGATAAAAAAGCAGACAATTAAATTAACTCCAACTGAGTTTAATATACTAAAATTATTGATGGAAAATGAAGGTAGAATATTTTCAAGAGACCAGATAATCAATGAAGTTTTCGGATATGATTTTGAAGGCTATAATAGAAATATTGATACTCACATATCAAATCTTAGGAAAAAAATTGAAAATATATATCCTGATCAGAAAAATTTAGAATCTATATATGGAGTAGGATATAAATTTGAAAATTAATAAATTTTACTCACTTCAAGTTAAATTTTCTATAAGTTTTGCTTTAGTAATATCTATAATACTACTTTCAACGAGCATTTTTTCTGCATTCAGTACAAATCAAGCAATTAAGAATATTGATAAGAAAATAAACGAAAATAAATCATTAAGAGCAGAAATTATCTTGAAAGAATCATTAGAAGAATTATCCGATTATCGAGAATTACAATATTCAGCGCAACAGATTGCAAAACTTTATGGATGGCGCGTTGTATTAAATAATAATGAAGGATTCATTGTCGTAGATTCTAGCCAAATAGCAATCGATTCTAAAGGTGAATATGAAACATTTTATGAAAGATTTGGTAATGGGGCTATTTTTGATACAGTTTATCCCGTAGAAAATAAAAAAAAGGAATTAATTGGAAATTTATATATTGATACAAATCCAAAAAAAAATCAAAGACCGTTATTATTGAGGGAATACAATCCATTAGAAAAAATTAGCTCTGTAAGTAATAAAATCAATTCTGATATTAAAGCCTCTGATGAGTATTATGATCAATTATCAGATTTAGTTGACCCTCCATTAAATGACCTAAAAAATTCATATCAAAGGACCCTTATTTTTTCAGGTATATTAGCAGGCATAATTGGATTAGTAATAATAATGTATCTAACTAAAAAAATGATTTTTCCAATAAAAAACCTTCGCAATGCCGCACTATTAGTTGGAGAAGGCAATTTGTCTCATAGGATACAAGAAGATAGTAATGATGAATTAGGAGACTTATCAAAAGTTTTCAATAAAATGATAGAAGATCTCGAACAATCAAAATCTGTTCAAAAAAGACTAACAGCAGATATAGCACATGAGTTAAGAACTCCCCTTACAAATATTATTGGTTACATTGAAGCTTACAAGGATGGAATAATAAAAAGCGAGCTAGAAACTATAGACACTATACATGAGCAAACATTACATTTATCTAAACTTGTAGAAGATCTTAGAATATTATCTATAGCGGATTCCAAAGCATTATTACTGAATAAAAAAATCGATAATTTAGTTGAAATAGTTAAAAATACTCATAGCGATTTTAATAATAAATTTAATGACAAATCAATCAAATCTAAAGTCATCAGTGATAAAGATGAAATAATGATTGAATTTGACAGTACGAGAATCAAGCAAATTTTATCAAATCTTATTGAAAACGCTTTAATTCATACGCCAAATAAAGGGATTATTAATATTTCAATAAAATCCCAAAAATATAATATTGAAATAGAAATTTCTGACAATGGAACAGGAATAAAAGAAAAAGATTTAGAAAAAATATTTGATCAATTTTACCGAGCTGATATTAGTAGAAATCGTTCTACAGGAGGCACAGGATTGGGATTATCTATAGTGAAAAAACTAGTAGAAGCTCACGGAGGAAATATAAACGTAAAAAGTATTGAAAACGAAGGAACTTCATTCTTAATTTCTTTACCTTTGTGATTATATAAACTAATATATTTACATGAATAACCCAAATATAATATTAATTAATTGTGATGACTTGGGATATGGAGACTTAGGTTGCTATGGTTCAAAGCTAAATGATACTCCAAATATAGATAAATTATCTGAAGAGGGAATTAAGTTCACAAACTTTTATATGGCATCTCCTGTCTGCTCACCTTCTAGAGCTGCAATGTTGACTGGTTGTTATCCTCCACGAATTAGTTTCGGGTCTTTTGATGATAACCGAAACGTTCTTTTTCCCGGTTCACCTACAGGGTTGAAC
>PASL01000028.1 GCA_002712125.1 Chloroflexota bacterium | reverse complement strand
CATACCCGATATTTTTTATTGTTTCTTTTACAACATTTTTTATATCAACTTTAGCCTTAGACGTTATTTCTCCAAAAACTAATACCAAGCCTGTAGTAATCGATGTTTCACATGCTACCCGGCTCAATGGATCTTGCTCTAAATATGCATCAAGAATAGAATCTGAGATTTGGTCACACATTTTATCTGGGTGTCCTCCAGAAACAGATTCAGATGTAAGTAAGTAGTTATTATTATTCATTTTTATTCCTATTAGGTTCCTAACTCCCAACTATTTAAGTATTTATCTTGCTCTGCAGTAAGAGTATCGAATGACATATTCATAGCATTTAGTTTTAATCTAGCAATTTCAGAATCAACATCATTTGGCAAAGTGTATACTTCAGGAGATAAAGTTTTATGATTTTTTACTATGTATTCTCCGGCTAATGCTTGGTTTGCAAAAGACATATCCATTACACTGGGTGGATGTCCTTCTGCTGCTGATAGATTAATTAATCTACCTTCGCCCAGAATAAAAATCTTTCTACCATCTTCAACTGTGTATTCTTCAACATATTCTCTTATTTGCCTTTTTGATTCAGACATTTTTTCTAAAGAATCTATATTGATTTCTACGTTGAAATGACCTGAGTTAGCAACTATAGATCCATCTTTCATTTTATCAAAATGATGCTTGTCAACAGCATTCATACCTCCTGTAACTGTTAGGAAAATATCACCTATTGTACTTGCTTCATTCATAGACATAACCTGGTGTCCATCCATCACTGCTTCTAGTGCTTTTACTGGGTCAACTTCGCATACAACCGTGTGTGCTCCCATTCCTTTTGCTCTCATTGCAAAACCTTTTCCACACCAACCATATCCAATTGTAACGACAGTTTTTCCAGTAATTAGAATATTAGTTGCTCTTATGATTCCATCTAATGTACTTTGACCTGTACCGTATCTATTATCAAACATATGTTTAGTTTGTGAGTCATTCACTGCTACTACCGGATACATTAGCTTTTTCTCGTTAGAAAGAGCTTTCAATCTAATTACACCCGTTGTTGTTTCTTCCATTCCACCAATAACATTATCTAGTAAATGTCGCTTATCACTATGAAGCATTGCTACTACATCTGCCCCGTCATCCATTGTTATATTAGGAGCAGTGTCAACAGTTGCTGACATATGGTCATAGTATGTTTTAGAGTCTTCACCTTTTATTGCAAAAATTGGTATTCCATTCTCAACTAGGTGCGCTGCAATATCATCCTGCGTTGAAAGTGGGTTTGAAGCACAAAGTGTAAGTTCTGCACCTCCGGCTTGTAGTGTCATAGCGAGATTGGCAGTTTCTGCTGTTATATGAAGACAACCCGCAAGCTTGATACCTTTTAAAGGTTTTTCTTTATCGAATCTATCCTTTATTTTTCTTAAAACAGGCATTTCTCTTTCAGCCCATTCTGCTCTAAGGTAACCTTTTTTTGCAAGATTAATATCTTTGATATCGTAATCCATGTTATCTCCATTAAATATAATTATTTCTAAATATATTCTATTTCATGTTTATTATTCGTGCATAGGGTTAAAATAAGTGAATTTAGAGAATTCTTCAAAACGATCCTCAATATCACTATATTTAAGGTTTTTAAACCTATTGATCCCAAAATCCTCAACAGCGAATGAAGCCATTGTGCTTCCAACAATAATTGCAGTTTTTAGTGTTTCGGAATCGATTACTCCATGTTTTGCGATATATCCCATAAAGCCCCCTGCAAATGAATCTCCAGCACCTGTTGGGTCAACAACATTTTCTACAGGAAAAGCAGGAGCAGAAAAAATGTTGCTCTTGGAAAAAAGTTTAGCTCCAAATTCGCCCAACTTTATTACAAGATTATTCGATCCATAAGTTTTTACTTTTTCATATATATTTATTGAATTATCTTCAGAAGTTAATTGTTTTGACTCTTCATGATTTATAAATAACATATCAACTTTAGATATTAGATCTAGTAGTTCGTTTTTTTTGATATCTATCCATAAATTCATAGTGTCGCAGGCTACAAATTTAGGTTTTACATTCATGCTTTCTAATACTTTATTTTGTATCTCTGGATCTATATTAGCTAAAAATAAGTATGGTTTTTTCGAATGTTGATTACTAATTTTAGGATTAAAATTACCAAATACATTAAGTTGTGTTTCTAATGTTACAGCTGTGTTGATATCATCCATATATTCTCCTGTCCACCTGAAAGTTTTTCCATCAGTTTTTTCAATACCTGAGATATCAATATTTTTTTCTTTAAGAAACCTTAAGTCAGAATTATTAAAATCTTTTCCTATTACACCTACTATCGACACTTCAGTAAAATAACTTGCTGCTACTGAAAAAAAACATCCAGACCCACCAAGTTGCTCTTCGCGTTTTCCTGAAGGAGTTTTAACTGAATCGTATGCTATAGAGCCAACTACTAATAATGACAAATTAAATTCCTGTTATTTCTCTTGGCCTTTAGAATGAGGTAACCCTTGATTAATCCACTGCGAAGTTCCTTCATCTATATTATAAAGGTCAGAATTATCTGAACCCATAGAAGATGCATATTCAGCCGCAAGTCCAGATCTTGCACCAACTTCACAGATAAAAAGTAATTTTTTATCAGATGGAAGCTCAGAATACCTATCAATAATGTCATCTACAGGAATCCATATTGAACCTTTAACATGTCCTGCTAGATATTCATCCTCACTTCTGACGTCTATAATAGCAGAATTTCCTGAATCAAATAACTCTTTTCCTTCTTTAGCTGTAACCCTTGTATACGGTTCTCCAGGTATATTTCTAGGCATTTAAAATTTACTCCATCCTAATGTAATATATAGTATAAACATATGTAATTTTACACAGTAAATTAGATAAAAAAATCAAAAAAGTCTTTGATTTTTCAATAAATAGATTATTTTGACAGGAATTTTATTTTGTATATATTGACTTAACAGGTTTAAAAATAATACACTTGAATTTCGCTTGAACAAGAATTTACTTGTTGAGCAGTACCTTAAAAACTGAATAGTAGACAGAAAGAACGTCAATTTTTAACGGAGAGTTTGATCCTGGCTCAGGACGAACGTTGGCGGCACGCCTAATGCATGCAAGTCGAACGAAATCCCACCGCTTGCGGTGGTGTATTTAGTGGCAGACGGCTGAGTAACGCGTAACTAATCTGCCTTTGGGAGGGGAATAACAAAGGGAAACTTTTGCTAATACCCCGTACGATCTATATTTTACTTTTTATAGATGAAAGGTGTCTTTGACATCGCCCTTAGATGAGGTTGCGTACTATCAGGTAGTTGGTGGGGTAATGGCCTACCAAGCCTAAGACGGTTAGCTGGTGTGAGAGCACGACCAGCCAGAGGGGGACTGAGACACGGCCCCCACTCCTACGGGAGGCAGCAGCAGGGAATCTTCCGCAATGGGCGAAAGCCTGACGGAGCGATGCCGCGTGAGGGATTAAGGTTTTTGGATTGTAAACCTCTTTTCTTAGGGAAGAGCAAGGACGGTACCTAAGGAATAAGTGACGGCTAACTACGTGCCAGCAGCCGCGGTAATACGTAGGTCACGAACGTTGTCCGGAATTATTGGGCGTAAAGGGTCCGTAGGCCGTTTAGTCAGTCTCCTGTGAAATCTCTAGGCTCAACCTAGAGAGGTCGGGAGATACTGCTAAACTAGAGAATGTCAGAGGCAAGTGGAATTCCCGGTGTAGTGGTGAAATGCGTAGATATCGGGAGGAACATCAATGGCGAAAGCAGCTTGCTGGGGCATTTCTGACGCTGAGGGACGAAAGCGTGGGTAGCAAACCGGATTAGATACCCGGGTAGTCCACGCCCTAAACGATGAATGCTAGGTTTGCGGGGTATCGACCCCTTGTGAGCCGAAGCTAACGCGATAAGCATTCCGCCTGGGGACTACGGCCGCAAGGCTAAAACTCAAAGGAATTGACGGGGGCCCGCACAAGCAGCGGAGCGTGTGGTTTAATTCGATGGTAAGCGAAGAACCTTACCTAGGCTTGACATGTAAGTTACCGATCTGAAAAGTGAGGAACCCGCAAGGGAGCTTACACAGGTGTTGCATGGCTGTTGTCAGCTCGTGCCGTGAGGTGTTGGGTTAAGTCCCGCAACGAGCGCAACCCCTATTACTAGTTATTTTCTCTAGTGAGACTGCCCCTAAAAGGGAGGAAGGTGGGGACGACTTCAAGTCATCATGACTCTTACGTCTAGGGCTACACACACGCTACAATGGCCAGTACAGACGGTTGCTAAGCCGCGAGGTGGAGCCAATCCGATAAAGCTGGTCTCAGTTGGGATTGAAGGCTGCAACTCGCCTTCATGAACGCGGAGTTGCTAGTAAACGCAGGTCAGCACACTGCGTTGAATACGTTCCCGGGCCTTGTACACACCGCCCGTCACGTCATGGAAGTTGGTAATGCTTGAAGTCGCTGGGTGAACCCTTTGGGGCACAGGCGCCGAAAGTAGAACCGATGACTGGGACGAAGTCGTAACAAGGTAGCTGTACCGGAAGGTGCGGCTGGATCACCTCCTTTCTAAGGAGAACTTTATTATGAAATTATTCATAATATACTACCTAGGTCGACCAGTAGATGAAGTGATAACAAACCTACTTGAGCGAGATTCTCTAAGTTATTAATAACTTTGTTGAAGGGGCTCGTAGGGGAAGTGTTACTTCAGTAAACTCTACTGAAACTTAAATATAGACTAAATGTCTTTAAACTTTCAAACGAAATTATGACTTTCTTTCTGTTTACTGTTCAGTTTTTAAGGCTTTTTTTATTAAGTACTATAAATTCATACGTTTTTTTAATGGAAAAGATCAGGAATTGTAATACTATTTAATAAGAATATTTTTGGGCTGGTAGCTCAGCCGGTTAGAGCGCTACTCTGATAAAGTAGAGGTCGGATGTTCGAGTCATCCTCAGCCCACCATCTCAATTCCAACTCAAGCCCAAATCAATAATTCTTTCTGTTTTTACTAAAAGTAGTCCACCTGTAGGCCACCAATAGTCCTAAGGTAATGGTTTGTAATGGTTGAAAAAGTATGAGACAAGTAAGAACAAGACAAGATTGAGACAATGGTATAATTTGAGACAAGAAAATATCTATTTATACATTCTCACAAAATAAAAACATTCCCTAAATATCAAAATTAATTCAGGGAATGTTTTGCTATTATCTCGAAATTTAAAAATCCTAAATTTTACATAATAAAACTTTTACTTTTATACTTGATTATTCAAAATATAATTAAATTTAGCTTGTTAAATTCCAACCTGAGACTGCTTTATGTTCAACAAATTCCAAAAGACCATGTAAACCACCTTCTCTACCGTTTCCAGATTGTTTGCTTCCTCCAAATGGACTTCCAGGAGCTCTTCCAGCACCATTTACTTCAACCATTCCTGATCTTAATCTCCTAGCCATTCTTTGAGTTCTTTCTTTATTTCCACTTTGAACATAGTGGGTTAATCCATAATTTGTATCGTTCGCTATATCTATGGCTTCATCCTCTGATTCAAAAGGTATAATTGAAATAACAGGACCAAAAATCTCTTCTCTTGCGATCCTCATTTCATTATTTACGTCTGAAAAAATTGTTGGCTGAACAAAATATCCTTTATCCAGATTATCAGGTAGGCCAACTCCTCCTGAGACTAAATTGGCACCTTCGTCAATACCTGATTGTATCAAGTCTTGAACTTTGTCAAATTGAGTTTTGGAAACTACAGGACCTATATGATTACCATCTTTTTCTGATAAATCTACAGGTGTAGATTCTGCAACTTCTTTAGCAATTTTTATTGCAACATCATATGATGACTTTTCAACTAACATTCTGGTTGGAGCATTACATGATTGTCCAGAATTCTGAAAAACTCTTTCCGCGCCTCTTCTAACTGCAGCTTCAACATCTGAATCAGAAAAAATAACATTTGCACCTTTACCACCTAATTCTAAAGTTACTTTTTTAATTGTGTTTGCTGAACCTTTGCTTACAGCAATTCCAGCTCTAGTAGAACCTGTAAAACTCATCATATCTATATCTGGATGTGCACTCATTGCTTCACCTACAGTTGGGCCATCTCCATTAACTAGATTAAATACTCCTGCTGGACAGCCAACTTCATCCATCCATTCTGCAAACAACATTGATGACATTGGTGCAATTTCAGAGGGTTTAAGTATCATTGTACATCCAGTTAGAATTGCTGGAATTACCTTTAATGTTACTTGGTTCATTGGCCAATTCCATGGTGTTATTAAACCACAAACTCCAATAGGTTCATATATCATTTGTTCATCTGGTGTATCAGCTCGTAAAGAATGTTCAAATTTAAAATCTTTCATTGCTCGTAAAAAAGCTTTCATATGACCTAATCCAGCTGTAACTTGACGCTTGTTAGCCAATTTCATTGGCGCCCCCATCTCCATAGAGATTGCTTCTCCCATTTCTGAAGATCTATTCTCGTATAGTTCTACAAATTTTGTCACTAAAGAAATCCTGTCCTGAACATCACTAAAAGCCCAAGTTTCGAAAGCATTTCTAGCAGCACTAACAGCAAGATCTAAATCTGCTTTAGTGCCCAGCGAGATTGTTGCAAAGCTTTCCTCTGTACAAGGATTGATTACTGGAAATGTATTTTCTTTTAAGGGTTTTACCCATTTCCCATTTATATAAAAATTGGTCTTGTTTATCATTTTAAAACCTTTCAATATTAATATTGTAAAAAATTATTTTTTTTATTTTATATAATGTGTACCTTTTTAGTAAACAATTAAATCTGTCAAAATCATAGAAAAATCAATTAATCATAAAAATTTAGTATTTATCTTTTCCTTTTTATGAATTCTATGTAACCTTTGAAGAATTTTTAAATCTTACTGAATCAGAGTGATTTAATATTTTGTATAAAAAAGAGCATATTTGATTGTGAAATATTTGTAAGGTAATATCTATTCATTAACTACATCCTACTCTATAATCATTGGCATAAAGTTAAAATTGTGAGTATCGATTTCTATTCCGTCTTGTAATAACGCGAAGTTGAATCCGTTACCGTCAGGACCAGCTTCTAGTTTGTCTCGCAATTCTTTGCCATCTGAAGTATAGCCATTGGAATCATGATCAACAGAAGTAAATGTAGTATGTTGCATAAAGTATGTATCAGTTAACACAATCTTTTTTATAGTATATATTCCCTTTTGTTGCCAGTCAGGATGATCTGGGATCTCGAAAGTAGTTACAAATTTGCATCTACCTCCATTGCAATCAGCATCATGTTTGCCTTCTAGTAAAACGATATTTTCCTCGCCATTAGGTCGGTTCCAGAATATTAACACGTCATGATCTTCTTCTTTACTATCAAAACTACGAGCTTCCATGGTTACTTTGATGGTTGTTGAATCCCCCACAGAAAGAGTCATAGGACCTATTGAATAATGTACCAAATATGGCCCCAAGTGTGTCGTTTCGTCATCTAATATAAAATTTCGAGATCTCGAGATTTCATGTTCCTCAGCTGCACTAAGTATAGGAGTTGGCGTAGATGTAGGAACGGGAGTTGGCGTAGATGTAGGAACGGGAGTTGGCGTAGATGTAGGAACGGGAGTTGGAGTAGGTGTAGGAACGGGAGTTGGAGTAGATGTAGGAATGGGAGTTAGAGTTGAAGCGACTGTTGATATAGGTGTTCCAGTTGGAGTTAATGAAACAACATCTGTATCATTAGCGCAACTAAAAAATATAATTGCGAAAGAAAACTTTATAATAAATAATTTTTTCATAATCTATAGAAATCTAACCTAATGTGTTCTACTTTTTTAAATTAGTAAATTCTTTATTTTTCACTGATTTCTTTTTTTTGAGAGATTTAGGTAGATCTTCATAATAAAAAATATAAAATAAGATTGGTGATGCTATTGCAACCCAAATCCACCAGTTATCAATTATGGATACATAAAGGATATAACTATATATAACCCAAAATACAGTTCTTGTTATTATTTTTCTTATNGATGGTTTAATCTTCATANAANTATTTTANTATTTATATTANTAAAATAGCTTATTTAAACACTTAAATTATCTTTNTTTTTAACATTAATGATTNGGTAAAAAGTAAAATNATTTTATATGAAATTTGATGAATTAAGAATACACCACGTAGCTATGCCACTNATTGATCCNTGGATTACATCTTACGGNTNAGATTATGAAATTCATTCTGTACTAATTAATGTTAAAAGTGGTAATTATTCAGCTTGGNCAGAAACTTGTGCGCTTGAACTACCAACTTATTCATATGAAAGTGNNAATTCGATTTTTTATAATATTTCAGAGNTATTTGCTCCAAGTCTTTTGGGTAAAAAATTAGAAACTTCAGAAGAATTGATTAATCAATTATCAATTTATAAAGGTAATCCATTTGCTAAGGCTGGNNTAGATATAGCGTGGTGGAATTTAAAGAGNAAAATATCAAATACNCCNTTACATATTCTTTTAGGTGGAAAGAANANAAAAGTTGTTGCNGGGGCAGACTTTGGTGTAGAAAAAGATATAGATACTCTGCTCGAAAAGATAAGTGTTGCGATTNAAAACGGAGCTCCAAGAATAAAATTAAAAGTGAAAAGNGGTTGGGACTTAGATGTNCTTGATGCGGTTACAAAGTCTTTTCCGGAGGTGATTTTTCATATAGATTGTAATGGTGGTTATNCTTTAGANGATATNAATTTTTTCAAATCTATAGANAAATTNCAATTAGCTTTTATTGAACAACCTTTATCATATGATGATTTATTTGATCATTCCAAACTTGCACAATCTATTAGTACTCCACTATGTTTAGATGAATCTATTAATAGTATTGAAAGGGCTAGGCAAGCAATAGACTTAAATGCCTGTAAATATATAAATATTAAGCCAGGACGAGTCGGAGGTCTAACCAACTCAATTGAGATTAATAGATTAGCCGAAAATGCTGGGATACCAGTATGGGTTGGAGGAATGCTTGAGAGTGCTTTAGGTGCAAGTGTTTGTATAGCTTTAGCTACTTTAAGCAACTTTACCTACCCAGGNGATTTATTCCCTTCCGATAGGTTTTATAAGAATGATTTATGTAAACCAGAAAACAAGTTTGACTCACCATANATTTTTAAACCGTTAGATAAATTACCTATACCTGATAAAGATTTACTTAACAAATACACAATNAAATCAGAACATNTTGTGTAGGTTATTTTATGAGTTTAATTCTTTCATAGTTTGAAAATCTACCACAGGGGTAATGGATATGGAACCTAGTTTTTTTGTATGTCCGATTGTTTTTTCTATATTTATATAGTCATCAGTTTCTAATAATAAATACATTTTATGCTCCGTTGGATTAGCAACAAAAAAATGTAATTTCACATTATTTTCTTTTGAATTGTCGTATATCTTTGCGAGAGCATTGATTTTTTCAGGGTCACTATTAGGTTCACCTGGACATACTTCGGGGGTATGGGTATACATTATATGAAAATATGACATAAATAATCTCCTTAGTAAAAAATAAAATAGGTGTTAATAAATTTTATAATATATTTTTGTAAGCGGTCACAAATAGTGACCGCTTATACATTTTTTTATTCAACAATAATTTTATTTACCATACCTAATTGGTAATGACCTGGTGTATTACAAATAAATGCATAAGTGCCAGGTTTAATGTCTTCAATTATCAACTCACCAGACTCACCCGGTTGTAAACTTGAAATTTTCCCCAAGATATCTAATTTAGTTTCATCCGCCATTGAAGCATCTTCAGTTAACTCTAAGTTTTCATAATTTTCATCATTAATTAGAACCATATTATGTTCAAGATTACCACTATTAGTAAGAGTTAATTTAATACTACCTTCTTTCAAGGAATTTTCAGAAGCTACGTTTACATCCCATTCTGACATAGTAATGTTAACTTCGCTAATTTCTTTAGATTTGGGTGACATTGTTTTATTGTCAGTTGGCATGCTTGTAGCTGTTGGTTCTGGCATGCTTGTAGCTGTTGGTTCTGGCATGCTTGTAGCTGTTGGATTGGNCATAGCCATACTATCATTATTATCCATTGAATCACTACTAGAGCAAGAAATAATGGATAACATAAGCAATATCGCACATATAGAATACATTTTTTTTCTATTCATTTTTTTAACCTCTAAATGTTATAAATTTTAATGATTTGTATTTTAATTTTAGTATTTATTAATTTGATTTTTATAAATTAAGTGCTATAAATTGAAAAATTAAAATTAAAATTAATAGCGATAATTTAGAGATAATTTGGTATAATTTACAAATACTAATTTTTTCAAGTTAGTACTTCTATTTCTTTATAATTTTTTACATATTTTGTACTTTTACTTTTATTTTTTTCAAACTTTATAAATTTTTTCCATACAAAAAATGTATATGGTTATATAATTTGAAAAAAGCTAAGGTAAATAAATTTTGTTTTTCAGTGTAAGTAAAATTAGAAATAGATGGTGGTTTATATCTCCATCGGGAGATATATTTTTTTCAGTTGGATTAAATCATTTTGATCCTTCAACTATGAAATATAAAGAAAATATATCAATTTGGAGGGAAAAATATAATTCTGATGTTAATAACTGGCTGAAAAAATCGGTTTCAACTAATATGTATAAATGGGGATTTAATACTGTAGGATGGGTTCAGGATGTAACAATAAGAAACTTTAATCATTCAAGAACATTTACTCGCTCAGAGTACGATATAATAAATATGCCATATTGTCATATGTTACCTTTTACTGAATCTCACCAATGGGAAAAACATTCTAATCATTATGATATTTTCAATTCTGAATGGGACGAATGGTGTGATTATGTAGTAAGAACGCATGTATCTGAATTATCAGATGACCCAAACCTAATCGGATATTTTTATTCAGATTGTCCAACCTGGGTACATACTCGACCTGTTAATGAATGGAGAGGTCCAATATTTGACCCTGATCTTCTTACATCAAAATCAGGTAGCCGAGAGCTTTCAAAATTGGCTAATCATTATTATAAAACTACTTATGAATCTATAAAGAGATATGATAAGAATCACTTAATTCTTGGGGACAGATATGAAGCAACTGAAAAATTACCTGATGAAGTTGTAAATGCGGCCTTGCCATATGTTGATGTACTATCATTTCAAGATTTTCAAAACCCAGTTGCAAATATGAACTACTGGCACAAAAAAACAAATAAGCCTGTACTTTTAGCCGATTCAGCAAAAATTAAATGGGATACATTACCAGGGGAAATTTCCTATAATGATGGTGATTGGTACTCAGCAATTCTTAATGATTTACAGGATAATCCTGGATGCATAGGTTTTCATCTTTGTGGAGGCTATCAAAGAAACCGTGCAAGAAGATATGGTCTTATAGATGAACAAGAGATTCCTGATGCAATAAATATTCCTAAAATAATTAAGGCAAATGAAAATAACAGTAAATGGGTAGAAGATAATTCAAAATAATATAACAAAAAAACTTGGCGCTTTTAGTAACTCTAACTATAGACGTTATTGGTTCGGATCATTAGCTTCTGTAGGTTCTATACAGATGGCTGTAATGGCTCAGGGTTGGTTGATTGTTGATGAATTAGGTGGCTCTGCTCTATCATTAGGCTATCTTGGTGCTGCATCATCTTTACCGACTATATTGATTAATTTATTTGGAGGTGCATTAGCAGATAGAATTGATAGAAGAAAATTAATCATGATAATTTCTGGATGTGCTGCATTGATATTATTAATTTTAGCAGTTCTAGATTCTACAAATTATGTAAAAATCTGGCACGTTATTTTACTTGCTTCAATACAGGCTTTTGTTATGGGATTCGATGGTCCAGTTAGAAGTTCTTTTTTCCCGTTATTGATTGAAAGAAAACATATGATGAGTGCTGTAGCTTTAGGATCTATAATGTGGCAATTTAGTCGTTTAGTTACTCCCGTACTTGGCGGTATTATTATAAGATACGGAGACACTCATACTGTATTTTATATAGCTGTTTTAGGTTGGTTGAGTATGTTGATTTCAATATATTCAATAAAACTGTCATTAAAGAATACACAAAAACATAAAAATGTTTTTAATGAGATAAATGAAGGCTTAAGATTTATTGCTTCCAGAACAGATTTCAAAATATTAATTGCATTAACTTATTCCACACATTTTTTTGGTTTTCAGTACCTTCAATTAATGCCATTATTTGCACAAAAATTAGGTAGAGATGCTGATGGATTTGGTTTGCTCTTATCATCTACTGGACTAGGTTCACTGCTTGGAACAATAATAGTTGGCAAGGTGAGAAAAAGTAATAATGTTGGAAAAATCATGATCGTTGGCTCATTGCTTTTTTGTGTTTCAATATCATTTTTTTCTTTGGTTACATCATTTTATTTAGCTTTAGTTTTTCTTTTTATTGGAGGTGCGTGTAATACAATATTTTTTGTTATTGGAATGACAGTTTTACAAATAAGAGTTCCTGAAAATATTAGAGGTAGGGTAATGGGTATATATACAATAACTTTTAGTCTTATTCCATTAGGAGGATTGATGTCAGGAATAGTTGCTAATATTTTCGGTATAACAATAGCTGTTTTAGCTGGAACTACAATACTTGGCACTATATTTATACTTATGTTTATTACTCAACCTATTTTTAGAAATCTGAGTGGTTCGAGCTTTGAAAATTAAATTTAAGTGATATTATTTTTTTCATATAAAATTTATATTTGAATTATTTTATGTCATAGACGAACCTTGTGATTGGCTGTAAATTTATATTGTTGTTATTTTATAAATTGGAGCAAAAAAATGAAAATACTTATTACTGGTGGAAATGGGAGAGCAGGTTCTTATGTAGTCAAAGAATTCTTAGAAAATGGTTATGAAGTAATTAATGCCGACACAAGTTCCCCGAATTTTATTGAACCTACTGAAATAAAAATTCATAATTTATCATATAAGAAAATTGATTTCACTGATTTTGGTCAAACATTATCTTCTTTGGAAGGATGTGATGCTGTTGTTCATCTTGCTGCAATACCTAATCCTTTGACTTTACCGCCTCATGAGGTTTTCAGAATAAATATGATGACGACATATAATGTACTAGAATCTGCTTTTTTATTAAATATAAAAAAAATAGTTTTAGCATCATCAATAAATGCTATTGGAGCTGCTTTTCCTTTAATTCTTTGGGGTGAAGATCCTATTATGCCAAACTATTTACCAGTAGATGAAAATCATCCGACTCGCTCTTCAGATGTTTATGCAACTACGAAATGGTTGGGTGAAGAAATGGCTGAAGCATTTGCCAGGAGGTCCAAAACTCAAATTGCTAGCTTGCGATTTATGGGGTTATGGGATGAAGAAAGATTACTTAGTCATAAAAATGATAAAAATAAAGACAATATAACTCCTCAAAAAATTGCTGGTTTTTTTGCTTATACTGATCGAAGAGATGCTGCAAAAGCATGTAGGCTAAGCATAGAAAATGACTGGGATGGTCATGAAGCATTTTTTATTAGTTCTTCTGATACAACTTCAAATATTCCTTCATCAAAATTAGTTGAAAAAGTATATCCTGGAGTAAAATTAAAAAAACAACTATTAGAGAATGAGTCACTTATTAACATATCTAAAGCAAAAGGTATTATGAATTGGAAACCTGATTATTCATGGCGCAATGCATAGTCTTCTTAGATTGGTAAAAATTTGATAAGAATAACTATTACAAGATTAATTAGAGATAAGTTTTTTTCGCTTGGGATTTTTATTTCAGTACTTATTGCCTCGATAGTTGTAGCCGGAGGTTTTATGTATCAAAATAGTTTTCATAGAATCATTGTTAAAAACTCTTTGGATGAAATTGGCATCTATAATAAAAATATACGTATAGATTCACAATGGATT
Organism: Chloroflexota bacterium; assembly: GCA_002712125.1. GTDB lineage: Bacteria > Chloroflexota > Dehalococcoidia > Lucifugimonadales > Lucifugimonadaceae. The sequence goes on along the minus strand of PASL01000028.1, from coordinate 989 downwards.
CCATTAGAAAATAGTGAAATAGAAAAAACTAACTCAATTATAGAGGACTTAAAAGATAATAATATAATTGATGAACTTAAGTATGATACGACAAATCATCTACGTACCAAGGAGCATTTTTGGAATAAAAATGATGACGAAGTAATATCTGGGGATTTAGTTTCAAGGCTATTTTTTCATACTTCTAATAATCTATTAGAAAATATTGAAATTATAGAAGGTAATTACCCAAAAACTGACATTTTAAACGAGAATGGTATTAATACAATAGAAGTTATTGTATACAAAAAGCGTAGCGAAAATATAAGACACGATTACCAACTTAAGAATTTTGAAATTAATGATATTATTTCTGCTCAATCTGTTTCAAGAAATATAGGATTAGTAAGGGCGAAAATTGTTGGTATTTTTGATATTAAGGATACTTATAGTGAGTTTTGGAATGGTGATCCATCTTTAATTTTAGATCCTGATCCACCTATGATTTTTGGAGGTAGAGAACGCCCTGTAGTTTTATTCACAAATTTTAAAGCTTTTTCCGAAGGTTTGGAATCTTCAAATTCTGGATTACCTATTGATTATCAAAAAATTTTTCATATAGATACCTCGAAAATTTTATCAGTTAGTACTAATGATATTTTGAAAAACTTAAGAGATTTTCAAAATGAAGTTTTTACGAAGATTCCTAGATCTAATGTTTATATAAGTATTATTCCTACAATAGAAAGAGTAGAAAATAAAATTCTATTTCTAAAACTACCTATGTATATAATCGGATCTTTTGCTCTAACATTTGTACTATTTTACGTATTAATAATTTCAAAGATTATCAGTAACAAAAGATCGATTGAAATAGCTGTTTTACTTTCACGAGGTTTGTCTTTTCGGCAACTACTTAGTATTTCAATATTTGAATCAATATTTATAGTTTTTTTTCCAGGTTTTTTGGGTATTTTTATCGCATTTTATTTACTAAAAATTACAGGTAA
>PASL01000027.1 GCA_002712125.1 Chloroflexota bacterium | reverse complement strand
TCTCTAAGAGCAGCAACATTATTTTTTGTCTCGCTAACTAGCCTAGATAATGTCATAGACTGATAACCATCTGGAAGTGGATCAATTTTTATAGCTGTATAACCTTCGTTTCTAGCATCTATTGCGTTTAATCTTAAATTTTCTGCGGTTGTTCCTAAATCAGAAGCATCAGGCCTAGAACCACCCATCAACAAATGAAGCCTGATTTTATCTCTAACTTTACCACCAATTAACATCCAAATTGGAGCACTAAGATATTTTCCTTTTATATCCCATAAAGCAATATCTACAGCACTTATTGCAGCATTTAATATAGAGCCTCTGAATGGACCCATTCTATACAAATGCTGCCAATGATGTTCAATATTTAATGGATTTTTACCAATTAAATATCTCTGAAAAGTATTTATTACAGTGTGTACTGCCTCCATATAACCCCAGCAGGCTGATTGACCGATGCCTTCTATTCCATCATCGGTAATTATTCTTACAAAATGACTATTACCTGAAAGAATTGATTCAATTTTATCTATTTTCATTATTTACTCCCAACGAGATTTTTTATTATTTCTTGAAGTTGAAATAGGTCATTAATTTTTATAACCTCCGAATAATTTTCATAATTATTATACCTATCTAAAAGTATTGGTAATATGTTAGCATTTTTTGCACCCAAAATATCTGATTCTACTTGATCACCAATAAACACTACCTCACTAGGAGTTAATTTAGCAATATCTAAGGACTTTTCAAAAATCATTTTATTTGGTTTTTCGTAACCTAGATCCTCAGATGTAAATACATAATTAAAATACTTTGAGACCCCTAGCTTTTCAGCAATTTTTTTGCCAGACATATTAATATTTGAAATTAAACCTAAAATTAAACCCATATCTCTTAAGTCATTTATACATTGAATTAAATCTGGAAAAATCTTTAAATCATAATTTTGTTTTGTTATTTCAACCCAAATATTTTTAGCTACATCAACATCTATATTTGAACCAGAATTATCTATAATTATTTTCTCATATTTTGAAAAAAAATTTAATTTTTCTTCATCATTCATTTTTCTTATTGGAAATATTGAATTTTGCTTTACCAAAAAATTATTAGCTAATTTATAAGCATCTAAAATTTTATCTTTATCTAAAGTAATATTAAATTTTTCAGCAACATTTATCTGTATTTCCTCCTTTGGTGGAAAGAAATCTGCGATTGTTCCATAAATATCAAAAAATACAGCCTTTATAACCTTTTGTTTACTAATCAATATATTTATAAATCCTTACAGGTGTTTCATAATTAATCATTTCATTAGGATAAATTTTTACTAATCCTATAGATTCCATTTCTTCAAATTTTTCAAGTCCAGCATTAGTATATAGAGATTCTTCTAATTGACCTAGAAAAACATACTTAATGTCATATTTATTTATAATTTCTATAGCTGTTCTAGGTAAAGTTGAGTGATAGAATCTTTGAACGTCAGATCTTCTTGATGTTACAGAGTATGCGTATTCGACTCTTTGTTGTCTCTGATGCCAATCCCAACCCACAACAGAAGGCAATCCTGTATAGATAGAAATCCTATTACCCCACTGGTATTGATCTGTTATTCCTTCAATTATTGTAGGTGAGCCTTCTATATTATTATTTAGCCACTCTATTGCTAAATAATCATACATAAGATCTATCTTTTTGTCCTGAAAATAATATTCCGTTGATTTCATATATTCCATACCATCTAAAGAAATAAAGTTTTTATTAAACCTCGTATCATTTCTATCTTTACTACCATAAAAAGTATAAATCGATATAGAGAATACCATCATCAAGAGTAATATTGTCCAAAACTTAAACTTTAAATTATAATTTCTAAAATTAAATCCTATACCTGAGAATATCTTCCACAATAAGTATGATGTTCCTAGGGAAAATAGTATCCATGCCTGTATATAAAACTTAAAAACAGTATTCATTCTACCTATATCATCTTTTACGGTAAAAATTTCTACTCCAGCATACAATGAATAGACTAACATTATCAAAATTGTTATAGGAAAAAAGTATGTATCTTCATAAGATTTATTGAAATACGACAAAATAAAATAAAGACCAATAATGCTTATAAATAATGCGGATAGACCTACAATTACAAAATCTGTCAATAGCAACGAAAATGTGACTGAAAGAAATAGAATAAAAAATATAATCAGGAAAATTTTTATCTTATTTCTTTTTATTACAAATTTTTGATACCCATTATTAAATAATCTGAGATAGTTTTTATAATTAATTACAATAAAAGAAATTAATACAAATAAGAAAAACATATTTATGTTTATAAAATCTGTTATTTGAGTATAAAATCTGTTTCTAGTAATACCATCATTAAATAATTCGTAATTTTGATGAAATGGAATAAAGGGGACATAAGAACAAACTATTATAAAAAAGATTAACAAAGTAGATAAAATTAATCTTTCTAATCGTGTGTTTTTAGAATATAACAAGTATCCAAAAAATATAATGAAAGTGGATAACAATAGTTGTGTTGGAAAATCCCACGTATTTATTATTCTAATAGAACCAAGTATAAAGCCTAGCAATAATGCTAATAAAAATTGTCCAAAATAAGCATCCTTTTTCAATATTTTTGTATAAAGAGCAAAGGTTAATGAAATCGATAATAATCCAAATGGGATGACTATTAAATGAGCATGTAAATCAGCAAATAAAAATGTAAAAAATGGAAATTCTGTTATTTCAAATCCTCCAGATTGATCATTCATCAATCGAGAGCTACTCCAAAAATCAAAACTATTTACATCATTACGAAGTATAGAAACAAGTTGATATAAGCCATCTATATTGCCGGCAAAAGTAACTAGAAAACCTGCTAAAAGTCCAGCGTATAATGAGTAACTTTTGACCGACTTTACATTTGATAAATAACAAATACCTCTAATTAATGAGAAAGATACGGTGAATGTTAATGCAGCTAACAAAGGAACAGCTAAGTTATAGGCTATAGATGATGGTATCCCAGTAGATTTAATAAGGTTAGAAACTATGAATTGACCATAGTAATAGTAGTTCAAGTAACCCCCCGAATACCAAGGATCATATGGAGGAAAAATTGTTGATTTGATAACAGCATTAAGATAAGCAAAATCCATGGGTTTTTCTCCACCTTTATATGGATGCCATAAATCTGGATTTACCAATCTTAACAGAAGAAAAATCCCAAAAACAAACAAAAACAAAAACTCAAGTTTTATAATACTTTTTAAATTGATACGTATAAACTTTTTAAAATGAGAAAGGTCATTTTTTATAAATAGAATTGAGAGAAGTCCTAAAAGTACATAGCCTAATAATATGGATAAAATATTATATTGTATTATTCCATAAGATACAGTCATCCATGTGAAAATTGAAGAAAGTGCAATGGCAAGTGGTTTAGAAAATAAATACCCAGCCTCAGGCCACCGCTTAAATATCGCCCAAGTTATTGGAAAAGCTATTAGTGAAATAAATAAAATAAGGGAATACCAAATAAAAGGATATAATATATTTGGAACAGAGCTCAAGAAAAACACTGAGGACCAAGTTCCGCCATTTTGTTGAATATCTGCTTTTTCATTTTCATAAATCAAACCAAGGCGTTCACTACCAGGAGTGTAAAAATAACCATTTTGCAAACCTATGACATCTAAAATCTCTTGTGAAGAAAATTGTTTTTTATTTTCAAATATAAATATTCTTGGATGATCATATACGGAAAAACTTTCATCAGACCACCCAAAGTTAATACTTATTAAATCTTTATTACTTCTTAATACTTGTTCATCATAAGTAAAGTCGACTCTTGAAAAAAGATCTTCATGATACTCTATTCCTAAACCTCTTATTGATCTGTTAGTTGTAAAAACAACCTCATAACCAAGTTCCTGTGAAAATAACTTTTCATAAAATAGACTACTTATCGGATACCTGTCTTTTAATCTAGGTATTGTTGCGTATAAGCGATTAGAAACTAAAACAAAATAATCTGCATTTTCTAATTGCTCTGAAATCTTTTGAAATTTGTTCAGATTATCATAATTATAAGTTTCTAGTCTTTCTCCAAAAATCACTCGTGAATTATGAGGAATTCCTTCATCCCAATGTTCTTGGACAACTACAGATCTATTATCTGCATTATTTTCTAACCACTGAGATGCAGTCACAGAAGGGTGTTTATCAGAATAAATATTTAAAAAGGACAATGAGTAATGAAGTGTAAAAAATACTATAATTAGTACTGGAATATAAATTATCCATTTACTTTCAGGTTTCAGTGACTTAATTATCTCTACAAACCAAAAAGTCAGTCGAGATGAATACATAATTAAAAATGGTGTTATAGGAAGCATATATCGTAAAAATTTAACATCGAACCATCCTGTTAGAGCAAAGTATAAACACACCCATGAAATGATAATAATATCTGATTTTCTTCTAAAAATTATTAGCGAAATAATAGATAAAAAAAAGCCAAGCCAAGCCATTATTCCTAATGCTGGACCAAAACCCCAAATACCAGTTTGAATAATCTGATATATATATTTTGGTGTATCAATATATTGCCTTGTAAAAGGAAAATCTATATTTCGCCTGACCATTTCACCTTGTGTTGAGATCGTATTAATATATGTATGTAAATCTATAAACATATATGGCTGAAAAATTATTAAGGTTAATAAACAAGTAGATGCAAATAAAAATAGATTTTTTAGCAAATTCCAAATATTTACTCGATTAAAAATAATTATCAACCGATCGGAATTACTTTGAGAAAATTGAAAAATAATATGAGATATTAATACAGGTAAAACAAGAGGCATTACTGAAAATTTTGTAGTCAATGCAAAACCAAACATTGCACCAGTTAGTAATGAATTCTTTCTACCTCCTTCATAAGTTACTCTTAGTGAGTAATAAATCGTTCCTAAAACAAAAGCAGTTGAAAAAGTATCTACTGCATAAAAATGACTTAATTGAATATGAATAACCGAAAAAGAAGTTAAAAAAGCTGATAAAAGAGCAACTTTATTATTAAAAATATACCTTGAAATTAAAAATATAAATAAAACAGACAATGAATCAAAAATAGAAGAAAGTATTCTGCCAGGATACCTTAATTCGTAAATATCTAACCAATCAATTGGAGCATAAGCATACTGAACCAATTTAAGAACATAATGAGGCATACTACCCCAATTAAACGAGCCAGGATTCAGTGTACCTTTATCTGAATTAAAAAAATCCTTCCACTCCTCACCTTCAGGAAAACTTATGTCGTATACTTGAGATAACATAGCTCTCTCATCAGGATGAAAAAGTGTTCCATTGTCCCAATTAATGCCGTACAATCTAACTAATAAAGTGAAAAAAATTATTAGAAAAAGAATGCTAGCGGTTGTTTTTTTTTGCAAGTAACTTGTTATGTTCATAATTATTAATAATATTTTATTTGTATTCTTATCCAAAAACAATTCTATAAACAAAAATTACTTTGAACAAAATTACTTTCAATAAATCAACACTGGACAATGGATTACGAATCCTAACAAATCAAATTCCCTATACAAATTCTGTTGGAATAGTTTTTCTTGTTGGATGTGGATCTAGAGATGAAACTGATGATTTAGCCGGAGCCTCTCACTTAATTGAACACGTATTATTTAAAGGAACTAAAAATAAAAAAACACCAAAACTAATATCCTCTGTTGTAGAGGATGTTGGAGGTTCAATTAATGCATTTACAGATAAAGAGGTAACAGGTTATTGGTGTAAAATCCCACTTGAAAATTGTAATGAGGGTATCTCTTTGTTTGTAGACATGTTTTTAAATTCATTATTTAAAATAGATGATATCAATAAGGAAAAAAAAGTAATCTATGAGGAAATTAGATCATCTTATGATTCACCTGCCAGCCATGTAAACTTAATATTTGAAAATATGCTTTGGCCTAATCACCCTATGGGCAGAGATATAGCAGGCAGTATAAATTCTGTTGAAAATATTTCAAAAAACTCCTTACTATCTTTTTTCAAAAAAAAATATACTTCATCTAACACCGTTATTTCTGTGGTTGGAAATATTAATCACAATCAAATTGTTGATAAAATTTCAAAAATCCTCGATAAATACGGAGGCCCTAGCGAAAATCAGATTTATACCCCCGCTCCAAAAACAAACGCAAATTTCAAACTAGAGGTTATTAATAAGAATACTGAGCAAGTACACTTAAATATTGGATTTGCTGGGATCGATTATCTTAATGATAAAAAATATTCTCTATCACTTTTATCAGTTATTCTAGGAGAAACTATGGGCAGTAGATTATTTGAAGAAATTAGAGAGTCAAGAGGCTTAGCTTATAATATTGGAAGTAATGTTCAGTATTTCACAGATACCGGTTCTTTTATTATTGACTCTGCCGTGGAACCAAAAAATGTTAAAGAAACTATTAAAGTTGTTCAAAATGAACTAGAAAAAGTAAAAGCAAATATCACTGAAGAAGAATTAGTAAAAGCAAAAAAATACACTATAGGAAAAATGTATATGAGACTGGAAGACACAATGTCTATTACAAATTTCTTAGGCTTTCAAGAAATAACATCAGGAAAAATTCAAACGATTGAGGAAATCACAAAAAAAATTAATGAGGTTACTACATCTAGTATAAAGAACGTAGCAAATAGCATGTTTGACAAAACAAAAATGATAATTTCATGTGTTGGACCTATTGATAAAAATTTAAAAAATTCAATTAATAATTACTTATAATAAAATTCCCTAATTCTGTTTTAAATTCTCTTTGTTTACTTTTAAACATATATGTAATCTAGATATATGATTACTAAACAAGCACCTCCAATAAATTTTAAATGGCAAGCAGCAAGCATAAAAAATCTAAGAAAACATCTAAAACTTTCTCAGACAGCTTTATCGAGAGAACTTGGCATAAGACAGCAAACTATTAGTGAATGGGAAAATGGTATGTACCAACCAAGAGGAGCATCTATTACTATTCTTACTTTATTAGCAGTTAGTTCTAATTTTCCCTTTGAAATAGAAACAAATCAAGAAAAAGAAAGGCCTTTGTTAAATAAAAGATACAGGCCAATTCGTTCCTCGGATAATTCGCCTGTAGAAAGAAATTTTACTAACCGAAACATAAACAGACTAACTGAAGAGGCAAATAGAGCTGCAAACAATATAAACACAGCATCTGTAAATACAGTTGAATATTCTGATCTTGATAAAAATATTTTTCCAGCTAATAACACAGAAGTACCTATGTGATCAGGGTGAAATATTGTGCCTATTAAAGATTGTTTATTTTGTAAAATAATTGATGGCAAGGTACCTTGCAATAAAGTATATGAGAATGAAAAAATATTTGCTTTTAATGATATAAATCCTGTGGCAAAAAAACACATATTAATTATTCCAAAAAGACATATTGAAAATATAGGGCAAACAAAAAATTTAGAAATTTTTGGAGAACTTCTAATATCAACTGATATTATCGCAAAAAAACTTGGAATTCTTGACTCCGGTTACAGAATCATAATTAATAAAGGAAAAGATTCTGGTCAAATAATAGATCATATTCATCTGCATCTTATCGGTGGAGAGACTCTAGGCCTCCTAAATTAATAATAAATTTACCCTTATAAGGCCTTAAGGCGTTTGCAAGACTCCATTATGATTGGCATAATAATCACTATAAAGTTAAATTTAAACTTTTAGNATTAGATTAGATATTAGAAACTAATGAGGAAAGGAGTGGGCTATTGCACCCTTTTGCATATCTTGCCCCAACTACNGTAAAAGAAGCCGTGGATGTTCTTACAGAATATGGNGATAAAGCTAGGCCCTTGGCAGGAGGAACAGACCTACTTGTAAAAGCCAGAGCAAACGTATGGGANTTAGACGCTGTTGTAGATGTAAAAAACATTCCAGANCTAAATACTATTAATTTNGATANTAACGGCCTAACAATNGGAGCGTCTGTTGCTTGNTGTCATATTTATGAAAATGAAAAAATATGTAAAGAATACGAAGGAATAGTTGACGGAGCTTCNATTATAGGAGGAATTCAAATTCAATCAAGAGCTGGTTTAGGTGGAAATCTATGTAANGCTGCTCCATCTGCAGACGGTATTTGTCCNCTTATAGTAAATAATGCTNTAGCTATTATTGAAGGNCCNAATGGAAAAAGAGAAGTATCTGTTGACGAATTTTGTACNGGTCCAAGNAGAACTATTTTAGAAAAAGGAGAACTTCTNGTAAGTATATTTTTACCAAAACCTAATGAAAATTTTGGTTCAGCNTACACAAGGTTTATTCCTAGAAATGAGATGGATATAGCGGTTGCNGCNGTTGGAGTTTCANTAANACTGAGCTCAGATAAAAATACAATCGAAGAAGCAAAAATNGCCTTAGCATCCGTTGGTCCTACTCCNATCGTTGCTAAAGATGCTGCTAATAGNCTCATAGGTAAAACTGTTAGTGACGATGNAATTNNTAAAGCTGCTTCATTAGCNAAAGATGCTGCTTCACCAATTACTGATATGAGAGGAACCATTGAGCAAAGAAAANNTCTTGTAGAAGTTTTAACTAGAAGAATGATAACAAANGCTATTGAAAGAGCAAGAGGTTAAGTTGATGTCAAGTTCAAAAATAAATAAAGTACAAATCAGTACAAAAATTAACGGTCAAGAATACGATCTGTTAATTCCACCATACATGAGCCTTCTCGATACGCTTAGAGAAATTGTCGGACTGACAGGCACCAAGGAAGGGTGCCTTGATGGAAATTGCGGTGCATGTACAGTAAACGTAGATGGAAGAATAGTAGATTCCTGCCTAGTCTTAGGTCCAGAAGTTAATGGAAAAGATGTTAGCACGGTAGAGGGTATGGCAACCCCAGAAGGACTTCATCCTCTTCAACAAGCATTTTTAGAAGAAGCTGCTTTACAATGCGGGATATGTACTCCTGGATTTCTAGTCTCCGCTAAAGGCTTACTGGACAACGAGCCTTCACCTAGTGAAGACAGAATAAGACATTGGTTGGCTGGTAATCTATGTAGATGCACAGGTTACGACAAAATTATAAAAGCAGTTCAAAAAGCGAGTAAATAAACTTATTCTATAATCAGGAGGAATTTTATGGTTGCAACATTCGAACCTAAAAAAGACTACAAGGTTGTTGGCACAAGGCCAATAAGACACGATGGGTATGAAAAAGTCACTGGGAAAGCAATCTATGGTGCAGATATTAAGTTACCTGGACTCATATGGGGCNCCGTAGCTAGAAGCCCTCATGCACACGCTAAGATCATTTCTATTGACACAGCTGAAGCAAAAAAAATGGATGGCGTTCTTGCTGTAATCACCCATGAAGATATGCCAAAAGCTGAAAGCAAAATGGTTGATCTTGGAGAAGGCAGCGTAAATTTTAAATGGGCATCAGAAAAACTAATGGCAAATAAAAAAGTCATCTATAAAGGCCAGCCTATAGCTGCTATTGCAGCTGTTGACAGACAAATAGCCGAAGAAGCTGCAAGAAAAATCACTGTTCAGTACGAACTACTAGATTCTGTTACTAATGTTGTTGATGCAATGAAAGAAAATGCCCCAATTATACTTGAGGACCTAATTGGTGATGACCTTGGAGAGAAAATACAAAACACAAATATGTCTGAACATATTAGGCATGACTTTGGAGATGTCGAAAAATCTATGAAAGATTCTGATCATATTTTTGAAGGTGAATTTAATATGGAGATGGTTCATCAAGGCTATATTGAACCTCATAATGCAACTGCTGTATGGAATGAGGATAACCAAATAAAGATTTGGACTAGTACTCAGGGANCTTTTCCTGCCAGAACACAGATAGCTGGAATTTTGCAAGTTAATGTTTCTCAAGTAAAAGTTACTCCATTAGAAATTGGCGGTGGATTTGGTGGTAAAATTCCAGTTTATTTTGAACCAATAGCTGCAATNTTNTCAAAAAAATCTGGGCGTCCAGTAAANATGGTCATGGAAAGAACAGCGATTTTTGAAACTACCGGACCAACACCTGGAGGTAAAATTAANATCAAACTNGGTGTNAATAATGATATGACAATTAACTCAGCANTNAGCGAAATATGGTTCGANGCTGGNGCGAATCCNGGNGGAATGATTGGNCCTGCAGCAATGTGTATTTANGCACCATATAATATTCCTAATATGAGAATTGATGCATGGGATATTTTAGTTAATAAGCCAAAAATAGCCGCATATAGAGCTCCAGGTTCACCGCAAGTTGCTTTTGCTATGGAATCCTTGGTTGACGAATTGTGCGATGAACTCAATTGGGACTCGCTTGAATTTAGAATAAAAAATGCTTCTAAATCAGGAACCAGAAGAGGAGATGGAGTAAGATTTTCAAAAATAGGTTTAGAAGAAGTATTATCTGCAGCAAAGGCTTCAGATCATTGGAATTCACCAATAGGCACTCCACCTCCTGGTGTAAAAAGAGGAAGAGGATTAGCCAGTGGATACTGGTTCAATATTGGATTAAAATCAGCTGCAAACTTAGCTGTTAATAGTGATGGTAGCGTTATATTGACTGAAGGATCTACAGATATTGGAGGTTCGAGAGCTTCAATGGCAATGCACGTTGCCGAGGTACTAGGCATTGACGCCCATGATGTTAAACCAAATATCGTTGATACAGATTCTATTGGGTTCACAGATGTTACAGGAGGCTCCAGAACCACATATGCTACAGGGTATGCATGCTGGGAAGCAGCGAACAATTTAGTTGTTGAACTAAAAAAAAGAGTTTCAATTTTATGGGATGTAGATTCTGAAGAAATTTCATTTAATGACGGTATCTTTAGTTACAATAATGAGGAAAAAATCATTTCATTTAAAGATTTAGCAAGTAAATTAGGTGACTTAGGTGGCCCTGCTACATCTACTGGTAGCGTTGACTTATCCTCAGCTGGTGACGGTTTTGGAATGCATATCGTAGACTTAGATATTGATGTAGAAACAGGAAAAACAGATGTTGTAAGATATACTGCTATTCAAGATGTTGGTACAGCAATTCATCCATCTTATGTTGAAGGTCAACTTCAAGGTGGAGCTGTACAAGGTATTGGATGGGCATTAAATGAAGAATACTATATGCTAAATAATGGTTCGATGGCTAATTCAAGTTTTCTAGATTACAGAATGCCAACATCGTTAGATTTACCTAAAATTGATACTATACTTGTAGAGGTACCTAATCCACTACATCCTTATGGTGTTAGAGGAGTAGGTGAAGTTCCAATTTGTCCACCTATACCAGCTATAGCTAATGCTATTAAAAATGCAATAGGGACAAGGCTTTATGATACACCTATGAACGCAGGTAGAATAATTCAGAGTATAAGTTAGAATATTTTTTATACTTTTTTAACAACTTTATTGTAAAATAATTATATGAACTTCAATAATTAAGGAAAAATTTATGGTTGCAACTCACGAAAACAAAAATAAATATAATGTTATTGGTAAATCTCCTATAAGACATGATGGTGTAGATAAAGTAACTGGAAGAGCTACTTACGGTGCAGATATTAAAGTTCCAGGTTTAATATGGGGAGATGTTCTTAGAAGCCCGCATGCTCATGCAAGAATATTAAGTATAGATACATCCAAAGCTGAGTCTATGGATGGTGTATTTGCTATAGTAACCAACAAAGATTTTCCTAATGTTGAAGAAAAAGAAGTATCCACAGGAGAAGACGTAGTTAACCTAAAACGAGATCAAGCTAATATCATGGCTTTTGATAAAGTTCATTACAAAGGTCATGTCATTGCAGGTGTAGCAGCAATAGATCGTAATACTGCTCAAGAGGCAATAAAAAAAATAGATGTGAAATACGAAGTTCTCAAACATGTTTCGGATGTAGATTCTGCCATGGCCAAAGATGCACCTATCATTCTCGAAAGTTTATCTGGTGATCACCTTGGAGAAAATGTACCTAACACAAATGTTGCAAAAATATTTAGACATGAATTTGGCGATGTAGAACAAGCATTTAAAGATTCTGATTGTGTTGTTGAAAGAACATTTACAATGTCCATGATCCACCAAGGTTATATTGAACCACATAACGCTACTGCTGTATGGGGGCAAGATGGAAAAATAAATCTATGGGCAAGTACCCAAGGTTCATTTGGAGTTAGAGCTCAAACTTCAGGAATGCTAGGTATACCAGAATCAAAAATAAAAGTAAATTATGTTGAAATTGGCGGTGGATTTGGTGGTAAAACTAAGGTTTATTTAGAGCCAATAGCAGCATTATTATCAAAAAAATCAGGTGGCAGGCCAGTAAAACTTGTAATGGATAGATCCTCTGTATTTGAAGCGACAGGCCCAGCTCCTGGTGGAAAAGTCAGGATGAAAATTGGGGCAAATAAAAATGGAAAAATAACTGCCGCTGAAACAGACATAATGTTTGAGTCTGGTGGCTATCCCGGTTCAGCTGTTGCAGCGGGTAGTATATGTGTTTTTGCTTGTTACAATTTAACTAATTCAAAAATTACAGGATATGATGTTCTGGTAAACAAACCTAAATCTGCAGCTTATAGAGCACCTGGCTCACCTCAAGTATCATTCGCTATTGAATCAGTAATTGACGAACTATGTGAAGAATTATCCTTAGATAAATTACAATTTAGAATTGATAATGCTAGCAAAGAAGGTACAAGAAGAGGTGATGGTGTTAAATTTATACGAATTGGTTTAGAAGAATGCTTAGAAGCAGTTAAAAGTTCCGATCACTGGAATTCTCCCTTGGGCGAAGCCCCGAAAGGAAAAGCTAGGGGAAGGGGTCTTGCAACAGGTTATTGGATGAACGGTGGTGGTAAGTCTACATGTGATCTAATGCTTAATGATGACGGAAAAGTTACATTAAATGAAGGATCTGCTGATATTGGAGGCACAAGAACTTCAATTTCAATGCAAGCAGCTGAAGTTTTGGGAATTCCCGTTGAAGATTTTCATCCTAGTGTTCCTGATACAGATAGTATTGGATTTACTGGAGTTACTGGAGGTTCTAGGACTACATATGCAACTGGTCTTGCCGCTTACAACGCAGCACAAAAATTAGTTGAAGAGTTAAAAAGTAGATTATCAATTATATGGGAAGCAGAAACTGATCAAATTAATTTTTCTAACGGAATTTTTTCATTTGAAAATGAATCTATCCATATTCAGGATTTAGCTGGAAAATTAGACCCAACTGGTGGGCCAGCAACATCAACAGCATCGGTTAATCTTGATTCAGCAGGTAATGCTTTTGGTGCTCACATATGTGATCTTGAAGTTGATTTAGAAACCGGTAAAACTGATGTAATCAGATACACTGCGGTACAAGATGTTGGAACTGCTGTTTACCCAAAATATTGCGAAGGACAAATTCAAGGAGGAGTTGTTCAAGGGCTAGGTTGGGCATTAAATGAAGAATATTTCATCACAGAGGATGGTGTAATGGCAAATAAATCATACCTTGATTACAGAATGCCAACTTCACTAGATATGCCTATGATTGATGCAATCATGGTTGAAGTACCAAATCCACTTCATCCATTTGGAGTTAGAGGTGTTGGAGAAGTTACACTGGCGCCTCCACTTGCAGCAGCAGCATTAGCAATTAAGGAAGCAACAGGAAAAAGACACTTCGATCTTCCAGTAAAACCTGGAAGAATTATTGATTTATATAAATCCTAAAAACTAAATGGCTATTGTATTTATACCATATGCAATGAGAAAATATTGCGAAGATAAAAATATAGTTGAAATATCTGCAAAAACGCTTGGCGAGTTGATAGATAGTTTAGAAGAAATTTACCCAGGTACAAAAGCACATATTATCGAAGAAGGATCTATAAAACCCGGTGTAGCGGCAGTTGTTGATCACACTACAACTAGAAAAGGGTTACTAGAAAAAATTAATGATGACAGTGAAATACATTTCATAAATGCTGTATCTGGGGGAATAAAATGAGCAGAGAAAAAAAACATTTTGATGATGGAGTAATTTTTGATTCAAATGCAAAAACAAAGATCTCAAATGTAATAGGTTATTTTCTTGACGAATTAGATCCATATGTCGATAAAATTGGTACTGAAGACACTCCTTTTAGAGTCGCTAAAATGTACGATGAATTACTTTCTGGATATGCAACTAATCCTGAAAAATTGCTAAATAATGCATTGTTTGATGTGAAGTATGACGAAATGGTAGTCGTAAAAAATATTGATTTCTATTCCTTGTGTGAGCATCATCTCATACCATTCTATGGTTCTGTTAGTGTAGGTTATCTTCCAAAGGATAAAGTTATAGGATTATCTAAAATACCTAGGCTAGTCGACATGTTCTCAAAAAGATTACAGGTTCAAGAAAGAATGACCCAAGAAATAGCCCACGCAATCAATGATCTAATTTCTCCAAAAGGAGTTGGAGTTGTAGTTCAAGGTAAACATTTATGCGCATCAATGAGAGGGGTCAAAAAACCAAATGTTATGATGAGTACAAGTGCACTACTTGGTGTTTTTAAGGAAGATCACAGTTCCAGAGAAGAATTCTTAGATCATATAAAATGAAAATCTCTAACAAAACAATATTAGTGACTGGTTCTAGTAAAAGAATTGGAAAAGAAATTGCTTTTTTTTTAGCAAAAAAAAATGCAAAAGTTATAATTCATTACAATAAATCTAAAGTAAATGCATATAAAACATATAATCATATAAAGAATAATATTAATCCTGACTGTATGATTGCTAAATCAAATCTTGAGTCAGTAATAGAAAACAGAAACCTAATA
This sequence comes from Chloroflexota bacterium, assembly GCA_002712125.1. Taxonomy (GTDB): domain Bacteria; phylum Chloroflexota; class Dehalococcoidia; order Lucifugimonadales; family Lucifugimonadaceae. Next base: position 2,389 of record PASL01000027.1, on the reverse strand, counting down.
AAAAAAATAATAAGAAAATTTGGATCGTTAGATATTATTATTAATAATGCTTCAATTTTTAACAAAATAAATTTTAATAATACTACTCAAAAAGTATGGGATGAACATTTTAATGTCAACTTAAGAGCACCATTTATTTTAGCCCAAGAATTAAGAAAACACTTAAATAATAATCCAGGAAAAATTATTAATCTAAATGATTGGAAAACAACAAGAAAATCTCGTTTTGCATATGGAGTTTCAAAATTTTCATTATCTGGCCTTACAAAAAGTTTGGCTTTAGAGTTATCTCCCTCAATCCAAGTTAATGAAATAGCACTAGGAGCTATTTTACCTCCGTCTGATATGAACAAAAATGATTATAATAAAACTAGTGATAACTTTGGTCCTTCAAAAAGAATGGGAGAATTATCTGAAATTAATAATTTAATAGAAATGCTAATTACTAATGACTACATAACCGGTGAAACCATTAATTTAGATGGAGGAAGACACTTATAAAATGAAAGATAAAATAAATATTAAAAATTTAGTAGTTTATGGAGTTATAGGTATTAACTCATGGGAAAGAGAAACTAAACAAAAGATTGAGATTGATTTAGAGATAGAATCAAATCTAAGTCAAGCAATGAAATCAGATAATATAAATGATACAGTAAACTATAGAACAATAAGTAAAAAAATAATACAACATGTAGAAAGCTCAGAATATTATTTAGTTGAAAGACTTGCTGACAGTCTAATAGAAATTTGCTTTGAAGAAGATAAAAATTGTAACTCTGTTAATATAACAATACGTAAACCAGGAGCTGTAAGATTTGCAGAATCCGTTGGCGTAAGTATCAAGAGAATAAAAAATGAAAAGTGAAAGACTATATGCTCTCACCATAGTTGGCGGTAAAGGAGAAAGACTAAAACCATTAACAAATCAGATACCGAAACCTATGGTAAAAATAAATGGAATACCTATCATAGAGCATCAAGTTAATTGGATGAAATCTCAAGGAATAACGGATGTTATTTTTTTATGTGGATATTTAGGAGAAAAGATTCAAGATCATTTTGGAGATGGGTCTAAATTTGGAATTAGAACAAAATATTATTTTGAAAAATCTCCTTTAGGACGAGGTGGTGCTATAAAAAAAGGGATGGATTTTGTTCCTGATAATACTAATCTTTTAGTAACAAATGGAGATATAATTACTAATCAAGAAATTCAACCGATAATTAATTCTCATATAAAAAGTAAAGTAATTTGTACAGTTATGCTTGTTCCTTATATTAGCCAGTATGGGGTAGTAATTAATGACAAGGATGACTACATAAAAAGTTTTGATGAAAAAGGAAAGCTTCCTTATTGGATTAATGCTGGAGTATATATTATGAATTCATCAATAAAAAATTTACTTCCAGATATTGGAGATCATGAAAATACAACCTTTACTTCATTATTAAAAGAAAAACAACTTTTTGGATTTAGGTCAAAAAAAATATGGAGTAGTATAGAAAGTATAAAAGATCTTTTAGAAATGGAGAAAAAAATGAAAAATGGCGACTTAAAATTTTAGGAGCAATCTAGAAGGATTATTTGAAAAAAGATAAACCATCAATCATGAAACTAAAACTGACTTAGCCATAGTACACACCGATAAATTTACTAAATTCGTTTCTTATCTGATTATTGAAAATAGCTGGTGAAGAAAAAAGTATTTCTATTCAGATTACTTACGTAAAAATGAATATGTATTTTAGCTTCATTTTTTCTGAGAAGACATCAAGAATTGAAGAAGGTCACTATTAGGATCTAGAATAATTGTTGTTTCTGAATCTAGGAACTTTTCATATGCTTCAAGAGTTCTTCTAAATTCATAGAATTCTGGATCTCTTTCAAGTGCTTCTGCTAAAATATTTATAGCCTGCTCCTCAGCTTCACCATATAACCTAGCAGATGTACCTTCTGCACTTTTTAAAATAACATTAACTTGTTTGTCTACATTTGCCCTAATTTCAGCATCTTTTTGAGACCCCTCTGCCCTTAAACCACTAGCAATTCTTTCTCTTTCTGCTTCCATTCTTTGAAAAACACTTGTTTCAATATCTGGAGGGAAATCAGCTCTTTTTATTCTAACATCAACTATTTTTATTCCATAAATATCTTTAATATCTGTTGTATAGGTTATTGTGTATCCACTTAAAGCTTCTGGATTGGAAGAGGAAGCGAGTAAAGCAGTTTCGTTTTGAGTGGCTTTTCTGCCTCTTTCTCGATCCGATAGGCTTTCATCGATAAAAATTTCAATTGATTCATGTTCAATACTTCCATAGGTTTCAATAACAGATTCTCTAGAAATTTCTATCCTGTTACTTGCATCAGTAACTCTATGCATAATAT
>PASL01000026.1 GCA_002712125.1 Chloroflexota bacterium | reverse complement strand
TAGTTGATGCAGGATTAAGTAAAAAAGATCTACTTAATGAACTAAATTTGATAGATTTGCCTAGATGGAATTTGGAAGCACATTTAGTAAATCGATGTGCAGTTAAGGCAACTCATATTAATTTTGTTGAAGAAAAAAAATCTCAAAAAAAATATGGTTGGAATGATTTTACAAATATAATAAATGATTCAAAATTACCAGATGAAGATAAACAAAAAATAAAAGATATATTTAACATACTAATGGCAGCAGAAACCAATGTTCATCAAGTTGATTCACATGATTTACATTTACATGAACTTGGCACAATTGATACTATACTCGATATTTCTGGATTTATTGTAGGTTTACGATTACTTGGTATAAGTGATTTATATTGTTCTGCTTTACCCATAAGTGTAGGTGTAATAAATAATTCTCACGGTGTTATGACATCAAATTCTCTCGCAGTGATTGAAATTTATAAAGCTTATAATTTACCAGTTAGTTTTAGTAGTAATGATTTTAATAAAGAAATGGTTACTCCAACTGGAGCTGCAATAGTATCTTCGCTTTGTAACTTTAATAAAGTGGAATTTAATGTTTCTTCTATTTCTTATGGAGCTGGAACAAGTAACCCAGAAAATTATCCTAACGTGCTAGGTATGTGGACTGGAGAAAAATTTTATAAAAATCAAGAAGATATATTCTTATTAGAAACAAATATTGATGATACAACTGGTGAGGTGCTTGGCTATACAATGGAAAAATTATTTCAATCCAATGCAATTGATGTTTGGTTTACTCCTATACAAATGAAAAAAAATCGTCCTGCAACACAATTGAGTGTAATGGTTAATTCATCAGATTTAGACAAAATTAGCAGAATAATATTGATTGAAACCTCTACCCTAGGAGTAAGAATAAAAAGAATCGATAGAATCAAGGCAGATAGAGAAACACATGAAATTAATACAAGCTTAGGGAAAGCTAAAGTTAAAATAAAAAAAATAAATGGAAAAGTTATTAATTTTTCTCCAGAATATGAAAGCTGTAAAATTATTGCGAACAAAAATAATATTTCATTAAATGACGTTATCAGCCTGGTAATAGATGAATCAAAAAATAAGCTTTCTTGACATAAATTACCAAAAATAATTTTATTTTTCAAATTAGCCTATGCAAGATGTATTGACCTTCACATAACACAGTTTTAACATCATATAGTGGAATACGCCCTAGTAGCTCAGTTGGCTAGAGCAGCCGATTTGTAATCGGCAGGTCGCGGGTTCGAATCCCCCCTAGGGCTCCATACAGTATGTATTGGTAATAGGTTCTTAAGAACTTAATTTTTGAACTTTATATCCTGCAGGGGTTGGGGAGTGGTTAAACCCAGCAGACTGTAAATCTGCCGCTTTATGCTTCACAGGTTCGAATCCTGTCCCCTGCACCACTAAAATGGGTTATTTTTAATGTAAAAGCCCGCATAGCTCAGTGGTAGAGCGCATTCTTGGTAAGAATGAGGTCCCGAGTTCAATCCTCGGTGTGGGCTCCAAACTGCGCAAAAATATACATAATAACACTTTAGCATTATTATATTATTCATATATAATATATAATGTTAAATTGAAACTTTAATTTTTATATGAAACTTTAATTGTTACAAAATTATAAATTAGGATATTTCTTAGGAGATTGAGAAAAGATGGCTAAACAAGTATTTGATAGAAGTAAACCTCACGTAAATGTGGGAACAATCGGTCACGTTGATCACGGAAAGACCACTCTAACTGCTGCGATAACAAATGTNCTCGCTTCAGTTAANAATAATGTACAGGCAAAAGCATTTGATGAAATCGATAATGCTCCTGAGGAAAANGAACGAGGNGTTACTATAGCGACTACTCATACTGAGTATGAGACTGANACTAAGCATTATGCNCACGTTGANTGTCCAGGTCACGCAGACTACATNAAAAATATGATTACAGGTGCTGCNCAGATGGATGGTGGAATACTTGTAGTTTCTGCTGCAGACGGACCNATGCCNCAGACNTATGAACATATNCTTCTAGCCCGTCAGGTAAACGTTCCTAAACTAGTAGTTGCATTAAACAANTCAGATACNGTAGATGATGAAGAANTNTTAGANCTTGTTGAGTTAGAAATNAGAGAGTTATTAACNAAGAATGGNTTCCCTGGTGATGATATTCCTGTTGTAAAAGTTAGCGCACTTGAAGCATTAGAAAATGCTGACGATCAAGATAACAAGTGGGTTCAGTCTATTCATGAATTAATGAAAGCTGTTGATGATTATATTGAAATACCTGATCGCCCAGTAGATCAACCTTTCTTAATGCCAGTAGAAGATGTGTTTGGAATTAAGGGTAGAGGAACAGTGGTAACAGGAAGAGTTGAAAGAGGAATAGTAAAAACTGGAGATGAAATAGAAATTGTTGGTTTTGGTAATACAGTAACAACTACAGTTACTGGAGTTGAAATGTTCCACAAAACATTAGAAGAAGGTCAGCCTGGAGATGCTGTCGGAGCTCTTATAAGAGGTATCGAACGAGAAGATGTTTCTAGGGGTGCTGTTTTATCTAAACCAGGATCAATAACTCCCTTTACTAAAGCTAAGGCTCAAGTTTATGTTCTTACTAAAGAAGAAGGTGGTCGACACACTCCATTTTTCTCTGGATATAAGCCTCAATTTTATATCAGAACAACTGATGTGACAGGTGAGCTAACTCTTGAAGATGGAGTTGAAATGGTTATGCCTGGAGATAACACAGTTATGAATATAGAGTTAATGTACCCTGTTGCTTTGGAGGAAAATCTAAGATTTGCTATTCGAGAGGGTGGTAAGACAGTTGGATCTGGAGTAATAATCGAAGTTCAAAAATAAAGTACTTCAATTACTACAATAAAGAAAGTTAAATTATGGCAAAGAAAAGTGCTGTTAGAACTTTGGTTGAAATGATCTGTACGAATCAAGATCCAAAATGTCAACCATATAGTTATCATACAGAAAAAAATAGAAGAAATACTCCAGACAGGATTGAGTTGAAAAAATTCTGTCCTGTATGTAGGAACGTACAAGTATTCAAGGAAAAGAGGTAAAGTTTGGCTAGGAACACAGTCAGAGGTTCTTCGGGTCCGGGGATATCTAAATCTTCAGGTTTTTCTCTGTTTAGATTTTTTTCAGAAGTTTTTTCTGAATTAAAAAAAGTTTCTTGGCCTACACGACAAGAAGCTACTAGATTAACTGTACTTGTGATTGTTTTATCTACGTTTATAGGTATTTTATTAGGCTTAGTAGATATGCTATTTGCTAAGTTGTTTTCAATATTTTCAGGTGGGGGTTAAGTAATTGACAACTACTTCAAATGAAAATAATAAAATTGTTTCCGGTTGGTATATGGTTCACACTTATTCTGGCCATGAAGACCGTGTTCAGCAAAATCTTGAACAAAGAATTAAGACTATGGATTTGAATGATAAAATCTTTGATGTTGTAGTTCCAAAAGAAGAAGAAGTTCAAATTAAGCAAGGTGAAAGAAAAACTGTTGAGAAAAAAATGTATCCTGGATATATTATTATTCATATGATTATGGATGATGATACATGGTACGCAGTGAGAAATACTCCGGGTGTTACAGGTTTTATTTCTATGGTTGATGAGAATGAACAAAGACCTAAACCAGTTCCACTTGAAAAGGAAGAGGTTGATAGAATCAAAGGTAGAATGGAATCGGATACACCTCAGGTAAAAATAGGATTTGATGTTGGTGAGGCTGTAAGAATTAAAGATGGCCCATTTGCAGACTTCATGGGAACTGTACATGAAGTATACCAAGATAGGGGCAAAATTAATGTTCATGTTTCATTTTTTGGGCGAGAAACCCCAGTTGAATTAGATTTTTTACAGGTTGAAAAATCATAAGTTTTATAAGAAAAGGATAAATTTTGGCAAAAAAAGTTCAAACAATTATTAAATTACAACTTCCGGCTGGTGGTGCTACACCAGCTCCCCCGGTGGGTCCTGCATTAGGTCAACATGGTGTAAATATAATGCAGTTTGTTAAGGAATATAATGAAAAATCAGCATCTTTGTCTGGAAATATTGTTCCTGTTGAATTAACTGTATACGTAGACAAATCATTTACTATTGAGTTAAAAACTCCTCCTGCATCTGACATGATTAAGAAAGCATCAGGTATAAAGAGTGGATCAAGTACTGCAGGTTTGGAAATTGCAGGCACTATAAAAAGAGATAAAATCAAAGAAATCGCTGAGACGAAAATGCCGGACTTAAATGCAGACACTATTGAATCTGCTATGAAAATCATAGAAGGTAGCGCTAGAAGCATGGGTATTCAGGTAGTAGATTAATTTAGGAGTAAATGTATGGCAAAACAAAGTAAAAGATATTTAGAAATAAGTAAAGAAATTCAATCTTCAGAATATACACCTAATGAAGCAGTAGACTTAGCAAAAAAATTGTCAAAAGTGAAATTTGATGAAGCAGTAGAACTACACGTTTCAACGAATGCTGACCCAAAACAAGCTGATCAAAATTTGAGAGAAGTTGCAGAATTACCGCATGGTACAGGAAAAGATGTAAGGGTGCTCGTTTTTGCTCAAGGCGATGATGCAAGAATAGCTGAAGATGCAGGTGCGGATTATATTTCTGATGACGAATTAGTGAAAAAAATTGAAGCTGGATGGGCTGATTTTGATGTTGCAATAGCCACTCCAGACCAGATGCCCAAAATTGGTAAACTAGGTAGATATCTTGGTAGAAAAGGGCTGATGCCTAATCCTAGAACTGGTACAGTTGTTCAACCAGAAAATATTTCATCTGCAATCGACAGTGCAAAAAAGGGAAGAGCAGAGATCAAACTGGATAAAGGTGCTAATATACATGTCAGGATTGGAACTGTTAAGTTTGAATCTAACCAATTGCTAGACAACTTAAGTAGTGTTTACTCAACAATAATTCGAGCTAGACCAGATAGTATTAAAGGTGCATTAGTAAAAAATGTTTCTATGTGCACAACTATGGGGCCATCTATAAGATTAAGTCAAACAGAACTTGAAAAATTAGCTAGTGGAAGTAAATAAATTTTCCATTTCTTAAAAAAAGAGATATAATAAGATTTATAAACTTAATATAGTAACCACAGACAGATGGTCTAAAAGATAATGTCAAAAGACACCATCCGAGGTTGATAATTTTTTTGAAGCCCCAGATACTTTTGTCTTGGGTTTTTTTTTGGGAGAATTTATGCCAACAGAAAAAGGAAAAGCTTTAGTATCTGAGATGTCTGAGATTTTTTCTAATTCTTCTTTGATTATTGCTGCAGAATATAGAGGTATTGATGTTACCCAAATGACTGCTCTGCGTCAAGAATTGAGATCAAAAGGTGCAAGATTCAAAGTAATAAAAAATACTTTTGCAAGAATTGCAGCTGATGAATCTGGTAAATCTTCTTTGAAAGATGTTATGAATGGTCCTATTGGCTTTGTTGTTTCAGATTCTGATCCAGCAGAAGCTACAAAGGCGTTGGTTAAGTATGCATCAGATAATGATTTACCTATAAATATAATAGGTGGTATGTTAGATGAAGATTTGCTTGATCAATCTAAAATAAAAAATTTAGCAACATTACCTTCTAAAGAAGAATTATTATCAAAGATGATGGGTTCAATGAAAAGTCCGATCACAGGTATTGTTATGGTGATGAACGGTCCTATTAGGAGCTTAGCAAATGTTTTGCAGAGACATGTGGAAAATAACCAAGAAAACTCTGCGGCTTAAAAAAATATTAAATATAAGGAAGTAAAATTATGGCTATGAGTAAAGATGAATTAATAGAAGAAATCAAAAATATGTCTGTTCTAGATCTAGCAGATGTAGTTAAGGCACTCGAAGAAGAGTTTGGCGTCAGTGCTGCAGCACCAGTTGCAGTTGCCGCAACTCCGGCTGCTGGTGGTGCTGGAGGAGATGCTGCACCAGCTGAAGAAAAAGATGCATTCGATGTTGTTTTGAAAGATGTTGGTGCTAATAAGATTGCAGTTATTAAGGCTGTTAGAGAAGTAACACCGCTAGGTTTGAAAGAGGCAAAAGATTTAGTTGAGGCAGCTCCTAAGCCTGTATTAGAGGGTGCATCTAAAGAAGATTCAGATGCAGCAAAAGAAAAATTAGAAGCTGCTGGAGCAGCAGTAGAAATTTCATAACAAGAAATACAAATTATAAATAAACAAAAAGATCATAGTTCGTATATGATCTTTTTGTTTTTAATATCTAAAAGAGATTATGTGATTGGCCACCATCTATATTTATACAGGCTCCAGTTATTAGGTCTGCCTGCATTGACGATAGGAATGTCACTGCAGCACCAATAGGCTCAGGCCAACCAAATTTACCCATAGGTAAGTTTCTTTCGATAAATTCACTTACGGTTTCATCAGAGTTGTTTTTTATAAACCTATCCCATGATCCTCCAGGAAAAAGTATTGATCCAGGTGCTATAGAATTAACTGTGACTCCATCTTTAGCTATAGTCATAGCTAAATGTTTAGTTGAGGCTATCATTGCAGCTTTAGCTGTCATGTAAGGAGCAGTTCCTCCAAATTCTCTTCCATAAATGGAAGATATATTTATTACTCTGCCCCATTTATTCTTTTGCATTTTAGGGACAACCAATTTCATAAGGGTTACAGCTGACCATAAATTTGCATCCATAACTTTTTGAAAATCTTCAATTTTAGAGTTCAAAAGATCAGATGTACCTAGGCTGCCTCCAACGTTATTAACAAGAATATCTATGTCACCTACATCTTTATTAATTTTATCAATTAGATTATTTAGTTCAGAAATATTACTGATATCACATTGATAAGATGAGACATTTACGTCTAGTTTTCCAATTTCATTTTTTGTGTTCTCAAGGTCATCTATACCTCTAGCACAAAGTATTATATTAACACCTTCTTTGGCTAATGCTAATGCTGACTCTCGCCCAAGTCCCTTGCTACTTCCAGTGATTAAAGCATTTTTATTTCTTATACCTAGATCCATAATTCCCTCATAGACATTTATCTTTTATATTATCTCTATTCTTCCGGCGATTTTGTACCGTACCACGAAGAATATTCGAAAGAATTTTCAAATTCTTTTTCTTTTCCACATTTTTTACATTTACCAGTGCTAAGCTTACCGTTTGGAGGCTCAATTACCCAATGACACGGTCCACCTTTTTTGCATTCAGGGGTTTTTTTTTCAATAGTCTCTTCATCTTGGGTTTTTTTTGATGGTGTTCTGCTCATTAATCACTTCCTAAATAATATGAAAAAATTTCTAGAACAATTGTATCCTAATTATTCCGAAATTGTTTAATTTGTTATTACGATTCTTCTATTTTAAGAGTTAAATTTATTTATAAAATAATCTTTTTTTTTTACTTTTTATTCTTTATAATTTCTTTACATTCTTTATTCTTCAAAATGTTACAATACAAGTATTCAATATAATACTAGGACATCAAATGGAAACAATAATATCTGCAAAAAAAGTTGACAAAATTTATAAATCTAACGACTTGTCAGTTAATGCATTAAATTCTGTTACTTTTAAAGTTAACAAAGGTGAGATGGTTGCTGTAATGGGGCCGAGTGGTTCCGGTAAAACAACTTTATTAAATTGTATTTCTGGGCTGGATAGTATAGATTCTGGTGAAATAACGATTTCGAAAAAATCTTTGACAGAATTAAGTGATAATGAGTTAAGTGACTACAGAGCAAAGGCTATGGGGTTTGTTTTTCAATCATATAATTTACTTCCTGTTCTAAATGCTGTAGAAAATGTTGAACTTCCATTGGTTCTTGCTGGTGTATCTCAAAAGGAAGCTACTAGAAAAGCGCTAGAAAAACTAGATCTAGTTGGGTTGGCTGATAGAGCAAAGCACTTACCGACAGAATTATCGGGCGGCCAACAACAAAGAGTTGCTATAGCTAGAGCCTTGTCAAATGATCCAGCAATTGTATGGGCAGATGAACCTACAGGAAATCTAGATTCATCTAATGCGTCTGAGATAATGAAATTATTAGTGGATTTAAATCGAAAAGATAAACAAACTTTTGTACTCGTAACCCATTCGGAAGAAATTGGAAGTATGGCAAATCGAATAATACGTATGACTGACGGTAAGATTGTTGATGATGGAACAAAAAGAAGAAGGAAGAAAAAGTAATTGGAAAAATTATTTGGCCTAGAAACAGATCTTATTTCTCAATATTTGTTAATTTTTACTATTATTCTGGCTACTGTGGTTGTTCTACTTTCAATCAGAAATAAAATTTTACTAAAGATTGCACTCAGAAATATCCCGCGTAGAAAAGCACAATCAGTTCTTATTATATTTGGACTCATGTTAAGCTCAACTATAATAATGTCTGCCTTAGCAATAGGTGATTCAGTATCTTGGTCTATAAAAAATACCGTTATGGGAGGATTGGGAGAAGTTGATATAGCAATAGTTGATTCAGATTTAGAGAATGGCTTTATAAGCAATGATGAATTGAATGTTATAACCGAAAACGTTATAAGCAATCAAAAACTTGATGGAGTTATTCCCACAATAAGGTATACATCTCCGGTTATGGGGGAGAATTCAGAAAAGACAGTATCTAATTCAGAAATTATAGGTTTTGATGTAAGTAATACATATGGTTTTTTTTCAAGGGAATCTCTTAAGAGTATAGAAGGTTCATTTCTTGAAGAAGATGATCTTAATATCCAGGATAATGAAACGATAATAAACAGATATTTATCAGATGCTATAGAGGCAAATATAGGTGATAATATCTTCTTAATCAAGCCTGGAGATAAAAAAATCCTTAAGGTTGTAAATGTTGTTGAATCAAAAGGTTTGGCTGGCGGAGGGGAAGCATCTCCAGCATCGGCTCTAATAAATTACAATGTTGTAAAGGAATTTACAGGAGTACAAGGATATAATTATGTGGGAGTCTCACTAGATGGTGGATTAGAAATTGATAGGGATTTATCGAAAGAAATATCTAGTGACCTTCAGTTATTATTCATCAATGATGAAATAACAAATGAAATATTTCTTGCTCTAAAATCACCTGAAGTTTTTGAAGCTCTCAAACTTCAAATCGAAAATTTATCTAATAATACAGATGAAAATAATATTATAAACTCTGAAAATTCTAAAGAAGTGATTGATAGTTTAATACTTGAATTAGAAAATGATCAGCCTTCAGATGAATTCAAAAATATAATTAAAGAAGGTATAAATCAAGCCATCATTGGTGGAATCATAGACAGTTTAGAAGACCCTGAACTTTCTAACTCTTTTGGACCTGCTGTATCACAAATAGTAGACCTAAATGTCAGGCCCATAAAAGACGATTTGCTAACATTTGGAGATTTATTGGCTACGGCTATAACTTTATTTTTTAGTATATTAGGTTCTTTTTCTATTATAGTTGGATTATTACTTATATTTTTAGTTTTTGTTATGCTAGCTGCATCTAGGCAAACAGAAATGGGAATAATAAGAGCTGTAGGAACAAAAAGAAGAAATCTGATTGAAATGTTTACCTATGAGGGCCTTGTTTATTCTGTGGGCGCCGCAGCTGTTGGAACTTTTCTTGGTATTATAGTAAGCTTTCTTCTTTTTCAACTATTTATACAAGGAGTAGGTACTGATGACAGATTTTCTTTTGCTTATAATATTAGTCTCAAATCTATAAATATTGCATTTTGTGCAGGATTAATACTGACAGCAATTACAGTAATATTTAGTTCTTTTAGAGTAAGTAGATTGAATATTGTTGTTGCGATTAGAGGTTTGCCCCAGGAATTTGCAACGGAAAAAACTAAGTCATTTAAACAAAAATTTTATGAGTTATTATTTTCTCTTTTTGGACCATTAAGTGTTTTATATAAAATTATTTTATATAAGAAAAATAGAAAAAATAATATTTTTGTATTTCTCAGATGGGTTATTCCTATCATAATACTTGTTGTAGGGGCTATAAGCAGAGAAAATTCAAATTTTATTCTTCCAATTATTTTATGGATGTTTGTTTTTTATATAAAGTTATATCAAATTTTAGCCCCTACTTTATCAACTGGTATCCCTTTCTTACTCATAGGGCTTTTTATGGCATTGAGTGGATTAAATCCAGATTCAAACTTTGGAAGCGAACAATCTCAAAGTTCTGCGTTTTTATGGACGTTTGGTGTTACTCTAATTTTTATTGGAATAGGGCTATTATTACAAAAAATCTTAGGCTTAACTAACCTTAGAAAAGATTTCCAAAAAAGAATCTCGATGTCAATGATAGGTATATCAATGCTAATTTTCTGGAGTTTACCTTTCGATGCTTTGGAAGAGTTTACCGGCAAACTTGATGGGGATATTGAAATGTTTATTTTATCTGGTGTTTGTTTAGTTGCCGCTGCAGTTTGGATAATTATGTATAATCCAGAAATAATCATACGGTTATTGTCTATATTCTCATATAAATCAGGCAACTTGAAATCAGTTGTTAAGATGTCTATTGCTTATCCTATGTCTGCTAGATTTAGAACGGGTCTTACGTTAGCTATGTTTTCATTAGTTATTTTTACACTAATGGTTTTTGCGATAATTATAAACATAAGCGATAGAGTAGAAGAAGAGCCAGATACTGTATCAGGAGGGTTTGATATAAGAGCGTCTGTTACTGAACCTATTACAGATAACAATATTATTAGTTTTATTGATTCTAGTGATAAGTTAAACATTGATGACTTCAGTATTATTTCTTCTCAAGCCTATTTTCCTGCAAGAGCTAAGACTAGCGAAGGTATATTACAAAATGCTTTTATTGTGTCATCTGATGACGTATGGTTGCTAAATAACAGATATGAACTAACCCATTGGGANAATAAATATGGAGAAACCTCNAANGAAGTTTGGCAATCNGTNGCAAATAATCCNGANCTTGTNATTGTNGGGGCNAATGTTCTNGNNGGTGGNTCATTTGGTTTTCAAGANGATCAATCNTTTACNATAANNGANATNGATCCAAGCACTNNNGGNCANATAGATGAAATAGATATAACTATAGCNCCNCCTTCTGGAGTCAAAACAAACCTTACAAANACAGATAAAAAAGTTGTTGGNGTTNTAGATATATATGCTGATTCATTNGANTTTGGTCANGATGGNCCNGTACCATCTCTAATATATATGAATTCTGAAATACTANNTGAAATNTCNANTNAAACAACTCCTTATACNAACTTTAAATTTCGTCTNAAAAATCCTGANAANTCNNNAGAGTTTACTAGGANNNTAGAAACNGTATTTATAGAAAANGGTATGATNGCAGTTTCAACANANGAATTGATNGANAGACAAACNNCTCAAAGNAATGCTTTCAATCTNTTNTTTCAAGGATTNATGGGNTTAGGNTTATTTGTNGGNATATCAGCNTTAGGNGTTATTTCATTNAGNTCNGTNGTTGANAGAAGGCAATCTATAGGNTTGATGAGAGCNTTNGGTTTTAATAAAAAAATGATNCAAATTCATTTTTTACTAGANTCNGGTGTTATNGCACTTATTGGTTCNGTAATNGGNATACTTCTTGGAACAATTATAGGNTGGAATATTTTTCAAGANTTTAGAGAAGAAACNGCNACAGCTACNTTTAGTATTCCATGGTCTACAGTTGTTATAATCACTTTTATTGCTATAGTNTTTTCATTGTTAAATACCATAATCCCAGCCAGACAAGCTTCTGCCATCAGTCCTTCCGAGGCACTGAGATATGANTAAAAAAATAAATATTTCTGCNGGAGAATTTCTTACTACTGCTACCTTAAATAATTCAAGTTNCTCAGANAAATTTTATNATAGTTTGCCNTTAGAAGGATCTTGTCAATTTTGGGGAGATGAACTTTTTTTTTCTACAAGTATTAATATGGAGGAGGATGATCAATCGTTAGAAGTAGTAAATATCGGAGATATTGCTTTTTGGCCACCAGGCTCAGCTTTTTGTATTTTTTGGGGNCCAACCCCAATGAGTCAAGGCAAGGAAATAAGACCAGCCTCAAAAGTAAATTTACTTGGTTCTATAGATTCTCAATTATCAAAANTTAAGAATATAAGTNCCGGGACAAAAATTTTATTNTCAAAATATGAGGAAATTTAATGCCAGAAAAATTTACTGATTANATGAAAAATTCANATATTGAACTNTGGAATAAATCNCATGTCAATCATCCTTTTATAATTTCAATGAGAGAAGGAAATCTTGATATTGAAAAATTTAAGTANTTTATGATTCAGGATTATCTCTTTTTGATAGATTATTGTAAGGTCATTTCTTTAGCTGTAACGAAGGCAACAAACCTAAATTCTATGAATCATTTTTCTTCTTTACTCAATGAAACATTGAATTCAGAAATGCAATTACATAGANATTTTTGTTTAGAAATTGGTATACCTAATAAGGATCTTGAATCAGCNTCAGCAATGCCTGCTACATTATCTTATACAAACTACCTATTATCAACTGCATATAATAATACAATTGAGGAAATTGCAGCTTCATTACTCCCATGTCAATGGGGGTATGATGAGATAGGTCGCAATCTTGAAAATTCNACAAACGCTAAAAATGTACTTTTTATCAATAAATGGATTAGCGGTTATACTAATANTGAATATAGGGACCTAACGAAGTGGCTTATTANTTATGTTAATGAATTAAGTGATAATGCTTCAAATANTACTAAGAAAAAAATGATGGATAAATTTCTTCATAGTATAAGATACGAATATCTTTTTTGGGATTCTGCGTGGAACCTAGAGGGTTGGTTCGATTAGGAAATTTTTGTATAATTCCATCAAAGGGGAAAAATATGACAATTGTAAAAAGGTCCAACCAAAATATATCAAATCCATTTGATGGATCAGAAATGTTNNTTATGGCNGGAGAAAGCACNGGTNCNGGAATGATNACAGTANCAGATTTATNTNTTGANCCNGGTGCAAAATCNNCATATCATTTTNATGACAATACNGAGGAATCTATTTTTGTTGTTGAGGGTGATTTAGAATTTAGATTAGGCAACAAAAAATTTTCTGTATCTTCAGGAGATTGTGTTTTAGCACCTCAAGGCATAGGGCATGGTCTTGAAAATATTGGAAGCACTAGGGCTAGATTAATAACAGTTTATCCAGATCCAAGCCCAAATAGAGAAGAATTAGATGAGGTTGAGTTTGAAAATGCTTCACCTCCATCATCGGTATTTGTTAGAAAAAATAATGAACCATATGAATTTCAACCTGGAATTTCAAGATATGATATGGTTGGAGATTTTTTAGGTGCGAAATCAACTTATATTAGTGAATTAATATTCGAACCTGGTTCGATAGCTCCAAATCACTATCATCCATCTCACGAGGAAGCAATGTTTTGTTTAGATGGTAATTTAATGGCTGTATATGCTAAAGAGAATGGAATTAACCTTGCTGAAGGTGATTGTTTTACTTGTGAAATAGGCATTAGACATGGTATTTATAACTCTTCTAATGATACTGCTACTTTGCTTGCTCTTCACTCGACATTAAATCCTCCACCTAGGGTAGATGTAGAATAAAAGTCAATTGGATAAAATCATTTACATAATGCTAGCTGGAGCTTTTGGGACACTTGCTAGATATCTTATAGGTAATATTTTTTCAAGATCCGAAATTAATTCTATTAATGTTGGTATTTTTATACCTAATATGATTGGATCTTTATTATTTGGTTTGATTTGGGCATTAAGTTATGAAAAAGGTTGGATATCAGAACAAGTAAGAGTTCCTATCTTAGTTGGGTTTATGGGAGCATTTACAACTTATTCAACATTTGCATTTGATAATTTTCAATTACTTAAGAATTATCAATGGAGTTCACTGTCACTTAATCTTTTGGTTACAAACTTGGGAGGAATATTATTTGTGTACTTAGGTTTTAGACTAGCAAAATTATTTCAGTGATTTAAATGAGATTATTCGATAATGAAAGAGTTTATTAGAAATGAATAATGGCTCCCGAGACAGGATTCGAACCTGTGGCCCGCTGATTAACAGTCAGCTGCTCTACCGCTGAGCTACTCGGGAATAAAGTTGTCTATCAATTATTATAATCAATTTTTTTCTTATAATGTAAATTTTTAATTTTATTATATGACGATTTTCCAACCAACCATGCATAAATACCCTCAAAAAATAACGTTATGGTCCATCCAGCGGCTCCAAATACTAAACCTGACATATTAGAAAATACTACGCCATAAACCAGCCAAGTTAAAAAAGTAATCAGTCTAAGAATATTGATAATAATTATTGGTTTGGTGTTTTTAGTACTTAATAAACACGCAACATAAAATTGTTCTATTATTAGTATGAAAGGTAGGATAGACAAGATTTTTATAGCATTTATAGACAATTCTTTTAATTCTGCTTCTGCGCCAAGTAGGTTTCCAAATATAAAGTTTGACAATGGATGAAAAAATGCAACTAAAAATATAATAAATAATCCTGAAACTCCAATAAATATTGCAAACCTCCTTACTAAGAAAGGGTGATATTTATTCATCGTAAAAAGAGTTAGCGATGTATTTTGAATTCCGTTAATAGGTATAAGAATAATATGAAATATTCCGAGTGCCATCATTAGTCCTGCAATAGAAAGTTCTGGCTGGTTTTTCAAACCCATAGTGGCATTTATTATGGGTTGGGTACTAGCTGGTAATATTGCATCAATAATTAGCGGGACAAAAAAAACTAGCAATGTTTTTTGAGAAACATGTTCACTTTTTTCATCGCTTGACATAATATACCTTTTTGTATCTTGATAAATACTTACTCCTAAAAATAAAACTTCACATAAAATTCCTAGTGTAATTGATGCTGCAGCTATTGCTGATCCGGAGAAAATATTAAAGAAAAAAAATATTGAAGCAAATGAAAAGACAGCCATTATTCCTATAGCGTTCGACCAAAGGGCAATATGCTTTTTACCTAATCGAAAAGCTGAACCATATAAGTGCATTCGGATTATCATTAGTCCTGGAAATGGAATTAACCAATACAAAGCATTCCTAACGCTTACAAGTAAAGTTTCATCAATTATAAATAACTCCTTTAGTAAGAAACTAGATATAGGCCCAATTGTTATAAAAATAGCAATAATAGTAACTAGAAAAATACAGTAGGATAAAAATTTTCTAAGTTGATTTATTGATTGGGAGTTTGTAAAAAATATTATAGTCAATCCTTGTGTTCTTAGGTGAGGTAAACCTACAAGCATCATAATAAAAAAAGCTATACTATAGCCAGATATAGATTCTTCTGGATTTGTTGTTCTTGCAAGCAATGCTGAAAGAAATGGTATTACTGCTATTACAACGCTCATGCTAGCGGAAATTGGCAATAAAATAGTTATTGCTTCGATAAAAAATTTTCTATTATTATTCATTTACTTAAATTATTTTTCCTTATGCTAAGAATATTCTAGGCTTAATTTTTTTTCTCAGTAATAAAATTTGATAAATATAAGATATAATTTTATATAACTACTTATTAAGGATTAGAAATGTCATTAAATACAAATAATTTTCTTATATCAGGCGAACGTATAGAAGAATTACAGCAAATTGCTGAAGAAAATATGTTTATGCACGCATCTCAACTTAACGACTGGAGAGGTAAACTCAATATTTTTGTTAAGGGCGAAGGAGTTTGGGTAGAGGATGCAAAAGGAAAAAGATACTTGGATTCAATGGGAGGTTTATGGTACAAAGCTGCAGGATATGGGAGAAAGGAAATAGCAGACGCAGTATATAATCAAATGACTCAGATTGAATCTTCACCTTCAGGTTCTGCTACAGTATCTCAGATAGAACTTGCAGGAAAAATAGCTAAATTATATTCTGAAAAATCATCTAGGTCTTTCTTTGTTTCTGGTGGAGCCGAAGCAGTTGAAACTGCTGTAAAGATGGCGAAAAAGTTTTCTATTCTTAATGGAAAACCTGGTGCATATAAAGTACTGAGTCGTAGATACTCATATCATGGCGGAACTGCTATGGCAGTTAGCTTAGGTGGAGCTAAAACAGCTGATCCGATGGGACCAACAATGCCAGGAGCAATACATGTAACAAATTGGAACTCTTACAGATTACCTTTTTCAGGTGATCCAATTGATGTTGCAATTAAGTGCGCTAATGAATTTGAAGAAGTTATAAAACATCAAGGCCCTGATACAGTAGCAGCAATAATTGCAGAACCCGTATCGGCCGCTTTTGGAATTCAGATCCCTCCACAGGAGTATTGGCAAAGGCTAAGAGATATAGCTGATAAATATGACGTATTATTGATAGCCGATGAAGTAATCACTGGATTTGGTAGATTAGGTGAGTATTTTGGTCCAATGAATTGGGGGGTTCAACCTGATATAACAACTGTAGCAAAAGCCTTAACAAGTGGCTATGCTCCACTTGGTGCAGCGATTGCAACAAAAAAAGTTGCAGATGCTTTTACTGGTGGGCCAGAAGAAACATTTACACATCTTATAACATTTGGGGGACATCCTTCGGCATGTGCAGCAGCTTTGGCTAATTTAGAGATTTTTGAAAAGGAAGATCTTGTTGGAAATTCGAAGAAAATGGGTAATTATCTTTTTGAAAAATTATTAGAACTTAAGAAATATGATATTGTTGGTGATGTTAGAGGTGGTTTAGGTCTTCTTGCAGCAGTAGAGTTTGTTGCTGATAAAAAAGAAAAAGTGGCATTTCCTGCTAGTGCAAAACTAGCTCAAAAGTTACCAAAATTCTTATTTGATAGAAATATTGTTACCTTCAGAGCTGGAGATATTATTTCAATTTGTCCACCTTTATCCATTACAAAAAATGAGATAGATTATTTGGTAGATGCAATAGAAGACTCAATTATTCACTTAAAAAAAGACTTAAATACTTAATTCTTAGATACTTTTTTCTAGCAAAATACAAAAAAATTTGTTATCTTTCATTGACTATATACATTAAAAATATGTTTATTTTTTATAAAAACTAAAAATAGGGATAAGATATGCCTAGAACAGCTAAATCAACAACTAAAACTACCAGTAAGTCAAAAGCAACTGCTAAGTCCAGGGTCACCAAATCAAAATCTACCGCAAAAAATGTAGATACTGATGGATTTGGTAAGAGTGCGTTGTCAGATGAAGTAGTTTTAGAGGTGAAAAACCTTGAGACACATTTTACTACAAGGTGGGGTACAGTAAAGGCCGTAGATGGAGTTAGTTATCATGTTAGAAGAGGTGAGACCTTAGGAATTGTTGGAGAATCTGGTTCTGGAAAATCAGTTACAGCTTTTTCTCTAATGAGATTAGTCCCTTCTCCTCCAGGAAAAATTGTTGGTGGAGAAGTAAATTTGAATGGTAGGGAATTACTTGGTTTGTCTGAAAATGAAATGACGCAGGTTAGAGGCGGAGAAATCTCAATGATTCTTCAGGATCCTATGCAAGCACTTAATCCTGTTTTCAATATTGAAAATCAAGTTGGAGAAGCAATAAAGATTCACCAAGGACTTAAGGGTGATTCATTATGGAAAAAAATTGTAGATTCTTTACAAAAAGTTAGAATCCCAGCACCTGATACTCGTGCTAAGGACTTTCCTCATCAGTTATCTGGAGGAATGAGGCAGAGGGTTGTTGGTGCTATAGGGATTTCTTCTGCGCCGTCTGTCATTATTGCTGACGAACCTACAACATCTTTAGATGTAACTATACAAGCAGCATATCTAAGGCTTTTGAGGCAAATTCAACAAGAAGAAGGTGTAGCAATAATATTTATAACACACGATTTCGGTATAGTTGCAAAAATGTGTGATCGAGTAGCAGTTATGTATGCTGGTAGAATTGTTGAGGTTAGTGATGTCAGAACTATATTCAATGAACCATTACATGAATATACTAAAGCTCTGATAGGATCTGTACCTAAATTAGAAGAAAAAACAGGAAGGTTACCTCAGATTGAAGGTCAACCTCCACTTCTTTACGATCTTCCAGAAGGGGATGCATTTGCTCCTAGATCTCCACTGAAATTTGATGAAGAAGATGCAAAAGGTAGGCCTCCACTAGTAGAGGTGAAACCTGGACATTGGGTTCAATTATCCAAAAGTTCAGTTGCAGATTATGATAAATTCTCACACTTAATAGAAAAATAATTAGGAATAAGGTAAATGACTACAAAAAATAAATCAAAAAAATCAAGTTCTAGCATACCTGCAGCTCCTGGTATTAAGTCTAATTCAGACCCGATAATATCAGTTAGAAATCTAAAAAAATGGTATCAAGTTGGTGGAGGTATTTTTAATTTTGGGGCTAAAAGTTATCTTAAGGCAGTTGATGATGTAAGTTTTGATATAGAAAGAGGTAAAACATTCGGGCTTGTTGGTGAATCAGGATGTGGAAAAACTACAACTTTAAAGGTACTACTTGGGCTTGAAGAACTAACAGGTGGACAGATATTTTTTGAAGGCGAAGATGTAGCTCAAATGTCAAAAGATAGAAGAAGTGAGTTCAGAAGATCTGTTCAGGCAGTTTTTCAAGATCCATGGTCTTCATTAAATCCTAGAATGAAAGTAGGTTCGATTGTTGGTGAGCCTTTAGAAATACAGGGTAAAATGACCAAAAAAGAAATTTCTCTTCGTGTGGGTGACCTTCTTAGTGAAGTTGGACTAAACCCTTATCAAGCAAATCTATATCCTCATGAATTTTCAGGTGGACAAAGACAGAGAATTGGAATTGCAAGAGCTCTATCCTTGAATCCTAAGGTTATAGCGCTTGATGAACCTGTTTCAGCACTAGATGTATCTATACGAGCTCAAATAATGAACTTATTGGTAGATCTACAAGAGGAACACGGTCTAGCTTATTTATTAGTAGCCCATAATCTTGCTACTGTTCGATATATGTGTCATGATACAGCAGTTATGTATCTTGGAGTTGTGCAAGAATGTGGAGACACTGAAGCTATATTTAATAATCCAATGCATCTTTACACAAATGCATTAGTTTCAGCAGCATTACCTTCTCACCCTGATATACAAAGAGAAGAGTTTTTGCTTCCTGGTGAAGTTGTTTCACCTATTGATCCTCCTCCTGGAGATGTATTTATGACTAGAACCCCTTTGAAGGTGGATAAATCTCACAAGTACGCTAATGAAAGACCTCCATTGGTAGAGGTTGAGAAAGATCATTGGGTAGTTAAAACCCCATGGTCTCTAGCAGAAGATGCTGGTTTAAAAGTTCAAATTGAGGGCCACGAAGGCGTCTAGTTTTTAGATCGCTCAATCAGTAATTTCATAACTTTTTAGTGTTTTATTCTGGTATAATTGTATATCGTCTTACATATTAAAAAGGAATATAATCATGAAATTTAAGATTACGATGATAAGCATAATTTCAATTGCACTTACTGCTTGTGGTATCGTTGATACTGAAGCTGCAAATGAGGCATTGGACTTAAAAGCGCAAGTTCTT
>PASL01000025.1:4179-25161 GCA_002712125.1 Chloroflexota bacterium | reverse complement strand
ATACTTAATAGATGTAATAATAATTTTTGTTTATGATGATTAAAATAACTATTTGAAAAGAAAATTGGATGTTTTAATAAAAATATTTTTCTATTTTTAGTAATAGAAGGATTATTTGAAAAAAGTTGATTTGGTAATAATATTGTAACTTCCATATGTACAAATTCAAATGTAGTTTTTTATAATTATATTTAAATTATATAACTTTTATATAACTTTATAAAAATCAGGTAGGTGTTTTATGTTTTTAGTCAAAAGAATTTGCAAAACAAAAAGAGAAAATTTATGGGAAGTAGCATCTTTATTAAATAAAATTTGTGGTGAGTATGAAGATAAAGGAAGAAGCGAAGCTACAATATATATATCTGGATTTTCAACGCCTGCAAAAGAATATTCTGTTACTGCTGAATGGAAACAAGAATCTCTAAAACCGTTAGAATTTAAAGATGTACCTAGTCAAATAAAATCAAAACTATCTTCAAAATTAATGAGTATGATAGATTTCTATGAGATAGAATTTCATGAAATAGTAACAGGAGAAAAATTAGCTCAAAGAAATTTATAATTTCATCATTAAATCATTAATATTATCTATAGGTAAATCACAAACATAATTTTTGCAAATATATACTTTTGTTTTCTTATCATTACTTCTTCCTAAACTAATAGGAAGATTATTTATAAAATCATTTTCTTCTTGTGAAACTAATATGGAAGCTGGGAGGAATTTTCCTTGAATATACTCTTTTGCTTGATTATAAAAATTATTTTTTCGATCACCGGAAATAAATATTTCTATATTTTCTTCATTAATCAAATAATATAAATTAAACCAATTAGGTACTTCTAATGGGTGTTTTGACAGTAATTCTGAAGCGGTATTCAAACTTGTCGTAGCTATATCTAAATATTGTTTTTTACTTGTATATTTATATGCCATATAGCAATTAATTGATGCTATAGCTGCTGAATTAGGTATCATTGGATCAAATAAATTATGAGTTCTTATTATAAGCTCATCATTTAATTCGTTGTCGAAAAAAAGTTTTTTTTCAGTATCCCAAAATTTTTCTAAAGTTATAGAGTTAAATTTACAAGCTAGAATAAGCCACTTAGATATTTGAGATGAATTATATAAATCAAATAATGATTTAGTGAAATATGAATAATCTTCTAAAAAGCCTTTGTTGTTATTTTGTGTATGATAAAGGCTATTATTCTTTGAAAGATTATCTAAAATTGAATTTGCAGTTTTTATTGCTTGATTAATATGATTTTGATTTTTAGTTAAATTATATGAATCACAAAGGCCTGAGATGACTAATGAATTCCACGAAGTTATAATTTTTTTATCTGTATTTGGTTTTTCTCTTCTATTTCTTATACTAATCAATTGATTTTTAATTTTTTCTAAATTATTTGATTTGGTTTGATTTTTTTCATTTATATTAAGAATATTTTTACCATCTAAATCTCCATTTTTTGTAATATTCCAATAATTTTTTATGAAATTAAAATCAGCTTTTTCAAGTTGATTATCGAGTTCTTCATAACTCCAAGTATAGTATGAGCCTTCAACTCCTCCTGAATCCGCATCTTGACTAGAGTAAAAAAGATTGTTTGAATTTTTCATTTCATTGTTGAGAAAATCAACTAATTTCTTAATTGTATCTATGTACAGTTGTTGATGATTTAATTTACATGCTTTTGAAATAGTAGAAAGCAATAATCCATTGTCATATAACATTTTTTCAAAATGCGGTACAAGCCATTTTTTATCTGTTGAATATCTTGAAAAACCTCCACCTAGTTGATCAAAAATACCACCATTAATCATAGATTTTAAAGTAGTAGATAATAACTTATTTCCATATTGGTTATTATATTTTTTTTCGAGTAACATAAGTGCAAATAATTTTGAAGTTTCAGGAAATTTTGGAAAATCACCGAAACCCCCATTATTAAAGTCAAAAGATTGTTTGATTTGAGCTTCAATCAATGAATACAAATTAGAATTATTTATTTTGACTATATTTTTATCATGAGAAAAATGGCCACTCAAATTTTCAAAAACTAGATTAATATTTTCATCTATACTTTTTCTATGATTTTTATAAAGATCAATAATTTTACTTAATATTGTATTAAATGCAGGGATATTATGGTGATCTTTAGGAGGAAAGTAAGTACCTGCAAAAAACGGCCTTCCTTGGAAATCCATGAAAATTGATGCAGGCCAACCACCATTGCCATTAATCATTTGAACTGAGTACATGTAAAGACTATCTATATCTGGTCTTTCTTCTCTATCTACTTTTATAGAAATGAAATTTTCATTTAATAATTTTGCCGTTTCGTCATTTTCGAAAGATTCTTTTTCCATTACGTGACACCAATGACAACTTGAGTAGCCTATAGATAAAAATATAGGTTTATCCTCTTTTTTAGCTTTTTCAAATGCTTCATTGCACCAAGGAAACCAGTCAACTGGATTATTTGAATGTTGAAGTAAGTATTCTGATTTTTCTCTTTTTAATCTATTCAAATTAATTTATATATCGATTTCTATACTTACGGGACAATGATCTGAACCCATTATTTCCGGATGTATTTTAGCGCTTAGAAGATTTTTTTCCAAACTTTGAGATATGCAAAAGTAATCAATTCTCCATCCAACATTTCTAAATCTAGCACCACCCATATAACTCCACCAGGTATAGTTATCACCTTCATTATTAAAATATCTAAAAGTATCGATAAATCCACCACTCACAATGTTGTCAAATCCCCTTCTTTCCTCTATTGTAAATCCAGCATTTCTTTCATTTGATTTTGGGTTTTTTAAGTCAATTTCTTTATGAGCTACATTTAAGTCTCCGCAAAAAATTACAGGCTTAGAATTTTCTAGATTCTTAAGATATTTTAGGAATTCAACATCCCATTCTTTTTCCCTATAAGCAAGTCTTTCTAATTCACGTTTTGAGTTTGGAGTATAAACATTAACAAGATAAAAATTTTTATACTCTGAGGTTATTACCCTGCCTTCTTTATCGTGTTCTTCTATACCTATGCCATTAAGAACATTTATGGGTTTTTCTTTAGAAAAAACTAATGTTCCTGAGTAACCTTTTTTTTCTGCACTATTCCAAAACTGATTATGACTAGGTGTTTCAATATCTACCTGTTCTGGGTTAGCTTTAGTCTCTTGGATAGAAAATATGTCAGCATCCATATCATTAAAAAAATCCATGAAGCCTTTCTTTAGACAGGCTCTAATTCCATTTACATTCCATGACAATAATTTCATAACTAAGTTATAATCTAATAAAAAAATTATGTTAATTCAATAATATTATGGATAAATTTAGAGATAAAACAAGAGATAATTTATATGATAATCTAATTAACTTAGGGATTAATTGTAGATTAGCAAAGAGAAAAATAGTCGAAGAAAAACTATTTAATTCGTGGTATCAAAGAAGTTTAGGAATAATAGAAATTAATGAAAATACTCCAATTAAGTATATTAATATTCTTAAAAAAGATGGTGGTAAAGATAACCCACCCAGATGGTGGCATTATTTTGCAGTTCCCTCAGAAAAAATTAGATCTAACGAAGAACTCCTAGATATTCAAACGACTAGGAAAAAAAATTTTCCTATTTTTGGTAAAGTAAAAGAAATTATTTGGAAGCCTAATAGTATTGGAAAATCATTAGCTGAAAATTTTACAAACGATAATGAGATTAATAATTTGGCTTTTGAAATAGGAGATATAAGAGTACAAAGTTTACATGATAATTTTTCTGGTTACGCTATAGAAATTGAACCCAAAGGAAGAAAAATTGGATCCAGAGGTAGTTTGAACTTAACAATTAATCATTGGAATACAATAAATAAGATGGCTCATTTATGCCTTGATATAGGTTAAGTAATTTATTTAGAGAAGGTGTTTTATGAAAAATATATATAGTGGCATTTTTTCTATACCTGTGACACCTTTTAATTTAGACCTTTCTATTGATCAAAAATCTTTAGAAAAATGTTTCGAGTTTTTAGTTGATAAAGGTTCTCATGGAATGCTTATACCTGCAAATGTTTCAGAAGTTTCTAAATTAAGTGACAATGAAAAAAAAGCTATTCTTAAGACTGCAACCGAAGTGGTGAAAGAAGAGATACCTATAATCGCTGGAGTATCAGCAAATAATGTTAATAGTATTATTGAGAATGCAAAATATGCAGAAGGTTTAGGAATTGAATCTATATTAATGACTCCACTTTTGAGCTTCAAGGATGATAGTGAGTTCTATGATTTTTATTCAGAAATCTCACGGGCGACTAATGTAAATATTTGGGTGCAAAATAATAGGTCTCCTGACGGGAATCCTATTCCGCCTGATATTTTGATTAAGATTATTAATGAGATTGATAAGGTAGATTTTCTCAAAGAGGAAACAAACGACTCTGGTCATATACATCAGTTAATCAAGGATAAATGTGTAAATAATATTAAATCTATTATGGGGGGTGGTGGAGGTAGAAGAATCATTGACGAATATAGAAGGGGATCTGATGGCCTAATGCCATCAGGTCATATGATAGAAGCACATCTAAAACTATGGAATGAATTAAAAAAGTCTAAAAACAATCAAATAAATAATGATGCAATTAATACTTGGAACTTAATGTTAGAAAGCCTACTCTTTGAATTAAACTTTAGTTATAGTGCTTATAAGTATTTTTTTTGGAAGAGAGGAATTATAAAAAATTATATTGTGAGATACCCAATTAAGTCTGTTATGGATGATTTTGATTATATTGAAGCCGATAGAATTTTCGATAAAGTTAAGAGTAATTTTTTCTAAATATAATTTCGATTATCTTAAGTAGTATTGAATTAAGTTGAAAAATTGTTACAATAAATCTCATGACTATAAATAATACTAATATAAACCTTAACTGTTGTTGCTCATGTACAATCATGAGGGTTTCTTCAGTTTAGCCAAAAATTAGTTATAAATTTATTGAATAGGAACCCCAAATTATGTGGGGTTTTTTTTGTGGAAAAATTAAATGGTAAATAGCCTAAATAAATCAAAAAATAGTAGACAGTTAATAATTGGCATTTTCTTAGTTATTCTAGGATTAATGTTTAGTTTTTATGTTTCTTCAATTAATACTTCAGATGCAGCTATATGGCTTGTTGCATGCGCTTTAGGTTTTACTTTGCAGAAATCTAGATTTTGTTTTGCTTCATCATTTAGAGACCTATTTTTATTTGGATCAGGTCAGAATATGAAAGGTATATTGATTGCTTTAGCTGTATCCTCTATTGGTTTTATAGGAATTCTAAACTGGATACTTCCTAATCCATTACCCGGAGAATTCCCTAGTTCAGCACATGTCCTGCCAGTTGGCTTATCAACGATAGTAGCTGGAGTAGTATTTGGTGTAGGAATGGTTGTTTCAGGAGGATGTATATCTGGAACAATTTATAGAATAGCTGAAGGATATGTTGCGTCAATTATAACTATGTTAGGTGTAATCATTGGTGCAGTTTTATTGATAGCATCTTGGGACTTTTGGTGGGTAAATTTAATTAGCAAAGAATCAAAAATATTTTTGCCTTCTACATTTTCTTTAGGCTATGGTTTTAGCCTATTAATAACATTAATAGGATTATTTCTAATATATATTTTAGTCTTATTTATTGAATCTAAATCTGGAATTGTTGAGTATAAAGTCAATGAAATGCAAGATAATAATTCTCAAGATATTAAGTCTAAATTATTAGTTGTTTTCCAATCTTTTTTTGTGAAAAGTTGGTCAATAAAACTTGGGGGTTTATCGGTTGGATTTTTATCTATAGTTTATTTTTTATTTCATTCTCCTCCAGGTGTCACAGGAGAAATAATGAAGTTGTCCTTAAACATATCAAAAGTTATCAATTTGAGTGACGGAGTATTAAGTGGTATAGGTTCATTGAGTGGATGTTTGGGTTCAATTGGTTCTAGTGGAATAATTTCACATACTTTTGTTAGCACGGTGGGTGTATTTTTTGGTGCTCTAATATCGGCTCTATTTTCTAGAGAATTTAAAATTCGTAAACCAAAAGAATTTAAGAGATATTATCAATCTTTATCTGGAGGTGTCTTGATGGGTTACTCTGCTAGCCTTGGTATTGGATGCACAATTGGTGCGTTTTTCTCAGCAATTCCTTCTCTTTCTCTGTCCGGATGGGTCTTTGGATTTAGTTTACTTTTAGGCTCATTTATTGGCACAAAAATTATAAGGAGATTTGGTTAAGTAATGAATGTATTGAATAAAATAAATTTAGTTAACCTACCAGTTAAAGATCAGATTTTGAAAGTAGATCAAATACTTGAATCTTTTATATTAGATGGGGACAACTTAGAAATTTATACAAATGAAGAAATTTTAATTAAATATCTACCTACAAAAGCATTAAAAAAAAATATTAGTATTAAGATTTCTATGTCTGATGAAACTTGGAAAATAAAATTAATAAAAAAAGGATAATTTATGTCAGAAAATAATGTTGTTTTAGATTTGAGAGGTGAAATTTGTCCCTATCCTATGCTAAAAACTAATGAATATTTAGATAAGAATGTTTCCGTTAAAATTCTCGAAGTCATAACTGATCATTCGCCAGCTTTGTCAACTATACCTCCCCAAGCAATTAAGAGAGGTTACGAGGTTGAAATATCAGAAATTGATTCGAGTGAATGGAAAATTATATTAAGTAAATAATTAAGGAGATTATTATGAAAAAAAATTTAATTTTAACTGTAGTTTTATTACTAAGTATTATATCTTGTACGACAGCCGCAGATAAAGATAGTAGCTTAAGTTCTAGGGGTTATCATAGTGTGTCTAAACTTGTTTCTTCTGAATGGCTAAATAAAAATTTAGATAATGAAAATATAAAAATTATTGATGTTAGAAGTCAAGATGATTATGAAAAAGGTCATATACCTGGTGCTCAAAGACTGACACCTAGTGAGGCCTTTCAGTGGGAAGATTCGAATGGTGTAAAAGGAATGTTGCCATCTTCAAATCATATTAGTAATGCATTATCATCAATTGGAATCCAACAAGATGATACAGTCATTTTTTATGATTCTATGAGTAATCTTTGGGCTTCAAGAGGATTGTGGGCCTTGGAAGTATACGGTCACGAAGATGTAAGACTTCTTGATGGTTCCTGGAATTATTGGTCTCAAAATGATTATCCTATTTCTACTAACCTTGAATCTATTTCAGTTTCGAATTATAAATTTTCTAAGGAACCAAATAGAGACTTGATAGCGGATTGGGAAGAGATTTTAGAATCAGTCGATGATCCTTCAAAGATAGTTTGTGATACCAGAAGTCCAGATGAATACATTGGAAAAGATGTTCGTGCAGATAGAGGTGGTCACATTCCAAATTCATCTAATGTTAATTGGGTTAATGCAGTTAATGATTCAGGAGAGTTTTTAGATGCTAAAACCTTAAGGCAAATTTATGAAAATAAAGGAATAAAAACCGATAAAGGAATATATACCTTATGCCAAACTGCAGTTAGAGCTACCCATACATGGTTTGTTCTTTCAGAGCTTCTAGGCTATGAGGATGTAAAAGTATATGATGGCTCTTGGATAGAATGGGGCAATAATCCTAACCTTCCATTAGAAACAAGAGGCTAGTTACCCGTTAGTAATAAAAACAAGTCTTAACTTATTAAAGACTTGTTTTTATTACATAAAGATTTCAATTAAGAATTGCCTTTTAACATTGCTCGCCCAAGTGTTAAGTTAACAATATTGAATATTATTAACCATCCCACAAAACCTANGAGATCAGAAATATCTTCAGAAACAAATCCTGATAATATATTTGCTATACCAAATATTAGAAGTCCAAAACTTATCAAAGTATTACTCTTACTTCCAAATTTTTTGCTGTCTCTTATAGCNTTACCTAAAATTATAAAACCTAAACCNGCAAGTATGTCTGATAAACCTGTTGTGGAAAGAGCTCCTAAAATTATTGAAGCACTTAATTCTTCAGTAGGGCTAAGTATGGTATCTAAATAAACACCAAAATCAGCTATTTGAAGAGTTATATTCATTAGTAAAAATATGAATACTANCTGNAGTATTGCTTTGCCAGTTTCTTCTTGAAGTTGCCTAGTAANCATNAGNTATGCTGTTCCTATTATTCCAAATGCTGTACCTGTNAATAATATTGGAATAACGGCTAGTANCTTGTTATCTTGAGCCCAAGCAAATTCNTCTNCTAATCTTGTNGCCACATTTGTTTCTGGTTGCATAAACCATAATGGGACACTGATTATAAATAATATTGGTCCTATAATTAATCCCCAACCAATTATTTGATTTTGAGTTAAGTTCATATAAATAATCTCCTTTTATAATAATTATCTTGAGAGTGTAACACATCCCTGTTGTATAAGTTATTTAATATAAAAGAACCTCAAAAATTAGAGGTTCTTTTATATATTTAATAATTTAATTACTATTTATTACGAATTAAATTTATTCCAATGATTACAGAAACTATTACCCAAATTATCCATCCAAAGAAACCTAGGTCCTCTTGTGCTACAAACGTTGCTGCAACATTTAATACTCCTGCAAGCAATAATCCAAAACTCACAATATTTAATGTTAGATTTGGTTGTAGTTTATTTTTCGCTTCTCTAACTGCTCTTCCAAGTGGAATTAGTCCTACTCCTAGAATTATACCGGATACTAAATTGGCTTCATGATTTATCATAAACAATAATGAACCATTGCTAGTATCTCCAGCATCATATAATGATATCGCTGCTAATATTAGCATTCCGCATGTTAGTTGGATTGCTCCAAATATCATTATTATCATTGATGCAACTGTCCCAAATACAGGGTTATTACTATCTTCAATTAAACTCCTAGCGAATATAACATAAGCTATTATAATAAGCATAAAAAATACTAATGCCACAGCCATAAGTATCCCATTTAATTCATTACTAGCCATGTCTGCTAAAGATGTTGTATAGTCATTTACTGGATCTGTCCCATAAATAATTACCCAAAAAAGAGTTATTAATATAGGGAGTACCGCTAATGTCCATCCAACAAATTTTTTTGTGCTTTCGTTCATATCAATCTCCTAAATATATTTTATAAAAAGCATTGGATTGATTATAACATATGCTAAGAGATGTTTTTTGATAGTTTATATAGAGATCATAATTGCTATTCCGCTTAGTGCAACTACTAAGCTTAGTAGCTCAATTTTACCAATTTTTTCTTTAAGAAAAATATATCCTAAAATTATTCCAAAAATAGGAGCACTGCTCCCAAAAATTGTTGTTAGAGAGCCTGTTGTATACTCTAAAGAAACAAACCATACAATATTTGATAAAAATAATAAAATTACTGTTACTAAAAAAAGTTTAAATATCTTAATATCTTTAGCAAAGTTTATTTTTTTACTAAAAAATATTGACGCAGTAAACATTACGACCATCGCTGTTAAACTTCTTATAACTGAAGCAGTAAAAATATTGCTTTCTATTAATGCTTTATCATTAAAAAACACTGCGCTTCCCCAAAAAAATCCCGTAAGAATTGCTCCAAAAACACCTGTTAAATTAATTTTATTCTTAGAAAAGAAACTTTTTATATTTAAAATAAATATACTAATTAATATTAAGGCTGCTCCAATAAAAAATAATACATCAAATGATATAGAATTGATTATGTAATCATACGTAGATGCAGTCAAAACATTAAATGCTGCACAAACAGTTAGAGCTATTCCAATAGAAGTTCTAGATAAAGAAAAAATATAAATCATTGTACCTGTTGAACTTAAAGTGGCAGCAATTATGAAATTTATTACAATTGAGCTTGAATTAGCGAATATTGTATCTTGCCAATTATTAAGTAAAATTATGATTCCCAACATAACTAATACTGAAAATAAGCCTTCATAAAAAGGTATAGAGAAAAAATTTCTTGTATTAATTTTTTTAATAAAAATGCCTGCACCAGAAAAAGTTATTGCTGATACTAATGCTCCAAATTGATAAAAGTTTTCCATAAGAACTATTTTACATTTGGAATGATTGTTTTGTATGATTATTTTTTAAATATAAATAAAAANTTAAGGCAATATTATGGAATATAAATGTATTAAGTGTGAATCTAAAGAATTTGTTGAAGGAAAAATAAGGGCTACTGGCTCAGGTCTATCAAGATTTTTAAATTTACAAAATAATCTTTTTATAACTATTAGCTGTGCGAAGTGCGGTTATACAGAATTATATAAAAGAAAAACTGGCAAACTAGGNACNGTTGTTGATTTATTTACTAACTAGCATTTCTATATATTAATATTGCTAATATTAATATTGCCCATATAATCATTCTATATTTAAATTTAATCATANTAATTTCCTGCTGACTCTAAAAAAATATTTATACCCATNTCTAGNTATTTNTTTCGTTCCTTTTTGGAATTTCTTACCATAAGTTTTATTCCAGATTNATTACATTCATTTATTGCATATTCTAAAGCTTTTTCNTTTGATATAGAAAGAGGGTGNTNTTTATTTGCTTGTCNATNTACTTCTAAATCATTTGGNCCCCATGAAACACAATCAACTCCCTTTATAGAAAAATTTTTAATATTTTCTATTGCATTTATTGATTCNATTTGAAGCATAAGAACACCAAATTCATTCCACCATTTCATATATTCATTTCTTACGTCTAAATTTGCAGGAAAAACAAGATGTTTTTCCTCAACTCCAACTCTAAACTCCCCGCCCCAACTTCTTTTTCCTTCAGGAGGATAATAAAAATTATCTACAGCTTCTTTAACCGTAGTTGTATCTTCTGTTTGGGGTATTTCGATTATTGATGGGCCTAAGTCTAGTAAATTTCCTATTAGATACGTAATTTTTGAATGTTTAATCCTAAAATGTACAGGTATAGCTAAAGTATGTGCATAATCACAAATTTTAGCTAACTTAGATTCTTCAAAAGGGCTATGTTGAGAATCTATAGATATAAAGTCGTAATTATCATAAGTCAGCGCTTCATCAATTTGATTTATTTCTGCATTCCATGGAATTCGTACACCTATTGTAGTAGAATTATCGCGAATTTTTTCTTTTAAGTTTTTTCCTATATGCAATTGTTGCTCCACATATATAATGTACAAACAATTATAATGTATAATTTATTTTTATGATGTTAAGAATAATAATTATATCTTTATTTTGTCTGGTATTACTATCATCAGCTAATTTTTTGATAAGGAAAAATAAAAACTCAACATATACTTCTAAAACTGTTTTTCCATGGATAATATCCACAATAAGTTTATTAGTTATATTTATTGCATTTATTAACGAATGTAGTTAATATATTTATTTTTTTTTGTTGCTTTTACTAAGTTCTATATATGAATATGCTGCACCTGACATCAATATTGTCACNATGAAGAATATAANGGTTACTNTTAAAGCACTATTCATCTAATTTTNTNTCTANNGCACTNCCAAGGCTTATAATAGATGGAACCCAAATTCCTACAAAAATTGCTTCNAATTTAGCGTCATCAGCAAAAAACCAAAGTGCTACNGAAATCAAAAAAGATAAAAATGCNGAAACCATATATAGCCATGTAAAANTAGTAAAATTTTTCATTTTTTTCTCCTAGATTAAAATATNAACTTNTTAAATTTTATACAATAATNAAAANAAATGCTTNTANGAAATTAATNATTTATGATTATTTTATATGATAATAATTGTGTAGTGTGCAGATCTTTCAAAAATTGGATAATTAGAAGAGATAAAAAAAATGTTTTGAGCTTCATTTCAAATGATTTTGAATCTGTTAAGAATAAAAAAATAAAAGTAAATTTAGAATTTCCAATTAACACAATAATCTTTATCGATCAAAATAAGGTTTACAAAGGCTCAAGGGCAATATTTTTAACATTATCTAAAACTGGAGGATTTCTAGGCATTATTTCTCAAATACTTGCTACTCCTGTTATTAGTTACTTGCTTCAAGGTCCATATGTGATTTTTGCAAAAAACAGAGGGAAATTCGCTCGATTTTTTAATGGTTAAACTATACATTTTAATGAATATAAGGAGAATCGTATGCCCACAGAATTTTTACAAAAAAGATTAAAGAGAATTGATTCATTTTTACAAAAAAATTACATAGATACAGAAAAAATTCCTGGAGCTCAAATACTAGTTGCAAAGAATGGGCGGGTTGAACATTTTTCAAATCTTGGGCTTACAGATGTTGCCAGAGATAAACCTGTGGAAAAAGATTCCATATTTCGTATAGCTTCTATGACAAAGCCCATAACAAGTGTTGCTATGATGATGTTATACGAGCAAGGTAAGTTTCAACTCAATGAACCAATTAGTAATTTTATTCCAGAATGGTCTAAACCCAGAGTTTATGATAAAGGAAATTATCCTAATATAAAAACAAAATCTGCGAAGAGAGAAATTACATTTAGAGATTTACTTTCTCATCAAGCTGGATTATCTTATGGTCGAGATCAAAAAGATCCAGTAGATTTACAATATCAAAAAGAAATAAAACCAGAGTATTTAGGTCCATTCCGAACGGTTGCTTCATCATTGTTCAGTTCCAGAAATAAGAATACAAACTTAGAAAATAAGCCGGATTTGTCTGATTTTTCCAAAAAATTATCCGAATTCCCTTTATTATATTCTCCTGGAGAGAGATGGAATTACTCCTATGCAACAGATTTATGTGGATACTTAGTTGAAGTTATTTCAGGTAAAAGCTTTGATAAATATTTGTATGAAAATATTTTTGAACCCTTAGAAATGATTGATACTTCTTTTTCTGTTTTAGGAGAAAAAATCCCAAGATTTGCATCTTCATATAGAGCAGATATTAGTAATAAATTTTTACTATGGGAAGATAGTGAAAAAAGTAATTTTACCCAAGAACAATATATATGTTTAGGAGGAGCAGGATTACTTTCTACTTCATTAGATTATTTTAATTTTTCTCAAATGTTGCTAGACGGTGGTAAGTTTAAGAAAGAAAGATTGTTAAGTAGAAAAACCGTAGATTTTATGACATCTAATCATCTTAGTGGAGGAAAATTTTTATCAGATATGGCATTATCTGGCAAATGGACTGAAACAACTTTTGATGGAGTAGGGTTTGGTTTAGGATTTTCAGTGGTTATGGATACCATTAGTCATCAAGTACCAGGATCCAAAGGTACTTATGCATGGGGTGGTGCACTTAATACTGCTTTTTGGGTAGACCCTATGGAAAAAATTGTTGTTATATTTATGACACAATTATATCCATCCGATAGATACCCAATTCGTCGTGAATTACAAATATTAGTAAACTCAGCATTAAATATTTAGCACAGCCTAATATTTAAGATTTTTATTTGTAAGATTATCCTTAGTAATTTTCACCTTTGATGGTCTACCAGAGAAAAAAAGTAATAACTCTATTGGTTCACCAATAATTTTTGTTTCACTATTTAAGCTTTTATTTATTTTTTTCCCATAAAAGCCTTTAGTTAAGGTCATACTATATTCATCATTAAAAATAATATCTATATTTTCTATATTTTCTAATTTTTTATTTTGAAAAGATGAGAGTAATTTTACACATTCCCAAAGTACTAAATTATCATGAATAACAGTTCTATCTACTCTTAACGGCCTTATGATATCTTCGGTATGAATAACATCTTCAATTATATTAAATTTCATACCTAAGGCTCCAAATTTAGACCTAACGGGGTTTCTTTTTTTTGATAATCTCTTTACAGCGTCATCTATACCGAGTGAAGTCATTTTCTTTTGCCAATTAATCATTGATGTTGTTATAAGTCTTCGTTCAAATAAAAGTTCAAATATTAATTTAGGTATTGATTTCCAACCTAAAGATATAGGTAATCTATCAAGTAACATTATATGATTTACAACTTCACCAACTGACCAATCATCACATAAACTTTCTTTATTCCACTCATCATTAGATAATTCTTTTACTATAGATATTAAGAAATTTCTTTCATTATTTATGCATATCATAAGTTTTTTTTTATCTATCTTCATAAACTTTATTATATCTTTATTAGTTATTAATTTGTTATATTATTGACTTAAGTAATTAATTACTAAAATTAAGGTAAAACAATGATTCATGAATTTCGAATATATGACTTAGTACCTGGAACACTAGATAAATATTACGATTCTACTGGTGCGATGATAGAAAAAAGACTGGAGTATTCTCCACTAGTTGGATACTTCCATACTGAAATAGGACCTCTTAACAGAGTTTTACATATTTGGGAGTATGAAGATCTTAATCACAGAGCCAAAATTAGATCTAAAGTTGTTTCAGATGGAATATGGCCACCACCAAATAACTCTATTTTACTAAATCAGCATGTTGATATATTCTTCCCCGCTCCTTTTATGCCAAAATTTGATAGAAAGCGTAATATCGGTCCAATATTTGAATTAAGACTTTATAAATATCCTCCAGGAACTATACCTTTGGTCATTGATGCATGGAGCAAAAAAATAGAATCTAGAATGACATTGTGTCCTCCTGTTGGTATTTGGTACTCTGAACTTGGTGGGGTAAATCAGTGGGCGCATATGTGGGCTTACGAAAGTTTTGAACATAGGGCTGAAGCAAGAAAGCAATTTCAGTCAATTGGTTGGCCTCCTGATTCAAATGTATCTCCTATGAGTATGCAGAATATGATTATGTTAGCAGCAAAATTTTCTCCTATACAATAAGGTGGCTGAGTATAAAGTTTTTGATACTTCACTTGGCTGGATAGGAATTATTTCAAGTTCAAAAGGACTAGTAAAATCCTGCTTACCTAAGAAAAATTATACTGAAGTTATGGAATTTATAAAAAGCCAAGAATTTTCTCCAAATAAAACAGAAAATTTAAATGAATTATCTAAAATGGTTATTGAATATTTTGATGGAAAAAAAATCAATCTAACTAGTATAGAAATAGACTATCAAGTTAAGGGAAGTTTAATAGAATTTTGGAAAACTTGTAGAAAAATTCCATTTGGTGAAACAAGGAGCTATAAATGGTTGGCTGAAAATTCAAAAAAAAATAAAGCCTATAGATATGCAGGATTATCTATGTCTAAAAATCCTCTTCCGTTATTTATTCCTTGTCATAGAGTTATTAGTTCAGATGGAAATATTGGAGGGTTTCAAGGGGGAAATATTATGAAAAAAAAATTAATTGAATTAGAAAAAAATAATACTATTTCGTAGATTCTTGTCCAGTTAAAGATCTAATTCTTTCAAAGAAAATATTTGACCCATCTACAAGATGAGGAATCTCAAGTTGAACGGGATTGTCATTACTGTTTTGAGATATAATTTCTAAAATCACTTTACGATTTCCAGGTGAAAATGCACACGCATCAAATATTTCTTCAATAATTTTCTCATCAGATGATTTATTTCCTGTATCTTTTATTTTGATATGAATATCTTCTAATTCTACTTTTTCAGAAGGGTTATCTTTTATAATTTTTTCTTTATTTAGTGTACCTACTTGATCATTAATCATAGGTTTTGGTTCATTGTATGAATTGAAATTTTTTATATTATTTTCTTCCACAAGATTACCTTNATTTTTTTNAATTTTGTTTAGCTCATAAATATTATACTCGTCTACATGNATTGTGAGTTGGTTAAATCTATCTTTTACNACTCCAGTTATAGAAATAAAATTCCCTTTCANCCAAACTTCAGGATTTTTNTCAAGNATATTTGGCCATATAATCAATTCAATATTTCCATCAAGAAGAGATAGATCTACAGATAAAAATTTCTCATTATTTTTTTTGAATAATTCTCTAATTTCATTTACTTGTCCAATTATTGCTTTTTTTTGGTTAATCATATCGCTACTTAGGTCAGATGCATAAACCAATACATTTTCTGGTTGCATTTTCATCTCTTTAGAAAAAGGGCTTTCTGTAATTTCTATTCCCAGTAATTCTCTTTCCCATAAAACTTTTTCTTGGTCATCTGTTTTTGCAATATTTTCTATATCAATATTAGCTGTAGGGGTAGGNACTGATTGCCCAAGCATGTCAAACATAGATGTTTGACCACTCTCTTTTAGTTTTGTTTGTGTTTGATTTAAAGAAATTATTTTATTTATCGAATTAAGTATGTTTGTTCGATCTCCAAAACTATCAAAAGCTCCGACTTTTACTAAGCTTTCTAAAACTCTTCTATTCATAAATTTGGAATCTATTCTTTTACATATATCATCAAAAGTGAAGAATTTACCTTCCGCATCTCTCACTTCTACCATAGATTCTACTGCGATGTTTCCGACATTCTTAACAGCAGAAAGCCCAAATCTAATACAGGTATTACCTTGGTTATTTTTTTCAATTGAAAATTTAGAGTATGAAGAATTAATATCTGGGGGCAAAATATCAATCCCTAATTTATTAGCTTCTCTAATTGCTTGCCCAATTTTGTCTGGGTTTCCGATAGAAGAATCTAGGATTGCTGTCATATATTCGATTGGATAGTTAGACTTAAGGTAGGCTGTCCAGTAAGCTATGTATGCATAAGAAATAGCATGTGCTTTATTAAATCCATATCCAGCAAAAGGCGTTATTAGGTCAAAAACTTTATTTGCTTGTTGTTCGGAGTAATTTTTTTCTATAGCNCCATTAATAAATTTTTCTTTTTCTTTTTCCATTACTTCAGGGATTTTTTTCCCCATTGCTTTACGTAGAATATCTGCTTCACCAAGTGTATATCCTCCAAATGCTTGAGCAATTAACATTACTTGGTCCTGGTAAACTATCACTCCATAAGTAGACTCTAATAGTTCCTTAAGATCATCATGTGGATATGTGATTTTTGCTTTTCCATGCTTTGCATCAATGAAAGTATCTATTTCTTCCATTGGGCCAGGCCTATACAATGCAATCATAGCTGCAATATCGTTTATAGATTTAGGTTTTAACTCTTTTATATTTTTTCTCATTCCTTGAGATTCGAGTTGAAAGATACCAAATGTATTACCCTCACTAAGAATATTGAATGCTTTGTCATTATCTAGTGGTAATGAGTAAACGTTAATCTTTTCTCCAGTATTTTTGTGAATTTGATTCACGCATTTATCTATTATTGATAGGTTGGCTAGGCCTAAGAAATCCATTTTTAGTAAACCTACGTCTGCTACAGGATTCATAGAATATTGAGTTGTTGGGGTAGAATTTTCTTGATTTTTGTCTCTAGTAGATCTTTGCAAAGGAACAAAGTTTGTTAAGGGCTCTTCTGATATAACTATCGCAGCTGCATGAGTACTTGCATGCCTCACAGATCCTTCAACTCTTGTTGCCATATTATATAAATTTTTTGCATCATNATTAGCATCGATTTCAGACTTTAATTCTTTCGATTCACTTACAGCTTCTTTCAAGTTAATACCTAAAGTCATAGGTACCATTTTAGCCATTTTATCTGAAAGGCTTAAGGGTAATCCCATTGCTCTAGCTGTAT
Source organism: Chloroflexota bacterium (assembly GCA_002712125.1). Taxonomy (GTDB): domain Bacteria; phylum Chloroflexota; class Dehalococcoidia; order Lucifugimonadales; family Lucifugimonadaceae. The sequence goes on along the minus strand of PASL01000025.1, from coordinate 7,525 downwards.
CTCTTATGGCTGCTTTTGCACCTAAGGTTCCAAACGTGATAATTTGCGCAACATGATCTCTGCCATAATGGTCAATGCAATATTTGATTACTTCTTCTCTTTTATCATCCGCAAAATCCATATCAATGTCTGGCATTTCTCTTNTTTCAAGGTTAAGAAATCTTTCAAAAAATAAATCATATTCCATTGGATCTATTTGNGTTACTTCTAAACAAAAAAGTACCAAACTTGATGCTGCTGANCCTCTTACTGCAGATAGTATTTTTTTNTCATTTACAAAATTAAAAATGTCCCAACANACCAAAAAATAGTCTGCAAAATTTGTTTCTTCGATTATTCCTAATTCATAATCAAGTCTCTCTATAAGTTTACTTTCAGGATTAGAATATCTTTTTCTCAATCCTTTATAACTAAGTTCTTTTAGATATTCGAATGAAGATTTATTACTTGGGGTTGGAAATTTTGGTAAATGATTTACGCCGAATTCAAGATTTAAATCAACAGATTCTAAAATATTAACTGTATTTTCTAGTGCTTCTGGAATATGGTTCCATTCTTGATGCATTTCTTCGGTACTTTTGAGATAATATGAATGATCCTCCATATGTAATCTTTTTGGATCGTTTATATTTGAATTCGTTTGAATACAAGTAAGTATATCTTGAGCTTCATATTGATCTTTTGAGACATAATGAGAGTCATTAGTCACAACCATTGGGATTCCTGTTTTTTTGTTAAGTTCTATTATTTTTTGGTTTATTTTTTCTTGATTTGGTACAAAATTATGATTCATCATTTCTANATAATAATTATTCTGNAAAACATTTGAATACCATTCAATTGTTTCTAATATCTCNTCTTCGGAACCTTCAATAATTTTTTTTGGTAACTCTCCTGANGGACAACCTGACAAAACAATAATACCTTCAGAATATTTTGCTAGTAATTCTCTATCCATTCGNGGTCTNTAGTAAAAACCNTATAAATGAGATTCAGATGCTAGGCTAATAAGATTTTTATATCCAGTATTATTTTGCGCTAATAGAGTTATATGATACGGTGATCTTTCATTTGGATTTTTTTCTTCTTTTTTTTGAAAAGCAACATAACCTTCTANGCCTATTATTGGTTTTATTCCTTCNTTTTTTGATTGTTTNTAAAAATCTACTGCNGCGTGNANATTTCCATGATCAGTAATTGCTAAACCAGGTTGATCAAGTTCCTTNGTTCTTNTGACCATNTCNGGTATNCTGCTAAATCCATCTAGTAGAGAAAATTCNGAATGNTTATGTAAATGAACAAAATTTTTCAAATTTATTTTCTTTTTTNATAGNTNTGTAGGTAAAATAATGATTAATGAAATTATATTTTATTTTTANTAATATAATTNCTCTTTTTGGGTAAAAAAATACCANTTGGNGTNTTTTACACTTTTCTTATATATACCACCTAGTTTTTAATAAAAATATATAATAGTAGTTAATATGAATAATTTAAGCGAAAAAAATAGAAATCAAAAAATACTCATTGTTGATGATGAACACATGTCTGATTTAATGAGATCAGTATTGAGAAGACTAGAAGTAGATGGCTTTAATACGATTGTGGTAAAACCAAAGGGTAATATGGGTACAGGCGATGAATATGAAATTCAAACCCTTTTTGCTTTAGAGGAGCATCATCCAGATGCTATACTTTTGGATGTTAGATTTGGAGAGTATGATACTGATAGATTTAAGGGATTATCAATATTAAAAAAAATTGTTGAAAGAAATAACAAAATACCTGTCTTAATGTTTACTCAATATGCTCAAGGACCATATAGGGATACCGCTGTTACAGCAACCTTAAGTGTTGATGCTAATGTTGACTTTATAGATAAATTGGCTAGTCCAGAAGAAGTTGTTCTTCGTTTACGTAGGTTAATTGGAAGTTCACCTGAAAAAGTTATGATAGGGGATATTTTTGAAATAGATTCTGATAATTCTGCTGTATATGCGATTGTTGATGGGAAAAAAGAAATTGTAAAAGATGTTCAAGGCATGAAACTAGAAATATTAAAAGAATTAGCTGCTGCATTATATAGGAGTGAAGGAGAATTAGTTCCATTTTCTAAACTTGAGAGATTTTCATTTGGAGAAGATTCAAGAGCATCATTGAGAGTAAGGATAAGAGAACTTAAGATATCTCTAGGTAAGTCTATAGGACGAGAATTTAGTGCAAATGAACTAATAATTAATGTTAGAAACAGGGGATATAGGTTAATACATCCAGAATAATTATGAAAATAGATTTTTTAGCCTTAATAAAAAAAAGTATTATAGTTGTCCTTGCGATGGGAGCAATTATGATTATTGCATCCCCAATTATAGGAGATGATTTGTCCCCTAATTCTTTGTGGTGGATTGAGCCTATTGCATATCTTGGAGGCTCTATATTTATTATAGGTTGTGTAATTCTGTATCTTATTAATTATTTTTTCGATAATAAAATGGAGAATAATAAAAATATAAAAAGTTGGAGTAAGGTTACTCAAGATTACTTTGATACTTTTGCTCATGACATGGGTAGGCCGCTCAGAAGAATTTTAGGCAAAGAAAGAGAAGTCAGAGCTGTGATAAAAGAAACTGAAACTAAAGTTCCACGAATGGTTACAGAGTTAATTGATGAAATTGAACAACAATCACCAAATTTTAGACTGATGATTGAAAATGTAAGAGTTTTAGTCGATCTTGAAAATCCTAATGCTAAACCTTCTTCTGAGCCGGTAGAACCTGCTTCGGTTATTAGAAATATTACTGATAGATATTTTTATGTTGGTAAAGAGAAAGGGGTTGACCTTGTATGGTGGGCTGAACCTAGTGATTTTGGAATAGTTTTTGGAGATGCGTCTGCACTAGATCATATCGTTACTAACTTAGTGGATAATGCAACTAAATTCGCAAGTAATCAAATTGAAATTTCACTAACTAAAGATGAAAAATATTATTTTGTGAGTGTATGGGATGATGGAAAAGGTATAGAAAAATCTCATTTGCCTCATATATTTAATAGAGGTTGGACACCTGAACTAGCAGCAAGAAGTGAAAAGCAAAGCTCTGGAATTGGGTTATTTATTGCAGATTCATTGTCTACATTTTGTGGAGGTACCTTAGATGTTAAGTCAAATTTTTCTAAAACTAGTGAGGATAAAGGTTCAACTTTTACATTAAGGCTTCCTTTAGATAACAGATCTAAGTAATATGTTTCTTTCAAACAGAGTAATTTTAAGCAATTTATCATTNATTTTTTTATNTATNNTTNTTTTTTTTTCTAGCTCTTGTGTTCAAAGTAAGCCAAGGATTTC
>PASL01000025.1:0-4014 GCA_002712125.1 Chloroflexota bacterium | reverse complement strand
TNNAACTACNGNACCANNNCCTACNGCAATTNTTCCNACTNTTCTCCCTGTTCCAGNNGANNCTTNNAAAANTTCTCCNCCNAATTCNTANGTNCANGANATGGCTAGNCTTATTTATGAAAAAAATATTGACCCAAGNAAANTNTANTTANNAGAATTTTANCCNTATAAATGGTCTGATTCNTCNTATGGCTGNCCTTCTCCTGGAGTNTATTATGANGACNCTCTTGGAGAATATCCAGGATATAAATACTTCTTATCAGATGGTAGCAATANTTGGGAATATCATGTTGATATAGGTGATACTGTTGTTTTTAGATGCGATGAAATAGAAGTCTTGGANGGACCAACAATTAATTTATATAAAGAACTTAATCTTGAAAAAACACAAAGAGTAGTTTTACTCACTCGAAATTTTGTTAACTTTAANTTTGAAGAAATTGGNCAGATTAGTATTGAGGATACAGGTAAACTTCTTTCAGTATTAAANTTAGATATTCCAATAATGGACCATGATGGATGTACAACTATTTTTAGGATTGATTTTNANACACCNGATTCTATTANTTCTATAGATTATTTGTGTGCTAATGACAAAAATGTAATAACAGGTTCACAGTCAGTATTTGAATCGAAAAGAACTAATGCCCCTTCAGAGTTAGGATCTATAGTTGGAAATTACCTCACAGGAAAACCTATACCTCAATTACCTGAATAAAAATTTTTAATATGCAACTATTCCATAACCTGCGTCTACAGGGATNTTAGCACCAGTAATACCAGAAGACATATCACTTAATAAAAAAAGAGCAGTCGTAGCTACCTCATTATGATTGATATTTCTTTTCAGTGGTGCTCTTTCTCTATGAGCTTTATTCATTTCGCTAAATCCTGGAATACTTCTTGCCGCTAATGTGGGAAGTGGTCCTGCAGATATCGAATTAACTCTAATATTTTTTTCTCCAAATTCGACTGCTAGTTGTCTTACTTCATTTTCTAATGCAGCTTTAGCAGTTCCCATAATGTTATAACCNGGATATACTCTTTGAGATGCATCAAAAGTTAATGTAATTACNGAACCCCCATTTTCTCCGAACAAATTTGCTGCTTTTCCGACAACAGGAATTAGAGTATATGCACTGGTTTCTAGAGCCGTTCTAAAACCACTTATATTTGTATCAGAAAAGTTCCCACCTAGATCATCTCTTTCAGCGTATGCAATACAATGTACTATAAAATCTATGNTTCCATAATGATTTTTCACAGTTTCGTATACNTTTTCAATTTGCTTTTCATCCGTTGCATCACATTCCAGTAANAATGGATTGCCAATTTCAGAAACAGTCTTTTCTACAGGTTGCTTAAGTCTTTCGTTAAGATAAGTAAAACATAATTCTGCACCAGCATCTGCAAGTACTTTAGATATCGCCCATGCGATACTTCTATGGTTTGCGACTCCAAATACAATTCCTTTTTTCCCATTAAGATCTATAGAAAAAGTCATGAATTTCTCCTTTATAATTTTTACCAGTTAGTATGAGAACCATCTTCTTTGTGAGGATGTGGAGCCTCCCAAAATTTGAATGGTTCTGATAATTTATCCTCGTTTACTTCTATACCTAAACCAGGTTTTTCTGGNANTGGATACCCGTTGCCTTCCAACAATATTTGTTCAGGATAGATCTCAAAATCTGGCCCTTCGCCGTAATCATTTGAAGCCCTAGCCATAGCTACTTCTAGCCATGCAAAATTTGGGACTGCTGCTCCTAAATGAACGGAAGCAGCCGTACAAATAGGACCAAGTGGATTATGAGGCATTAGGTCAATATAGTGAGCTTCAGCCCAGCCTGCAACCTTCATAGATTCTGTAAAACCTCCAACATTACATATATCAACTCTTGCGTAATTTGTTATACCTCTNTCTATGTATGGTAAAAACTGCCATTTTGATGCAAATTCTTCTCCGATTGCNAAAGGTACATCTGTAAGTGTGCGTAAAACTTCGTATGCCTCAGGGGTTTCATCTCTNATGGGTTCTTCNATAAANTCTAAGGTGTGTGATGGCATCATTTGACAGAAAGATGCCGTTTCCGCAACATTTAGTCTATGATGATAATCAACACCAATTATTGCTTGATTTCCAAGCTGTTTTCTTGCTTCTATAAACCANTCAGCTGAATTGGCAATTGATACCCTTGGTTCAAATAACCCTCCACTTTGTATGTCCATGTTGTCATANGAGAGCCTAAATGCATTAATTCCCATTTCCATAAATTCTTTTGCTTGATCAATCATCTCTTGCCCATAAGGACCTGCTGTTGTTGCAAACACTGGTACCTTATTTCTATGCTTTCCTCCAAGCAATTCGTAAACAGGTACACCTAATTTTTTTCCAACAATATCATATAGAGCTATATCTATTGCAGAGATTGCAGCAGTTAAAGTTCTTCCACCCTCAAAGTATTGGCTTCTATACATTTCTTGCCAAAGTGCTCCTCTGCTCATAGGATCTTTTCCTATCAGAAATTCTCTATAGTGTTCTATTATTCCTTTTACTCCAAGTTCCCTACCAGAAAANCCAGATTCACCCCAGCCGTATANGCCTTCATCTGTTTCTATTTTTACCAGCATTTGATTCCTTCTACCGACCCATACNNCAAAGGGCTTTACTTCTGTTATTTTCATTATATTNTCTCCTAAATTTATTTTTATTTACCAGTTTGTATGTGATCCNTCTCTTCTAGTTAAATGAGGCATTTCTGAGTGCCTGAANGGCTCAGTNAATGATGATTCATCTACNTCTACACCTAGNCCAGGTTTATCAAGTGGTATTACTTTTCCTGGGANAATNTCAGCTTGAACAGGGAATACTTCTTTTGAATAAAANCCATTATCTTCTCCAGCAGATTCTCTTATTTCAAGCCATGAAAAATTAGGTGTTGCCATTGCTACATGAGCTGTAGCAGCAACACATATTGGACCAAGTGGATTNTGAGGCATAAGATCTATATAGTGAGCTTCAGCCCAACCTGCAACTTTCATTGATTCAGTTATTCCACCAACATTNCANACNTCAATTCTTANATAATTTGNTATTCCTCTTTCAATATATGGNACAAATTGCCATTTTGANGCAAATTCTTCTCCTATTGCAAATGGNATATTAGTCANTTTTCTAAGAACTTCATATGCTTCAGGNGTCTCNTCTCTTATTGGTTCNTCNAGAAAATCAAGTGTATGNGCNGGCATCATCTGACAAAATGACGCCGCCTCNGCAACANTAAGTCTNTGNTGAANATCTNTNCCTATAGTAGGAAGATTTCCAACANCTTCTCTGACTTTTATAAGACCTTCAGCNACTTGAGCNATNTGNTCTCTNGGNTCATAAATATTTTCTTTTTCTNNGNCANANNACTCTGNGAATNCTAAAGCAATTAAATCCTTCNGAAATTATTTTTTTTGCAACCTGTACCATTTCTTCAGGTGAAGATCCTCCGCCAGATGCAAAAGTTGGCACCCAATTTCTATGCTTTCCTCCAAGTAATTCGTAAACAGGCACACCTAATTTTTTTCCTGCTACATCATATAATGCCATATCTATTGCTGATATAGCACCAGTTAATGTTCTCCCGCCTTCAAAATACTGACTTCTGTACATTTCTTGCCATAAAGCACCTCTTTTCATAGGATCTTTCCCAATTAGAAATTCTCTGTAATGCTCAACTATTCCTTTTACGCCAAGTTCTCTGCTAGATAAACCTGATTCACCCCATCCGTAAATTCCTTCATTTGTTTCTACCTTAACAAGCATTTGGTTTCGAGTTCCTACCCAGACAGGGAAAGGTTTAATATCGGTTATTTTCATTGTATTTCTTTCATTAATATTGTTTTATTAATATTTTCAGTAATATTATTTATGGTCAATATATATATAGATAATATACATAGAGATTATATAATTTCTTACAAAAAGGCTATATAATGCTTGGAATTATATAAATAATTTTAATAAAA
>PASL01000024.1 GCA_002712125.1 Chloroflexota bacterium | reverse complement strand
TAATTATGATTTCAGGTAATTTATTATGTTAGACAAGAAAATGTTCTTTATTGGATTGTTTTTTACTTTGATATTTACTTTTGTTTTGTTTAATTTTTTGATTGATTTAAGTGAACTAATAAATGTACTTTCAAATGTTAATATTTTTTATGTTTTAGTTTCTTTAGGTTTTTATTTATTATCACTATATTTTAGGTCTAAGCGTTGGGTGTATTTACTAAAAGACCAAATCACAAACTCTTCAAGGTCAGTTTTACCTGTTGTAATTTTTGGCTATATGGCTAACAATTTAATCCCAGTTAGAATAGGCGAGTTTTTACGTTCCTACTATTTAGCCATTAGAGAAAATATTTCTACCAGTTTTGTATTCGGTACTATTATTATTGAAAGATTGATGGATGTTATTGCTTTGATTATATTCTTTTCTATAGGAGCTTTAGTTGGAAGCTTTTTTAATTCTAGCGATTTTGATGATTTTTCAAATACTATTCCTGGTGGCAAAATCTCTATTATTTTTTTATCTTTATTTCCTTTTATTTTTTTAGCAGTAATTATAATTATTTATAACAAATTATCAAATGATAAAATAAAACACGTCCTAGATAAGTTGTTATTTTTCACATCTAATAAAATTAAATTCAGTATTAGTAACAAACTAATTATGTTACTTGAAGGCGTCACTACTATACTCAAAAGAAATACCTTTATTTACACATTGTTATTTTCCATAATCATTTGGGCATGTGAAGCAATAATGTATTACATAATATCTCTAGGACTAAGATTAGACACATTTTTCGACTCAGGATTAGAGCATATATCAATAATAATTGTCTTTACTTCTGTAGTAAATCTTGCTGGAATAATTCCTTCAACTGCTGGAAGTTGGGGTCCATTTGATTTTTTTGGATCAATAACATTAATTACACTAGGAGTAAGTAATGAAGTAGCTGTAGCATATTCTTTGTTGGTTCATTTAGCATTATGGTTACCTCCTACATTATTAGGTTTTGTTATCATTATATTAGATCAAAAAACCATAAAAAAAGTTATTCAAAATTTCAAATCCAGAAAAATCAATTATGTCGAATAAAAAAAATATTGCTATTATAGGTGCTGGTGCTGCCGGGCTATCTGCTGCTTTTTATTTATCCAAAGAAAAATACAATATAACAATATTCGAGTCTGCACCATTTGTTGGAGGTCAAGCATCAACAATTAATATAAATGGGGGACTACTAGAAAGAGGTTACCACCATCTTTTTACTAATGACTACTCAATTATTCAATTGATGAAAGACCTAAATATTTCAAATAAAATGAAATGGTATCCTTCAAAAGTTGGTACTTATATAAATGGAAAAACACATCCTACAACATCTCCACTTGATTTACTCCGTTTTTCACCTTTGCCATTTAGAGAAAGAATAAAATTGGGGTTATTTTCATTAAAGATTAAAAATATAAAAAATTGGAGGAAACTAGAACAGTTTACTGCCAATGAGTGGTTAGAGAGAAATTTAGGAGGAGAATCTTATCATAAATTTTGGAAACCACTACTAAGAGCTAAATTTGGTGATTATTACGACCAAATAGGTATGCCTTGGTTTTGGTCTAAGATGCAAACCAGATTTGCATCAAGAAAAGGAAAAATACCAGTAAGTTTTTTAAATAAAGAAGTGTTAGGNTATCCTGAAGGTAGCTTTGAAACTATTTTTGATCAGATGAAAATATATTTTAATCAAAACAATATAAATTTATTACTTTCAACTCCTGTAACTAAAATCACCCCGCAAGAAGACTCAAAAATTAAATTAGATTATNATGAAAATNAATCTCGTAAATCAAGAAATTTTGACTTAGTATTATCAACGACACCTTCTTTTATTTTTAGTAAATTAATTGATCTGCCTAAAATATATCTTAAGAAAATTAATTCTGCTCACTATATAGGTGCCTTGGTTATGATTATTGAATTACAAAAAAAATTAACAGACCATTATTGGGTTAATATTGTTGATGAAAATATTCCTTTTTTAGGCTTAATAGAACACACTAATATGATTTCAAAAAAATTATACGGAAACAAAAACTTGATTTATCTTACAAATTACCTTGACAGAAATCACAAATATTTTTCTCTTAGTAACAGTGAAATGCTTGACATTTACCTACCACACTTGAAAAAATTTAATAAGGATTTTTCTGAGAAATGGATTACAAATTACCATATGAATTCATTNAGTGCAGCTCAACCAATTATAGGAAAAAATTACTCTAAAAATATNCCTGAACATAATACGCCAATTAAAAATTTGTTACTTGCAAATACAACCCAGATTTACCCAGAAGACCGAGGAACAAATTATAGTATTAGGATGGGAAAAGAAATAGCTGATAAACTAAATAAAACGTAAGGAGATTATAATGGCTTTATTAGAAGGAAAAAATGCAATAATTACTGGTGCTGGCTCCGGTATTGGTAAAGAAACTGCGAAATTATTCGCTAAGGAAGGTTGTAATTTAGTACTTTCAGGAAGGAGAAAAGAACCTCTAATTGAAGTAAAAAATCAGATACACAATAATATTAATCCTAACTTAAAGATTTTTGTTGAACCAACAGATCTTGAAAATCTTGATGAAGCAAAATCCTTAGGACAAAATGCATTAAAATTCTTTGGAAAAATTCATATACTAGTAAATAACGCAGGTCATAGTTCATTTGCTAGGTCTATTAGATTTACGTCTGACGAAGAATGGGAAAGTGTTTTTAAGGTCAATGCTGATGGTGTATTTAAACTTACTCAATCAGTAATTGAAAATATGATTGATAATAAAAATGGGACAATTATTACTGTGTCTTCAATAGCCGCATTAAATCCAGGTTTACTAGGTGGAGCATCCTATAGTTCTGCTAAAGCAGCATCATTGGCTTTGATGAGATCTATTAACTCAGAATTAAATGACAAAGGAATTAGAACATCTACAATTATGCCTGCAGAGGTTGACACTCCAATTCTTAAGGGTAGGCCAATAAATCCCGATAATGATGCAAGGTCAACTATGATGATGCCAGAAGATGTTGCTAATACGATCCTTTTATGCGCTACGATGCCTCAAAGAACTGTTATTCAAGAAGTTGTTATGGCACCAATAAAAGATAGGGATCGCTCTAAGGAAATTGAAGCTGCAAGAAAAGCTAAATTATAATTTTCTTTTCACTGATTTTTTCCCATTTACTGTCACTACTTCAAAAAGTTCAGACCTAAAACCTCCCCAATGTAGTTTTCCTGAGTTGTAATCTGTTATTTTATAAATCAAGTCATCTCTTTGGAATATTTCTTTTTTTAGGCTTGTTCCTAATCCAATTCCATTAGGAGCTAACAAATAACCATCATTAACTTCTATATTTCTATCTATAATTTTGTTGTACCATCCATTTTTATTATAAAATGCTCTACATGTTTCCATAATAAGTGCATTAGGTATATTCATTGATATATGAGCGCATGCGAATATATTAACCGGGCCAGTCATATCATGAGGCGCCACAGGTAATTGCTCAGTTTCTGCTAATGTAGATATTTTTTTTGTTTCAGTTATGCCNCCTGTCCATATTAGATCAGGCATTACTATTTCTATAGCTCCTTTTTTCAAGTAATCTCTAAATTGATATTTACTTATTAGTCTTTCAGAGACACATACAGGTGATTCGATTTCATCCGCTAATTTAATATGGTTTTCAATATTTACAGGCTTTATTAATTCTTCTTGCCAAAAAATATTGTACTGATCTAAAGCNTTACCAATTTTTATAGCTGAACTAAGATTCCACCTTCCATGGCCGTCATTAGCAATCTCAAAATTATANCCGATCTCTTTACGTATTTTTTTTATTGGTTGTATTAGTAAATTTAAATCTTCATCTGATATATAATTGCCTCTTGTTTGATCTGCAAAATGGTCAGTATATGCCCATTTCATAGTATTTATACCTTCATCCATCAAACTATTTGCTAGTTTTACTGGATTTATAATTGCATCAATTGAATCTGTATTATTCCCATATTGTCCTGCAGTATTGTATGTTCTAATTTTTTCACGACATTTTCCTCCTAGAAGATTATAAATTGGTTGTTCTGCTACTTGGCCAGAAATATCCCAGAGTGCAATATCAATAGCCGAAATAGCNCTNGCTTCTGCNCCTGCATAACCAAAAGCATTTGTCATTTCAAACATNTTTCTCCAGTGGTCTTCAATATNNAAAGGGTTTTTATTTATAAGTANNGGAGAAAGTACATTATGTATTATTTCTGATACTGCATTAGGAGCAAAATATGTTTCTCCGAGACCAGTAAAACCATTATCAGTATTTATTTGCACCCATATAATTAATGGAAATTCTTTTACTTGAATAGTCTCTATTGATTTTATTTTCATAAATCCTCTTACTTAATATATCTTTATAAAATATATAATATTTTTATAAAGATATATAGTTAAATCCCTTTTACTCTGCTAGGATATTAATATTAGAAACATTAACACATTGTATTTTCTTAATATATATAAGTGATATGCCAGAAAATTCAAATTTATATGAAAAAATTAAAAACTCTTTGGAGTCACAAGAACAACCCACTGTGACCATTCTTTCTTCTTTACTTGCTATACAAGATACTCTTCATTACATCCCAAAGGAAGGTATTTCTGAAACTGCTAAATTTTGTGGAAAATCAACTAACGAAGTATGGAGTGTTGCTTCATTTTATACTAACTTCCGTTTTACTCCTCCTGGAGAAAAAGTTCTTGATGTTTGCTGGGGGCCAACATGNCATTTGTTAGGAGCTCAAAAAATTATTGATAATATACAAAAAGCCTTAGACCTTNATGGAGAAGGAGAAAGTGATGATGGTAAAATTACNTTGAAATACAATACGTGNCTCGGAGCATGTGCTCAAGCCCCTTGTATAGCTATTGACCACTATATATATGGAAGGCAAGATATAAATTCTGCAAATAAAATAATTAAAAACATTAGGAATAATTAGTTGACTGAAGTTTTTGAGAAAATAAAAGAAAAGTCTCTAAATGATTGGTACAATCTCAATTCTAGTAAATGGATTAGGATAGGTGGAGGAACATCTGGTCAAGCAATGGGTTCTTATGAAATTTTCAATAAGGCTAAGATTTTCATTGATAAAAAATTTACAGATGTAAATATATCCCTAGTTAGCGCGGTTGGACTTATGTACCTTGAGCCGATTGTTGATATTACATTGCCAGATGGAACAAGAACATATTATAGCAATGTTGATTTAGATGAAATTGAAAAAATTCTAAATTACCATTTATCTGAAAACAAACCATTAATTGATAGAGCTTTTGCAGGGAATGATAAGGCTTCTAAATTATGGAATATTCAAAATATAAATCTCATGCCTAATATTTCTAAACAAAAAAAAATAGCCACTAGAAATTTTGGTGATACTGATCCATTAAATATTGACCATTACATTGCAAGGGGAGGCTACTCAGCACTCTCATCTGCTATATTTGAAAAATCACCAGAATTTATTGTAAATGAAGTCAAGAATTCAGGTTTACGTGGTAGAGGTGGCGCAGCTTTTCCTGCTGGTGTTAAATGGAGTTTTTTAGCACCTTCCAAAGAGCCAGTAAAATATGTTTTATGTAATTGTGAAGAAGGAGACCCTGGAGCGTTTAATGACAAAGGTATAATTGAAAATGATCCTCATACACTAGTTGAAGGCCTTATATTAAATGGGTACGCTACTAATTCATCTAACGGTTATATATTTATAAGGCAAGGTCACGAAATTCCTATACAGGCTGCAAAGAAAGCTATCTCAGACGCATATGAAAAAGGTTTTTTAGGAAAGAACATACTTGGTTCAGAATTTTCTTTTGATATGGAAGTTTCATTAACTGGAGATTCTTATGTTGCAGGTGAAGAAACAGCACTTATGGAAGCTATAGAAGGTAAAAGGTCTACACCTAGATACAAACCCCCATTTCCAGCCGCACAAGGCCTATGGAAAAAACCTACAAATATTAATAATGTAAAGACTTTATCTTATGTCCCAGAAATTATTAGAAAAGGGTCTGAATGGTTTAAGTCGATTGGAACAGAAACAACATCAGGAACTGCTATTGTATGCTTATCAGGCCATATTAAATTTCCCGGTATGTATGAAATACCAATGGGAATGACAATCAGAGAAGTACTTCAAGATATTGGAGGAGGAATTTCCCAAGGAAAATCAATTAAGGTTTTACAAGCAGGAGGACCATTAAATGGGCTTCTTGGAGAGGAAGCTTTTGATACTATGATTGACTTCGATGCTATGTCAGCAGCTGGGGCATCTATTGGTTCTGGTGGGATAATTGTAGGGAATGAAGATACTAATATTGTAGATTTACTACGAAATCTAATAGCATTCAATCAATTTGAATCTTGTGGTAAATGTTTCCCATGTCGTTTAGGNAATACTCACATGTTGGAAATTCTGGATCGAATGTGCCAAAACAAATCTAATGCTAATGACCTAGACCTAATTCAACGTATTGGTTCTAGTATGAAGTCGGGTTCGTTATGTGGTCATGGACAACTAGGATATAATCCAATCCTTTCCGCAATGAAATATTTTAGACAAGAAATTGAATCTGCAGTAAATGGTAAAATAAATCTAACAGGTGTCAATGGTGATGGTAAGATGATTCTTCCAACTAGAACAAGGCCATAAAGAGGAGATAATGCCAGAAAATATAAAGTTTAATATAGATGACAAAGAAATATTAGCTAAGCCAGGTCAAACAATACTTCAAGCTGCTATGGATCAAGATATATACATACCTTACCTTTGTTATTATCCAAAAATGAAACCTCAAGGTTCTTGTAGAGCTTGTATGGTTGAAGTAACAGCTAATGGTAGAACTATGACTGTAGCCTCATGTACTACTCCTCCTATGCCAGATTCAAAAGTTATAACAAATAATGAAGAAATAGGACAATTAAGAAAAAATGTTATTGAACTTCTTATGGCTGAACACCCTCATGGCTGCCTTACATGTCACAGAATAGAATTATGTGGCCCCCAAGATATTTGTCAAAGACATGTATCAGTCACTGACAGGTGTACTGTTTGCCCAAAAAATGAAAGATGTGAACTTAAAGACACTGTTAGGAGTGTTGAACTAGACCTAAGAACTCCANTAAATTATCACAGGAGAAATTTACCTATACATTCAGATGATCCTTTTTATGACAGAGATTATAATCTCTGCATAGTTTGCTCTAGATGCGTTCGAGTATGTGATGAAATTAGATTTGTAAATGCTTTAACCTTAACTTCAAGGTCTGGTGTTTCTCTTGTAGGCACTTCAAATGGCTCTTCTTTACTTGAATCAGGTTGTGAATTTTGTGGTACTTGTGTAGATGTTTGTCCTACAGGTGCATTAACCGAAAGATCTTATAAATGGGAAAAATCAAATAAAGATATTAAAACTGTCTGTACTAACTGCCCGGTAGGATGCAGTATGATTGGTGAAGTTAATAAATTAGAAAAAATCATTAGATTTAAAGGTGATTTAGCTGGAATTCCAAATGAAGGGCAGACATGCATGCGAGGTAAATTTGGTTATGATTATCCAAACCACGTAGCTAGACTTAAAAAGTCATATATAAGAGATAAGGGTATATTAAAGAAGGTTTCCCAAGAAGAGCTCTATAAATTATTAGCAGATAAATTAAAAAGCTACGATCCAAATGAAATCGGAATTATCACATCTCCTAGAGGTTCAAATGAGGATCAATACCTTATTTCTAAATTTGCAAAATCCATTTTNAAAACTAAAAATGTTGATTCAGGTCTAAATACGAGAAATTCTTTACTTTCAGTAATGGAAGAAAGATTTGGTATAGCTGGNTCAACTAATGACATTACATTATTAGAAAAATCAAAAACATTTTTAGTTGTAAATGGAAACCCTACTGAAGAACAAAACGTGCTTGCAGTTCCATTAAAAAAATCTGTCCGAAATGGTTCANATTTAGTAGTTATTGACTCGAGACAAACCGAACTCACAAGGCTGGCAACTCTTTGGTTAAATCCAAAACCTGGAACAGAAACACTTCTAATTTCTGCAATTTCAAGAGTCATAATTGATGAATCACTAGAAAATCACGATTTCTTAGTCAATAATGTGAATGGAATTGAAGAATATAAAAGGAATGTTTGGAAGTATGATGTTTCAAAGATTTCAGAACTTTCTAATATCCCAGAAGATGATATACGTNCAGCTGCTAGAATACTTACTAGAGACAGATCATTATCCATACTCCTTGGAAATGACAACCTAAGTAGTAATGATGCTAAAAATCTTAGCAATGAGGTTATAAATTTATTNATTTTGGCTGGCTTTGAGGAAGGAAATGGTGGTTTGTACCCTTTATATAGCGGTGCAAACACACTAGGTGCCCGGAACATGGGTATTGTCCCCAACGAAGATAATTTCTCAATATATAATATTTCTGAATTAATTAATAAAGGGGAAATTAAGGCTTTATTATTGTTTGCTGACGGTATTCCAAACTCTAAAGGTCCCTTGTTTGAAGCGTTTACAGAATTGTCAAATTTAGATTTCTTATTTGTATCTTCTCCTTTTGATAATTCATATACAAAAATTGCTAATATCGTTTCAGCAAGTACTACTTATGATGAAGAANCAGCCACTGTAACAAACNTAGAAAGAAGAATACAGTCATTAAACCCAGCACGAAANCCTAAATTTGAACAAATTTCTACAACAAATNTATTATTAGGAATATCTGAAAATATGGGNTTTTCAGAATTATCANAATACTCAAAAATNGACATCTTTGATGATATAGTAAAAACTATTCCNANTTATTCATTAGTTACTAAAGATCAAATNGANAATTATGGNNTNAAGTTACCAATTGACCCTTCTATNAAAGAGGCATTTCCTATTTTTAGTAAAAATATCAAATTATCTTTANNTAATATCAATCANANNTCNANTNATTCNGAANCTAAAGANACTATTTTNTTTGTACCTGGAAGAATANTNGCAGCTCCTGAAAATAATTATCAAAGTCAANAAAGANAAAAANAACATGAATTGGATAGANAACNTGAACACTATATCTATTCATAATAAAGANGCTAAAAAATANAAANTNAATTCCGGAGATAATNTCACNCTATTTGANGAGAAAAATNAAGAGATTGTTACAGGTATTATATCTACAGATTCNGATTATCAAGGTATAATNAGATANACTACTTTATTTGGAGAACTTGCTACAAAAATGCAAAAAATGAGTAATACNGATTGGGCNCCAGAAATGGATTCTTTAAATTACNGACAAATTAAGTCANTNAAAATTAATGAAAAAATNACANTTGCAGCNGATTAATNGGGAGGTAAAATGTCTAAACCAATAGAAGTCACAGAACAAAGTTTTAAAGAACAAGTACTAGATTCAGAAATACCTGTTTTGGTAGATTTTTGGGCAGAATGGTGCGGTCCATGTAAAATGATTGCTCCTGTTGTTGAAGAATTAGCCACAGAATTTGATGGAAAAATGTCATTTGCAAAAGTAGATGTTGACAGCAATCCTAGTATTTCAACAAATTATGGTATAAGAAGCATACCAACATTAATGATTTTTAAAAACGGAGAACCTGTTGATCAAATTGTTGGAGCGGTAGGTAAAAATATACTTGTTGAAAGAATCAACAAATCATTATAAACTAAAATTATTTTCTGCAATACTAGCAATATGTTCACCTATAACTAATGATGCCGTAGCTCCAGGAGATGGCGCATTTAGAACATGTATTGCTTTTTCTAACTCTATAATCTTAAAATCATCAATTAGATTACCATTAGTATCTACAGCTTGAGCTCTGACTCCAGAACCTTTGCCAGAGAGATCTTCTGATTTTAGTTCTGGAACTAGTTTTCTTAGACTATTTAGAAAAACATTTTTTCTAAGTGACCTGTTGATCTCCCAAAGTCCAGTTTTCCAGTCTCTAAGTGAAAGTTTCCAAAAGCCCTTATAAGATAAAGTTCTCAGTGCGTCTGTAATTGAAAAATCTGTTTTTGAATATCCTTCTTTTTTCCACGCTAAAACTGCATTTGGGCCTGCTTCTACCCATCCTTTCATAGTTTGAGTCAAATGAACCCCTAGAAATGGAAATGCTGGATCTGGGACAGGGTATATAAGTCCCTTTACTAAATGTTCACTATCTTTTGATAATTTATAATACTCACCTCTAAATGGAATAATTCTAACATCTGTATCAACATCCATTGTTTCTGCGATAATATCTGAATGTAGGCCGGCACAATTTATAACATTTTTTGTTTTAATTTCACCATTATTAGTTTTTATTATTGATACTTCACCATCTTTTTGAAAACCTATTACTTTTGTAGATAAGAAAAATTCTCCAGAGAGACTTATTATTTTTTCATAATAAGAATAAGAAACCTTTGTATAATCAACAATCCCTGTTTTGGGTGCATATAATGCTTTTGTAGCGTTTACATGAGGCTCGATTTCCTTTATCTCATCCTTGTTTACAATTCTTAATCCTTCTACATTGTTAGCTTTACCACGTTCTTCTAGGTCATCAAGTCGTGCTTCTGATGCTTCGTCAGTTGCAACAATTAATTTTCCGCAGGTCCAAACTGGGATTTCATTTTCTAAGCAATAATCTGTCATACTTTTTCGGCCAGCAACACAAAAATTTGCTTTAAAAGAGCCAGGCTTATAATAAATGCCAGAGTGTATAACCCCAGAGTTGTGTCCACTTTGCTGTTGACCAACTTTGGAATCTTTTTCTATAATTCCTAATTTTATATTTGGTTTTTTTGCAAGTAATTTTAAAGCAGTGGCTAAACCAATTATTCCCGCTCCAATAATTACTACATCATATGTTTCTTTATTCATAAAAAATAAATTAAAATTGTTATATAATTATTTTATCAACTTTTATGTATAAACTTCAATAAATATTTTTTTATCACCAAAGGCATTTTAATTATTATGAAAATAAAAATTGACTATGGGAAAAATGGCTTACATGTCAATTTACCTAAAAATTCAACAATACTGCGACCATTAGTTACTAATCCTTTAGAAAATCCACTAAAAGAAATTATGATTTCAACTTCTAATCCAATAAATTCTCAACCATTAGAGGCATTATATAAAAAAGGTATGCTTGTTGGTGTTTCAGTTTGCGACCATACTAGAGCGCAGCCAAGAAATGAAATTATACGATCCATAATAGAAAAATGTAATGGCATACAAAAAAATAATCTTATTGTGTTTATTGCAACTGGCAGTCATAGACAATCTAATCAATCAGAAATAAATGAAATGTTTGATGATGATATATTATCTATGATTACCATTGTTAATCATAATTCTGAACAATCTCAAGAATTAAGCTATGAAGGTAAAACTAGTAAAAATACTCCAATTTTACTAAATAAATTATGGATGAATTGTGATCTAAAGATTACAACTGGTTTCGTTGAACCGCATTTTTTTGCAGGATTTTCTGGGGGACCAAAAATGATCGCACCAGGACTAGCTGGCATTGATACAATTACAACTCTTCATAATTATGAAAGGATAATTAACAAAAATTCTACATGGGGAATTATATCAGGCAATCCTATACATGAAGAAATTGTAGAAATTGCAAATTATGTGAATCCAGATTTTTCAATTGATCTTACACTAAATAGATATAATCAAATAACAAATGTGTTCTCTGGTTATATTCAAGATGAACACAAATTAGCATGTAATTATGTAAAAAAAAATGCAATGCAAACAACTGACAAATTATATGACATTGTTATCACTTCTAATTCTGGTTATCCATTAGATCAAAATATATACCAATCAATAAAAGGAGTTTCTGCCGCAGCACAGATTACCAAACCAGGAGGTTCTATTATATCCGTATCAGAATGTATAGACGGTTTTCCATACAACAGTAATTATGAAAAATTACTGAAAACACACAAGAGTCCTGAGTCTTTTTTAAAATATATTAAAGATAATGACACAAGAATTCCTGACCAATGGCAATTTCAAATTCAATCACAAATACAAAATCAAACTACAATTTATTTATATTCAAAATTAAATGAGAAAGACGTTAGCGATGCTCATTTAGCATACACTGACAATATTGAAGAATTGATCGAAGATTTATTAATCAAAACACCTAATGCTTCAATATGTGTCCTTCCCGAAGGGCCACAAACTATACCTATGTTAGTTAATTAGACATTTATACTAATTGACCTACATGCCTGCTCAGTAGCTATCTCTACTAATCTAGCGGTATCATTCATTGCACTTTGTAGTGACATAGGTCTATTAAGTAATGAAAAAACAGCATCAATTCCATGCGAATGAACTTCTTTGAATCCTGCACCCAAAGAGCCCGCTATACAAATAACAGGCTTATTATATTTTTTTGCAATTCTAGAAACAGCTACAGGTGACTTGTTGAAAACTGTTGATCTATCAACTTGACCCTCTCCTACAATAATTAAATCGGATTCTGCAATGTGCTTTTCGATACCTAATATTTCTAAGACAATGTCTGACCCCAATCTTAGCTCTGATGAAAAAAATGCCATAAGACCTGCACCTATTCCACCAGATGCCCCTGCTCCTGGTATATCAGCAACATCTTTACCTAAATCTCTTTTAATAATTTCTGAAAATTTAAGTAAAGCTTGGTCAAGAATTTGTACTTGTTCAAAAGTTGCACCTTTTTGTGGGCCATAAATAGAACTAGCGCCCCTAGGACCACATAGTGGGTTATTAACATCACAAGCAACCATTATATTACTATTGAGCATTCTTTCATCTAAACCAGAAATATCAATTTTTTCAAGATTTTGAAGCTCTTGTCCGCCATAACCTATTTCTTTTCCTGATTTATTCTTCAATGAAACCCCTAATGCTTGTAAAAGCCCGGCGCCCCCATCATTTGTAGCACTACCTCCAACAGGTACAATAAAACTCCTATATCCCTGATCTAAGGCTTCCTTAAAAACAGAACCAATCCCATATGATGATGCTTTCATAACATTTCTTTTATTAACTGAGATTTTTGACAACCCGATTACTCTTGCTACTTCAATTACCGCAGTTTTTTTATCACCTAAAGCACCCCATTCTGTTTTAATTTTTTCGAAATTAGAATTATCAGCTATAGTTGACTTTATTTCTCCATTTGAATTAGACACTAAAGTTTCTAAAGTACCGTCACCACCATCAGCTACAGGTATTTTTTTTATTGTTGAATTTGGCCATACTTTTAAAATTCCTTTTTCCATAGAATCAGCTATTTTTGACCCTGTAAGGCTTTCTTTAAATTGTTGTGGAGAAATTAAAATTTTCATTATTCTAACATTCTACCAATAATTATTTTAAAATACGTACTAAATAATCAATGAACATAAATTATCTACATGAAATAATANAATAGTCATGAAAAACTCTGAATTAAAATCTATATTTTCTAAGCTTATAAATAATCCAAATAATAAAAGCATACTATCTAACAATAGTAATTTTGAAAACATAAGTTCAAATCAACTATTAAGTAATTTTATACCTGAACAAAATAATGTTAAGATGAATGAAATTTCTACTAATAGTGCTATTATTGATATAAATTTAAATTTAGACGGACCTAAAATTTTCATTAATTTTTACATAGATAATTCATATAATCACATAGAATATAAAAAATTATTTTTTCTCATTTCTCTAATAGCGTCATCGATATCTAACCAAAATTTATCTAAATTTATACCTGGAAATTTATCTTTTTTTATTNTTACTAATAATTTTACATCTCTTGATTTCAGATCAAATCTATATGATCAAAAAAAAATTTTTCGTTTTTTTGAAAAAAAGAATCCGGATATGGCCATAAATATATCATTATCATCAAATATCAATAAAGATAATTTTATATTTATTGAAAAAAACATGAGATCTATCAATAAAGAGATTACCTTTTTATCTAAATCATTAGGCAATTCAAAAAATATTTTAGATTCATCTTATAATTTTTACTACAACGCAATAAATTTTATCAGGGATACATTTCTTGATTCAGACGACGTAAAAGTTACAAATAGTTATGGATACTTCACCCCTAAAAATCACTTAAAATCCTATACAAAAATTACAACCAGCAACAATGTTAATTTAGAAAAATATTCTAGTAAGATAGATTCATGTATTCAAGGTGCAGCAATAGCATCAGAGATAGAAATTAATGTAAAAAATTCCCATTCTAATTTTTCTTATCACAGTAATCATGAACTAGACAATCTTTTTATTCATAATATTAATTCTGTTTCTAAAAATAATGTATCAACTAAATTTTTATCTGATCCACACCCAATGAATGACTTGTCACTAATATTACCAACAACTACGATTAATGCGAATATTTCTTTTACCCAAAATGATTTTACTATTCCTCAATCTTTAGGAATGACAATTATCGACTTACTTAATAGCAAAAATTCAATTTATACAAAAATTAAAAAAAAGTCATATGCTATATTAAGCTACGATGAATATTATCTACACTTATCTAATATGAACTCTAATAAAAATTTTAATTTTATAGAAAATTATGAATAGAACAGAAATAAAATCGCAATTTTACAATATAATTGATTCTCATAAAAATCAAGTAATTACTTATGCAAATTTCTTAAACAAAAATTCTGAACTTGGTTTTTTTGAATTTAAGTCATCGGAATATATTTACAATATCCTTTATAATCTTGGGTTAAAACCAAAAAAAATCTCAACTACAGGCNTAGAAATCAAATTTTCTGGCATCAATCCTGGCCCTACTATTGCGGTTATCGCTGAATTAGATGGATTAACAGTTCCCGGTCACCCTTTTTATAATATTCAAAATAAAGCTGCACATGCATGTGGGCATCATACTCAAAGTGCTATTTTGNTAGCAATTATTATTACTTTATGTAATTCTGATTTTATTAGACAAATTAATGGTTCTATAAAATTTATTTTTACTCCTGCTGAAGAACTAATTGATATTAATAACCGTATTGCCTTATACGAAAACAATAAAATTTCTTTTCTTTCAGGCAAACAGGATCTTATTTCACTTGGAACATTTGATGAAGTTTCCCTGGCTATAATGACTCATAGTGCACCTCTAAATAAAATTTATAAAGTTAGCTTGGGCGGCAAAACTAACGCTAATCAAGTTCATAGAGCTACTTTTTATGGAAAGTCATCTCATGCTGGTGGGTATCCTGATAAAGGAATTAATTCCTCTCAAGCAGCTTATCTTTCAAATTTATCAATCAATAATAAACGAATAAATTTTGACTCAAATGATAATGTTAGGATNCACGGAGTTTATTCTAATGATAATAATTCTATAAATACAGTACCAAACAAAACTTTTTATGAAGGTAAAATAAGAGTAAAANATTTCGATAAATTAAAAAATATAACCCAAAACATATTTAGAAGTTATATAGGTAGCGCCAAAGCTGTAGGATGCGACTTATTAATAGAAAAGTTTCCTGGTTATCACCCCTTAATTCAGGATTCAAATCTTATAAGTATAATCAAGGATAATGCTTTAGTATTTTATGATGAAAAAAAAATCAACCATATCTCAGATGATTCCCAAAGTGGCGGTTCAACTGATATGGGTGATATAAGCACTCTAATGCCAGTAGTGCACCCGCTTTTTCATTCGGCTGAGGGAGAGCCTCATTCAGNAAATTTTGTCGTTACTAATAATGAACTAGGTATTTTTAATCCAGCAAAAATCATTGCCGGTTCGATTGTTGATATTATGACAAACTTACATTTGCAAAAACAAATTATAGAATCGTATAAAAGAAAATATTCAATCCAAAAATACTTAAGTATTCAAAATAACGAGTTCGAAAAAATTACTGTCAAAAATATGAAATAAAATTATTCANCTGATTTTATAGAAATTATTTTATAAATTTTGTCTACAGTTTCTATAAGTTTATTCTCCTCATTTATAATAGAATAATCAAAGGTTTTNGATTGTGGAATTTCATTTTCTGCTTCAGCTAATCTTATTACCATATCATTTTCAGAATTAACACCTCTTCTAATAAGATGATTTCTTAATATATCTAGNCTAGGAGGATGGATAAAAATCAAGACAGATTCAGGCATTATAGACTTAATTCTTTTTGCACCTTGAACGTCAACTCTTATTATGACATGGTTACCGCCATTTAATGCATCATTTACCTGTTTTTTTGGAACACCGTAATAATTCCCATAAACTTTTGCCCATTCCAACAACTCACCATTATCAATCATAGAAGTGAACTCATTGATTGATAAAAAATAGTGGTTAATACCATTTTTTTCATTATCTCTAGGTTTTCTTGTAGTTGCGGTAATAGTAAAGTGATATTCNCTAGGATTTTGCTTGATCATTTCATCAATTATCACATCTTTACCTACTCCAGATGGGCCTGATATGACTACTAACAATGATTTTTTACTCAATTTTTGCACCTAATTTTTTCGCAGTCTCCCAAAAATTTGGATATGAAACGTTAGCTGTTTCACCATCAATTATATTTACACCTTCCGATGATAATAATCCTGCAATAGCCATTGTCATAGTTATCCTGTGATCCATCTGACTAGAAAAAGATCCATACTTAAGAANATAGTCTGGGTTTCCTGTGATTATCATACCATCTTTTGTTGACTGAATTTCAACACCACATGACTTAAGAAAATTCACAGTCGTTGCTATTCTGTCAGATTCTTTTACTCTAAGTTCTTCAGCATTTTTTATATGTGTTATACCTTCTGCAAAAGAAGCAGCTAGTGCAATTATAGGAATTTCATCAATTAATAAAGGAATTATATCTCCTGAAATTTCGGTTGCTTTTAACTCACTTGTCTTCACATAAATATCGGCAATAGGTTCACCTGCTATATCTCTTTTATTTAATATTTGAATATTTGCATTCATTTTTTTTAGAATTGTGATTATTCCATTTCTAGTATTATTTATTCCTACATTTTTCAATAAAAGCTCAGAATTTGGATGACAAATTCCAGCAATCATCCAAAATGCAGCACTACTTATATCCCCTGGAACTTCAACATCTATTGAACTAAGCTCAGAGGGTTCAACGTATATATCTAGTTGTTCTTGAGAAACATTTCCTCCCATAGCCAAAAGCATTCTTTCAGTATGGTCTCGAGATAGGGCAGTTTGTGAAATTTTTGTTCTTCCTTGTGCCCTAAGTGCTGCAATAATAATACAAGACTTTATTTGAGCTGATGCTACTTTCATTTTATAACTAATAGAACTAAGTTGTCCTCCAGTAAAAACTAATGGTGCATAACTATTATTTTTTCGAGCAAATATTTTTGCACCCATTTCTGATAATGGCTGAATAATTCTTCCCATTGGCCTTGAATTTAATGATTTATCCCCAGATAAAATGGAGATAAAATCTCTCCCAGCCAAAGCGCCAGATATAAGCCTTGTCGTTGTACCGCTATTACCACAATTAAGGATTTCTGATGGTTCATGAAATCCATTAAGACCAACTCCTTTGACTATGATAATAGGATTATTATTTTTATCATCTTCAACACTTATTTCAGCACCTAACTGCCTCATGATATTTATTGTTGAATAACAATCTTCCCCTGGTAAAAAATTTCTGATAGAAATTTTTTTTGAATCACCCATTGAATTAAAAATTACAGCTCTATGAGATATAGATTTATCTCCTGGAATATTTATTTCTCCTCGAATTTCGTTCGCTTTTTTTACGGTTATTGACAATTTATTTTAACTTTCGCCTATCATAGTTATTATCTTCATACTTATCATCTTTACCAGACATAGCCGAGGCAACTTTATTTCCAAAAAATAGCCCCATCATACTTTCAGAAGAAGTTGGCAATGGTTCACGTTTATATTTTTCATCTCTTTTATCAGCAATACCAATTTCCAACCTAAGACGTTGTTCCCAAGCATTAACTAAACTATCAGCAAGTTTTCCTTCATGGGAGTGTCGATCTTCAATATCATTCAATGAAGATTTCATATGAGTGAGATGAGCTTGTACCTGATCAATCCAATGAATCAATAAATCTGGATTAACTAACGCAGCTCCTTGGGTCGATGCAGGATCAAAACTTGCTGAAATTGTCGATGAATCAAAATTTGAGCCAACGAAGTTACTTATCTCTGGCCATGCAGGAGATTCACTTACAGCATTAATCATTGCTGCGGCAATCATGGATGGCAATGTTGAGGTAGCAACTGCAAATGAGTCATGTTCATCTGGGTCCATAAATAATAGTTTTGAACCAAATGACTCAATAATATTCGATATAATTTCGATAGAATCTTTAGTAGCATTAGCCCCTAATACAACAGCGCATTTTGCACCATAAAATGCATCTGGAGAAGAATCATTTTGAGTTTTCAATGAGGCATTTGTAAGAGGATTTATTCCAACATATGAAGTATTATGTNTAAATAGTTTATCAACCCAGTTAATGCATGCTCTTTTTGCAGTAGAAGTATCACATATAATTGCACCTGATTTTGTTGAATCACTAATATCACTTAGTACTTCAAAAACTTTACCTGTAGGTACACATATAAAAATTAAGTCCGATTGAGAAACTGCATTTTTGATATTCCATTCTGTTTTATCAATAGCTTGATTTTTTTTTGCATAATCTTGATTTTTATTAGATAAATCATAACCAATAATTGTACCTAAATTATTACAGTATTTTTTCATTGCGAAACCAATTGAGGTCCCTAANGGGCCAAGCCCAATTATTGTAATATTAATCATTTATATCCTTTCATTATATTTTTTAACCAAGGGTAAAATTTATTGNCCTCTTTGATCTCGTAAAAAATTTTCTAACTCATCAATAATTATCTTCGGTTCTGGATTTAATTTCACTTCTTCCTCTGAATCATACCTCTCTTCAAGTTTTTCTACATATTTTTGAATGTCGTTTTGATCAGACAAAGCATTTTTCAAGTTATCATTAAAGTTTTGTGAATCTTTTTGGATGTCACTATAATCAATTTCAATATCTATTATTTTAGAAATTTCTTTCAAGATATTTAATGTTAAAGTTGGATTATGAGGTATTTGTAAGTAGTGCGGTGCGTGTCCCCAAATACTAATTGAAGGTATGTTTTCATTAGAACAATAATCTGATAACACAGAAGTGATACCTGCGGGGCCTTCATAATTTGGTTGCGGATAATTAAATTTTCTTAAATAATTTTTATCATTTGATAACATTGATGCTGTAACTCTTGTTGGACGTGTATGTGGGACCGAACTAAGTAAAGAGCCTACATTTATTATTAATTCTGTTGAATTTTTTCTTATAATTTCCATTATTAATTTCGTATATTCATTCCATTTCAGATTAGGCTCAGTACCAAGAAAAAAAATTATATCATTTTTACCTTTAGATTTGAGGTAATAAAATTCATTTTTAGGCCATGACAATTTTCTNTCACCATTATTTGAGTTTGAAACATAAGGGCGATTTTCAGAGTATAAATAATACTCTTCAGGGTCAATAGATGCAAATTTTTTTGCATTAGTTTGATTTATTATTTCTTTTATAGATTTAGTAGCAGATTCAGCAGCATCTGACCATCCAGACCAAGCAGCTATAAAAACAACATTACTTAATTTTTCTATTTTTTCATTATATTTATATGACAAGAAATATCTCCTATTTGTATTTTATCACTATAAAAACATAATCATAATACTATGATTTAATTTTACCTAAAAAATATTCNCTAATATTATCTTCTTTAAGAATTTTAGATGCTTTNGAATTTAAAACAACTTTTCCATTTGAAAATATATATCCTCTATCAGAAGACGCAAGTGATAATTTGGCATTTTGCTCAACTATTAAAATTGTTATTCCTGAATCTCTAAGATCAGAAATCTTATTTATGATTATTTTTTGAAACTTTGGTGATAAAGCAGCAGTAGGCTCATCTAGCAGTAGAAATTTTGGTTCTGACAAAAGAGCCCTTGATATTGCTAGCATTTGTCTTTCACCGCCAGATAAAGATTCAGCCATATCCGATGATCTTATGTATAGGTCAGGAAATAAGTCATATATATATTCCAATTTATTATAAAATTCATTTTTATCTAAGAGCAAACTACCAATTTGTAAATTTTCGTAGACTGATAAAGATGAAAAAACGTTATTTACCTGCGGGACATAAGAAATTCCCTTTGATATCAATAAATCAGACCTAATATTAGTTATAGCATCACCTTGAAAAAAGACTTCACCAGAAAAATAATTACATANACCAAATATAGTTTTTATAAATGTAGATTTNCCACAACCATTAGGNCCNATAATAGTAACAAATTCNTTTTTTTCTACGTACAAATCTACTCCNTTAAGAATTTGAATATTACCATAACCACTTTTTAAGTTTTTAACATCTAAAATTTTATCCATACTATGACCCCAAGTATGCCTCTGCTACAGATTTATTTTTTCTTACCTCATTTGAGGATCCTTCCATAAGTATTTCTCCCATGTTCATTACAATTATCTTATCAACAGCAGCTCTTAATATAAAATCCATATTATGTTCTATAACAAGAATAGTCGTATTTGTATTAGTAACTAAATTTCTTAAATATAAAAATATTTTTTCAGCTAAATCATTAGCAACACCCGCAACTGGCTCGTCTAATAAAATTATATCTGGTTCACTCATCATAGCTCGAGCTATATCCACTAGTTTACTTTGACCNCCTGAAATATTTCCTGCTAAATTATGAGCAACTTTTGATACACCTAAAATTTCTAATATTTCAAAAGCTTTATTTATTCTTTTTTGTTCTTTTGANCTTGAATTAGGCATTAACAAAGACTTGAGAAGATTTGGTGAAAATTGATTGTTTTCTGAAACAAGTATATTTTCAATNACGGTCATTTCTTTCCATAAACGTGTATGCTGAAAAGTTCTTGTCATTCCAAGTTTTTGAATTTGATCTGGTCTGTAATTTTTAATATTGACTCCATTTATAAAAATACTACCCTCAGCTGGTTTAACTAAACCAGAAAGACAGTTAAATGTTGTTGATTTACCACAACCATTAGGACCAATAAGACCAACTAATTCACCACTGTTTATCTTGAAAGAAATATTATTAATTGCTTGAATTCCCCCAAAATTATGAGACAAATTATTTATTTCTATTGGGTTTTTATTTTTCATTGAAATTATCCTTTTTATTGGGCTGATAAGGTATTTCTGGCATAATTCCTTTCGGAAGCAACCTCAATATTACTATTATTAGCAATCCTATTAAGAAAAGCTTAAAATATGATAATTCCAAAATTATTTTACCATTTAAAAATGATTCAGAAATTGATAAATCAGACCANATAATCCCACCAATATCAACTATTACCCATCTAAATACAGAGTCTAAAAATCCTGTTATAGAATGTAAGAAAATATCTGTATTAGTTCTGGAAACTATCATTACATTAAAAATAAACTCTATAATTACAATAATAAATGCTCCAATAAACATGCCTCTATTATTACCTCTACCACCTAAGATAAATGCAGCCCATACCAAAAAAGTTGATCTTACAGGATTAAGAAAATCTGGCCAAATCGCAGTATTTAACCATGCCCATAATATNCCTCCAAATGCTGCGATAGATGCNCCTAAACCAAGACTGATCGCTTTATGCATCAANACATTATTNCCATGATGTAAACTAACTTCTTCATCTTCTCTTATAGATTTTAATATTCTACCCCAAGGAGAATATAGNAATAATGATAGAACCCACCAAATAANAANCATNGANAATANAGACATTATAGANAGNAGAAGTATATANGGNGCATTTCCTGGNAGACCNAAAACATCACCNATACTGGATGAAATACCAGAATTCCACCAGTTCTTAAAAGGTAATTCATAATTAGATATTCCAATACCAGATGTTACCGTACCTGCTCTAAGTAATGGTTCTGCCTGGAGGGCAATACGTAAAATTTCACCAAGTGAGATNGTNACGATTGCAAAATAATCTATCCTCAAGCGAGCAGTAGGAAAAGCAATAAANACNCCAATTATAAATGAAATAANTACAGCAAATATTGAAGCTTCAAAGNCACCCCATCCATATCCATTTGTTGCAANCGGAGACGTTAANAAACCTACTATNACGGCTCCAATAGCNGCAAAAAAAATCACTCCAAAATTTGTCATCCCTGTGTAACCTGTGTGTAAATTTAGTGATAAAGACAATAAAGTAAATATTCCTAATAATGTAAAAATTCTGGCTACTTGCATTACTTTGGTTAAGTTACTAACACTAGGTAACAATATNACAATAATNAGCAAAACAAATAAAANAAATAAAAACGACTTCCAAGAACCATTAAATTCAAANATNTTTATTTTTTTAAATNNACCTGGAATTCTGAANAATTGNACTTGTCGTGTNTTNACAAATAAAAAAGTTACTTTGTTTGTGNTANTTAGTATGGNAATCGGGATTTTGAATAATATTGAAAAATCAGGAATTTTAATATTTAANTTTTTTGTACTNATACNTTTTTCTNNATGTTTTTGAAANTTAGCATTCCNTTTACTTATATTATTTCTTTGNCTATTTACATTCCATTTATGTATAGCNTTACCTAAACCTTGAGGTAAAAATATCAATACTCCTATAAGAAAAANAAATGGCATAACTTCAGCTAAACCAGTAGCAGTAGGCCTGTCAAGNGCATTACCCAATCCTATTAATATTGGTTCTGAAAATGCTCTAATAGCACCAATAATTACAGAAGCAATTATAACCCCTGAAATTGACCCTAAAGACCCCAATACAATTACTGCAAAAGCAGGAAGTAACAAAGATATACCTAATTCTGGATTTATAGGGAGTATGGTAGCCAATAAGGCTCCACCTAAGCCTGCAATACCAGAAGAAATAAACGAACTAAATGAGTAAATATTCTCTATATTGATACCTGAGGTTGATGCTAAATCTGGATTGTCAGCAACAGCGAGCATCTTTTTCCCAATAATACTCTTCTTAATTATAAGTACTATGGCCAAAACAGTTATAAAAACACCTAAAACAAGTGCCAACTTAGTATAAGTTATACCATAATTATTAATATTACCTAAAAATAGAAAATTCGAAGATTCAATTTTACCAATAAATAAATCTATTCTAAATGTTGGTACATATATATTTGATTCAAGTAGCTTCCAATCTTTATCCGGAATGAACCTAAAAGTTTTCGCAGAAAATCTTATATACAATATGGCTCTAATCAACATTGCGACACCTAAAGAAGTGATCATTAAAACTTGAGGAGAAGCAAATTTTTGCCTTAAGGGCTTATAAACTAATTTGTCTATAATCAATCCAAATAACCCAGTTATTATAAAAGCACAAATTGATGCATAAATAATTAATGAGAAGTCTAATTTACCATCACTTTCAGCTGAAGAAAGAGGGTAAAATCTATCAGACCACATTAAAATTAAAGCTACGTAAGAACCAATCAGCATCATTTCTGCCTGAGCAAAGTTTCCAAACCTTTGGACTTTATAAGTTATAGTTAAACCTACTGCAACAGATAAATATGCTGCTGACCAATAAAGAGAACTAAAAAAAATAGATGAAATATTAAAGTTGAAAACTGCTTGATGCTCGTTAAATTTTAAAAGATTGTCTACTGCAAAAATAACAATAATAAATAATATAATTGGTGTAAAAAAAAGTAGTAAATTTCCTGAAAGTCCAGTTAATACCTTATATCTATAATAAATTATTGTTAATGCAGAAAAAAAAGACTGAAAAATTTGAATTATCCAGAGTAAATCTCCAGAAATAATATTTCCAATTGAAAAAATACCGGAATTAAATCTAAGCCCATAAAAACTATCAAAAAACAAAAATAAAAGTAGTATGTATAAACGATTTTTCAGTACAAATATTTTTGTATTTTCTAAGTATCTTTGGAGATTAATTGTTGTCAATTTATTAAAATAAATTACGGTTCATATATAAATTATGAACCGTAATATATAATTTTGTCATTAATTATTTAAGACCACCATCTTGAGTCCATACTTTTTCACAATGAAATTCTGGATCAAAATGACATACTTCGTATCCCGTACCTAAAACGTCACCATTAGCATCAAATGTATGATTACCGCTAGCTCCGTCATAGTTTGTACCAATTGACTTTATATCATCTCTTAAGTCATCATCACTGTCTGCAGAAGCTGCTTTAGCGATAATGTTTACAGCATCATAAGTTGAGTGAGTATAAATACCACCTGGATCTCCTCCCGAAGCTTTATATGCTGATTCAAAAGTTGACTTTGCTGAAGAATCTTCACCAGGTCTTGGCTTTGTAGCAACAACACCTGTAACTGCTGAAACATCAGTAAATTTTTCAATAAAACCTGCATCACCTATACCATCACCACCAAAAACACCACCTAAAAACCCTTGAGCTTTTAGAGCTTCAATAATAGCAGCACCATCATCAGCATAAGACATAAGTACGACAGAATCACAACTTCCATCAACTACAGCCTGAGCTAAGCTAGATGCGTCATATGAACCTTCAGCAGGATCATACCCAACTGATGTACATACATCACCATAAAACTCTTTAAAGCTTTCAGCTAGACCTGTACCATAGTCATTAGTCATATAAATTACTGCAGGACTTGTATGACCCGCATCTTTTACAATTTGTGACAATGCGTCAGATTGCTGTCCATCACTCGGCACAACTCGGAATAAGTATCCGTTATCTGGTGCATTTGTTATTGCAGCTCCAGTACTTGCATATGAAACCATAGGAATACCAGCTTCCGATGCAACTGAAATTGCACCTAATGTAGCGCCCGTACATGCAGCACCAACTATACCAACCACACCTGAGTCAATTAGTGATTGAGCAGATGTAGATGCTTGTGTTCCATCACAACCTGAATCGGCAATAATTAGTTCATACGTGTTTCCATCATCACTTGCATTTAGCTCATCTACTGCAACATTAGCTGCTGCTTCAAAGCCCGGTGCATAAACAGCAATAGGACCTGTTTGTGAACTTAATAATCCAACTTTAATGGTTTTTCCACTACCTCCACATGCTGAAATTATTGCAAAAATAAATAATCCTGCAATAAGTAGCATAGAGACTTTTTTTGAATTCATTCATAACCTCCTTGAATGAAGAATAAATATTCTATGCATTTGAATATTTACAATATAATTTCGTTAAATGTAAACCTTTTAACTCCTAAATACAATAACAATTCCTTTAGATAGATATGATAATATAACTTTTATATACAAATCCTTCAAAATGATACACACTTATGAAATTTGAAACTTTAATCCCATTAATTTTAGTATTTATTATAGGAGCAATGAGCCCAGGACCATCATTGTTAACAGTTACGAGAAACACAATAAGTAAAGGAACAAAAAGCGGTATTTCAACAGCACTAGGGCATGGACTTGGATTTGGCCTATATTGCTTTGCAGTAATGAATTTATATAGAGTAATCCTTCAAATTTTCCCAAATATTGTTAATTTTCTACAAATTGGAGGACTTATACTTTTATTATATTTTTCTATAAACTTCTTAAGGAAAGAACCTATATATAAACAAGAAAATAAAATTAAAAATCTTGACAGATTAAGTTTTACTGAAGGTTTTCTTATATCTATAATTAATCCTAAGATTTTAATATGGATGATAGCTATTTTTTCACCATTTATAGACGTAAACTTAGCTTTGTATTACATAATTGCGCTTTCTTTACTTGGAGCATCAATAGATGGGTCTTGGTATGTCATTGTTGCAATACTTTTAGGAAAAAATCAAAATAAAATTTCAAGCATGATTAATCCCACAAAATTAAGCAAAATAATGGGATTAATGATGTTATTTTTTGCATGTATATTATTGTTCAATATAATTTGAATAATTATTTCTACTTGCTAATTAAAATATATATATATATCATAAAAAATGTAAACGGTTAACTTAATTTATAA
Source organism: Chloroflexota bacterium (assembly GCA_002712125.1). GTDB lineage: Bacteria > Chloroflexota > Dehalococcoidia > Lucifugimonadales > Lucifugimonadaceae. The sequence goes on along the minus strand of PASL01000024.1, from coordinate 20,581 downwards.
CAATGATAATTTTACTCACTGAATATTTCAATAAATACTTTGACTTTCAAACAAGAACTAATAGAAGAGATTACTGGGTTACATTTCTTTTAATTTTTTTACTGGGCATTTTATTTGGTATTATAAACGCATTTTATTCACCTGAAACAGGGCTCATTCAAAATGTTTGGAGTTTGGTTACAATTATTCCTAGCTTAGCACTTGGTTCTAGGCGACTTCACGACACAAATAGATCTGGATTTTGGCAACTACTTTGGCTAATTCCTATTTTTGGCTGGGTTGTAATTATATATTTTTTATCTAGACCATCAGTAGATTAGATATTTTATTACATATAAAATTAATGCTAAATATATTACTTTATAAACCATTGATTCCACATAATACTGGTAATATTATTCGACTTTGTGTGAATATTGGAGCTAATCTACACTTAATAAGGCCATATGGATTCGAATTAGATAATAAGCATCTAAGGAGGGCAGGGCTAGACTACTTAGATTTTAGTTTAGTTCATGAATATGACACTTTAGAGGAATACGTACAAATAAATAATATTAATTTAAATAGAATTTTTGCAACAACATCGAAATCTAAAAATTTATATACTGATCAAGTATATAAAAACTATGATACATTTCTATTTGGTCAAGAGGATCTAGGTTTACCCGATTATATAGTGAAACAAATCCCCAATAACATATTGATACCAATGCAACCAAATAATAGGAGTTTAAACCTATCAAACTCAGTATCTATAGTATGCTATGAAGCATGGCGGCAACTAAATTTCGAGAAATTATAAAATTTTTGATAAAAAACTTTTAAGTTTCTCGGATTGTGGAGTATGTATTATTTTTTCAGGAGTATCAATTTCCAAAAAATCACCATTATCTAAGTATGCAATTTTAGTAGAAATTTTTTTAGCAAAATTTATTTCATGAGTTACAAATATCATAGTTTTATTAATCTTTGTGAGCGAGTTCATTATTTCTAAAACTTCACTAATCAATTCAGGATCTAAAGATGCTGTAGGTTCATCGAATAGCATAATTTCAGGTTCCAGAACCAACATTCTTGCTATAGCAACTCTTTGCTTTTCACCTCCAGATAAATCTTTTGGTAACTTACCATACAAAGTTTTTGAAATTTTGACTTTTGATAATGCGTTATCAGCTTTTTCTATAGCTAATTGTTTATTAAATTTTTTTACTAATTTTAATGCAAGTGTAACATTTTCAACTACATTCATGTGAGGAAATAAATGATGTCCTTGGAAAACCATACCAATCTTATCTACAGGAAATTTTTTTTCTTTTTTTATATCAAAAACCTTATGATTTATTATTATTTCTCCCGAATCAAATGTTTCAATCCCTAATAATAATCTTAATAAAGTTGTTTTTCCTGATCCTGAAGGGCCAATAATTGATAATTTATCACCTTTCTCTAAGGAAAAAGATAAATTTGATATGATTTCTCTATCCCCATATGATTTTGATAAATTTTTTATACTTATGAAACTCATATTACTCTTAAATAAAAACATGTCACAGTAAACTGTAACATGCTTTTATTTTTATTCAATCTTTATGATCGTCTTCTAGAAGTAGTTCTTCTTGTAGAAGTTCTTCTAGTAGTAGATCTCTTTCGTGTTGAAGAAACTGCTTTTTTTGCTACAGAAGCAGCAGCAGAGACTACAGCACCTTTGTCGGTTGTAGCTGCGTACCATATAACTAGTCCGAATGCTACTTTATTAACCAAATCTGCTAAGTTATAAATCAAATTCAAATCACCCTCACCAAAAGGGGAATCTCCAATGATGTAAACTAACAAGTATCCTATTGGATAAATCGCCCAACCTATGGTTACAATATACCTCAATGTTCTGAATGCTAATTGTCCAGCAGGGTTACCGCTAGCGTCATTAGCTTCTTTGGCGTCACCGAAAAAGATAAGATACATAATGTATGCCCAGCCAGCCATACCTACAACAAAACCAATAATTTCTTTTGAATCACTTCCAATGTTGGCTTCTCCGTAAAATCCTCCTAAGAGCATAACTAAAGAAGCAACAAGAAGTTGCCAAAACAATCTAGGTTTTACCACGGTTACGGCAACTAGTATTAGATAAAATTCAACTATCTGTAAAGGAACAGTAATGAACCAATCTATATACCTGTAAACTGTAGGGCTTGTACCTGTATCTATCCAGACACTGCTCATTCTTAGGTAATGCCAAAAAGCTATACCGGTAATTAAAGCAGCTACTGTAAGAGAAGTCTTCCATTTTGGATTTACTTCAAATCTTTCTAAAATGAAAAATAAAGTTGCAGCAGCCATAGAAGCTGTGACTATCCAAAACGAAAAATCAACGACGTTGATATCACTTGAAAACATGTAATCCTCCATGTTATTCGTTTGTAAGTTAACATTTANAGATTATTNGAATTTTGTTTTCATGTCAAATATTTAGTTCAAAACTAATGGCAATATTAAGGTATTANAACTTCTTTACCATGCCATAAAGTTACCCTATCTATTATTAAATTTTCTTCTTTATCTTCGTCTGAAGGCGGATATAAATATAGTTGATCTTTATTTGTAAAATATTCTATATCCTTAAAATATTCAGNAGTAAAATCTATTGGAGTTCCTTGAATAATATGAGTTTCCCCATCCGTAATAAGTAACAATTGATTACCTACAACTGAAAGTCTAAAGTCTGTAATTCCATAAACATCGGGAGTTTCCGCTTTGAGATTTATGGGATATTTCCAGTAAGTATAACCTGTTGGTTCATGAATTCTAGAAATTTCAACAACCTTTGCCCCGTCAAGAGTTCTTTGAAATTTAGTTTCTATATAAGTCATTGAAAATGGCATAAAAGCCCTGAAACCAACATCTATTGAAGAGCCTGTGCTTGATTCAGTTAGCCAATTTGGTATAACAAATTTACCTGCCAAATCATTATATTTATCTGTATTTACTCTTTTTTTCCTTTCTGAATATGAACTAAATTCTAATTCATATTTCACCCAAGGTGCTGNAGGTGGAGCAACATAAACTGGCCCCCATTGGGCATTGTATACAGGTAAGGGGTCTGATTCTTCGAATTTTCTTTGTGAATTGCCAAATGTTATTTGTCTTTTTTTTCTTGTTTCAAAATTTANACTCCATATAGAACCATTTACTGTAACTAAAATTTCTTTATCGTCGATTGACCAATGAAGAGTTCCTGATTCAGTTAAGTTTTCAAAATATGATATTGGCTTTGGATTTGATCCATCAATATCAATTAGCCATAAAGAATCCTCTTCTGAAATAGCAGCAATATATTTTTCATTATTTGAAACAGAAAAATATTGATAATTTTGTTGAAAATTATCATCTTTTACTATGTCAAAAGTATCTATCCCATTCAGTTCCATTTTGTATATTCTATTTTCACCCAGAAATAGAATATATTCNTCATTGTTGATTATTTTAGGAGATTTTTCTTCTATTGGTGTATATGTCAACCTCCTCTTGTTTGAACCNTCTATATCCATTACATATAAATCATTATTATCTAAATTTGAATATATTATTGAATTGCCATCATTTGAAAAACTAGCATCAACATGGCTCATAGTTGGCTCATTTTNACCAGTCAAAGGTATTTGCATTGTGCCATCGGAATTCATAGACCATAATTGCCAAAAAGTTGAATCTCTTTTAGACTCAAATACTATTTTTTGACCATTAGGAGACCATTTAGGATTAATATCATCTTGATAATTATCAGTAAGTTTTTTAATATTTTCTGAATTCAAATGCATAGTATAAATATCATGGTTCGAAGCAAAATGTTCAGCATTTGTATTAAAAACAAATCTTTCTAAATTATTAAGAATTATTGGTGTTGGTGTTGGAATAGGTGTCATAGTAGCAGTAGGCATTGGGGTGNTAGTTGGAAATGGAGTTGATGTAGGCAANGGCAAGGCAGTTGGAGTAGGAGAGGGCATTGGTGGGATTGGAGTAGGCAGTGGAGTAGCTGTAGCGACAGGAGTAGACGTTGCAGTAGGAGATGGCAATGGTATAGCTGTTGGAATTTTTGTTATCTTTNNTNCAACAGGGGTGTTAGTTGGCAAAACTAAAACTGTTGGCTGTAAGGTTTGTGNTTTATCGTCTTTATTTTCGTTAGTTTCACTTATACTTGAATCGGAAGACGAACAGGATATTAAGAAACAAAAGATACCTATCGCTAAAAAATATGTACTATTTTTAATCATTAAATAAAAATTTTTATTTATCATGTTTATTAATATACATTATCTCACATTTGGATCTATTAAATTTTGATAATTTTTCTGAATATTCATAATCAGAGTTATTTGTGAATAATTTTGATATTGAAATTACTTCATCAATAGAGTTAANATCAGTAACATTATTTAGCAAATACCTTATCAATGAACCTCTTAGAGCTTTACTCCAATGGGTAATAGATTTAAGTTCACCATTATTATTTTCTTGTTTGAATGAAAAGGTTAGTTCATACTTATAATCAATAACTTTTGAATCAAAAGCATTATTAAATTCTACGGGTAAAAAATTAAGCACTATTTGATTTTCCAATACATTTTTTAGAACTTTTGTTATTTCATCTTTCCAAAATTTAGATAACTTAATCCCACCAATTAATTTTGTTGCTATTTTTAACTTATAGTTAGGTATTTTATCTTGAGTACGAAGTAGCCCAAATAATCCTGAAAAAATAATTAATGATTCATCAAGTAAACTTTTTGCTTTTGCATCTAATGACGGATAATCAAGATAATCATACAGAACACCAGTATACCGTGAAATAGAAGAAACAACCTGAGATGTCTCAATTTTGGAATTCATCGTACTTATTTTTTCATAGTTATGATTTGAAATTCCAATAGTTTTAAGATAAATATCTTTGGATAAATTATTATCTCTTAAATAATCTATAATTTGTGACCTTTTTTTATTTAAGAAATCATACGACAAAGAATCAAGGGAAAAATATTCATTATCACTAGATGAGTTTTTACCTTCTGAAGGAGGAATTAGTATAAACAAATATAACTCTAAAGTGCTGACTCGTTTGTTTCACCAGTTCGCACTCTTATAACTTCTGAAATAGGAGAAACAAATATTTTACCATCTCCAATCTNNCCATTTTCACCAGATTTAGCAGATTCTATAATAGCTTTTACAANNGNATCTTTTTTATCGTCATCAACNACNAGTGAAANCAAAGTTTTAGGCAANGCNGNNCTTGTTGTCATTGTNGTCCCTCTNCCNGTCATNACNTCAACCCCCTGNTGGGTTCCTTTACCTGTAACATTTACTACATGATATCCNGTTGATCCNGCTTCAGTTACAGCATCAATAACTGNATTCATTTTTTCCGGTCTAATAATTGCTTCAATTTTTACCATTTTTTNCTCCTAAANGTTTACTTNTAATTATTATTTTATCCCTTANTTATTTCATAATAATTAAATTTATGTTTCAGAAATATTAAATAAAATTTATTTATTTATATTATTAGATATAACACTAATTAAATTTTTAGTAAACTCATTTGTAGAAAGTTTTCCACCTAAGTCTTTTGTTCGTAAATTTATATCAGATAAAATTGAATCTAATGATTTATCAATTAATTGAGAGCAATTAATTAAGGAATTATTCTTTTTCTTGTATCCAATCCAAGATAACATCATACTAAAAGATAGTATAAGTGAAGAAGGGTTAGCAATATTTTTACCTGCTATATCTGGGGCGGATCCATGCTGCGCTTGAGCTACAATTAATTTTTCACCAAAATTAATACCTGGTGCTATACCTAAACTTCCTGAAATCTCAGAAGCTTCATCTGATAGAATATCTCCAAACATGTTAGTAGTAACAATTACATCATAATCATCCGAATTTCTAATCAAATTTGCAGCAGTAGCGTCAACAAGTTCCTCATTATAATCGATATCAGGATAGTCCTTACTAATATTTCTTACTGAGTCAAGAAATAATCCGTCAGATATTCTAAAAACATTCGCTTTATGGACTGCTGTAACTTTTTTATTTCTAATTGAAGCCTGCTCAAAAGCAACTTTCGCTATTCTTTCTGATTCAAATCTAGTTATTTTTCGAGTAGACAAAGCCATATCAACAGTAGGCATATATTCTCCTGAGCCTAAGTACATATTTCTATCTGGGTAAAAACCTTCTGTCCTTTGTCTTACAATCAAAAGGTTTATTGATTTACCATTTTTAGTTGGAATTCCTTTTCTAGATTTAGCTGGACGTAAATTAGCATATAAATCTAACTTAGTAACTATTTCACCTGAAGGATTAACCCCCCCATTTTCGGGCATAGGATAATCTAGGTGGGAAACTGGACCAAGTATAACTCCATCAGAATTTCGAGCCATTTTTAAAACATNCGGTGGTAAGGTTGTACCTTGTTCTTCCAATGATTTGAAACCTATATCTAAGGTTTTTAATTTAAAGTTTAGTTTGAATGAATCATCTATGAAAAAAATTATTTTTTTTAGACTTTCAACGATCTCTGGACCAATACCATCACCTGGCAAAACAAGAATTTTTAAACTTTTCATTAATTTTTGACTCCAATTAGTTTATATTTTTTATACTAATAATATAAAATTAAATTCATAAATTTAGAATAACTATGAACCTAGAAAATAATCTNACATTCACATCTGCCNTTTTATTAGGCATATTAATAGGNTTCAAGCATGCACTTGAAGGTGATCATGTGATAGCAATCTCAACCATAAAGAATGATAAGAATAAAATAGTTAATACAATTTGGGTTGGTATATCATGGGGATTAGGCCATTCAATACCTTTAATAATATTAGGTTCAGTAGTTTTATTATTAAAAAATCAAATTTTAGACCAAATAAATAATCTATCTAGTTTTTTTGAATTGCTAGTAGCAATTGTGCTTATATTTCTTGGATTACAAATTATTATTAGAAATTTTCGTAATAAAAACCAATTTCATACCCACTCTNATGTAAATACTTCATTACACACTTCTCACAATATAAATGAAAGAAAAATAAACAATCACGAAGATAATCATTACTTAATTNGCATGCTACCTTTTATTAGGCCTAAATCATTTTTGATTGGTGTTCTTCACGGTTTAGCTGGCACTGGAGCATTAATGGTAACCTTACTTCCAAGTCATAGTAACTTTTTCAACGGAATAATATTTCTTTTTTCTTTCTCAATTGGAACAATACTTTCTATGAGTTTTGTTACTATAATTTTATTTGTTCCGCTNAAACAAATAAGTTCACCAAAATTATTAAAAATTATAACTAGCATTCTTGGCATTGGAAGTATTTTTTTAGGAACAATACTCTTTTCTGATTTAGCCGTAGGTACAAGTTACACATCAATTTTATGGTATTAGTACTATTTTCCTAAACTTATAATTAATACCACTACATTTCTCATCNCTTAGTACGAAATTCGTATTTANAACTTATAATATTTNGTATATTNTTAATAAAATGTTAAATTACACGATATAAAAACGAATTTCGTATAANTTCTTCTTTTTATNGTGTATAATAAAATTATGCATTTATAATTATGAAAGGACTAAAATAATAAATGTCAAAAGCATTGAAAAACTTTAAAAATTTTGTTTACACATACATAGCTTCTTTTGAAGAAATTGAACAAGGTAAATTGTTAGGAGATTACGTATCTAATCACAATACAGACGTATCAGAGGTATATTCTACATCTCCACTACTATATAAGCGTAGAGAATCTCATCCGAAAAATTAAACTCTAGTAACAATCCTCCTTGTTAATAAATAAATAACTCAAACCCTAATGTTTGAGTTNTTTATTTAATACATCAAATTTTATATTATANAAACATGAATAAGCCCAATTTTCTAATAATTATGTCGGATGAACACTCTGCTCAGTATTCCTCTGTTTATGGGCACCCTATTATAAAAACTCCAAATATGGATAAAATAGCTAAGCAAGGTATGACTTTCATAAATAATGTTTGTAATTCACCCTTATGTGTTCCTTCAAGAGCCTCCTTTATGACAGGTCAATATGTTTCTAATAATGAAATATGGGATAATACAAAACCCATGCCTTCAGATAAAATTACTTGGCCATACATATTACGAAATAATGGATATGAAGCAGTCCTTAGCGGCAAAATGCATCTTATAGGACAAGATAACCTTCATGGATTTGAAAGAAATCTATCATACGACCCTCATATTGACGAGCCTCTTCCACATTATTCTTGGGAAGAGGGTATTACAAAATCAAAACAACCATGGAATCATATTGATGAAGCTGGAATGGGTACTAGCCCTATGATAGAAGCTGACAATAAAATTGAAAAAGAAAGCCTAAGCTTTTTATCTGATAAGAATAGACACAATAATCCTTTTGCTTTGTGCGTAGGATTCATAGCACCTCATTTTCCTTTTAAAGTACCAGAAAAATATTTCAACCAATATTTCCCAGATAATATATTGATGCCAGACACTCCAAAAGGACACCTTAGTCAATTAAGTAATCATACGAACAGATTAAGAGAAATGTTTGGACTAGATTACGATTGGGATGAAATACAAATTAGAAAATCTATAGCNGCATACTATGGCTTATGTACATTTCTTGATGAAAAGATTGGAAATCTTATCAACGCTCTTAAAAACAATAATCTTTTTGACAACACAATCATCATTTACACTTCAGATCATGGAGACATGCTAGGAGAACATGGATTATGGAGGAAAATGAGTTTTTACGACCAATCAGTTAGAGTTCCATTACAAATACTAGGCCCNNAATTTNNTACAGGNAAAATTGATAANCCTGTNTCAAATTTAGANATATTTCCAACAATACTTGATGCTGCAAATATAGACTTAGANCAATATGAGTNTGATGGACAATCCTTAATTAATGCNCTTANAAANAAANATGAAGATTNCCTAAATGATTATGTAATTTCTGAGTATTTTGCNCATGGGACAGAAAACCCAATAGGAATGGTACAAAAAAATGAGTGGAAGCTAATATATGANCANGGTGAAANCCCTAAAGTTGAGNTATTCAACATAAAAAANGATCCTAAAGAATATTATAATCTATCTGAAAAACCCCAGAACAAAAAAATAATCAAAGAATTATCGGATAAATTAATTAATTTGTGGGGCGACCCAGAAAAATTAAGAAAAAAAATTATTTACGATCAAAATTCTCGTAAAACAATTAGAAAATTGACTGGCCCTGGAACATTATTTTAAGTTATTTTTTTTCGAGATTGCTCAAGAATTTTATAACAATATCTTGCCACTATTTCAGGCTCATAAATATCTAATAATGATTGCTGGAGGCTAACTTCTGAAAAAATAGGTAGATTATTTAATTTATAGCTCTTAATTAGCCTCAAGTATTTATCTACATCTATTTGTCCGTCACCAGTCAAGCAGTAATGAATTTCGTCATTAACTTTATAACCATCTTTTATATGTATTACAGAGGCAATTTCAGCGCACAATGCAATAGACTTTTCCATATCATACCCTTCAACAATGAAATGTGATAAATCGAGATCTATAGTAATATTTGGATGATTAATATTATTGATAAGCCAGTTTGCTTTTTCAGGCGACTCAAAATCAGTACCAGCATGAGGTTCAACTGCTAAAACCAAACCATATTCTGATGCCAAGTCTCCAATATTAGATAATGATTGAGATATAAATGTTTTTCCAGTTTCCCATGATGGAGCAGATTTACCTAGTGTTGAAGTTATAATGGGACTAGTAGATGAATTATTAATTTCGTTAGCCATATCAAATTTCATTTTTATTTTATCTAAATTATTTTTTGACATATCGCAAATATCTAAAAACCCAAAAGTATGCTTACTAATTAAACCATAATCATTTATGACTCTTACAAGTTCTAGTTGTTTTTTTTTACTAAATTTACTTGGAGTAGTAGGCCAATCATCAGCTATACATATTTCAACATACTTATAATTAGATTCTGATATTATCTTAATAGCTGAGTACGGATCAAGCTTTTTCATTGCATAAGTAGAAAAACCAAATTCAAACATCTAGAGACCTATCCTAGATTTCCCAATTACATCCTTATTAACAAGATTATGTGGCATTTTACCACTTAATACCCTTACGACTTCATTGGCAGTTTTAATTTCAAGGTCAAGGGTTGATTCCTCAGAGTAAAAGGCACTATGTGGAGTAATGATAACATTTTCTTGCTCAAATAAAAATGAATTCATAGAAGATGAAACATTTTCTAGTACATCGAATCCTGCTCCAAATAAATGGCCCGTATTTAAAGCTTCTGCAACTGCATTTTCATCTACTAGACCACCCCTAGAGCAATTAATCAAAATCGAATTCTTTTTCATTTTTTGTATTTCATTTTTTCCAATAATATTTTTGGTATCCTTATTCAAAGGTAAATTTAAAGAGATAAAATTTGAAGTGCTTAACAAGGTATCCATAGATACAGATTTACCAAATTTTGTTTGAGAGTTTTCAGCTAAACTCCTACTATTAACCAAAACCTCCATACCTAAATTATGCGCTTTTTTTTCTAAAGCCTTTCCTATTCTTCCATATCCTACTATTCCTAAAATAGAATCAGACAGCCTATGGCCAGGGAAGTCAAGAGTAATCTTGTTCCAGTCTCCTGCAACTACTTGCCTAGTATGAGTTACCATATTCTTGTTTAATGATAAAAGCATTCCCAAAGCATGATCGGCAACTTCATCAGTACAATAGTCAGGCACATTAGTAACTACCAACCCAAGTTCAGTAGCTTTTACTAAATCAATATTGTCTACTCCTATCCCATACCTAGAAACAACCTTACAATTTTTTGCATTTTCTAATACTTTAGATGTAACTTTACCAAAACAAAAAATAATACCATGTACATCACTAACATACTTAATCAACGTAGATTCAGAATCATCTGGAGGAACTACTACATCATAACCAGCATCTTCTAAAATTTTTTTCTCGGGTGCAATACTAGGCCACACATAATCTGTTATTAAAATCTTTTGTTTCATTATTTTATTCCATAGGTTTAAACATACACCCTTCAACAAAGAAATCAAAGAAATCTGGAGAGGTTTCAAGTTCAATATGTTCTATTGATAGAACTAGTTTTTCTATATCATTTCTTGATTCTGTTGATAGTAACATTTTACATGCACCCAATAAGGAGGCGTTCCCAATTTTTTGTATTTTCGACCTATCTACATTAGCNAAAAAACCAATATCTATTGCATTNTCGATATCGATGTAATTTGCAAATCCTCCAGCTAAGTAATATTTTGAAATTTCACTAATATTTATACCTGAATTTTTAAGAATTATAGCTTGTCCGCAATAATTAGCTGCTTTAGCCTGAGCTAATGATGAAATATCAGAGTTGGATATAGACAAAGAATTTTCTTCTGAAAAAACAAACTCCTTAGAGTCATTTATAAGTCTTCCTAATTCATTCATAATATTACTTTTTCTAAGTTCGGCTAAGAGATCAATTAGACCTGAACCACAGATACCAACCGGATTAGTATCTCCTATTACTTCAAATTTAGTTGAAAAATCACTTTTTACTGAAATTTTTTCTATAGCCCCATCATATCCAGGCATGCCGTATGTTATGTCGCCTCCCTCAAAAGCAGGGCCGGCAGGGCATGACGCTGCATATATTTTTCCTGGCATTCCTAAAATAATTTCAGTATTAGTGCCAACGTCTACCAACAATACTGGTTCATTTTTTTCATACATGTTAATCGCAATTAAATCAGCAGAAATATCAGAGCCAATGTGAGAGGCAATTATTGGAGCACCATAAACAATCGCGTTAGGATTTACCCTAAGACCTAAATCTTTGGCTTTAGCCAAAAGTGCAGAATTATCTCTTTTACCATTTATTAATTCATTTTCAACTATTGATTTATAAGGCTTGGTACCTATAGTCGAGACGTCATAACCAAAAAAAATTTCTCTCATCGTTGTGTTGCCTACAACAACTACATCATAAATTTCTCTTCTTCGAATAAGTCTTTTTTTTACCATTTCTCCAATTTCAAAATTTATAGANGAAACTATNACAGATTTTAATTCNCCNTTATTTTCACCTGTATCATATGANATTCGGTTCATAATATCACTACCACCAAACCTTTGAGGATTTTCAAAAGAAGTAGTATAAACTAGATCAAAAGATTCTAAATCTATCAAATTCATAACTACTGTAGTNGTACCTATATCGATAGCAACNCCATAAATAGAACCTCTATANTCATCAANATNTGAATCNTTANAATACCTAGAGTATACTTTGTTATTTTTTCTAAAAAAAGCTGGAGAAATTTTCAAGTTTTCAGTAATAGGTAATGTTTCAGATAAAATTTTAGGTTGCCTTCTTAAAACTGAAAAATCTATCTTATTTGATTGATCAATTATTTTTGCCTGACATGCCAACCTGAAATCACCTCTAAGGAATTTCTCTGATTTAGATTTTTCAGATAAGGAATCCATACCGTCTTTTATTTCAATAATACATTCATGACATTCGCCATTTCTTGAACATGAAGTTGGAACTCTTACTGAAAGCTTATCGGCAATTTGAAATAGTGTATTGCCTATTTCGGCTTGAACAATCTTGTTATCAAGAAATACCGGGCACAAACTAAATTTCCCATGCATTTCTATAATCTAATTTATCGCTACCGGTACATACAGCTAAAGATTGACTCTTAATATAATGTTGATTTTTACAATCGAATTTTGCAGTACATCGACTTTTTGAATTTTTATAAGGACANCTAGATTTGTTTATTTCGTCAGCATTGAACGAAATATCTTTGAAAATTTGATAAATTTTATCCAAAGATGACTTAGCTTTTTCTATGTCTAGGTTTGNATTACTTGTTCTATTTTTTCCCATAATATGATTTATGAATTAAGTTCAGACAGTAGATCTATTAATTCCTTTGCTTTATCTACCGCATCAACAGCATTTTCTCCGTAAGCATCTGCTCCCATTTCATCTGCAAAATCCTGAGTTACGGGTGCACCACCTACCATAATTCTAACTTCATCTCTCAAACCCATATCTTCAAAAGTATTAATCGTAGTACCCATGTTTGGCATTGTAGTTGTAAGTAGAGCAGACATTCCAACTATATCAGCATCATGCTCTTCAACAGCATCGATGAAATCTTCAGGAGCAGAATCTACGCCAATGTCATGAACAGTAAAACCTGCGCCTCGAAGCATCATAATACACAAATTTTTCCCAATATCATGAAGATCTCCCTTAACTGTTCCCATTATTACCGTACCTAAAGGCTCAACTCCTGATGCAGATAAGATAGGTTCAATGTGANCCATACCTGCCTTCATGGCTCTGGCTGAAACCAAAACTTCAGGAACAAAAATAATATTATCTCTAAACTTAACTCCTACTATTGCCATACCATTTAGAAGTCCGTCATCAAGTACATCATTAGCAGTATAACCTTCCTCTAAAGCTTTTTTTGTAAGAGCATCAACTCCAGAATTATTGCCTGTAATTAATTCATATGCAATTTCTTGCATTATAGGATCAAGATTTTCCAAAGCTGAACCAATATGATTTTGNTCACTAGGTTTTGTTACATATTCAAATTCTTTTTTCAAACCTTCATGACTTAATGACATTAAAAATTTCCTCTCTCAGCAACCCAATCTGCGATAGCTTCAGGAATTGCTAATAAATTTTCCATTTTTGTTTTGAGTGGAATAGCACATTCTGGTGCTATTAATTGTACTCCCGCATTCAATGCTCTAAAGACTTCTTCTTTTACAGCATCAGGTCCCTTAGAATATAGTGTAGTAGGATTATTTATATTTCCTGCTAACTTAATTTTCCCGTCGACAGTTTTTATTGCCTCTTCGGGGTCATTTCTAGAATCGAAATGAAATGCAGCCATTCCAGTTTCAGCAATGTATGGCATTCTATCTATTGTATTTCCGCATATATGAAGAATAATTGGGACATTTAATTCTTCTACTAATTCTTGGTGTAACTCCAATAAAAACCTCTTATAATATTCTCCACTAACTAAATCACCAGTGGCATGGTCAGGTAAAGTTAATATGTCTGCGCCTGATTCAATTTGCGCTTGTCCAAATAAAATTGTTATTTCTTTTAATTTTTCCAAACATTTAATAGTTTCTGCTGGATCATCTACTGTTCCTAAGAGAAATGGTTCGACTCCAAAGACATGATATGCTAAAGTCCACGGCCCCATTGTTTTACCTACAATTGCTACGTCATCAGGATATTGTTTTTTTAGTATTGCTATAGAATCAATAATCGTTTTAGTATCTTGGTGAGATAAAAAATCTTTTGGGATTTTTATATCATTTGAATTTTTCCATATAGGATTAGTCATTCTTACAGTTGGCCAATTATCTTTTTGCTCCCATTGCATATCACATCCCAAAGCAGATGATTCTTGGATAATACTAAAATATGGAGCTATAGTATCAAAACCTAATTGTGTATATGCAGTTGATGCTAAAGACGCATTCAAGTTAGCATCTCTATTCGCTTCGGGAAAGTACGCATTGTTTAAGTCCATGAACTCAACAGTTGCTACACTTGTCGGGGTGCATACTGGAGGGCGATCATGTGGTTCACCGTTCAATGCTGCAAATACTCTTTCTTTTGAATTCATAATTTCCTGCTTTTTTCTTACATATCTTAAGTTTGAGAGAAACCTAATGTTTGTGTAGTCATTTGCCCCTGCATTTCATTTTGAGAAAGCATGTTTTCAGTAGCACTTACATTTCTAGCTACAGGCAAAATCAATCTAGCAAATTTGTCATATCTTTTTCCATCTGGGAACATAAATTCCTCAGGAGAGACCCTCTTACAACCTGCATACTTCATAAACCCACCTACAACTGCTCGTATCCTCAAATGAGCCTTATCGTGTTGCCCTTCAGCAGACACTCTATATATAATTTTAGAACCTTCTTCATGTGTATCTAGAAAAAACTTAAGTTTAGTTTTGGTATCTGAAGCTGAAATAGGACCGTTTAGCTTAAAATCCTTTTGTTCTTTTTGAACAGCATTTGTAAACATAAACCTCAGTGCTCTTTCAAGATAAAGATCTGTTCTCATAACCAATTTGTCTGTACTACCAGATAAGATATCAACATCTCCTAACAAGACACAATTATCTCTGATTTGCTCTATCCTCTCATTTAATTTAGGCAAATTGCTAAATGACCAAATAGTCAAATTACGGTTTTTTTTGAAAATACCAACTGAAATATTATTAAAAAAAGGATCCATTGAAACAAGTTCAATACATGTACCTAATTCTTTTGTTTTTTTTCTTGCATCCATTAGTTTGAGTTAATTATATATAAAATCATTATTTTTACTCTACATAATTTTTCAATTGCTTTCTACTAAATTATAGGTTCAGTAAACACTATTATTGAAAATTAATAAAATGATATTGAATATTTACTTGAGTTTACCTTTCAAATTATAATTATGGACTTATAAGTAATTATTACTCTGCAAATTATTTATATTAGCCTAATACTTTTCTAAGTGCCCGTATGTGNTCATCAGTTGTGCCACAACAGCCACCAAGTATATTTACAGGTACTTCTGCTAATTTTTTATAATTTTCAGCCATAAATTCTGGAGATTCTGGATAAACGACTTTTCCTTTTACAATACTCGGGATACCAGCATTTGATTGAACTACTAAATATGAGTCAGTTACTTGACGCATCATAGTTGCAATTTCTATCATCTTTTCTATTCCGTTTCCGCAATTAGTACCCACAATATCAGCACCGGAATCTAGTAAACCTTTAACAGCAGATTCAGGTGTCACCCCCATCATAGTAAAGTATCCTCTTGGTCCTTTGTCAAAAACCATGGTTGACATTACTGTCAAATTAGTATGATCCTTGGCAGCCTTAATTGCTAATGAAGCCTCTTCCAATCCTAACTGAGTTTCTATCATAACTGCATCAGCACCTCCATCTTCAAANGCTTTACACATTACNGTGAAAACATCGTACATTTCTGATTCAGATATGGGTCCAAGAGGTTCTAAAAACTCTCCAGTAGGNCCAATTGAACCACAAACATATTTNCCNTCAGGCTTAACAGATTTAGCTAGNTCAGCTGNAAGTTTATTAACTTCATANAATTTATCNTCTATTCCATATTTTTTNAGCATAAATTTATTACCACCAAACGAATTAGTCAATACAATATCTGANCCNGAATCGAAATAATGCTNAGCCATCTTTTTTATTATTTCNGGACTTTCNATATTCATTTTTTCNGGNGAGTCCCCTGGGNTCAAACCNTTTTTCTGCAAGTAAGTNCCTGTTGCTCCATCAAACAGNAATNTNTCTTTNTTTTNTAATCTATCNAATATTTTCATATANTANTNTTTCTNAAATTATTCTAATAACCAANCATCAATAGNACCATGAGANTCATCACGNGTATTGNNATCNATNGCNTTNACTATTCTCTTCACAAAGTCNNNTGGCATAGAATTATATTTTTTTTCNTAAAAATCNAGTGCAGAATTTAAATCTTTNTNAATTTCNATATAATCNCCATANCCCCAATAATTTAAGTANTCATCANTACCAGCACTTCCATCGTACATCGCNATAGAATCTATAGCTTGTTGAAACCGTTCATCAAGNTGCCTNGAAATAGTNTTNNTACTATCTTTNCNTTGTATTTGTACNGGAATTTCTTTCCAGTACATGATTCTAATNAAAACNCTCATTTNATTAATTTAANTTTTATACTTATATTCTTATAATACTAAATTCTTTCATTTTTGGATAAAANTTAAGTATAATTAAACCCTAAAAATTAATATTGACTATAATGAAAAGTACAAATAAAAAATTTGCAGCATTGTATAAATTTTGTAAGATTACAAAATTAGATTTACGTAAAANTCAGATANTGGAATTTTGTAACAAAAATAATATATTAGGTACTATTTTGATTGCCGAAGAAGGCATAAACGGCACAATTGCAGGTAANGAAACAGATATTGATAAAACTATCATTTATTTACAAAATCTATTTCAAATAAATTCATTAGATGTTAAATATTCTTTTTCTTCTTCAGAGGGATTTTATCGTATGAAAGTTAAAATAAAAAATGAAATCGTCACAATGGGCGAAAAAAATATTTACCCATCTGAAACAACAGGAGAATATGTGGATCCAAAAGACTGGAATAATTTTATTTCTCAAGATGACGTTTTACTTATAGATGCTAGAAATATTTATGAAACTTCTATTGGAAAATTCAAAAATTCTATGGACCCTTCAACAAAAACATTCAAAGAATTTCCTCAATGGGTAGACGAAAATATAAATCATATAAAAAATTACAACAAAGTTGCAATGTATTGCACAGGAGGAATCCGTTGTGAAAAGGCGTCATCATACTTGAAAGAAGTAGGAATTAATGATGTATTTCAATTAAAAGGTGGAATTCTTAAGTACTTAGAATCCATACCGAAAAGTGAGAGCATGTGGGACGGAGAATGTTTTGTNTTCGACCAAAGAGTTTCCATAAAACATGGATTANTTGATGGTGATTACACACAATGTTATGCCTGCAAAAATCCTATATCTATCGATGACANTAAATCTCCTCATTANAAAAAAGGCGTAAGTTGCCATCTNTGTTNCAACAAAAAAAGTATNTTTGATAANNCNAGATATGAAGAAAGACAAAATCAANTTGAANNAAACCTAATTAANGGTAAAAAACATATAGGNAGAAATACTGATAGTTATAAAAAAACTGTTCGNTTACAAAANAGAGAATNAAAAGAGTAAGTATGNTAGAAAATGAACAAATAAAAAAAATTACNGTTATAGATGATTANCCTACAATTCTTTCNGACTCATATGAATTTAANACNCTAAGNAAAAACAAAAATTATAATCTAGTAATAAANAGAACNAGNCCAAAATCANCAAATGAAATATTAGAAATTTGTGCTGATTCAGACACTATCATAGTTTCTCATACNTCCACAAATATNGANAATCCNCTNTTAGAATCTGTTTCCCAAGATTTAAANCATATAGCTATATGGGGAACAGCAATGGANCATGTAAATATATCNTCTGCTAAAAGATTAGGAATAGCNGTCAGNAATACTAAAAACTCATCAACTATTTCAGTTGCTGAACATGCACTTGCCTTATTATTAACAACTGCAAAAAAAATACCTCAGATGGATACAAGAATGAGAGGAGGGGAGTGGCCCTCTTCACAACTTATTCAACTCAAAGGAAAAACGTTAGGAATAATAGGAGCGGGCCCTGTAGGCATTAGATTAGCCAAAATTGCAAGCGGTATTGGTATGAAAATAATAATACATCCGATAAACGACCAAACACGAGAGAAACTTTTATCTGACAAATCTTTCAAATGGAAAATTGTTTCGATTGATGAACTTCTTGAACAATCAGATGCAGTATCCTTACATGCTAGATATAACTCACATACTGACAAGTTTTTATCTGCTAATGAATTTTCCAGAATGAAGCCTAATTCAATTTTAATAAATACTGCCAGGAGTAAAATTGTTGATACAAACGCATTAATCGAAGCACTAGTTAATCAAACTATAGGTGCCGCAGCTCTAGATGTTTTTGATAATGAACCGTTAGCCAAAAATGATAAACTAGTTCAAATTGATAACTTAGTAATAACTCCCCATGTAGCTTCGAATACTATAGAAGCTACTAACGAGTCTATAAAAATTTTAGTTTCTAATATAGTTAATTTCCATAAAAATAAAATTGATGAATATTTTATTTGATAATTTGATAGTATTAGTCTCTAAGGAATAATCTGTAAAATCCATATAAACAAATAGAGAACATAAAAATTGACACAATATATCCGAACTGAACTCCATATCCAATTGCTATCATAAATCCAACTAATGGCCCCATTGCTGCCCCTATATCCTGCCAGGTAGAATATCTAGAAACTATACTAGACTTTTCCTGTTCAGGTGATAATTGGCCTAATAAAGCATCAAGAGATGTTTCCAAAGAAACACTGAAAAAAAACATAAGAACCAAGCAAAAAACACTCAGATAAAAATTTAATCCAGTTATGGCAATTATTATTGCTACAATCATGAGAAATGTACTAATTAATATATTAATTTTTCTACCAAATCTATCTGAAATAGATCCAAAAATAACACCAAAAAATATATCTGCAACATGCCTAAACCCAATAATAAAACCAGCTATACCTACTATAGTATCTAATTCCAATAAATTTTTTTCAACAGACACTAAAAATGGAATAATAGTTGCTATTGCCAGACCATTTGAACTAAATGATGAGGTAAATTTAAATAAAGAAACCATGATGATTTTTTTACTTAGATTTGGAGGCTGATCATTATATGCTAAATTCCAGTTAATTTTTTTTGAAGTCAGTTTGGATAAATCTATCTCTTTTATAAAATAAGATATAAATAATGCGGGTATCAATAAAATAGAAAGAGATATTAAAGTAACATTAATACCAAACTTAATTGAGGCTAAAACTCCCAAAGTAACAACTAAAAAACTACCTGTTCTCTGAACCCCTACACAGTACCCCAAATACTTTCCAAAATTATTTGATGGATATGAAAAAACTCTCAATTGATATCCTAAACGAAACAGTGAGTATGAAAACCCCCAAATAATTCTAGCTATAAATAACAAAATCACACCTTTTAGAACAGCATAAAATAATGTTGATGAGGCACCTAAAACGCATGCAATAAATATTGTGTTTCTGAATCCAAAGCGTTTATAAATCTTAACTGAAAATATGTTCGTGAAAAATCTGACTATTCGATTTATTGATAATAGAAAGCCAATCCAAAATTCGTTAGGAAGGCCTAAAAAAGAATTAAGACGAAAAAACTCACCATTAGCTGGTAGCAGAACATACAAAATACTATCACCCATTATTAATAGCGATAAGGGTATAATTGTTAATGAAATTTGCCCCGGTATTTTAAAGTTATTATTAATCATTTATTATTAATCAATATAGTTAATGTATGTAGTTCAATATAGTTAATGTATGTAGTGCTTATCTAATATAACACTTATTTCTAAACGCAAACGGATATTTACTCGTAAACCTCCCTTATATATATAGATAAAAATAAATAATCAACAACTTTTTTTAGTTAATAAGTTGACACCAAGTCGTATTCATATTTATAATTTCTGGGTTAGTTCCAACATAAAATGGAATTTTAGCATTCTTTTTAATGTTAAATTTTTCAATTTATTACTTAGTTGGAAAAAAATAATGACGTGGAGATCTCACCTAAGTTGGTCTCCCTAAAAAAGAGCCCTATTTGGGTTATAAATAACACGTCCAAGG
>PASL01000023.1 GCA_002712125.1 Chloroflexota bacterium | reverse complement strand
TGATAAAATAAATGCCAAAGGCCATTCCAAAAACATAGTCCATTAGGGTCATTCATTGTACTTTCAGGACTAATATAATGATAATTTGGTCTATATTGATCTTTTGAAAAGTCTTTTCTTGATTTAGAAAAACGTTTAACTAGTACATTAGATTTTAACTGATTTTTTTGATTTTCTAAATCTTTAGCAAAAGTAAATTTGGGTACCTTTGAAATGTTATTCTTATTTAGACCCATAAAAATTTACGGTTTTACCATAGAACCATCAGCTCTTCTGACGGTATCCCAAGCTCCACCAAATTCTCTTTCTTTAAATGGATATTTGTTTGCCATTTTTTCATCTATATCAATACCTAATCCTGGTTTACCGTTTGGCCACATCATACCATTTTTTATTTCTGGAAAACCTGGGAACATTTCTTTTGTTCTTTCACCAGGAATTGCAGCTTCTTGTATACCAAAATTATATGCATTTATGTCTAACATTAAGTTAGCTGCATGTCCAACTGGAGAAGTGTCACCAGGACCATGCCATGCTGTTCTGACATTAAATAATTCACCCATTGCAGTAATTTTTTTTGCTGGTGTTATTCCTCCAACCTGAGACATATGAATTCTTATAAAATCAATTAATCTNTCCTTAATCATAGGAATTATTTCATGTGGACTATTCCAAAGTTCGCCCATAGCAATTGGNGTAGATGTTTGGTTTCTAACCATTTTAAAATATTCATTGTCTTCAGGACTAAATAGATCTTCTAAGAAAAATAGTTGATATTTTTCAACTTCCTTTGCAAACCATACTCCTAAAATAGGAGGAATTCTTTCATGTACATCATGAAGAATTTCTAAACCGTAACCAAATCTTTCCCTAATATATTCAAACAAACCAAGTGCAGATCTTATATATGGTTTTGGCTCAAAAATACCACCTGGGTGAGTATATATTTTTCCCTGCTCATATTCTCTTAAGAAACCTTCTGTAGGAATAGGGCCTTCAAGTACATTGTTTTTATCGGGTNCANATTGCTCGGATTGAGGGATATTTGATTTACCATTACCATATGTTGCGTAACCTGGTGTTGCCATTTGAATTCTAACGTGATGGAACCCTTTTTCAATGAAACTTTCCACACGGTCTCCAACTTCTTCTACTGAATTTCCTGATGCATGAACATAAACGGGAGCAGCTTCTCTTGCCCTACCACCAAGTAAGTCGTATACAGGCATATTTGCCATCTTACCTTTGATGTCCCATAATGCTTGATCTACTCCTGATAATGCATTATTTAAAACTGGGCCATTTCTCCAGTAAGAAGAGACATAAGAAGATTGCCATATATCCTCAATATCAGATACATTTTTGCCTAATATAAATGGTTTTAGGTAATCCTCTATAGCTGCAGCAACTGCTGTTGGTCTTTGAGTAAAAGTTGCACAACCAACACCATATAAACCTGCTTCAGAAGTTTCAATTTTTACGATAACTAACCTTATATTATCTGGCTCTGTTAGTATTGTTTTTACATTCTTTATTGTTATTGGTTTCATTTTTTTAAGTTCCTTGATTTTTTTAGATTTTACACCAAATGATTTAATTTATTATCCATTTCCTAAGGGAAATCATTTCTTTTTTTGGATTTTGGTATTTTCCCCATTCAGTATAGGAAACTTCTGCAATATATATACTTCCCATACTGTCTATTGCAAGGCTATGTGGCCACAAAAAACCATAGGAATGCTCTCCAAATTTTTTTGATCCAATACGGTTAATTCTATTTCCATATCTATCATAAATTCCAATTCTGTTTCCTACGTTTTCAACACCTCTTTGAGGTGAACCAGTTGTTGGTCCTTGTTCAGCAATAAACAATCTAACATTTTCACCTGTTCCAACAACTTCAACAGCTACTGCTTTATGAACAAACCATTGTCTTAAGAAATTTCCTTCGGTGTCGAAAATTTGTATCCTNTTACTTTCTCTGTCGCATACTATAACTTCTTCATCGTCAATCAGTGATAAATTATGCGGTAAATTAAATTCACCTGGATCTGTTCCAGGTCTTCCCCAAGATTTAATTAAATTTCCATTTTTATCTAATTTATGAATTCTCGAATTTCCATANCCATCNGAGATGAAAATTTCATTTGTAGTTTTTGATATAACTACATCAGTTGGCTGATTGAACATTTTNCCACTCTGAGNTGGCGCTTTTTTCCCATTACCTATTGTAAGTATTTTCTTGCCNTCTTTACTCATTTTATGTATTTGATTTCCNGAATCATCAACTAGCCAAATATTATCCTCATGATCTATCGTAATTGAATGAGGNCTAGTAAACCAAGTTTTCCAAAATTGCATTGAATTACCATANGAATCAGTTATTATTCTTATATCATTATCTAGGCTATCGTTGCCCCACATATTAATTAAATTTCCATTTGTATCAAAAATTAATACCGGTTGATTTCCTCTGTTAAATACATAAACATTATCATCTTTATCAACAGCAACAGATGTTGCCTCTCTCATCCATATACCATGCGGGATTTTTGCCCAATAATCTACAGGNTTGAAATTAGTATTTTTAGTTATTGTTTTGGTTAAACTCAAAACTCAATACCTTTTTGTGCAATGATTCCCTGATCAGAATAAGGATGTTTGTGCTCCTTCATTTCAGTTACTAAATCGGCACATTCTTGAATTCTTTTATCTGCATCTCTTCCAGTTAGTATTACATGTAACATGTCAGGTTTTTTCTTTAGAGTATCGAGTACGTCATTTATATCAATCCATCCATAATTTANTGGGTATGTTATTTCATCTAAAAGAATTACGTCGTAATTTCCAGAAAGAATTTTTTCTTTAGATATANTCCAACCTTTTTGAGCTAAATCTTCATCCTCGCNAAGGTCTTTAGANGTCCAAGTAAAACCTCTACCTGAAGTAATAATCTCTATGCCTAATTTTGAGGCAGCAATCTGTTCGCCATACATTGATTTTTCATTTTTAATGAACTGGATTACGAGTGTTTTCATATCTCTTCCCCATGCTCTTAGTACTACACCAAATCCTGCAGTAGTTTTTCCTTTGCCGTTACCAGTGTTTACTATAATAAGGCCTTTTTTATCTCGAGTAAGATTTGGAGGGGGTGTAAACGTTGTAGGTATTTTATTCTTCATAATAATTATTTTGTTTTTATAATATAGTAAAATTTTTATGAGGAAATTTCTACATTATTAGTACAAAGATAAGGTAGATTAATTGTTCCAAATATATTTTCTGTTTCTACGCTTAGGTGATTTATTTTCGACAAAGCCTCAAATGCATTACCAGAAAGCATTGTATTTTTTATTCTACCAACTAATTTACCATTTTTTATTCTATATCCTAATGAAATATTTGCACTGAAGTCCCCNGATAATTCATTTCCTTGGCCAGCACCTAGAAGGCTATCGATTAATATGCCATCATCAATAGATGTTATTATATTGTCTAATTTATCTTTCCCTTTTTCCATAATAATATTTGAGGTTGTTGGAGTAGGTTGAGAGTTGATTGAACGACCTGCTGAACCTGTTGTTTGTCTTTTTGCTTCTTTAGATGATTTTAGATCATAATATCCTGAGATAAATTTTCCATCTTTTATAAGATCAAATTTTTCAGAAGACACACCTTCGTCATCGTAATTTTTTGATGCGGGACTGTAATCTATAGATGGATTATCATAGATACTAATTTTCTCATCTAAAATTTTAGTATTTTCTTTATTTGTAAGTTTTGATAGATTTTTTGCTATATTACTCCCATTAAATGAAACTAATAATGGTGAAATTATTGATTGTAAAAAACCTGATGGAGTGAATACTACTGGGCAACCACTTTTAGGAGGGTCAACGATTTTTTCCCCAAGTTTAAGGTANTTAATTATCTTTTCTGTAATCATTGTTATTTGNTCTTTATTGATAATTAATGATGACGAAGAACCNTCGTAAATATTAAGCATATCTTTATCATTAATAACCTGAACAGAAACATAAAAACCCGAATAGGATTGCTTTGTGACTATTTCTAAACCGTTTGAATTCTCTAATTTGCTTTCTGACTCAATGAGATTAAATCCCGAATCACAAAGGGCATCTGGAAATAGTTTGAGTATTTTATCACGTGATAATTTTATTTGATTAATTAAATAGTCATTTGGGAATTCATAAGTATCACTAGAATATAACGAAACCTGTTTATCTTTTTTTATAAAGTCAGGAAAAATAATTGGTGCAAATATTGGATAATTAGAGAGTTCCTCTATTACATTTATAAAGTTATCTGTGTTTGTACTTGAAGTAGATGCAAATGTTAGNTCAGATTTTTTAATACCTCTAATAGCAGTCCCTTGAGACTGTTTAGACGAAATTTCTTTCAGTGAATTTGATTCGAAAGATATACTCTTAGAATTGCTTTGAGANTTGTAAATTTCGTATTGATCAAATTTTCCCGATAAATAGTTTTTAAGTTTTTTCATAGTTTTACCCGCTGGATACTAGACAATTATTAATTCGAATATGCGGAGAACCATTTGANACAGGTAATGGCATTTGTCCACCTTTTCCACATCCTCCACCTTGGTTAATCATTAAGTCATCAGCAATCCCATCTATATTTTTTAGAGTATTGAATAGATTTCCAGTAAGTTTTACTGGCCTAAGTGTTTCTTTGATTTCTCCGTTTTCTATTTTATAAGTTTCNGCAGAGGAAAAAGTAAACATTTCATGCTGAGTCATGCCACCGTACCAATTCTTAACATATAGTCCATCTTTTGTATCTTTAAGTATATCTTTTATATTATTATTGCTATTTTCTATAATAGTATTAGTCATTCGTACAATTGGTGGATACGAATAAGATATAGCTCTAGCGTTACCCGTATTTTTTTCATTCATTTTAGATGCAGTTTCTTTAGAGTGTAATCTTCCAACTAATTCTCCATCTCGAATTAATGGTGTCTTTGTAGACGGAGTCCCCTCNTCATCATATTCATAAGATCCTCGTAGATCTGGAATTTTAGCACCGTCTGTAATATTAAGGTCCTTATTTCCAAATTTTGTGCCAAGTCTCAATATTTTTTTTAGTCTTTCATTTTCATACACATTATCAGCCTCAGATAAGTGNCCAAAAGCTTCATGTACAAAAACGCCAGCTAAAATTTGATCTAAAATTACTGTGGATTCTTTTCCCTCTATTTTTTTAGCATTTATCAATTTTTGTGCCTTNGTTACACATTCATTTACTTCTTTGTCTAAGTTTTCTACTATACTAAAGTCTCCTAATGATCCGATAGAAAATCCAGATTGAAGCATTTCGTTACCGTCAGTACTATTTGCAGAAATCCTAAGAATTACATGAATAAAACTCTGCTCTATTTCGTTACCTAATGTATCAGTAAAAATAACTTTTCTTTCAAGATCTCCGTAAGAAATTTCACAACCGTTTATATTTTTTTTATTAACTATCAAATCTTTATAATGCTCTAAGATATTAATCTTTTCCTTAAGNGAAATATTTTTTGGATTTTTAATTGATCTTGCAGGCAAAGAAACTATACCCACTGAATTCTTTTCAAAATTTATTGACTTACTACTGTTCAGTTTGGATAAAGAAATTGCTTCTACCATTTTATTTTTTGACTGATATATATCGTTAAAACTACTAAATCCCCATCCTCCATTGGAGTAAACTCTAGCACATCCTCCAATACCTGAATTGATTGAAATGTTTTCCCTTGAATTGCCTCTATAAGTAATTCTTGTAGAATTATTTTCTTCAATACGAATTTCTCTATATTCTCCACCATTTATTTTTAGAGAATCTGAAATGATATTTTTTATATCTTTTTNCATTTTAGTTATTNATTTTTATTTCTAGCGCTTTTATTTGTTTAATTAGTTCATCATTTTTTATTATAAATTTTTTATTCTCAAAAAATAAATATTCTGCCTCTTTTTTTGATAATTTAATNAGNTTTTCATCTTCAATGTTTGCAAATTTTAGTTCATTCCAGCCACTCTGAGTTGTGCCTAAATATGCACCAGGNCCGCGTAATTTCATATCTTCATATGAAATCTTAAAACCATCATTATTTTTAGTAATAACTTCAATTCTTTTTTTTGAATTTTCGTTAGTTTTTTTATGAAAAAGAAAACAAGAACTTTTGTATTTACCTCTACCTATTCTTCCTCTGATTTGATGTAATTGTGCAAGTCCAAATCTATTTGAACTCATTATCACCATACATGTTGCATTAGGTATATCTACTCCAATTTCTATTACTGGAGTTGAAACAAGTATATCTATTTCTTTATTCCTCATTTTTTTCATGATTTCTTGCTTCTCTTTAATNTTCATTTTTCCATGNAGTAATCCAATTTTANTTTTGCTAAAAATNCTATTTCTTAAGACTTCGTAGGTTTCTACTGCNGAATCAGCATCTATTAATTTAGAATGTTCAATCAAAGGNCAAACTATAAAAGCTTGCCTGCCTTTTNTGANTTCTTCANGNATTTTATTGTATGCATATTTAATTTCAGATTCCTTTTCCACNTTGTACGTTTCTATTTNGGATCGATCTCTAGGTAATGTTTTTAGTGTAGAAANNTTTAAGTCTCCGTAAACAGTTAATGATAAAGTTCTAGGTATTGGAGTTGCGGACATAGCTAATAGATGAGGGCGAGGATTTCTTGATGTAAGTATTTTTCTTTGTTCAACCCCAAATTTATGCTGCTCGTCAACAATTACTATACCTAAATTAGATATAGTAACTTTTTCTTGAATCAAAGTATGTGTTCCTATTATTATGTTATTTTTTCCATTATTTATTAATTTTATTATTTCTTTTTTAGTTTTATTTTTAATACTTCCTGTTAGTAATATTAGATTAAGTTTTTTGTTTTTTTCACCAGGTAAATAAATATCATAAACATAATTTTCATAATTGTTATTTGTTTGTTTCCCACCTAATTCATTAACAATATTTATAAAATGTTGTTCAGCTAAAACTTCTGTAGGGGCCATCATTAATGCTTGATATCCACTAGAAACAGTTGCCAGCAAAGAACAAATTCCAACTATAGTTTTACCACTTCCAACTTCTCCTTGTAATAATCTAGACATTGGAATCGAAGAATTTATATCTCTCATTATTTGATTGATTGAGGATATTTGGTCATTAGTTAGTTTAAATTTCAGTGAATTTATGAAGGTGTTTACAGTTTCTTGACTTGAGATAGTTATACTGTTTTCTTCTTTTTGCCATTGATATTTTCTTTTTAATCCTAACAGTTGGTATAAAAACAATTCATTAAAAGCTAATCTTCTATTTGATCTTTTTTGTTCTTCTATATTTGTAGGAAAATGCATTTTTTCGAATGCTTTTTTTAAGGGTAAAAAATTATTTCTTCTTAAAATTTCATCAGGTACAAAATCAGTAATAAGTTCGGACTCATTATTAAGAGATTTTCTTATCGTATTTCTAATTGTCCTCTGCGGTATCCCATCTAATAGCGGGTATACTGGTAGAAAATTACCTGCATGGGTATATTTAGTTATTGAATCATTTTGTATTTGATAATCTGGATTATTAAATTGTATAAAATTATTGTATTTTTTAACTTCACCACTTATTGTAATTAATAATCCTTTTTTCATTTGATCAAATAAATATGGTTGCCTAAAAAAGGTACAACTCGCTATTCCCGATTGATCCTTAACTAGTATTTTTGAGTATGAAAGGTTAGTATTTGTTTTACCTTTTTGAGTTTTTATTATAGTACCTTGAATTGTCACAATTTCTTTATCTATGACACGGTTTATAAGAATATTTTTTGAATAATCTATATGTCTGTTAGGAAAAAAAGAAAATATATCTCCTAAGGTTTTTATTCGAGTATTTTGTAATTTTTTTCTAGTAGACCAATGGAGAAATTTCAAATCATTTATTTCACTACTTAAATCAATATTTATTGATTGTTTTTTAGTTTGAATATTTTTAATTCTTTGTAAAACATTTTTGGCCCATCTTTGCCTTTCTCCTGGCATTAAAGCACTATAACTCATGCCCGCAATTGGTTCAACATCGTATAGCCATGGTAAAAGTTTTTCAGATTTTTTTAGTAAACTATCTAGTCCACCTATAACCGAATTATCTAAAAATTTTAATTTAGCTTCATGATTTAATATTTTTATTAAGGAGTTTATTGTTTCTTGATTTTTTGAACCATTTTTCATTAGTTAGTTATAATGATTTAATATAACCAAGTCCTAATACATTAGGTCCTAAATGTGCTCCAATTACTGGACCTAGTTGAGCAATAATTGGATCAAGTTTTTTATCAAATAGTTTTATGTCTTCTGCAATTTCTTCTGCTTTATTTTTTTCTGTTGTGTATAAAACTGAAATCTTTTCCAATGGTGCATTTTCTTGAGCCAATTCTTTTAGTTTATTTATACCCTTTTCTATACTTCTAACTCTAACTAACGGATGCGCTTCACCGTCTTCCATTGTAAGTATAGGTTTGAATTTTAATAATGAACCAACAAAACCTTTAGCTTTACCAATTCTTCCGCCTCTGACTAAGTATTTTAATGATGGTACCATTCCTAAGAATGTTGACCTTTCACTCAAATTTTTACTTAGTTCTTTTGCTTCATCAATATTTATATGTTTTTTATTAATTGTGTCTGCAACAATCATTGCAGTCAGTCCCATAGCCATTGAAGCGGTTTCTGAATTTACAACTTCCACTAATTTTTTTTTCTTATTAATTTCTTTTGCAGCATTTACAGCGGAGTCATATGTCAAACTTAATTTTGAAGAAATATGAATAGAAATGATTTGATCATATGACTTAAGAAGTTTTTCATAAACTTCTATAAACGTTCCTGCAGATGGAGCAGAAGTAGTAGGTACTACATTCGAAGAAGGTAGCATTTTATACAATTCATCAGCAGAAATATCTATATTGTCTAAATATGTTTTATTTTCTACGTGTAAATTTAATGGTACTACATTTATTTTATTTTTTTTGGCGATATTTTCTGGAATATCAGACGTGCTATCTGTAACTACTGCTATTTTCATTTTTTTATCCATTCATTCTGCTGAAATTAAGAAGTCTTGTAATAATTGTCCACCATATATAATTTCAATTTCATAATTACTTAAAAGGTCTTCAATTTCTTCAACTTCATAATTATTAAGTTTATCTTTTGAAAAAATTGTAATAAATTTTTCCTCTTTTATGTTATCGTTTATTAAGGAATTTAGTACTTCTAATTTATTTTTTCCAGTATTGTGAACTATTTTATCTAATATTCCAAAGTACATATCTTTTTTTATATCTATATTATTTAAAGTTACATTTCTACTAGATTTTGCTATATATCCACTAGAAATGCTCATGTAACTTTCTTCCATGAGTTTTGAGTTTATATTTATGTCACTGTCAGGATTAAAGGCAAAAAGTGCAGAAACTCCTTCTTGTTCATTTTTAGTTGGTATAACCTTAACTATTTTTTTCGTTAATTCATTAATTTGGTTTGTTGTTGCTATAAGATTAGGGTTATTAGTTATAAGAATAATGTTATCCGATTCGCAGTTATTAATGACCTCGAGTATCTCAGATATAGAAGGTAAACCATTTTTATTTAATCTGATGACTTTAGTGATACCCCATCCAGCACTATCAATAAGCTCAGCTATTCCTTCACCTGAAGCAAAGGTGATTATTTCGTAATTATATTGAGATTCGAGTTTTTTATTTTTCATGTTAAAAAATTGTTTATCCATATTTCCAATTTCTATATTTGAAACTTTGCCAAGTTTTTTCCCGTATATTATTGCGGTATCAGAGTTTTCGACATGTACATGAATTTTTAGGATATTTTCCATAGCATCAACGGCTACAGATTTTCCAATTAATTCTAATTCTTTTTGTATCGATTTTAAGTCTAATTTTTTATCATTAGTTTCTACTGAAAATGTTGTACAAAAGCCCCATTCATCTAATTCATGTTCAGATAAAAATTGTTTGTTGATTTTTCCAGTAAAAGATTTAGAATCTGGCATAGGAACTTCTAATCTTTTCATTGGAGATTTATCTTGGTTTATGAAGTTACTAAATGCTGTTAGTATCACGAGAAACCCAAAACCCCCAGAATCAATTACATCGGCTTCATCTAAAACTGGTAATAATTTGGGTGTATTTCTAACAGACTCAATAGATGTTTTTGTTACATTGGAAATTAATTCTGATAAATTTGAATTTTTAATTATTTCTAATTTTGCTTGATCTGCACATTCACGAAAAACCGTAATCATTGTTCCTTCTACAGGGTTAGGAAGTGAATCATAAGCATTTTTTGTTGCATATTCTAAGCATTTAGCAAAACTATTTGAATCTAATATATTTTTGTTTTCTAAGGATTGAGATAACCCCTTAAAAAATTGTGAAAGAATCAAGCCTGAATTACCCCTAGCACCAAGTAGGCTCAACTTCGCTATATCTTTTGCTAGTGAATTTATTGGCTTTTCACTATCTTCATCGTTTAAATTTTCTAAAATATATTTAATGGATAAGTACATATTTGTGCCAGTATCACCATCGGGAACTGGAAAAACGTTTAAGGCATTAATAGTTTCAATATTTAGATTAAGTAAAACTGAAAATGATTCAATAGCAT
Source organism: Chloroflexota bacterium (assembly GCA_002712125.1). Lineage (GTDB taxonomy): Bacteria > Chloroflexota > Dehalococcoidia > Lucifugimonadales > Lucifugimonadaceae. The sequence goes on along the minus strand of PASL01000023.1, from coordinate 54,722 downwards.
TGATTAATTGACTCGAATCGAGTGAGTTTAATTTGATATTGCCTTTTATTGCCATGGAAAAAGTTTTAATTTACGTATAAAATAGTAATATTACTATTAATTTAACAAATACTTAACAATTTATTTGCTGAAATAATAAGTTATTTATAAAAACATATAGAATAATTTATATAAAAACTTTTTAGGATTCTTTTATGCCATCATCTGATCAGTTGAGAGAAAAATTGGGATTAGGTCCCAAACCAAAACCTTTATTTGGAAATAAACGTTCGCATGCACTTAATGCAACCAGAAAAATGTCTAAGCCTAATTTACAAAACAAGTGGGTAGTAATTGACGGTAAAAAATATAGAATCAAATTAACAGCACGAGAAATAAGAACTTTAGATAAAAAAGGCATTTCTCTTTCTGCTGAATAACTTATTATTTCTTAGAATTTCTCAACTCTGAAATAGCAGACTTTGCACCTTTACCGTAGTTGAATATTCCTGTCCCTGAGATTAAAACATTTGCTCCTGCATCTATGACTTTGTTAGAATTTTCAACCTTAATCCCACCATCAACAGCAATATCGATATCAAAATTTTTTTCAATCAAATAATTTTTTATAGTTGATATTTTTGTTATCATATTTTCGTTAAAGGCCTGTCCTCCAAATCCTGGCTCTACTGTCATTATCAATATTCTATCTACAGTTTCTATATATGGAAAAATTGATTTTACATCTGTACTAGGTTTTATTGAAATACCAAGTTTCATTTTACTATTTTTTATTTTTTTTATAGAATCTTCAATATTTTTACATGCTTCATAGTGAATAGTGAATATGTCAGCACCACTTCTCTCGAATTCATCTATAAATCTTACAGGCTCTTCTACCATCATATGTACATCTATTTTTAGATTAGTTATAGCTCTTATCGAATCTAAAATAGGCAATCCAAAAGTTATATTAGGTACAAACATGCCATCCATTACATCGTAATGTATCTCGTCAGCACCTGCATTTTCTATTTCTTTTATGGAGTCATATAAATTCAAGAAATCTGCAGCTAAAATTGATGGAGAAATTCTAATTTTTTTCATAATGATCAGTAACTAATTTTATCTCTTTTTTCGCATTACTTAAGGCTTTTTCCACAATATTTTTTGCAGTTCCACCAACAGAATTTCTTGATTCAAGAGCTGTTTTCAAACTTAGATTCAGAATATCTTCTTCAAAGTATTCAGAGCATTTTTTGTAGTCATTTATTGTTAGTTCAGAAATCATTATATTTTTCTTAATTAATTCTTTTGTTAAGTTAGAAATAATCACATATGACTCTCTAAAAGGTATTCCTTTTTTCACTAAATAATCTGCTATATCTGTTGCTAGAATAAAACTATTTTTGGCTGAGGAAAGCATTATTTCTTTGTTTATTTTTATACTCTGAATTATTCCATCAGCAACATCTAAGCACTTATTTGTTGTAGATGCAGCTTCAAAAAGGTGCTTTTTGTCTTCTTGTAAATCTCTATTATATGTTAGTGGTAATCCCTTTAATATTGTAAACATACCAATTAAGGAACCAAAGACACTGCCTGTTTTACCTCTAATTAATTCGGCATAATCTGGGTTTCTTTTTTGAGGCATCATACTAGAGCCAGTTGAAAATTCATCTGAAATTTTTACGAATTGAAATTCTTCTGATGACCAAATAATTATCTCTTCACTAAATCTAGATAAATGAGTCATAACTAAAGAACAAGCATTTATGAATTCAATGATAAAATCCCTATCAGAAACTCCATCCATAGAATTGTTTGAAATATTTGAAAATTCTAACTCTTTTGCTAACCATTCTCTGTCTACAGGATAACTAACCCCTGATAATGCACCAGACCCCAAGATCATCACATCTGCACTGCTATAAACTTGCTTGAAACGATTCAAATCTCTCTTAAGCATTTCATAATATGCTAAAAAATGATGAGCTAATAAAATGGGTTGCCCTTTTTGTAAATGTGTATATCCTGGAAGTATTGTATCAATATTTTCTTCAGCAATTTTTATAAATGAAGATTGTAATTCTGAAATTTTTGAAATCATTTGTACACATGTCTTTTTAGTCCACATTCTAACATCAGTTACAACTTGGTCATTTCTTGATCTCGCTGTATGTAACTTGCCTGCTATTTCTCCAATATGATCGTAAAGTCTACTTTCTATATTCATATGTATATCTTCTAATTCAGATTTCCATTCAAATCTTTTACTTGATATTTCTTTTTTTATTTGCAATAGACCGGAAATAATTTTTTGTTTATCTTTTTCCGTAATAATTTTTTGTTTAGCTAGCATNTTAGTATGAGCAATTGAACCTCTTATATCTTCATCATACATTTGCTTGTCAATCTCAATTGAAGATGTGAAATCTCCTTCTAAATTATTACCGTTTACGCTGTTAGTAAAATTATTTTTTTTGTTCATATTAGACATAAAAATCCCATCATTTACTGTCATGAAAAGTTTGATTTTTTGCTTGAGTTTTACCAGGCAATGAAAATATATCAATAAATCCTGTAGCGGAAGAATGNTCAAAAATATCATCTGTTGAGTAAGTTGCCAAGTCAAAATCATANAGTGAATATTNAGATTTTCTACCAGTNACGATACAATTTCCTTTATGAAGTTTTACTCTTACTTCTCCTGTAGTATATTTATGCATATCGTTCATCATCGCATCAATATTGCTTCTTAATTCAGTAAACCATCTNCCATCATATACCATGTCAGAATANATCTGAGAAATGGTGCTTTTCATTCTTTGNTGNTCTCTTGAAAGAGTTAATGTTTCCAGTGCTTTAATTGATTTATGAAGAACTATTGCAGCAGGAGTTTCGTAAACTTCTCTAGATTTTATTCCTACTAGCCTATTTTCTGTGTGATCTATTCTTCCTACACCATGTTCTCCAGCTATACTGTTAAGTGTTTCAATTAAGTCCTTACCTAAAACTTTCTTATTATCTAGTGCAATTGGTATTCCTTTTTCGAAACCAATTATGATTTCAATTGGGTTATCGGGAGTCTTATCTATTGATTTTGTCCATGAAAAAGCGTCTTCAGGAGGTTCTGACCATGTATCTTCCAAGTCTTCACCTTCTATTGCTTGGCCCCATATATTTCTGTCAATTGAGTATACTCTTTGATCACTTCCGACCTCACGTAATTCTAATCCTGCTTTATTGGCATACATTTTTTCTTCATCTCTTGTCATACCCCATTCTCTAGCCGGTGCGATGATTTTTAGAGGAGAACTATCAGCCATTAATGTTATTACAGATGCATCGAATCTTACTTGGTCATTACCCTTTCCTGTACACCCATGAGCTACTGCACTTGCTCCAACTTTTCTAGCAGCTTCAACTAATTTTTTAGACATAAGAGGTCTTCCTAAGGCAGTTGATAACGCATATGAATCTTCATAAACAGCTCCTGCTTTTAGACCTGGAAAAATATAATCATTAACAAATTCATCTTTCACGTCCCATACTAATGATTCTATAGCACCTGCTTTTTTAGACCTTTCTAAAACACGTTCAATCTCGGGACCTGCGCCTAAGTCTACAGTTAATGTAACGACATCCATATTGTAATTTTCTTGTATCCATACTGCGGAGATTGTTGAATCCATTCCTCCACTGTAGGCAAGAACACACTTTTCTTTACTCATATAAACTCTTCCTTGTATAAGCTCACATTTCTTTTAATACTGAAATTAGTATTGAAACGGATTTATCTATTTGATTTTTTGTTACATTAAGTGGTGGCATAAATCTTATCATATTTGGGCGAACTGCGTTGATTAGTAATCCCTTATCCAAGCAACGAGAAACTATTTCAGGAGATATATCTTTTGACATTTCAAGCCCTATTAATAATCCTTTACCTCTAACTTCTGTTATATATGAAAATTCTTTCATTAAGATATTTAATTTATCCATAAAATAACTACCATTACTGTTTGCAATTTCAGGAAGTTTTTCATCTAGCAATACTTGTGCTGCTGCTCCTCCTGCAGCAGTAGTNAGAGCATTTCCTCCAAATGTTGAACCATGGTCTCCTGGTTCTAGCACTGAACAAAATTCTTTAGTCAAGAAAGCCCCTAATGGTGTTCCTGCTCCAAGAGCCTTTGCCAAGCTCATTACATCAGGCTCAACATTAGTATATTTTTGGTATCCAAAAAATGTACCTAGCCTTCCCATACCTGTTTGAACTTCATCTAACATAAAGAGAATATTTTTTTCATGACAAAAATTCATTACATCAAGGAGGTAATTTTCTGATGGTATATTAACCCCACCTTCACCCTGAACAGGTTCTAGTAGCACAGCGCATGTTTTATTTTTATCGTATGCAGATTTTATTGCATCTAGGTTATTGTACTCAACATTAACAAATCCAGGCATGAGAGGTTTCCAGTTATTTTGATAATGAGGTTGTCCAGTTGCTGCCATCATTGCTTGAGTTCGACCATGAAAAGAATTCAAAGTGGTGATAATTTCAAACGCTCCATTTAATTTTTTCTTGCCCCATTTTCTTGCGACCTTGCATGCTCCTTCATTGGCTTCTGCTCCAGAGTTACAAAAAAATACTCTATCTANGTCTGAGTTTTCNATTAANATTTTTGCTANNGGAAGCTGAGGTGTAGTATAAAATAAATTTGACATCTGTAAAATTTTAGATGCTTGTTCCTGAATCGCTTTAGTTACTTTTGGATGATTGTGACCTACATTTAACACTGCCCATCCTGCAGTGAAATCCAAATATGAGTTACCTTCATTATCGAAAACTTCTGTACCTTGTCCACTAACAAGAACTGGTGACATTCTATTTACAACCTGCATGTAATATTTTTTTTCTAATTCTTTGTATTCTTTGCTTGATAACATTTTTTTCTCCGAGTTAATTATTAATTATATAATTTTTGTTCCAATAATTTTATTTTCAATACATTGCAATAAAGCTCCTGGGTCTCTACCATCAATTATATGCGCACTTCCTCCATTTTGTATTCCGTTTAAGCATGCTTCAATTTTTGGTATCATTCCTCCAGATATAATACCCGATTTTAGTAGTTCAGTAGCTTGAGATTTAGTCATTTTAGATATTAGTCTTTTGTTATGGTCAAGTACGCCTTCTACATCTGTGAGAAAAATAATTTTTTCTGATCTCATATTATTAGAAATAAAGCTTGCTGCTGTGTCAGCATTAATATTCAAAATATTGTCATCAGTTTGTTTTGAATAAATATTTATTCCTAGTGGTGCTATTACAGGAATTGAATCACTATTAATTATATTTTTTATAATCTCCGAGTTAACTTTTATAATTTCACCAACATAACCTAATTCTTCACTTAACAATTTACATTCAAATAAAGAATTTGAAATACCTGATAATCCTGTAGCATTACCTCGTAAGATTTGTATTTCCGAGACGATGGTGTTATTGATTAAACCTGATAAAACTGAAGCAGCTACATCTCTAGTATCTTTATCGGTTCTTCTTAGTCCATTTATGAATTCAGGGTGAATGCCTTGTTTGGCTATCCACTTGTTTATTTCTTTGCCACCACCATGAATAATTATTGGAGATATATCTTCTTTTGAAAGTTTTATTATATCTGATAGTGAACTATCATTTTTTCCAAGAGTACTTCCGCCAATTTTAATAACTATAGTATTTTTTTTCCCGTTTTTCAAAAGATTAAATTCCTTATTTAATTTTTCATATTACTTATGTTGTATATGCAGAATTAAATATTACATATTCTTCTGTTAGGTCACAACTCCATGCTTGACCAAACCCTTTACCNAGGTTTAGATTAACTTTAATTCTTACCTCATCTTCNCNTAATGCGCTTACAACACTTAATGTGTTATANGATATGGCTTTTCCATCNGCTACAATTTGTATNTCNTTTATANATACATCAATTTTTGATTCTTCTAATTCTATTTCTGCTTTTCCTATACCCATAAAAATTCTACCCCAATTAGGGTCTCTACCATAAACGGCGGTTCTTACAAGTAAAGAGGATGCGCATTCTCTNGAGGCTAATAATGCNTCCTTGTCTGACTTAGCACCTTNCACAGTAACTTCTATTAATTTGGTTGCNCCTTCTCCATCTCTTGCTATTTCAGTAGCCAGATANTTACAAACTTNTAATAATGCATTATAGAATTCATCAGCATCTGNACTNTTTTCATTAATTTCTTTTCCNTTAGATTGTCCGTTAGCCATCAAAAAAACGGAATCATTTGTACTTTGGTCTCCATCCACATCTATTTGATTAAAAGTAAGGCTTACACATTCACGCAAAATTTTTTGCATGAAATTTTTGTCTATATTAGCATCAGTAGTTATAAAAGCTAACATAGTTGCCATGTTTGGATGAATCATTCCAGAACCTTTNGAAGATCCTCCAATTATATAGTTTTGATTTTTATTTTTTACNTCNANAGCNATTTCTTTTTTTCTTTTGTCNGTNGTTAATATAGAGTTAGAAAAATCACCNCCTGCACTTTCAGAAATTTTTATTTTTGGTATAAATTTTCTCATTAGAGCAATAGGTAGTTCTACNCCAATCACTCCAGTTGATGCTATTAGNGTATGTTTATCTTCAATNCCCAGATGNNNAGATGCTATTTTNGTTACTTCTTTAGCGTCTANTAAACCNTGGNNCCCAACAGCACAGTTTGCNCATCCACTNTTTACTACTATTGCCTGAGCCTCACCNTATTTTTCTATTCTATCTCTTGAGACTGTCACAGACGGTGAAACTATTGTATTTTNTGTAAATGTACCTGCAACNTTAGAAAGATTTTCTGTNTAGATGATTCCGATATCTTTTTTATCTTTACCTGGACTTTTTAAACCTGCGAACACTGCTCCTGCAAGAAATCCTTTCGGAGAAGTGATATTTCCATCTGTTATAATTTTTGTACTCATATTATTTATAATTATAAATTCTTTTTATTATTTTAAAATTATAACAGGGATAAAATAAATCTTATTTATAAAAATATATACATGTTTTATAATTAATAAATCATATAAACTATGAATATCAATCCTTTAAAAATTAAAATCTATTAGTTCTATTGAATAGGAAATAAAAATATGACAAAAAACTATAAAGTAGATGTATTAATTGCTGGTCAAGGCGCTGCTTCTTTTGCTGCTGGACTTTACACTTCAAGATATCAATTGAGTACATTAATAGTAGGTGAACACTTCGGTGGAGAGACTGCAATAGGAGGATTGATTGAAAATTATCCCGGGCAACCAGACATTGATGGCTTCGACTTGATGTTAAAGTTTAAGGAACAAATTGATAATTTGAAAACCCCAATTCATTCTTCTAATTTAGTTAACGTTGAAAAAAAATCTGGAAAATTTCATTCAATTTTGGAAGATGGAACACAAATTGAGTCTATATCCTTGATATTGGGTATAGGAAGAGAAAGAAGAAAACTAGGTCTAGAAAATGAAGATTCATGGACAGGTAAGGGAATTTCATATTGTTCAACTTGTGATGCTCCTTTATATAAAAATAAATCTTCAGTGGCAGTTGTTGGGGGTGGTAATGCTGCTGTTGAAGGAGCATTATTACTGTCAAAATATGCTGAAAAAATTTATTTAATATATAGAAAAGGCAAATTTACTAGACCAGAACCGATTTTATTAAAAATCTTAGATCAAACAAGTAATATTGATGTTTTATTTAACACTGAAATAACTAATTTAATTGGGGATGACATATTAGGTTTGAAATCCATAAGTATTTCAAAAACATGGGAAGGGAAATCACAGATTGATGTTGATGGATTATTTGTTGAGGCTGGAGCAGATCCGAGAATTGATATTCCGAAAAAACTAGGCTTAGAATTAAACTCTAGCACGAACGAGGTCCATGTAGACATTGCTCAAAAGACTTCGATTGAAGGAGTTTTTGCTGCTGGAGATTTGACTGATGGGACCGAGTTAAAGCAAACTATTACGGCAGCATCACAGGGTGCAATTTCTGCTCTTTCTGCGTACCAGTATGTAAGCGAGTACAAATCATCTCATTAGTTGTTAGCATATATTTTCTTTATGATATCTCCTGAAATTAAAAAGCTTCCTGCGTGAAAACCTATTACGCTTAGTCCGGTTCCTTGCGCTAAATAACCCCCAGCATATAAATTTGAAACATTTATAGATTCAAATGAATGTTGGTGTACTTTCATTTGAAGAAGTTGAAATCGATAGTTGTCATATTTTTCATGAAATTCTAAATTAATATTCTTAAGTAAATCGTAATTTGGTAAGCCTCCAATTTCGATAATTACATGATCTGATTTGATTGTTTGTTGTTTTAAATTATTTTCATAGGTTATTTGATTATTTTTTGAAAACCTAATAACTTTTGATTCATATAGAAGAGTCATATTTTTTTTCTTATTTGAGATTATTTCATGCCATCTTTTATAATAGTCGAGAAATTGTGATTCTTGTATAAGCCGTGAGTGATTTTCTTCTTTTTGCCTCATAATATAAGTTATGTTTTTTCCTTTATCAAAAAGTTCTTGAGCTGCCCAATCTGAGGATCTTCCGCCACCAACAATTGTTATATTTTTTCCCTCAAAATCTTCAGGTTTAGTATAGGAATTATTTATATAATCAAAATTTTCTCCTGGAACTCCTAACTTTCTTTTTATTGACTTTGGGCCTAATGCAAAAACTAAATATTTACATGAATATTCTTTTTTTATATCTTTATATTTCGAGCAGATTATGAAATTTGAATTTTGTTTTTTTTCGATAGAAATTATTTTGTGCTCGTTATATATATGGTGGTCTAAATTGAGTTTTTTTGAAAATTTTTTATAATAACTTAATAGATTATTTTTATTAATAATTTCCCTAAGATTAATATTAGTATGATTATCGTAATTGAATTGTTTCATAGGATAATGGGATAATTCCATCCAGTTTGCTGGACCGAGTGTTAATTGGTTTGAAGGAACATTATTCCATAATCCTCCTGCAGCATCATCGCTTAAGATTATCCAATCTACCCTATTATTTTTTCTGAAATTAAATCTATTAGAACCGTATAATGTATTGTCTTCTGGGTGATGTAAATCTCTAAAATGAACGATTGGCCTAATTCCGCTGCCTAATAAACTTTTTGTATCCATAGTAATCAGATTTTTTCCATGATTATCGTATGGATGCCATCCTTCTAGTGATGCAGCTACACCTAATCCTGCAGGACCGGCTCCAAGAATAATTACCTCATGATGGGACAAAGTTTTATCCTTATAATTATTTATCTACTATCCGATTTTTAACAACATCATAATCTAATTCAACACCCAAACCTGGGCCTGTTGGAGGTATTACATAGCCATTATCTAGTTTTAGTGGTTCTTTGAATATTTTTTTATGTAATGGGCCTTGGTTCATTTCTTGAATAAGAAAATTTGGAGAGCAAACATCAACCTGAATCGCAGCAGCTGAAGCTATAGGACCGCAATACATGTGTGGGGCTATTACTGCATAGTAAGATTCTGCCATACCTGCAACTTTTTTTGCTTCAAGTATTCCCCCTGCTTGTCCAACATCAATTTGAATAATCTGTGCTGCTTGTTTTCTTAGAAGTTCTGAAAATTCATACTTGGTAACAAGTCTTTCTCCAGAAGCTATGGGTATACTCGTACTGCTCGCAACCCTAGCCATTTCATCAATATTTTCTGGACTTACAGGTTCTTCAAACCAGAAAGGTTGGTACGGTTCAAGGGCTTTAGCAACTCTTATGGCGCTATATGTTGTTAATTGACCATGAGTACCTATTCCGACTTCAATTTTATTTCCAACAGTTTTTCTAATATTTTCAAATATCTTTTCAGCATAGGTTATTTGTTCCAAGGGTATGTCTCTTACTCTAGGATTTTTAGCTAATGTTGAAAATCCATTATCACCAGATTCTCTAGAGGAGTATATAACTTCGCCAAAAGGATCGATTTTACACGCACTATTTCCTTCTTCAATAAGTTTTTGGCATATTTCCCCCGCTTCCTCGGGCGAACTAGGATTAGGCATATATGCATAAGCCCTAAGTTTTTCCCAATATTTTCCTCCTAAAAGATTATATATTGGTTGATTTGTAGCTTTTCCAACTATGTCCCAACATGCCATCTCAATACCTGCAAGTATTGAGCCAAAGTGTAAACTTGGGTGTCGATAATCATGCCTGTTTGCATACATTTTTTCCCAAATTCGCTCAATATCAAAAGGGTTTTCACCTATAACAAAGGCTTCAGCAGTCTCATGAAGTAGAGAAATTTGAGAAGAAAATTGTTTCCAGTCAGTATCATTGAATGAACTTCCAGTTACTTTTTCTCCCAATCCTATAATTCCTTCATCTGTATGAAGTTCTAGAAAAAGGAAATATTTTCCTCCAACATAGGTTGTAGCAGGTTTATTATGATCTCTTTGACCTAGTTCATTTTCAACTACGTAGGTTTTAATATCAGTTATTTTCAATTTTTTATCCTTTATAAATTAAACAGGTTCTACTACCCATTCTGGTTCTTTACCTTCAACTACTCTTGATGCATTAGCAAGTACATTATACATAGCATTAACTTCGGATTCTTTCGCCCTGGTTGCTAAATGAGGTGTGATAATCACATTATTTAAATTAAGTAATGGGTTATTTTCCTCTATAGGTTCTACTTCAGTGACATCCAGTCCTGCAGCTCGAATTTTTTTTGATTCAAGAGTTTTAATTAGTGCATTTTCATCAACGACACCACCTCTGCATGTATTAATTAATATCGCTGATTTTTTCATCAAATCAAGCTCTTCTTGAGAAATAAGATGCCTCGTTAATCGATCATATGGAACGTGAAGAGTTACCACGTCTGAACTTTTTAATAACTCAGCTAGTGAGACTCTCTTAGCATTACATTCTTTTTCGTAATTTTCATCAAAAACTTCCGTGTCATAGTATATTATTTTACACTCCCATCCATAGAGTCTTTTTGCAACTCTTGAGCCAATTCTACCTAATCCAATAATTCCTACAGTTTTTCCTGCTAAGGTTTGAAATTCATCTCGATCACCTTTAACTCCATCCATCCATGTACCATTTTTAGCACTATCAATTTGAATATCTAATTTTCTATTTACTGCGAACATTAATCCAATTGCATGCTCTGCAACTGCAACTGCATTAGCTCCGCCATTATTGGAGACTTTAATTCCCATCTCTTTTAATTGAGGTTTATCGATCCACTCCGTACCGGCACTTATTGTTTGCACGAGTTTAAGTGATTTTAATTCACTGCATAAATCCGTTAGTAAATCATATTTACCTTGGGGTATAATTACCTTTGCATTCTTACATTTCTCAACTATTTGTTGATAATCTTCATTATTGTAGTTAACAAAACTAATTTTAATATTATTAAAATTAGTTTTTGCTGTATCTAATAATTCTTGCGACTGAAAGTCTTTTTGCAAAGCACTATTATCAGAATTTCCAAAATTACCAAGAATAATTATTTCATTTGACATAAACAATCCTTTTATTATTACTTAAAAATTTTATACCATATACATATACTAGTTTTTGTATCAATGATTATACTTTAAATGTGTAATAAAAAAAATAATCTAATCCTAAATGAATATGAATAAAAAAATAACAGTAATGGTTCCAGCAACGAGTGCCAATATGGGTTCGGGTTTTGATTCCATAGGAATAGCATTAGATTTATGGAACGAATTAACTATTACTCCAGGAGATTTTACTTTCAATATTCATGGAGAGGGTGAACAGGAACTCCCAAAAGATGAATCCAATCTTATTTATCTTGGTGTTAAGTCGGTTTACGATTTGATTGGAAAGCCAGTGCCATCTCTAAACTTTTTTTGTAACAATAACATTCCCTTTTCTAGAGGATTGGGCAGTAGTTCTGCTGCGATAATTTCAGGTTTGTTAGCAGGAAATCATATTTCCGGTTCAAAACTATCGAATAAGAAAATTTTTCATTTAGCAGCTGATATTGAAGGTCACGCAGATAATGTTGCTCCTGCTATCTATGGAGGCTGTTCTATTGGTATTAAGGATGAAAAAAATGGTTGGGTAATAGATAATGTTAAAATTAAATCAAAACTTAACTGTGTAATATTTATTCCCGATATCATATTAAATACCAACGAATCTCGCATGAGTTTACCATCAGAAATATCACGGTCAGATGCTGTTCATAATATAGGAAGAGCAGCTTTATTAGTTAATTCACTAATTTCTGGTAACTATAACTTATTAAGATTCGCGACCCAAGATAAACTACACCAGAAACAAAGATCTAAAACATACAGGGCTATGCCATACATAATTGAAGCAGCAATAAGAGGTGGTGCTTATTGTAGTTTTTTATCTGGTTCTGGATCTTCTATAATTGCCTTATCAGATAAAAGAGAATATACGATTGGTTACGAAATGGCTGAAACTGCTAGAACTTTTGGTGTAAATGGAAAAACTATGGTGATTCCTATATCAGATTCAGGGGCAAAGGTGAAAGTATGACTATAAATAAATTAGTTGTGCAAAAATATGGTGGTAGTTCTTTGTCTTCAACTGACAAGATAAGTAATGTTGCTGAAAAAATTATTTCTAAAACAAAACAAGGTTATATGGTAGTAGTAGTAGTGTCAGCAATGGGAGATTCTACTGATAACTTAATTAGCCTAGCATCAAAAGTTAATGCAAATTCAAATAGTTTAACAAGAGAAATGGATATTTTATTATCTACTGGAGAATTGGTTAGTTCTACCTTAATGACTATGTCACTTATTGCGAAAAATAAAAAAGCTATAAGTCTTTCAGGTGTTCAAGCTGGAATTAAAACAGATTCTGTTCACGGTTCAGCAAGAATATCAGACATAAACATTAATAGAATACAAGAAGAACTTAGTAAAGGTTCAATAGTTGTGGTTGCGGGATTTCAGGGATTAAATAATTTAGGTGATGTTACAACACTTGGTAGGGGTGGATCAGATACAACAGCTGTTGCATTAGCTGTAGCTCTAAATGCAGAACGATGTGAAATATATACTGATGTAGAGGGTATATACACAACAGACCCAAGGATAACAAAAAATGCAAGAAAATTAAATGAAATTAGTTTTGAAGAAATGTTAGAGATGGCTTCTCTAGGCGCAAAAATGAATCCTAGATCTATAGAATTAGGATTAGTTTATAATATGCCTGTTTATGTAGCTTCATCTTTTTCTTCAGAAAAAGGTACATTAATTCATAGGAGTTCAAATATGGAAATAAGAAAAGCAGTTACTGGTATAGCTGTCGATAAAAATGTTGCAAAAATTACTGTTAAAGGAGTAATAGATCAACCTGGTATAGCTGCTGAATTACTTAAGCCTCTCTCAGATGAAGGAATAAGTATTGATGTTATTGTTCAAAATTCAAGTTCAGACGGAACGACAGACTTTACATATACTGTCTCTGAATCTAATCTTGAAAGAGCAGTTAGTTTGATGAATTCGTTGGATGGAATAAATTATAAAAATGTTGAATCAGGTAAAGATCTAGCAAAATTGAGTATTGTTGGTACCGGGATGGAAAATTCACCTGGGTATGCTTCAAAAATGTTCTCAGTTCTATCTAGTTTGGATGTAAATATTGATATGATTACTACTTCTGAAATAAGAATAACCACAATAATAAATAAAAATGATATCGAAAAATCTGTTGTAGCGCTACATGATGCTTTTGAATTAGAAAAACCCTAAATTTGTAAGGTAGATTTTCTTGGAAAAAATATATTTAAGTATTGTTATTCCTGCTTATAACGAGGAACTAAGGATAGAGAAAACTATATCTAATTTGGTAAGTTATTTTTCAAAATGCTCATATAATTGGGAGATTATTGTTGTTGATGATGGCTCATTAGATTCTACGTGTGAAATAGTCTTAAATTTCATTAGTAATGATTCAAGGATTAAATTATTTCAATTAAATCACTTAGGAAAAGGTTCTGCTGTGAGAAAAGGAATGCATGAATCTAAGGGTGATTGGAAATTTTTATGTGATGCTGATTTATCTATGGATATAAATAATTTTTCTAGATTTTTATCCGACTCTTCTTCTCCTAATCATGATATTTGTATAGCCTCAAGAGAAGTTGAAGGCTCAATAAGATTTAATGAACCAATGATAAGGCATATCAAAGGCAGATTATTCAATTATGCTGTAAAAGTTTTTACTCTAATGGGTATACAAGATACTCAATGTGGCTTTAAGTTGTTTTCTAAAAAATCATCTAATATTTTGTTTTCAAATCAAAAATTCAATGGATGGGCTTTTGATGTAGAAATTTTAGTAATTGCTAGGCAATCAGGATTTACAATTAAGGAAATTCCAATTAATTGGTATTATAAAGAGGGCTCAAAAATGACACTAATTAAGGGTTTTTTAGCTGTGGTTGATGTTGCAAAAATAGGATTAAATTGTCTTTTAGGAAGGTACAAAAGGCTTAGCGATTAAAAAATGAATAGAACTAATTATTATCCAGAAACTGTTATTGTTATACCGACTTATAATGAAGCTGATAATTTGCCTAAGATAGTCGATGAAATATCAAACTTAGGCATTAGAAATATCGGCTTTATTATCATTGATGATGGTTCTCCAGATGGCACCGGAAAGATTGCTGATAAATTATCAAATAAATTTAAGGGTTTTTTTAAGGTTATTCATAGAAAAGAAAAAATGGGACTAGGTACTGCTTATGTAGAAGGATTCATGTGTGCTGTAAAAAATAAAGCAAAAAAAATTATACAAATGGATGCAGATTTTTCTCATCCACCTGAAGAATTAATAAGTATTAATGATTTACTTGACAGCACAGATATTGTTGTGGGCTCTAGGTATATAGATGGTGGAGGAGTAGACCCAAATTGGAGCTTATTAAGAAAGTCTATAAGTTCTTTTGGTAATTTTGGCATAAGATTATTAATGGGATTAGATACTCGGGATGTTACCTCAGGTTTTAAGGGATATAACAGTTATATATTTGATAAAGTCATCTTATCAAAACTAAAATTAAAGGGTTTTGGTTTTCAAGCCGAGGTTGCATATAGGTGTCAAAAAGAGTATTTTAGCGTTATAGAACACCCATACGTTTTCATCGATAGAAAACTAGGAAAATCTAAAATGTCATTTGGAATTATAGTAGAGGCTTTATCTAAGTTATTAATGATTCGAATTCGAGGCTAATTCATCCTCTAAATTTACAAAAAACGACTTGGCTTTAGATTTTATATAATAGTCTGAAATTGCTGTTAGTTTAGTTTTTTCAATATTTACTTCGATGATTTTTGCACCTTGAGATTTAGCGATCCAAAGTAATCCGCTGGCAGGCCTTACAGTAGCAGATGTTCCAACTGCAATTATTAAGTCGGATTTATCTATTTCATGTCTTGAACTTTTCATTATATCTTTCGGTATAGGTTCACCAAATAGTACTGTGTCAAATTTTACTGTTCCTCCACAAAATTCACATGGATCAGGGGCGTATATAGGAATATATTCCTCTAAATCTATTCTGTTATTACATTCCAAGCACCTTAATCTTTTTCTATTTCCATGAATTTCAATAACATTTTTTGATCCAGCCACCAAATCAAGTCCATCAATATTTTGCGTGATAATACTTTTTATGTATCTCGCTTTTTCAATCCTGGCAAGACTATAGTGCCCATCATGAGGTTTTGCTTTAGTAAGTGATTCCCTAAGTTCTATAATATGCTTATCTATAGTTAAATTTCTTCTATCATCCCACCATTTTGTTGGATTTTTTTTAAAATCTGAAAAAGAGTCTAGTTTTGGTTTGCCATACTTAGTCCATATTCCTGTAGTGCCTCTAAAAGGGGGTATTCCACTTTCAACAGACATACCTGCTCCAGTCATAACTACAGCATATTTAGATTTATATACTAATTGTGCAATTTGCTTGATTTTATTTTTCAAAATGATTTTTTTCTACATTGCCCGAGCTAATATTATAAACATCTGATTCTTTTTTAATTTTATTAGGGATTAACTCGGACTCTGTAACAGTTAAGATTACTTGTTGGTAATTTTTGAACATTTCTAATATAAGCATACGACGATTTGGATCAAGCTCTGATAATATGTCATCTAAAATAATAACCGGAACTCTGCCTGTAGTGCTTTCTACAAAAATTGCCTCTGATAATTTGAGTGCAAATGCTATGGTTCTAGCTTGACCTCTTGAAGCATGTTTTCCTGCTATTCTATTATTGAATAAAATATCTAAATCGTCTCTATGTGGACCATATATTGAAACTCCTTGTCTTATTTCATTATCGCTATTTTTAGATAAAGTATCTAAAAATTTTGATTCAATTTCATGGTTTGATAATGAATTAATTTCGATTTTTGAAGTTTCATTTGATGATAAAATTTTTGTTTTATATTTTAGTTCTATCTCTTCCCCTCCACTTAGATCTAGGTGGTGGTTTATAGAATTTGAACTAAGGGAAGATATTGATTTTCTTCTAATATCAATTATTTTTGATCCTTCGTATGCCAATCGTTCATTCCAAAATACTAATTCTTTTTTTTCTGACCTTTTTTCTCTAATCATTCTTAGTAGTTTGTTTTTTTGAGCGATAACTCTTTTGTATCTTTGAATATCTTTTAGATATGAAGGAATTGATTGACCAATTAAAATATCAATATATCTTCTTCTTTTACTTGGCCCTCCATAGATAATTTCTATATCTTCTGCCTCAAAAAAAACGCTATTGATATTGCCTACAAAATCAAATGAATTACATTTTATTCCATTAATTCGGAGACTTTTTCTGTATGATACATCTTTATTTGATGCATCTATGTCTATTTGAGCTTGTGTTGTAATATCCTCGTTTCTTGAAATCCCTAAAATTTGCATATAACCATTTTCTTCAAGTGTATTCCAATTTATTAGCTCTTTATCACTTGATGACTTATGAGATTTAGCAATCGAAAGCATATAAATAGCTTCAAGTAAACTACTTTTCCCATGGCCATTATTTCCATAAAATACATTTAGTCCTTCTGAAAGGTCTAGTTCTGTGCTTTTATGGTTTCTAAATCCAGATATTTGTAATTTAGAGAGGTAAATTTTGATTTATCCTAATGCTTTTTACGTATATTCTAATAATATATTAACAGAATAATAAGGATTAAAATTACTTTTGTGATTTAATAAGTTTGGAAATTTTATGAATATAAAATCATACATAACAGATATAATGGATTTTCCTTCAGATGGAATTATTTTTAGAGATATTAGCCCTCTAATTGGAAATTATGAGGCATTAAACTACGTTTTAGATAGTTTTGAAAAATATGCTTTAACTTTAGATTTTGATTGTATTGCTGCTATTGATGCTAGAGGTTTTATTTTTGGTGCTCCAATAGCAAATAGATTAAAAGTTCCTTTTGTGCCAATCAGAAAATCAGGAAAACTGCCCCCTCCATTGAAAAGTATCAAATACGATTTGGAATACGGAAATTCAAGTTTGGAGTGTAAAGATGATATATTGAAAAATAACAAAAAAGTAATTCTTATTGATGACTTGTTAGCAACGGGAGGCACTATAAATGCTGCTATAGAACTTATATCCAGTACTGGAGCAGCAGTAGTATCAGCTTTACTTGTAGTTGAATTATTATATCTTAATGGCAGAAATAATTTGCCTAAGAATATTGATGTCAATTGTTTGGTAAATTATGAAAAATAGAAAAATAAAAACTTTATCTTTTGATCTTTGGCTGACATTAATATATGAGTCAGACTTATCAGCTAATTCTGATATAAGGAGAAGAATTAGAAGCGAAAAAATTAAGAAAAAATTATCTAACTATAATTTAGAATTATCAACAGAGAAAATCACATCTACATTTAATTATATTTCTGAGGCTATAAATTCAGGACACGAAAAAGGGCTTGATAAAAAATTTAATGAATGGGTACTACAAGGTTTAAAAAGTTTGGTTACTGATAGAGATAAAATAACCACCAAATTAGTAAAAGATGTATCAGATGTGATTGATGAAGCATTTTTAGAGCATCCTCCCAATTTATTAAATGGTGTTCTAGAAATGATAACTTCACTTAGAAAACAATATAATATAATTTTGATTTCAAATACTGGACTTACTAGTCCTGAAGCTTATATTAAATGGTTTAAGAGAATTAATTTGTTTAATAAATTTGATAAATTTTTCTTTTCAAATGACCTTTCATTAGCAAAGCCTTCAGAAAAAATCTTTCGTTTAGCTTTTAAATCAATTAATTCATTACCAGAGGAAGTTTTGCATATAGGAGATAATCTTAATACCGATGTTTGTGGGGCGAAAAATGTTGGAGCACAAACCGTTTGGATTAGCAATGGCGTTACTTCAACATTTTCCTGTAAGCCAGATTATATACTAGAGTCAGTATTAGAAATAAAAAAAATATTTCTGCAGTCTAATAGATAGTTAAATTTTTCTAAGAACGTTCAGATATATTATGAATTCAAAGACAGTAAAAATTCCTATAAAAATAGTCGTTTCTAGAAAAAATCTTTGAGGAAACATTGCAATTAAATAATCGGTATTTGGATTTAGTTGCCAAAGATCGTTACTAAAACTTATGAAATGAAACTGTCTAAAAAGCCAAGTGAAATTAATTGAAGCTATCAATCCAAAAACAGATAAAAATCCAATAGTTGAGTAAGCAGAAATTTTTGAAGATTTAAGTATTTGTTTAATACTTTTCCTTAGTGATTTTGTATTAAAAATAGTAATTAAGTAGTGTGTTAATATAACTAAACCTGATAAGATAACTGTATTTTGAGTTAACTTCATTAGATGTTTAACATCTTTCATATGAAGTACTTCTTTTTCATTGTATAAAGAATATTTAATTCCATTTTCAACAATTATTAAGTCTAAGTATTCCTCGTCGTTATTAAAATAAGATTTAATTTGATTTGAACCACTATTAAGTTGTTCAATGCTTAATCCTGTAGATTTTTCTATATGATTTCTATTCCAACCATAAGAATAAAGCCAATCAGAATTTGTAATGTAAATCACATTTACGGAGATAAAAAATGTAGGTAATAAAATTATATAAAATATCGAAGAAAGTATTTGAATATTTTTTGTTAGATAATACATAAACGTTTAAAATGTAACTTATACTATTATAATTGAGAAAGATAAAAAAATGGATAAAGATAACCAGAATAAGGCTAATCAGATTGAAAAATGTTTATCCTTGATTGAATTAGTAGAGTACTTAAGAAGTCCTGAAGGGTGTAAATGGGATATTGAGCAAACTCATCAATCACTGAGAAATAATTTATTAGAAGAAACATATGAACTTTTAGATGCTATAGAAGAAAACAGCAGTGATAAAATAAAAGAAGAATTAGGAGATATTCTTATGCAGGTTTTATATCACTCTGATATAGCTAGGGACAATTCTAATTTTGATTTTTTTGAATTATGTGATTACGTAAGATTGAAATTAATTAGTAGGCACCCACATGTTTTTAAAGATACAAAAAGTAAAATTACTTCTTCTGAGGTTGTAGATAACTGGGAAGATATAAAAAAAGATGAGAGACTAAAAAATAATAAAGATTATTCTTTAGTGTCTGACATACCAGACACATTGCCTTCACTTTCTTATGCAACATCTGTTATAAAAAAATCAAAAAAGGCTAAAATTCCTGTAAAATATGAAGAAATAGGTTTTAATATTGATGCAAACAGTTTCGATTCAGATGAAAAAATAGGAAAAATTCTTTTTTCTTTGACAAACTTATTTGTTTCGAAAAATATTGATCCGGAATTAATACTTAGAAATTATACAAAGAGTATAAAAGACAAAATATTAATTATGGAAAAATTATCAAAAACAAAATCTATATCTGAATTGAGTGAAATTCAAAAAGAAAAATTATGGAAAAGCATTAATTGTTAAGTAAATACTTTATAATGGGAGTTGTTTATGAAATTATTTGAAGAAACTGAAATCTTACCGTTTTCATCAGAGGTAAGTTCTGCAGGTGTTTTGAAAATTAACGGTCATTCTATTAATGATTTAGTTAGGGAATTTGGAAGTCCGCTATATATTTATGATGAGGATACTATTAGAAAAATGTGTTCTAATTTTAAAGAAAGTTTCCAAAAGTTTTATAAAAATTCGCATATAGAATATTCTTGTAAGGCTTTTGCTAATCCATTTGTAAATAAGATTATAGATGAGGAAGGTTTATATATGGATGTTGTTACGGGGGGCGAACTAGCGATTGCAGTTGCGAGTAATTTCCCTCCAAGCAAGTTAAATTTTCATGGTAACAACAAGGGTAAAGAAGAGCTGACTCAAGCTTTAAATTATGAGGTAGAGCACATAACTATAGATTCTTTTGCTGAAATAAATCTACTTAATGATATTGCAGTTGATTTAGGTAAATTTCAAAAAGTTATGCTGCGCCTATCCCCAAGTATTGACCCTCATACCCACCTATTAACATCAACTGGTATTCTAGATTCAAAATTTGGTTTCTCCATAGAAACTGGGGATGCTGAATTAGCAATAAAGCAAACTTTAGATAAATCGAACCTGATTTTGGAAGGTGTACATTTTCATTTAGGTTCACCAATATTTGAATTAGAACCTTTTTCTGAAGCTATAGAATATGTATTAGATTTTTGCTATGAAATGAAAGAAAATTATTCCTTTAATCTAAAAAGGTTCAGCCCTGGAGGTGGCTTTGCAATAGGATATCAAACAAATAAAAAACCACCAGAAATTTCTGAGTATGCAAAAGTTATTTCTGCATCTATAAAAAAATCATGTGACAAATATAGTTTAGATTATCCTGAATTAATAGTAGAACCAGGTAGATCTATAATTGGAAGATCAGGAGTCGCAGTATACACAGTTGGTGGAATAAAAAAAATTAAGGATGTAAGAACTTATGTAAGTGTAGATGGAGGTATGGGGGATAATATAAGACCTGCTTTATATCAATCGGAATACTCAGTAATTTCTGCTGAAAAAGTGAATGAAAAACGCGACAATTTAGTAACTATTGCTGGAAAATTTTGTGAATCAGGAGATATTTTAGCAAAAGACGTTTTTATACCTAATCCTCAAATAGGTGATCTTATTGCTTTACCAGCTTCAGGGGCCTATAACCTTATGATGGCTAGTAATTATAATATGCAAACGAAACCTGCGGTAATTTTAATTAAGTCTTCGGTAGAACCACCTGTATTAATTAGCAGGAGAGAAACATACGATGATTTGTTAAGGCTTAGTATTTTTGAATAAAGAATTAAATATTATAGGTTTTAGAACTTTTGGCCATAATAAAGCAATAGACTTTATAAACAAGTCAATTCTTATGTCAAAAACATCTCATGCATATCTAATTACAGGCCCAGATAGTATAGGTAAAAAAACCTTAGCGCTAGATTTAGCGTCAATATTAAATTCAAAGCCGAATAAGGATATGTTTGGTAACCAATTTATTATTGATATTAGTTCTTCAAAAGAAAGATCTAGGATTTTGAATAGCAATCATAGTGATATAAAAATCATAGATATAGATTTTTCAGAACAAGCAAATAAATCAAGTGTAGTTATTTCTATTGACCAAATTAGACAAATAATTAAGGATGTTTACTTAAAACCATTTGAGGGTGAAAAAAAGATTTATATTATTAATCAAGCCCAAAATATGACTGAATCAGGATACAATTCTATGCTTAAGATTTTAGAAGAACCACCTAAAGATGCTGTCATTATACTAACGGCCCCAAGTATAAAGTCTTTACCAACAACTATTGTATCTAGGTGTCAGTTGATAAATCTTAACTATATACAAAAAAAAGATATAGAAAATTTTATTTTAGAAAACTTTAATATAGATGAGAGTAAATCTGAATTTATTTCTAGAATAAGTAAAGGAAAGATTGGTTTTGCTATAAATGCATGTAATGATCAAACCTTAATTGATGATTATTTTCAGACTATATTAAAGTTTGCTGAAATAATATCTAGCAATATTGACAAAAGGTTTAATTATGCAAAAGATATTTCTAATTTATTTAGAAAAAATAAAAATCAAGTATATAAAGAATTATCAATGTGGTTAGATTTTTGGAGAGATTTATTAGTATTAAAAAATGGTTTAAATGATCATATAATAAATCTTGAATGGCGTGATGTGATGTTGAAAATTTCTGAAGATATAGAAATAAGAAAAATTTTAGATGTAATACAAGAGTTTAAAAAATCTATTGAATATTTACAACAAAATGGATCTCCTCAATTGATTATTGAAGTCTTAATGATGGAATTACCTTTTGTGAAAAAAGAAAAAGTTTCAGATATTAAACCTTCAATTATTTTTTAGAATATTTAGTTAATTCTTGAATTTAATATATCCAAACCTAAGCCGAACTCTTCAGGTGCAAATTCTATGATTATTTTTCGCTGATTCATTACATACGGAACAAATTTTGAATTCACAAGTTTTTCATCTATAAAATCTTTTATCCCTATTTCAAAAAATTCTTTTGAAATAGATTCTGTTATTTCTTCTATATTTCTCCCCAAGGTTTTTTCAGAAGAAATTTCCAAGCTTGATGGTAAGTACACATATCGAGCAGAAATGGTAATCATAGCTCCACATATCATTGATCCAGCAACTATTCCTAAAATTATTCCGCCTAATTTATCTAAAAATCTTATAGTAGAAAAAGTAAATGTTTTTTTTATTATGGATATTATGAGTTTACCTATCAAGAGTGTTATTACAAAAATTATAATATAACCAATAATCGTTGATAGAGTTTTATTATTGATATCACTATCAAGGCTATTCCATACTATATTTAAGACCCTACCTGCAAATAAACCGCTAAGTAGAATAGCAATATATATAGCTATAGTATAAAAAATAGCATTTATAATTCCTGTCTTGTAGCCCCATATAATAAAAAATAATATTATGGTAACTGTAATCCAATCAATAATATTCATTAAATCCACATGTATACTTAGTTAAAACAATTTATGATTAATCAAGTAAATTTTAACACAAAAATAATTACGATTGATGGTCCTGCAGCATCTGGTAAGTCGGCCGCGGGTGCATTTTTATCTGAAAAAATTAATTTTTCTTATTTAGATACAGGTTTAATGTATAGGGCAGTAACAGCATATTTTATAGAAAATAATATCCTACCGGAACAATTAAATGAAATATCTGAACACTTAGAAAATATGAATTTGAATATGAAATTTATTAAACGAAAAATTTCAAATATATTTATTAATAATAATGATTATATGAGCAAACTATTTCTTTCAAAAATAGATTTATCAGTGTCTAAATATTCATCTATATCTTCTATTAGAAGATATTTAGTTACAAAGCAAAGATTAATTGCTAAAAACAAAAATATAATAATGATTGGAAGAGATATAGGAACGGTAGTTATACCAAGTGCAAAATTTAAATTTTACCTGAAGGCTTCATCTTTAATTAGAGCAAAAAGAAGATATGAACAAACAAAGAATAAAGATAAATCTATTCAAGAAATAAAAACATCAATCGAACTAAGAGATAAAATTGATAGTACAAGAAAAGATTCACCTTTGATGCCAGCAAATGATGCAATAATAATTTATACTGATGATCTTAATTTATCTGAAGTTGTAGATAAAATGTACAATGCATTCATAGGAGAAAATTTATGAAGCAATGGCTATTTAAACCTTGTAATTATAGTTTTAAAAAAACTTTGAAATGGTTTTCGGATTTAGAAGTAAATGGGATAGAGAATATGCCCAATGAAGGTCCTTATATCGTTGCTCCAAATCATATTTCAAATCTAGATCCTCCTATAATAGCTTCAATTATTCCTAGACCTCCAGTATTTCTAGCAAAAAAAGAATTATTTTCATTTCCTTTATTATCGTTTTTATTAAGGAGTTACGGTGCATTTCCTGTTGATAGAACTGGAAAAGATAATAAAGCTATAGAATGGGTAACATCCAAATTAATTTCGGAAAAAAAAATTGTTATTATGTTTCCTGAAGGAACACGAAGTAAAAATGGAGGCCTAATTAAAGGTCAGCCCGGGGTATCAAAATTAGCAATAGACCATAATTTGCCCATAGTCCCAATTGCTTTATCTGGCACTGAGAATTTACAAAATCCTATAAAGGTACTTAAGCCATCTGCACAAATACAATTAAATATTGGCAAGCCATTTATTGTAGATAAACAAAAAATTAAAAAATTATCTCCTAGATCAGCTATATTTTCGGTAACTAATGAAATTATGATAAGAATTTCAAATATGCTACCGCCAGAAAAACAAGGCTTTTATAAAGATTTATCATCAGAAAAATTTATAACTACTAATGAAATAATTAAAGAAAATCAAATATGAAAAAAAATAATAAAATATCATCAATGAAAAAAGATATATTTGACCAACCTAATTTATTTGATAAATCAATTAATAATAGAATTGACTTTTCTAATTACAGTATGAAATTTCCTGAATTTAAAAATTCATCCCTTGATATTTTATCTATTGATAGGATAATTTTTACAGGCATGGGTACATCATATAACGCAGCTGTATATGGAGCAAATATAATGGAAAAAATCGCAAAAATTCCTTCCAAGGCTCAAAATGCATCCGAGCTTTATCATAATGATTATTTTTATACTAAAAATACTTTATTAGTTATAATTTCTCAATCAGGTGAATCATCAGATGTTATTGAAGTTATGAAAAATGCAAAAAATAAAAATATTTTTCAGATAGTGATTTCGGAATCAAAACTCTCTGAAGCAGCAAAAATATCTAATATTTTTCTTCCTATTAAATCTGGCCCTGAAAATAGTATTGCCGCAACAAAAACTTTTAGTTTAAGTATTTTATTGTTACTTGAATTGTCGCTATATTTTTCAGAAATAAGATCTATTTCTATTTCCAAGCATATAGAGAATATCAAGGAACTTCCTTCTTTATTATCTGAATACCTAGATGAACGAAAAAATATAAATAGTATAAATAACATAGCAAAGTATATATCAAAATATAATAATATTTTTTGTTTAGGGAGAGGTTCATTATTTGTTGTTGCACTGGAAGGAGCGTTAAAGATAAAAGAAACTACATATATACATGCAGAGGGATACAATTCAGAAGAACTTAGGCATGGCCCCTTTGCATTGTTAGGAAAAAATATTCCAGTAATAATTTGTGCAAATGATAATTTTGAAAAAGAAAAAAATATATCTATAGTGAATGATATTATTTCTTGTGGTTCTCCAGTAATTGCTCTAGTAACTGATAGAGATGAATATATTGCTAAACTTGCAAATGAAGTAATATTTCTACCAGAGTTACCTGAAATATTACTTCATTTCTTTCCATTAGTTATTTTCCAATTACTTTCTTATGGTGCCTCTATTGCTGTGGGTAATAATCCGGGTGAATTAAGAAACTTGTCAAAAATAGTTAAGTTATGATTTTTTTAATAATGATTTTATTTTGGGGGTAAAAGTTTGTTAAATAAATCGAATAATGCTTTTGCTTATAAATATTTTAGAGTTTATTTTTTAGGTACATTTTTTGGACAAAACGCCTATAGATTAGGAGTGGTTACTCAAAGCATTTTATTATGGAAATTAGTAGGAACAGAGTTATCACTAGGTATTGGTGCAGCTTCATTAGCGTTACCAATGATTATATTTAATTTATTTGGTGGTGTACTAGCCGATCGTTATGAATCTAGAGTTTTATTATTTATTGTTTCTCTACTGGGTATGCTATCTTTTATAGGTATCTCGCTTCTAGATTTCTTTGATTATATAGAGTTTTGGCATGTTATTATTTTTTCAATTTTCAGTGGCATTATTTGTGGAATAGACCAAGTTTCTAGAGTTGCATATTTCCCATCATTAGTACCTAAATCATCGATTAAGAGTGCAGTGACAATTAACACTGCAAATTTTTCAATTTCTTCGGTTATAGCGCCTTCACTAGCTGGAATTATAATATCAATATTTGATACATATATAGGATTTATGGTCGCATCAATAGGGTGGACTGTTATGGCTATTTCAACATTTTTTCTTCCAAATAGAGGAGTAGATTTCTATCAAAGAAGTATTCTTTTTGAGTTGACTACTGGGTTTAAGTATATATATTCTCAAAAAATAATATTAATTTTAAGTATATTGCTTTTCACTAATATGCTTATGAATTTTGGTTGGTTAACCACTCTACCTTCATACGTTCAAAGATTTGATGGAGGTGCAAAAGAGGTTGGCTATTTATTTTCATCATGTGGTATAGGTGCAATTACGGGAGTTTTATTATCATCAAGATTTTCTCCAGGAAAATATTATGGTCATCTCATACTATTTTCTGCATTATTGTTTTCTGTTATGCTTTTTTTTGTTTCATTGTCAGAAAACCTCTATCTTTCTATGGTTTTGGCTGCATTTGCGCATTTTGGTAATGGTAGTTTATTTAATACTACAACTGTTGCAGTACAAATTAGGCTACCAGAAATAATTAGAGGTAGAGTAATGGGAATATTTATTATTACTGGAAGTATAGGAATTATAGGTGGGTTATGGACAGGTTTATGGGCATCTATGATTGGTTTGAGGTTAGGAATGATGATTGGTCCTACTGTCATAATTGTTTTGGTTATACTTATATATATAACTCAGAAACAAATAAGATATTTACATGAAAATCCAGAATGTGATTGAATAAATGTATTATGAAAAATTAGATATAATCAGAAAACTTATGGAAGATAAAGAAGAATTTCTTTCAAATTATGCAACCTTATCTAGTCATGCTGAACGTAAAGTAAAAGAGCCATTGTCACCTATTAGAAAAGAATTTCAAAGAGATAGAGATAGAATCATTCATACAAATTCTTTCAGAAGATTAAAGCATAAAAGTCAGGTTTTTGTTGCTCCTCTTGGTGATCATTTTACTACAAGATTAACTCATGTTATTGAGGTCTCCCAAATTGGCAGATCTATTGCTAGGGCTTTAAATTTGAATGAGGATTTGGTCGAAGCTATTGCTTTGGGGCATGATTTAGGGCATACACCATTTGGCCATATTGGAGAGAGCGTGCTAAACAAGTTACTTTCTAAAGGATTTCATCATAGTAAACAATCAGTTAGATTAGTTACTAAATTAGAAAAAAACGGTAAAGGGCTAAATCTCACCAGTCAAGTAATTGATGGTATAAAAAATCATTCAAAGCCTGAGGGGGAATTTTTGAATTATGATTCAGTTAAGTATTTATCATTAGAAGCACAAATAGTACGTATAGCAGATGCAATAGCATATTTAGCTCATGATATTTTGGATGCACTAAGATCTGAATTTTTAAGTATTGATAAATTTCCGTCTAGGATAATTAAAAAATTAGGTGAAAGACACTCTGAAAGAATAAATACTATAGTAATAGATGTAATAACAAATTCATTAGACTGTAGGAATGATGATGTAATTCAAGAGCAATTAGGATTTGAAGGTAAGCTTTCAACTGGAGAGATGCCATGGATAAGAATGTCTAAAGATTTGAGTGATATATTTACAGAGTTAAGAAATTATATGTTCAAAAATTTTTATCACATTATTAGCGATTCAGATGTAGGGGTCACAGCATCAAAAATTGTAGAAGTTATTTTTGAGCATCTATTAAATAATGACGGACTAATTCCAAAATGGATTAGAGATATATCTGATACAAAAGAAGTTGCAGTTTCCGACTATTTATGCGGTATGACTGATAATTTTGCTTTGTCATTTGCAGAAAATATTTATCCGGGTATAAGTAATGAGATTTTTCGAGGAAGAATTTAATTACCTATATATGTAATTTATCCGTATTCGTGTAGAGATTAAACATCAATAATATTGTATTATTTTATATATGTTTTCAGTGGAAGAAATAAAAAACAATGCAGATATTATAGGTATCATATCTGATTATGTTCCATTAAATATTACTGGTAATAGAGCTAAGGCCGTTTGTCCATTTCATACAGAAAAAACGCCCTCATTTCATGTCAATTCTGAAAGAAAATCATGGAAATGCTTTGGTTCATGTAATGAGGGTGGCGATATAATTTCTTTTGTTCAAAAAATTGAAAATGTAGATTTTTCTCAAGCACTTAAAATTTTAGGTGATAAATTAGGTCTTCGAGAGACTAATTTTTCTAATAGTAACTTAAGAAAAGATAAGGGTATAATATCTGAAATTCATAAAATAAATAAAATAGCTTCNGAATATTTTAGGAATAAATTACTTTCTAAAGAAGGAGAAAAGATAGTAGGTTATCTAAATAATAGAGGTTACGAGAAAGACGATATAGAAAAAAGAGGNTTTGGCTTATCATTATCTGGAACAAACTCATTAGCNGGATATNTAAAGATTAATAATGTCAGTTCTAAAATAGCTAAAGAATCAGGATTAATTGTTCAAAAAAANGATGGAACATGGAGTGANATGTTTTATGACAGATTGATGATCAATATTTATGATTCAGATAATAANATTATTGGATTCGGAGGTAGAGAAATCCAAGAAAATATTAATTCACCTAAATATATTAATACTAACGCTACCCCTGCTTTTGATAAATCAGCTAATTTATATGGTATAAATTGGGCGAAAGATAATATAAGAAAAACAAATCAGGTTGTCGTTGTTGAAGGTTATATGGATGTAATAACTGCACATAAACATGGTTATAATAATGTGGTTGCTGCTATGGGAGTTGCAATAACTGGAAAGCAGATAAATTTATTAATGAAATATTTTAGTAATGAAGAACCTGGAAAAATTATATTATGCTTAGATTCAGATAATGCTGGTGTAGAAGCTACTAACAGAGCACTTGAGGTTATCGTAGATTATTTGTCTTCAAATGAGATCAAAGAAAATATAAACATTGAAATTGCTCAAATAAATATAAAAGATCCTTCAACAAAAAAAATGATAAAAGATCCAGACGAGGCAATTAAGTTGTCTCCAATTGAATGGGAAAATTCTCTTAAAAATACAAAANATATTATTGATTATATTATAAATGTTAAGTATTTACATTATAGCCTAGAAGAATCTCCAGAGAATACAGAAAAATTTGTTATTGACGTATCAAAAGTAATAAACCTGATCAATAAAGACGAATTGCCAAATTTCACTAAATCACTTTCCAAAAAACTTAATATTTCTCACAGAGAAATTACTAATTTACTAAATAAAGGAATACAAAAATATAGTACAAAAAATTATCATACTTTTAAAAATAAAATTAAGACTATAGATGAAAATTTAGACGCACTAGATGAACATTTTTTATCTCTATTAATCAAGAATAATGATTTAAGAGAATATGGAATTGCAATTCCAGAAAATTATATTAAACAGAGTGATAACAGGATAATTTTTAGTCTTTGGAAAAATAATTTTAATGATTATGATAAAAAGACTAATGAAGAACTAGCAGAAAAAATTGAATATTTAAAATTACGTGATATACCAGAATCAAGCCTTACAAGAAAAGTAGAAGATATTAATCAGATAATACAAAGATTAAAAGAAAGATTTTTGAGAGAATTAAAAATACAAGAAATAGAAGATCTCAAAAGTAATCCAGAACTTAAGGATAAAATTGTTGGAAATTCACTCGACTCAAATGAAAATTTAAGAAAAGTATTTACAGGAAAAAATAATTAGCATGAACAATTTTTCTATAAATAATGAAGATGTAAGCCTTGATGAAGATAATCTAGCTTTTACTGATAAATCAAATCGGAAAAATCTTAAGAATATAATTAGTAATATTAAATCTACTAATAATAGTAGTTCAGAGTCTAAAATGGAAATATTTGATGACCCAGTTAAGTTGTACCTAAGTGAAATTGGNAATATAAATTTATTAAGTTCTTTAGAAGAAAAGAAAATTGCAAGAACCATAGAAATAAGCAGGTATTTGAGATCCTTGTCTGAAGATTTTTTCAATAAATTTGGTAAANANCCAACTCCTTCATTTATAGCAGAAACTCTTGTTGAAAATTTATTTGATAGTAATGAATATATTGGCACCTTATGTGAGTACTTAAATATCAATGTAAGTAGTGTTGGAGAATTGATTTCCTCAGATTTAGTACGAAATATTTTAGATAATACATATGATGAAANACTAATAAATAATCTTATAGATACTCATTCTATTGAAAGTGATTATGCAAGATATATTGTTCAGAAAATTTCTAATGAGTTATTTTTATTAGATACTAAAATTATTTATGANAATATTAAAGATATTGATTTGAAAAAAAAGAAATATAAAAATATATTTTATAANCTTGATGAGATTGATTTGAATTTTTATTTTGAAGATCTACANCACAAATCANNTCTTGCACAGAGNAATCTTTCAGAATCNAACCTTAGNCTTGTAGTGTCTATNGCAAAAAAATATATTGCAAGAGGTNTGCCTTTGNTAGATCTTATTCAAGAAGGTAATTTGGGTTTATTAAAAGCTGTAAATAAGTTTGATTANAGAAGAGGNTATAAGTTTAGTACGTANGCTACTTGGTGGATTAGGCAGTCANTAACTCGTTCTNTTGCTGATCAGTCNAGGACTATAAGAATACCTGTCCATATGGTAGAAAATATAAATAAACTCAACCAAACAATAAGAATTTTAGTTCAAGAAAATGGTAGAGAGCCATCTCATTCAGAAATAGGATTTATAATGAATATGACTGAGGAAAAAGTTGAAGAAATGATCAGGATTTCACAGCAAACTATTTCTTTAGATACCCCTCTAAATGATGAAGAGGACTCTTTTCTATCGGATATTATACCAGACGATAAATCACTTTCTCCGTCTGATTTTACAACATATGAAATTTTAAAAAATCATATAGGACTTGTTCTAGATACTTTATCCTATAGAGAAAAAAAGGTTATGCAGTTAAGATTTGGTCTTGAAGACGGAAGAAGCAGAACATTGGAGGAGGTAGGAGATAATTTTGGAGTAACAAGAGAAAGAATTAGGCAGATAGAAGCTAAAGCCCTAAGAAAGTTACGTCATCCAACAAGATCTAGTACTCTTAGAGACTTCTTAAATTGACAATTATAAAGTAATTACTTTATAATTGTTTTTCTTTTGTTATAATAAATATATAATAATTAATGTGGTGGAATATAATATATGGAACACGATACTATAACCCTTATAAGAGATTTACTAATTATCTTATTTGTACTATTTGCTTTCTTTTTACTCTTAATTTCTACATTTTTATGGGTAAAGATATATAGAAAAATAAATAAAATATTTACTCATGCGAATAATACAAAAAATGATATTAGCGAAGTAGTTAATACTGTAAATAATAGTAAAAAATTATTTAAAGATTCGCCCACATTTAAGCCGATAGCAGGAGCTCTTGGATTTGGTGCTATCCTAATAAGTTTTGGTAGGTTATTCAAAAAATAGTAAATATAGGTGTATTAATGTCAGATAATAATAATAATGGTGGTGGATTTATGTTTGGTTTGTTTATGGGAACTATTGGAGGTGCTATAGTTGGAGCTTTACTTTCACCTAAATCTGGAGAAGAACTTAGGTCTTATGTTAAAGATCAAAGCAAAGAATGGAAAGAAAAAATTATCGATATGTCGGATTTTGCAAAAGAAAAAGTTTCAAAAGCATCTGAAGCTAGAAAAAATGCTACAAAAAAGATGAGAGACGATAGCTTTGATGATTTAGATTTAGACGATATTGATCTATAGGTTTATCGGAAGTTTGAAAGATAGTTACCAAGAATCTTGAATATAGAGCAATTTTTACGTATTTCTTCCATACATTCTTTAATATTAGATTCCAAAATATTTCCAATAAAATCTATTAGAAAAATATACTTTCCAATTCCATCACCTGTTGGTCGTGATTCTATTTTAGAAAGATTGATATTTCTATCTGCAAAGGACTTAAATACTCCAAATAATAATCCAGGAGCATCTGGTTGATCGAATGCAAAGGCGATTGATATTTTATCATTTGAGCTTTTATTTATATTTTTATTTGCAAGAGTTACAAATCTAGTAACATTGTTTTTTCTATCTTGAATATTATTTTCTATAATATTAAGATCGAAAATTTCAGCTGCTCTTTTTGTACCAACTGCTACTATTGAATCATTTTCATTATTTTTTATATCCATAATTGCTTGGGCTGTACTTGTAGAGAAAACCTGCTTTGACTTAGGTATATTTGTAGAGATAAATTTTCTACATTGTGTTAATGCCTCCTCTTTTGAAGTTATAATCTTTATTTGATCGTAATCAATCATTTTCTTACCTATTAGACATAAATTTATTTGCATATATTGTTCGTGTATTATTTGCGCATTATTTGACGAAATTAAATAGTCTATAATTTCTATTACAGTTCCATGTAATGAATTTTCTATTGGTACAACTATCTCATCAACAGAATTATTTTCTAATGCTTCTGTTAAGTGTAAAAATGAAGAATATTCAATTCTATTTTCATTTTTCGCATAATTATACGCTGCTTCATCAGTAAATGTTCCCTTTGGGCCTAAATAACCTATATTTTTCATATTACCTCAATTCGGTTAATAAATTCCATACTTCATTTATAGCATTTAAATTTACTATTAATATAACTTCGTCTCCAGAAAGAATTTTTGTTGAATCGTTAATTTCTTTATTTTTTCCATCAATGTCTATAACTAATACGATGCTAGAACCATATGGTAATATTATTTCTGAAATTAATTTATTATTTACTACACCTGAAGTTGGAATTTTGATACTAATTAATTCTTGGCTATTAGGTAATAGCATTAGTCTTAATATTGGATGAGACGGTATAGCATTAGCAATATATGAAACAACTAAATCAACTTGGTTAGCCACAACATCTATTTCATTAAGTTCGAATAAGTAATGGTTTTTTGGTTCATTTACTACTGCAATACACTTAAAGTTACTATTATCAACCATTATATTTTTTGCAATCTGACATACTGTCAAATTTATTGCATCGGAAGCTGAAACTGCTATCAATCTTTCTGCTCTTTCAATGCCAATTTCTA
This sequence comes from Chloroflexota bacterium, assembly GCA_002712125.1. GTDB lineage: Bacteria > Chloroflexota > Dehalococcoidia > Lucifugimonadales > Lucifugimonadaceae. The sequence goes on along the minus strand of PASL01000023.1, from coordinate 21,375 downwards.
ATAAAGATTTTTGGTTAGTTGTATCTATAGATTCACCTATAGATAAGCCTTGTTTTTCTTGTAAATTTCTAATTTTTTCTGGATCATTATCTATTACAAAAACTTCATGCCCCTGAGTATTTAATGAGTAAGATAATTCGGCAGTAATATTCTCTACTCCTACTATTATTATGTACAAATTATTGCTCCTGTGAAATTGTCTTAATTAGTAAATTGTTTATAACTTTATTAATATTAATAACTGTTATATTTTCGTTACTTTTATAAAGATCAAATAATGAATCATCAGATACTAATAAATAAACCTTAATATTTTTTTCACTAGCTATAATACTTTGAGCAACAATATTATTCTCATAATTATTAGTAAAGTTACATATTATAATATCTTCATTGTCAAAATCTAAATTTATTAGAGTTGATATTATGTCATTTTTTACATTAAATATTTTGATGTTATTTTCTAAATTTTTTATTAGGTATTCCTTTTTTTCAGAAAGTAAAATAACTTCGTTTTTATCCGATTCATTTGATAAAAAATTTGCTAAATCTAAGGTCCGTTTATTAATATTTGTAATAACTATTTTCATGTTTTTTTATTATAAAAGAATACTACTTCACAATTTGCATTTTCAAAGATATATTTTATGTCTTCGTCTAGGAAAAATTTTTCATTATCGTAACTTTTACTTTGTCCTAAATAAATTATATCTGGATTAATTAAATTTGATTCGTATATTATAGCTGGACCAATATTTCTTGCTTGTAGGAGTTGAGTTTCAATACTATTTTTAGGGAGCTTAGTTGTCTGAGTTGCTTCGTCTAAATAATTTTCTCCTTCTTCGACTAGACTCTCTACTTCTGCATCTATAGAAACTTCCATTTTCATCTTTATTATATAAATTAAATGTAGCGTGCCTCCATGCGTTTTTATGATTTCTGATGCATTTTTAATCATACTATTGGTTTCATGAGTTTTGCTAACTAGTAAAATTATTTTTGACATAATTAATCGATTAATTTTGAAATATGTTCATCTAATCCAGAGACAATAATTTCGTCTCCTTCTTTTATCTCTTCTCCGGAATCTGGACTTAATATTATGTTATCTCCTCTTTTTAGTACAATTATTGAAACACCGTATTTATCCCTAATATTACTAAAACCAGCTTCTTTTAGATTCATACCTACAAATCTTTCGGGTACAGAAAGCCTGTTTATTCCGTAAGTAGGAGCTATTTGCATATATTCTTCGACATCTGGATTAAACAAATTATGAGCAAGCTGTACACCCATTTCTTCTTCAGCATAAATAACTCTATCGCAACCGATTAACTCTAAGGCGCTTCCATGGAGTCTTGTGCTAGCTCTTGAAACAACAGTATCTATTTTCATAGTTTCTTTTAATAAAACACTCACCATAATACTAGATTCTATATTTGTTCCTATACCAACAACTCCTATATTAAAATTTTGTACTCCTAATTCACGTAATACAGACTCTTCAGTAGCGTCTCCAGTGACAGGATAAGTTACTTCACCCATCATTGACTGAACTCTTATTTCCTCTTTGTCAATTGCTAAAACATCGTGTCCTAATTGATAAAGTGTTCTAGCAACATTACTGCCAAACCTACCAAGACCTACTACAATTATTTGAGAATTTTCTTTCATAATATTTTTTACCTACACGGTATCGTTGATAATTTTACACGGTATAGTAACTTTTTTGGTGTAATTTGAGAGTAAAAGTTATATATAAGATGCAAAACCGAGATATTTATTTTTTTTAATACATAATTTTATACGTATAAGTGTATTTTTAAATATAAACTATAATTATTACTCGTAAATAATGTTTTATCTTATTTTAGAATGCTAAATACAATTGAAATAGTTCCTAAGCAGCTTGAAAAAATATTTTCATTGCCAAAAAATATGTTTGGTGATGTTTATGTTGCATTTATCCCTGGAGACCCTGTAGAAAACATTATTTCATGTTGCGAAAAATTGGTAAATAAAGGATTTAGTGTAATTCCTCATTTACCAGCAAGAAATATTAAAGATGAAAATGAACTAGAAAATTTTTTATTCCAGTTGAATAAATTAAATGTAAAAAAGATTTTAGCGATTGGTGGAAGCTCAAGTGAAAAAAAACCTACTTTTTCTTCAACATATGAAATTTTTGAAACAGGTATTTTTGAAAACTTTGATTTTGATCAAATTAATATTGCTGGGCACCCTGAAGGAAATCCTTTTGATGAAAAACCTGATGAAAATCTAAAAAAAAAGTTAGATTGGATAGTTAAGAAAAATTATAATTGCAATATAGTAACTCAGTGGACTTTTGATACGGAACAAACTAATATTTGGTTAGAAAAAATAAATAAAGATATATCTAATATTTCTAATAATACTGAGATTCATATTGGAATTGCTGGTCCTGCAAAATTCACTACCCTATTAAAGTATGCAAAAGTTTGTGGTGTTTCAGCTTCATCTATTGTTGCTAAAAATAAAGGTTTAGGTCTAACAAAATTACTTAGACATAATCCAAAAGATATTATTGAATCCTTAGTAGGCTATGATAATTTACATTTTTTCCCATTTGGTGGAATCAATGAATTAATTGAGTGGAAAAAAAGATAATTATGAATTTTATAATAATTGGAGAAAATATACATACAACCAGAATTGTTAAGAGAAAAGGTATAAAGTCACACGTTTTTGATGATGGAAAAGAGGCAATAAAATATAAAAATCAGGATGAATTAAAGTATGTTATTGTTCCTGAACATTTTTATAAAACTCAACCATTTGAGCAGGGGAACTTGAAACATTTTTTAATAGCTTTATGGAAATGTTTAAATGAACCTGACGGTTTTGATCAAGGAGCAGATTATATATTATATGAGATAAATAGACAGATAAATCATGGTGCTAATTATCTTGATATAAATGTAGACGAATTTTCATATAAACTTGATGAACAAAAAAAAGCAATGGCTTGGATTATAAAATTTATTGAAAAGCACTCTACCAAGCCACTATGTATAGACTCTTCAAATCCCGAGATAATTGATGCTGGTTTGAGAAATTATTCGTCTACTCATGGGAATGCTATGTTAAATTCTATAGCACTTGAACGACCTGAAACTATTGATTTAGCAAAAAAATACAATACCAAGGTTATAGTTTCAGCTGCAAGTGAATCTGGAATGCCTGAGGATGAATTTCAGAGAATGGATAATATAGTGAAAATTGTTGATATGTGTATAAATAATGGGCTAAATTTAGAAGAAATTTTTATTGATCCATTGATTTTTCCTGTTTCAGTTAATTCAGTATATCCAAGTCATATCTTTAAGACTATTAAATTAATTAGAAATGAGTATGGTGAAAAAATTCATATAACAGGAGGTATTAGTAATGTTTCTTTTGGAATTCCTAAAAGAAAATTGATTAATCATGTTTTTTTAAGTCTATGCATAGATCAAGGTCTTGATTCGGGAATTATTGATCCTATTAGTACGTCAATTGAATCGGCTATAAAAATTAATAAAAAAGATCACTCCGTTGCTTTAGCTTTAGATCTATTAAATGGTAATGATGAATTTGCTATGAACTATATTAGTAACTTTAGGTCTGGTAAACTTCAATTTTGAAGTATTTATGGCATAAATGATAAAATAGTATTAATGTTTTTATTTATATTGAAAATACTTAAGTTTGTTATTAGTGTTCTAAACGAATTTTTACATAAAAATGGTGCGTCTTTATCAGCATCAATATCTTTCTATACTTTTTTTTCTCTTTTCCCACTTTTACTTGGTTTGATAGCAGTCTTTTCTCTTGTTGGCCCAGGTATTGATGGAATGGAAGAAAAATTAATTGAAGCTTTAAGAGAACAGATACCAGTTTTAGCAGAAGCTGATGATGAATTTTTAGGTAACTTTTTTGAAAGCATTTCTAAGGGTAGAGGAGTAGGTAGTATTATTGCAATTATAGGTCTATTTTGGGTTTCTCAACAAGTTTTTAGCTCTATAAGAAAAAATATAAATATAATTTGGGGCATTGATAAAACAAGGCCTTTTTTTAAGGAACGAATTATAGATTTAGCTTTGATGTTTGGTGCTTCGACTCTTTTGTTAGTATCTGTATTTATATCTGGATTTTTGGTTTTTATTGAAGATCTAACAAAAATTATTCTTCCTGAAACTCCTGATATCGTACCAGTACTATGGAAACAATTAGCTTTGTTTCTTCCTTGGATATTTACTTATATTGTTTTCTTAGTACTATATTGGTGGTTACCGAACGTAAAAGTGAAGTTCAAAGAAGTATGGCTAACTTCACTATTGGGTGCAATTGCTTTTGAGATATCAAAATTTGTATTTATTTTTTATCTTAGAAATATGAGTGGTATGGCTTCAAATATTTATGGAGGTGTAAGCACAATAATTGTATTGATGATTTTTATTTATGTGTCATCAATAATTTTATTAGTTGGAGCTATGTTAACTATGAGATATTCTTATTATTTGTCAAACTTGGAACAAAGAAATCAAAATGATAAATTATCTAAAAATTTACAAAGAATTCGTTCTATACCATCTTTAATTGATTTCTAGGTTATTTTATTTATATCTAATCTGATATATAAATTATTTGAAATTAGTATTTTTTCATTGGAATTAACTTCACCAAAAATTAATTTATCAGAGAGAGAATTATCTTTTATGTAGTTTTCATGAATATTAACGGCATCTTTAATTTGATTACTTCCACTAATATTACATATAATTTTATCTGAAACATCAAAGTTTTTTTCTTTTCTTGTATTTTGTATAGCTCGTAAAATATCTCTTGCTATTCCTTCAATTTCTAAATCTTTATCAATGTTAAGGTTAAGAGATACTATAAGATTTCCATTATTAATTTCTCTATTATCAGTTCCAGATTTTGATTCTTTCTCTAATATGTATTCCTCTTCTTCTAAATTCATGTCTAATATTGATAAAGTTTTATCCTCATTAATAATCCAATTATCATTTTTGGCTGCTATTACATAATCATTGATTTTTTTGCCTAGTTTAGGTCCCATTTTTCTTAAATTTATCTTAACTTTCAAGTTGAATAACGAGTCTGTATCTTTGTCTAGTATGATTTTTTTAGTATTTACCTCGTCTAATATATAATTTTCATATTCCTTAATCCAGTCAAGGTTTTCTCCTGCAATTGTAATTTCACCTAAAGGCTGCCTTACTCGTATATTATTTGACTTTCTTATTCCAAGACCAGCTGATGATATTTCTCTTATTGTGTCCATTTTTTGTAAAAAGTCTTGATCCTTAGGAAAATTATTAACATCTGGCCAATCTTCGAGATGAACACTTTCTGAGTTTGTTAAGTTAGTAAAAATTTCTTCGCATACAAATGGTAATAATGGAGCTAATGATTTTGTAGCATTTAATAATACTGTAAATAGAGTATCATATGCATTCTTTGAATCGCTGTCATCTGCATGCTTCCAAAATCTAGGCCTACTTCTTCTTATATACCAATTATTTATTGAGTCAATAAAATTAGGAACCAATTGGCAAGCACCTGCAATATCATAATTATCTAGGTTCTTTTCGATATTTTCGATTAGTTCTCGAGTTTTTAGTAAAGCATACCTATCTAAGGAATTATTCGATGTATAATTTTCTTTTGCTTTTATATTTTCAGCGTTAGCGTAAAGGCAAAAGAAATAAAAAGCATTCCATAATGGAGTTATTATAAGTCTCTGGGCATCAGAAATACCTCCTCCATCCATGTCAATTTGAAGATTGCCACCTTTTAGTATATTAGATGAAGAGAAGAACCATCTTAAGGAATCTGCTCCAAATTTATTCCAAATAATATTAGGTTCTGGATAATTTCTTAATTTTTTTGACAACTTTAAGCCATTAATATCTAGTACTATTCCATGACATATGCAATTTTTAAAAGGAGGCTTATCAAAAATTGCAGTGCTTAGCACCATCATAGTATAGAACCAGCCTCTTGTTTGGCCAATGTATTCCACTATAAAATCTGCAGGAAAGTGTGAATCAAACCATTGTTTATTCTCAAATGGATAGTGGACTTGAGCAAATGGCATAGATCCAGATTCAAACCAACAGTCAAAAACCTCTGGAACTCTTATCATTTTACTCTTTCCTGAAGGATCATCAGGGTTCACTCTTGTTATTTGATCTATATTTGGTCTATGAAGGTTATCTGGCCTTACTCCAAAATCTTTTTCTATTTCATCTAAGCTTCCATAAACATCAATCCTAGGGTAATTAGGATCATTAGATTTCCAAACAGGAATGGGACAACCCCAAAATCTATTTCTACTTATTGACCAGTCTCTTGCACCTTCGAGCCACTTACCAAAAGAACCATCCTTAATATGATTTGGAATCCAATTTATTTCTTGATTTAACTCAACCATTCTATTTTTAAACGATGATACATTTACGTACCATGAATTTACAGATTTATATATTAATGGCTGATCTGTTCTCCAACAATGAGGATAATTATGAGTGTATATTTCTTTTTTTAGTAGTTGATTTTTGTTTTTTATTTTATCTATTATCTTTTCATTTGAATCAAATACATTCATCCCTGCATAATCAGATACTTCTTTGGTGAAGTTTCCTTGTTCATCCACAGGACAAACTAGTTCAATATTATTTTTTTCACACACATTTTGGTCATCCTCACCAAAACCGGGTGCCATATGTACAATTCCCGTACCCTCCTCAGTATTAACAAAGTCAGCTGATAAAACTCGAAAAGCATTTTTTCTATTTTCAAAATAAGGAAATAAAGGTTTATAAGTTGAGTCGACTAATTCCTTACCCATTATTTCTTTAATTATCGAAAATTCTGATAGTTCATTTTCATATTTTTTTAAGATGTTCGAAGCTAATACATAGTTTTCTTTTCCATTTGATAAAAGTGTATATTGTATATCTTCACCCACGGCGCATGCTAAATTTGAAGGTAATGTCCACGGAGTTGTTGTCCAAGCTAAGAGATACCATTTACCTCGTTTGTCTATAATTTTTGATGATGTTATTTCAAACTTAACCGTTACTGCAGCATCTTTTCTTTCTCTATATGCATCATCAAGTCTTGTTTCAAAGTTAGATAGAGGGGTCTCAGCTTTCCATGAGTATGGCATAACTCTATCTTTTTCGTAAATTAAATTTTTATCCCAAAGTTGTTTAAATGCCCATATCACTGATTCCATATAGTCGAGATCCATAGTTTTATAGTCATTTTCAAAATCTACCCATCTTGCTTGTCTCTCTACAGTACCTTCCCAGACTTTGGTAAACTTCATAACAGATTCTTTACAGTGATCATTAAAGTTTTTCACTCCATAATCAGTAATTTGTTTACGGCCAGAAATACCTAACTCTTTTTCGGATTCCATTTCTGCTGGTAATCCATGACAGTCCCAACCAAATCTTCTTTCTACTTTTTTACCCTTCATAGTTTGAAATCTAGGAATAATGTCTTTTACAAACCCTGTAAGGAGATGGCCGTAATGTGGAAGACCATTTGCAAATGGAGGGCCATCATAAAAAACAAACTCATTAGCATTATCGCGATTTGAAATAGACTTTTCAAATGTTAGATCTTTTTCCCATTTTTTTAAGATATTTTCTTCAATTTTAGGGAATGAAGCTGATGACTCAATGATTGGATAAGGTGTTTCTGATTTTTCAGATTTCATTATATATTTAACTTTTCAAAAATTTTAGTAATCTAAGTATTATATTATATATGTACTTTTAATAATTTTTATTATATTTATAAAAAATTCGCATAATTCTTATTTAAAATTATTGATTATAAAATTAAAGTGAAGAAAAATACTACTATTAGTAAATAATGATAAATTTGGAGAAAAATAATGACTTTGATATTGAATAGAACGGATGTAGGAAAAATTTTGACGATGGAAAAAGCAATAGAAGTTCTTGAATCTGCTTTTTCTGAATTAAGTGATAAGACAGCTGAAATGCCCCCGAGGACAGTTATTTTAGATGATGAAAAAAAAGGTTGGTTAGGTTATATGCCAGCATATTTACACTCAAAAGGCCAGTTAGGTATAAAAGCAGTTTCTGTTTATAAAGACAATGTTAGAAATTTTAATTTACCGACAACTATAGGTACGATTTTAGTTCAAGATAATAACACAGGTGAAGTAGTATCTATAATGGATGGTGGATTGTTAACCGGTATTAGGACAGGTGCTTCAGCAGGTGTAGCAACTAAATATTTGGCTAGAAAAAACTCCAAAGTAGGTGGTATTTTAGGTACAGGTGTTATGGCAAGGAATCAAATTATTGCAATGAATTCTTCGTCTGAGGTTGAAACAATCTTAGTATATTCAAAAAATAATATTCACCAAAGAAATGAATTTGCCTCAGAGTTTAACGATTTACTAAATAAGGAAGTCATAGTTGCTTCTTCTACGGAAGAATTGGTTAGAAACTCGGACATAGTTACTCTTATAACATCATCAATAGAACCAGTAGTTAACTATAAATGGTGGAAAAAAGGGGTCCATATAAATGCAATTGGTTCTCATGCACCAGGTGTACGAGAATTAGATTCTGATACTGTAATTAATTCTAAATTAGTTTGTGATGATATTGATTCTTGCTTAAACGAAGCAGGTGATATTCAGATACCTATAGAAGAAGGTAAGTTTTCCTCAAAAAAAATATATGGTGACATAGGATCTATTATTTCTGGTAAGTTGAAAGGTAGAGAAAACGATGACGAAATTACTCTCTTTAAAAGTGTTGGTTTAGCGATACAGGATATTTCGTGCGCTTCTTTTGTTTACGAGTCTGCCAAAAAAAATAATTTTGGTAAACAAGTTAATTTTTCAGACTAATTTAATAATTTACTAATATTTTCGTGAAAAATAGCTTCTTTCTCACTCCCGGATAAATTTGTTGAAAATATATCTTGAATTATCCTGTTTTGAGATATAACTGGAAAATCAGATGAAAAAATTATTTTATCTATTCCTATAATATCCTTAATTATTTCAATAATTTTTTTCTCATAAATATATGAAAAAGCTGCTGTATCAAAATATGAATTAACAAATTTATTAGAAAATTCCTTCATTAAAGCAAAGAATGGAGTACCTCCACCTAAATGACTAAAAATAAAAGTATTCTTAGGAAAAAACTCTATTAATTCTATGATATATTTTGATGTAAATGTACCTTTTCCTGGATAATATTTTCCAATTGGTTCAGACGCATGTATTACTACAGGCAAGTTTTGATTTTCACAATAGTTAAAAAACTTTTTTAATTCACTAAACTGACAATTAATAATACCTTGGTAATCAGGATGAAGTTCCCCTACTCCCTTTATTCCTTTTTCAAAACACCTCTCAATTTCCTCTATTCCTTCATTTCCCCATAAAGGATTTATACTGCAAAATGGAATGATTTTTGTAGGGTTTTTTTTATAGGATTCTATTATGTAATCATTCGATAATTTTGCTAACTTTTTACTTGTCCAGCCAAATCCACAACATATTGCTTTATCAATATTATTTTTATCCATTGAATTAAGCAATTCATCGATATTTGATATTTTGGATTTAGGGCTTTGAAATAACTCACCAAAAGTTAAGTCTATTTTCATAAAATCTTTTTTATGAATTATAAAATCTTCAGGCAATATGTGAACCATACTATCTATAATTTTATTTTTGCTGTTATTTGACATAAATTTTCATCGGATAATTATATTAAATTAAAGTATTATTATATTTATATAATAAATTATAAAAATCTATAAGTTTATATTTTGCTAAAAAATTCGAAAATCATATCAAAGCCAGATATCGAGCAAGCTTCTCCTGCTATGGGTAAAGTGGCAGTAATAAACGCCAAGCCCGAGAGTATAGTTGATGACTATGCTCGATTATTAGACATCGCAAATTATAAAGAAGCGTTAATTTCAAAGAATAAAACTTTACTAAAAGTAAATATTTCTTGGCAGCACTATTATCCGGCTTGTTCTACAGCTCCATGGCAAATACATGGTGTTGGAGAAAAAATAATTAAGGACGGATATAAAGAAATTATCGCTGCTCATAATGGTACTGTAGTTGTTGATCCTGAAGAAGGAAGGTATAACAATAAACATAAATTAGTAGAAGAAAAATTGGGTCTTAAGCATGTTGTATTAGATCAAGCTCCAACTAAATGGGTAAAATATAAACCCAAGTCTGAATTACTAGTATTACATAAAGTATATGAAGATGAACTACAGATTCCAGAAATTTTACTCAATACAAATATCATTCATCTGCCTACAGTAAAAACACATGTTTTTACTACAATGACTGGTGCCTTAAAAAATGCCTTTGGAGGTTTATTACATAGAAATAGACATTGGACTCATTCTGTAATACATGAAACTTTAGTAGATTTATTACAAATTCAGAAAGAAATACATTCAGGAATTTTTGCTGTGATGGATGGAACATTTGCTGGAGATGGACCTGGTCCTAGAGCTATGAGAATTCATACACCTGGTATAATTCTTGCATCTGCAGATCAAGTTGCTATAGATGCAATTGCAGCAAAATTGATGGGTTTAGATCCTATGGAAATTCCTATGATAAGATTATCTCATGAAAAGGGTTTGGGGGTAGGAAATCCAAAAGATATAGAAATTTTGGGTGATGATGTATCCAAAGTTAACTGGAAATTCAAGTCTAAAGAAAATACTCTAGCTTCTAGAGGGCAAAAATTGATATACCATGGCCCACTAAAACCTATAGAAAAAATTCTACTAAGATCATTTATTGCTCCATGGGCATTTCTTGCATCAAACATATATCACAATAAATTCTGGTTGCCATTTATTGGAAAAAAAAGAATTAAGAATGCCATGAAAACTTCATGGGGCAAATTGTTTAAATCTTATGAATATTAGGAATTTTATATTCTGATTTGACCGTTACCAATAACTTTCCATTTATATGACGTAATAGATTCTAAACCCATTGGGCCTCTGGCATGTAGCTTACTTGTAGAAACTGCTACTTCAGCACCAAGACCAAATTCAAATCCATCATTAAACCTTGTGGAGGTATTTGCGAATACAGCTGATGCATCTACAAAATTCATGAATTTTTCTAAGTTATCAACATTTTCAGAGATAATTGCTTCTGAATGTTTGGATCCATAATTATCTATATGACTTATTGAATCATCAAGGTTATTAACTATTTTTATAGATAGAATTAAATCTAAAAATTCTTTGCCAAAATCATCTTTAGACGCTTTACTAAGATTATTTTTATAGTCCATAGACTCTATTAGTTCAAAGCTTTTTTCATCTGCTCTTATTTCTACAGAATGTTTTTCTAGTAACGGTACAAGTTGGATTAAAAATTTCTTAGCAATTTTTTCATGAAGTAGTAGAGTATCCATTGCGTTACAAACCGTATATCTTTGTGTTTTTGCATTTACTACTACATCAATACCAGTTTTTATATCTGCAAACTCATCTACATATGTATGGCAAACTCCTATCCCTCCAGTTACTGCTGGCATTTTTGCATTTTCTGAAACAAATTTTACAAGATTCTCACTTCCTCTAGGAATCATATAATCTATAAACTTTTCTAATGAAAGCATTTCTTTTACTAGAGATCTATCGGTTGATTGAATTAATTGGACATAGTTTTTATCAAATCCTAATATTTCTATAGAATCTTGTATGATTTTGTGGAGGAAAATATTAGTATTTATACATTCTTTACCCCCTCTTAATATCGTTGAGTTTCCAGATTTTATACATAGTGAAGCTATATCTATTGTTACATTTGGTCTACTCTCATAAATTACACCTATAACACCGAGTGGAACTCTAACTCTTCTTAAACTTAATCCATTAGGTAGTATTTTTTCTTCTATTGTTTTTCCAATGGGATCTTCTAAATTAATAATATTTTTTATACCATTTATCATGTCTTTGATTCGGTTAGAATCAAGAGTCATTCTCTCTATAGTATGGGATTCCATTCCATTATTTTTTGCTATAGATATATCTTTTTGATTCTCTATTAGAATTTCATTAGTATAATATTTAAGATTTTCTGAAATTTTTGAAAGTATAGAGTTTTTTTCATTGGTGGATAAGTTTGCTAAATTTTTGGATGAAAATTTTGCAAGTTTTGCTTGAGATATTAGATCATATTTTTTCGTAGTATCAGTCATGCAATAACCATATTGTTTCTATGAATAATTTCCTCACCATAAAAATCACTTATAAGTTTGTGTATTTCTGATGATTGTTTTCCTTTAATTATCATTATATCTTTAGAGCTATAAGAAGTAATCCCCCAGCCAAGAATATGTTCATCTTTATTTATTTCAATTATATCTCCACGATTAAAATCACCATTAATACCTTGAATTCCCGCAGGCAAGAGGCTATTTCCACCGTTTTTAACTGCTTCATACGCACCTTGATCTATAAATAGTTTTCCTTTTTTTTCACTTCGTCCAGTTAGTATCCATCTTTTTCTACTTTCAACTCTACTAACTTTAGGCTTGAAAATTGTTCCTACGTTTTTATTTTCAATGACTATTTTTCGTAAACTATCATTATTACCAGATGCAATTATCATTGGTATTCCTGAATCCATGGATATTTTAGCAGCAGCAAGCTTACTTATCATGCCTCCTCTACCTAGTGAACTATGAGATGCATGAGCTAAGTTTTCAATATTTTTATCAATATTCTCAACGTAAGGAATTAACTTAGCATTATTATCTATATGTGGGTCTGATGTAAATAATCCATTTGTGTCGCCAAGTAGAATTAATAAATCAGCATCAATGGAGTTAGCAACCATAGCAGATAACCTATCATTGTCACCAAAAAAATCTCCTGATAATTCGTCAACGGCCACTACGTCGTTTTCATTAACTATAGGAATAGCATTAACTGATAATAATTTTTCTAAAGTTGTTCTTAGGTTTAGATACCTAGATCTATTGTTTAAGTCAGATCTAGATAATAAAGCTTGTGCTACTAATAGGTTATTTTCTTTAAAGCACTCAGCAAAAGTTAACATTAATTTTGGTTGACCAATTGCAGCAAGCATCTGTCTATAAGCAACATTATTTTTGGGAACTATATGTGATGTGTGCTTAATGATGCCTCTACCAGAAGCTACAGCACCAGAACTAACTAAAATTATTTGAATATCTTTTGATTTTATTTCAGAAATTTGTTCGCATAAAGATTTAAATATATTTAGGTCTAGATATTCTTTACCTGAGGTTAGTAAATTTGTTCCAAGTTTTATGACAATTCTTTTGTAAGTCATAGTTTTTGATATTTCTTCCATAATATTAACTTATTTTATATATACTTTATTATATTTTTATATTATTCACATGATAAATAGTTTCACGGATTTTTAAAATTTTCTATAATAAATATTTTGATAGTAATTAAATGTCAATATATAATATACTACCGATATTAGAAAAGAATAATAAGTTCAAATCCATAGTGAAGAATATAAATTCTTCTAAAAACTTTGATATGAGTTTATTCACACCTGCTAAAGATTTTTTTTTAGCGGCATTTCTGCGCGTTCAAAAAAAACCATTTATTATAATAACGGAGAGCGCATCCGCGGCGAATGAATTATATGAGAGACTGCTTTATTATCTTGGTGACGAATATAACATATTAATGTTTCCAGAATCTGATGATATTTATTATGAGGATTTTTCAAAAAATCATGATATTGAAATGGAAAGAATTAGATGTTTAGCAAGTATTGAATATTATTACAAACATAAGACTATACCAATAATTGTTTCGTCACTAAACTCTATTACTGACAAGACAATCACAAGAAAAATATTTCATGATTCTTGTAAAGAGATAAAAATTAATAATGAAGAAAATCTAAAGCAATTAGTTAGTTTTTTTATATCAATAGGATATGACCATGAATCAATTGTAGATGTTCCAGGCAAACTATCAATTAGGGGAGGTTTAATCGATATTTATTCTCCTAACTATCCTAATCCAGTAAGAATAGAGTTTTATGGAGATACTGTAGATACAATTAGATTTTTTGATCCAGTAACTCAAAGATCGATTAATAATACTGAAGAAATAATAATTATTCCTACAAAAGAAATTTTATCAAAATTTATTGATATGAAAACTGTTAGTAATATTTTTAAGAAAATGGATTTCTCGAATTGTGTGGATAAAAAAACTATACTAAAACAAGAGATAAAAAATACTCTTCATGAGAAAATCAATACAAAGTACTCGGGATTTCTTAAGTCTGGTACTATTTTTGATTATCTTTCATATGATTTTCAGATAATAAACTCAGAAAAAGACTTAGCATTAANTCAGTTGGTAGATTATGAAAAAAGGTTAGAAAACTTAAGAAAAAATAAAGAAGAACGTGGAGAAATTCCATATTTTTTNCCGATNTCNAGAATAGATATCAAAAGCTTGAAAAANCAATTANAAAAATNTAATTCCCTAAATTTATCTGAATGGGNTNAATTANAANCTTTTGAAAAATTTACCCANAAATTATTTTCAAGGTTAANTATAAATTTATANGGTATTGATGAAATTATTAATTATATTGAAATCAATAATGAAGACAATAAATATATTTTTATTACTAATCATAAAGATAGGCTAATAGAATTATTAANTGAAAGAAAACTNAANCACTACTGATCTAGATCAAAGTAAATTANNGGATAAAATTATTCTTATAGAAGGATATATCTCTAATGGTTTTCAAATTAATTTAGATGATAGTAAAAAGTTGATATTCTTTTCAGATTTAGAGACCTTCGGTATAAAAAAACAAAGAATCATATCAAGAAAAAAACAAATAAAAAAGGCAACAAAAATTAGCGAATTAAAAGTTGGTATATTTGTTGTACATATTGATCATGGTGTAGGTAAGTTTTTAGGAACACAACTTAAAAGTGATAATAATGAATATCTTGAATTATTATATGCAAATAACGATAAATTATATATACCTACGGAACATTTAGATAGAATACAGGTTTATAAATCTGGAAGAGATGAAAACCCAAAATTAACAAGACTTGGCACNCAAGAGTGGACAAATATAAAAAGGAAAACATATAAAGCAACTGAAAAGTTGGCAAGTGAATTAATAAGTTTATATGCNTCTAGAAAAATACAAGAAGGCNATTCTTTTGATGTTGATAGTACTTGGCAAAACTCTCTTGAATCTAGTTTTCCATTCGAAGAAACCAATGATCAAATTACTACAATAAATCAAGTTAAAGCTGATATGGAAATGTCATCCCCAATGGATCGATTAGTTTGCGGTGATGTAGGTTATGGAAAAACGGAAGTTGCTCTAAGGTCAGCATTCAAAGCTGTACAGTCAGGTAAACAAGTTGCAATATTGGTTCCNACAACAGTTTTAGCTCAACAACATTTTGAAACATTCATTAGTCGCCTNCAACCATTTCCTGTAAAAATTGATGTTTTATCAAGATTTAAAAACAAACAAAGTCAAAAACAAACTGTNGAAAAAATAAATAATGGTTCTGTTGATATAGTCATAGGTACTCACAGNTTAATTCAAAAAGATATTAGATTTAAGAACCTTGGTTTATTAATTATTGATGAAGAGCATAAGTTCGGTGTTAGTCACAAAGAATTTCTTTCAAGATTATATAAAAATATTGATATTTTAAGTTTAAGTGCTACGCCAATTCCAAGAACATTACANATGTCATTATCTGGTATAAGAGATATGAGTACTATAGAAACACCACCNAANGAAAGATTACCAATTAANACTTTTATTTCAGAAAAAACGAATTCGATTATATCTGAAGCTATATTAAGAGAAAAAGATAGAGGNGGGCAAGTTTTTTTTCTTCATAATAGAGTAAATGATATTGAAGTTATTTTTAAGAATTTAGTAAAAATTTTGCCTAATATAAGCATTTGTATTGCCCATGGACAAATGGATGAAAAAANATTAGAAAAAATAATGCAGGATTTTGGAGATAAAAAATTCGATGTCTTANTATGTACAACNATTATTGAGTCAGGTATAGATTTTCCGAATGTTAATACTTTGATTGTTGATGATGCAGATAAGTTTGGACTTTCGCAACTTTATCAAATTAGAGGTCGAATTGGAAGGGGTAATGTTCAAGGGTATGCTTATCTATTAGTAGAAAAAAATAAATCTATATCTGAAATAAGTCAAAAAAAATTAAATACAATATTGTCTGCTAATGAACTNGGTTCNGGATATCAGATTGCTCTGAGAGACTTAGAAATTAGGGGAGTAGGNAATTTGCTTGGATCTGAACAATCAGGTTATATATCTGCTGTGGGCTTTGAATTATATACAAAATTACTTTCAGATTCTGTAGAAAATTTATTAGAAAATAAAGATCAATCAGATATAAATTTTGAATTTAATGATGTCTCATTAGATTTAAGAATAGATTCTAGAATTCCAGATTCTTATGTTTTGGATTTATCTGAAAGGTTGATGTTGTATCAAAGATTAGCAAGAATTAAAGACTATGATAATATTGATGATTTTGAAAAAGANCTGATAGACAGGTTTGGTAAAGTGCCAAGGCAAGTAAAGCTATTATTGCAAACTCAAAAAATTAAAATATATTCTAAATTGATTGGAATTAATATGATAAATCTTAANAATAAAAACTTAACAATATATTTTGATCAACCAATTGAAAGTATAAAAATATACTTATCAAAAATATTTAATAAAAATGCTAAAATTGGCTATATGCAGNTTAAANTTTATATTAAAGATGATAANTTTAAATGGCTTGAAGAAATTATAAATTATCTAAAACAAATTAATCATATGAAAAATAATAAAATGAAAATCTTTAGTGAGAATTAATTTTGAGCAAAAAACTACCCTCAATATATATTTCAAGATCTCCTAAATCTATTTATCTTTTTTTTGGATTGATCTTAGGAGTAGAACTTGGTGTTCTTACTGGTTTATTTATTAAAAATCTTGGTAAAGAACCAATAATTGAAAGTGGGCTTAATTTGTACATCTTGTACTTAACATTATTTATTAGTTCATTAATAATAATTTATATCTTAACTAATGTTTTACACCTTAAAATATATATATCAACAGATATTATATCTATTGTGAAGCAGGGGAAAAAAAATAATATAAAGTTATCTACAATTAACTCTTTCGAAATATTTAATTCAAAAAAAGAATTGTACAAACATGGCTTTAATAAACCATACAAAAAAATATCAAGTATTGGAATAAATTCAGGTGTTATAATATCAACAAAACAAAATGATAATAATAATATATATATAATATCAATTGATAACCCAAATAAGTTAGAGTCTTTTTTAGAAGGGAATAGAAATTAATGAAAAATAATAAACCTAATATAGTTTTTTTATTCCCGGATCAATTTAGATCAGATTTTATTGAGTCTAATGGTGCAGATTGGTTAGATACTCCTAATATAAATTATATAGCCGAAAATGGAATAAATTATAAAAATGCTTTTTCAGCATCACCTGTATGTGTACCAGCAAGAACATGTTTATTAACGGGCATGAACGCAATAAAAAATGGAGTTACTTCGAACCTTCACAACTTAAGAGGGGATTGGAAGGAAGCGGGAGTTAAGATTTTTCCTGAACTTTTTTCTGAATCCGGGTACTATACTGCAGGAATAGGAAAGATGCATTTTTACCCATGGGATGAAAAGAGGGGCTTTCAATATAGAGTAGTATGTGAAGATAAAAGATGGTTAGATGTTAGGGATGATTATTATCACTATCTCAAGGATAAAGGATTAAAAAAACCTCATGGAAATGAGATGGATGGCTATCATGAAAACAAGGGAGCTGTGATTAACAAAATTCCTTGGGAACACTCTTGGGATAGATTTGTTGGATCTGAGTCAGTAAAATTCATTGAAAATTATGGTTCAGATCAACCTTTTGCTATGATGGTTGGTTTTCCTGGCCCTCATTGTCCTTATGACCCAGATGAAAGATTTTTAAGAAATATAAAAGATGAAAAATTACCTTTACCAATACCTGAGCAACCAGATGATGCCCCAGGACTTAGAAAAATTAATGTTGAAGGTAATAAAAGGCCATGGAATGGGGTAGACTACTCAGATTTTCCTGATAAAAGCAAAATGTTAATTCGAAAACATTACTCAGGATTGGTACAACAAATCGATTATGAAGTAGGAAAAATTATTCAAGCTTTAGATAAGAAAAATTTACTTGATAATACATATATAATTATTACTTCAGATCATGGCGATTATTTGGGTGACCATAATCTAATTGGTAAAGCATCTTTTTTTGATTCAGCTATGCGTGTTCCTATGCTAGTTATGGGTCCAAACATCAAGCCTAAACAAATTTCTAATGATTTAGTAGAAGTCACCGATGTAACTTCTACTATGTTGAGTTGGGCAAAGATTGATATTCCTGGGTGGTATGATTCTACCCCATTACCTGGTGAAGGAATGCCAGGATCTGCTGGTAGAAAAAATATTTTTGGTTTCTTAACTGATGGATGGATGAACTTTGATGGAAGATATAAATTACATAAATATTCAAATGGTGAGAACCTATTATTTGATATGAAAACTGATCCTACAGAACAAGAAAATTTAATTGATCATAAAGACTATCAAGAGATAAGACATAAGCTTGAAGATGAATTATCTAAGGAAATTATGAGGTCTATTGATGCATCTATGAACGATAGATTAGCTCAAAATGGAGATATGTCACAAGACCCTACTTTTGGGTTTGAGGGTTGGGAGAGGCCTTGGCCTCATCCTCCAAAAGTAGAACCTGCCAGATACGAAAAGACTTAAATAAATTTTCTTTTTTATAAATTGAAATTATCGTTATAGAGTTAATTAATATTAAAATTGCTGAACCAACGCAATATTGACATATAGCTTTAATTATGAATATCTCAATGTATGTTAAATAAACTGATGCAACCACAGCAAGAAATATGGCAATGAGTATTATTTTTCTCGATAAAAAATTTTTAGAAGAGCTATTGTTTAGGCTGAGTATAAGTATAATTCCATAAAATAACATGCCTGGAAAAGATATAGGTATTCCTAATATTTTAGCCCATTTACTATTTAGTACTTCATTACATCCTTGAATACCGCATGAGGCCTCAATTTGTCCAACGGATAAAACTGTCAGGTATGTTGTTACTGCTAAACCTGATAAAGAAATTATAGAGGATAAAAACCATAAATATTTAATATTTCTTAGGTTTTGCACAATTAATTTCCAAGCGCGCGTTCAATTATAACCCTATAATCTCCATAACTTTTTGTGCCAACAATAAGCTCCCCATTTATTAGTACAGAAGGAGTAGACTTAATCCCCAATTTTTTACCATCATCTATATCATTTTGTATATTTTTTATGTACTTATCCGATGACATGCACTCAGCAAAAGAATTTGTATTTAATTGTAATAATTCGGCCATAGTTGTTAAATTTTTCTCAGAAAATGTTCCTTTATTTTGCCCGTTCCAATTTATATAAATTATCTCGTCATATTCCTTAAGGCGATTTTGATCCGATGCACATAGTGCTGCTTCAGCTGCTTGAAAAGATTCATCTCCAATAAAGGGATAATTTCGGTAGATAAATTTTGCTTTTCCGGTATCCACATACTCTCTAAATATTTGCTTAGCTGGTCCAAGAGTAAAAGAAGCGCAAGAAGGGCATTGATAATCAGTGAATTTAACTATCGTTACCGGGGCATCTGGGTTGCCTAATAATACTCCCCCAGATGATGCATATTCATTATTATTTATTGAGTTGCCATTATTATTTGAAAAAATAGCTATAATGACAATCAAAATAGCAATAAGAAATATTATTGACCCTGCTAAAGTAAGTTTATTTTTAAGTAATTCCATAACTATATTATATAGGTTTAGTTTGGTGGATAATCTGGTTCTNGAAAAGGATATAAGGGCTTTCTTATATTTTTATATTCAAATGTACTTAAGTCCGCAGATGTTACACCAGGGCTATTTACTACAATTATTTCAGATGCTATGGGTTGATATGCTGGTCTGGGAGAGCTAACTCCTTTTGCAACGATAATTTTATAATTTTCAGGCTTAATGCCCATGGAATATAACTGCTCTCGAGTTTTATTGTGGGTTCTTAACGAGGTCAAAATTATTGTTTTACCATCATTAGTATCGACTCTTACTCTTTGTCCATCGTCATGAAATCTAAACCCTCCATGGCTTGGTCTATGTTCTTCATATTTCCCATGGTGTATTTTTTTAACAGTACCTGTAATGGTTATTGGTTCTCCGTGCATATTATCGGTTTTTCCACCCACATTAATCGTTACCTCCGCGCCTTCACCTGCATTAACACATACTTCAACAGATTCAGGATCGTATAATGTTTGCAAGTAACCATCAATTTTCATTTCATATGCTACTTTTAGTATATGTGTAGAATCTGCAGTTGATCCTCCACCTACATTATCTCCTGCGTCCATAAGAACTACAGGTCCAAGATGTGAGTGTTCTGTTTTTTCAGGTTCCTGTAATGCAGAACCATCAGAAGGTACGTAGTTTTCCTCTCCTTCTGGTTTTGGCCCAACATAAATATTTTGAGCTTCTTCTAGCGCTTCTCTTATGCTCGGTACGGGCCTATTAAGTTCTTCTCTTTTGCTCCAAGCACTATAGGCTAAATCTTTAGATATTTTTTCTGCTAATTCGGGATTGTTATCAGTAATAGTTATCCAAGACATACCCATTTCTTTTACATCAGCGTAAGGATAACCTTCAACTATTGATGTGTCTAAAACTTTATCATTGTTTTCATCTACTTGAACGCATTCATCAACCAAACTTTTCATAGGTTCTTGACCTGTNTANTGTTTNACNATATTNACTAACATAGGTGGCATTTCTATAAATTGCGTAGGATTAANTTCACNCTTAATNGTTCTGTAAATTAATGANGCACATTTATATCCACGANNNTTNCAATCTAGGTGAGGNGTTGTTCTCCATACGATACATACATTAGTGTTTTTGATAGTTTCTTTTGAAACATTTGCGTGCTGATCAAATGTAATGCCAACTGGAACNTNTGNNCCTACTATTTCTCTTGTTTTTCTGGTAAATTCTCCATCCATATCAGGAAATTCTTCAGAAACTGCTGCACCAT
>PASL01000022.1 GCA_002712125.1 Chloroflexota bacterium | reverse complement strand
GTCGTTACGCCATTCGTGCGGGTCGGAACTTACCCGACAAGGGACTTCGCTACCTTAGGACCGTTATAGTTACGGCCGCCGTTCACCGGGGCTTCAGTCGGAAGCTCTCACCTCCTTCTTTAACCTACCGGCACTGGGCAGGCGTCAGCCCGTATACATCACCTTTCGGTTTAGCACGGACCTATGTTTTTGATAAACAGTCGCTCGAACCTATTCTCTGCGGCCTTCTATGCTTTCAAGAGTAAATCTCTATACAAAAAAGGCTCCCCTTCTCCCGAAGTTACGGGGTTAATTTGCCGAGTTCCTTAACGATGGTTGTCTCGAACGCCTAGGGACATTTATCCCTGTCTACCAGTGTCGGTTTGCGGTACGGACACCATAAATTCTAGCTTGCGAGGCTTTTCTAGGCAGTATAGAGTCAACAATATTCCATAAGGAAACCTTATGGTTTTTACACCCCTCAATTAAACATACTGAATATTTTAACCTTCAGCACTCATCTACAGGTATAAGCACACCATGTCCAATAGGCATGCATTGTCTATCTTTCTGCGTCCCCTCGCAAGTTCAAGCAAATCTATGGTGGGGCAGGAATTTTGACCTGCTATCCATCGGCTTCGCCATTCGGCTACACCTTAGGCCCGCCTAACCCTACGTCGATCAGCGTAGCGTAGGAAACCTTAGACTTTCGGCGTGTCGGATTCTCACCGACATTGTCGCTACTTATGCCAACATACTCACTTCTTAGCGCTCCACCAAGCCTTACAACTCAGCTTCAGTGCACTAAGAACGCTCCCCTACCACTTATTCAATAAATTGAATAAATTCGCAGCTTCGGTGGTGTGCTTAGCCCCGTTTATTTTCCGTGCAGAAACCCTTGACCAGTGATCTGTTACGAACTCTTTAAAGGATGGCTGCTTCTAAGCCAACCTCCTGGCTGTCTGGGCGTTCCCACTTCGTTTCACACTTAGCACACACTTCGGGACCTTAGCTTGCGATCTGGGCTGTTTCCCTTTCGACAATGGAGCTTATCCTTCACTGTCTCACTGCCAAGCTACGCTTTACGGTATTCGGATTTTGGTTGGGTTTGGTAAGCTCACGCCCCCTAGCCCATCCAGTGATCTACCTCCGCAAAGTAAACTTGACGCTGTACCTAAATACATTTCGGGGAGAACCAGCTATCTCCGTGTTCGATTGGCATTTTACCCCTACCCTCAGCTCATCCCAGCAATTTGTAACTTACATGGGTTCGGTCCTTCACGAAATTTTACTTCCGCTTCAACCTGGCCAAGGGTAGCTCACACGGTTTCGGGTCTACGCCATGCGACGAAATAGCCCTATTCAGACTCGCTTTCGCTGCGGCTCCAGCGCTTAAACGCCTTAACCTGCCACATAACGTAACTCGTTGGCTCATTCTTCAATAGGCACGCAGTCACTGTATAAATACAGCTTCTACGGTTTGTAGGCACATGGTTTCAGTTCTATTTCACTCCCCTCACGGGGTTCTTTTCACCTTTCCCTCACGGTACTAGTTCACTATCGGTCGCCAGAAGTACTTAGCCTTGGAGGATGGTCCCCCCAGATTCCAACAAGATTTCACGTGTCCCGTCGTACTCAGGAACTAATCAAAAGTCGCACACTTTTCGTCTACAGGGCTTTCACCTTCTACGACCAGCTTTTCCAAACTGTTCGACTAAATGTACGTTTTGTAACTTTTTT
The DNA here is from genome assembly GCA_002712125.1 of Chloroflexota bacterium. Taxonomy (GTDB): domain Bacteria; phylum Chloroflexota; class Dehalococcoidia; order Lucifugimonadales; family Lucifugimonadaceae. The sequence continues at coordinate 20,688 of PASL01000022.1, read as the reverse complement.
AAAAATCTGGAGATTTTTAATGATTAGCCCTACAACACCACATAATCATAAGACTCCAGTCCGTTAGGATTATATGGTTTAGGCTATTCCCTTTTCGCTCGCCGCTACTAAGAGAGTCTCGGTTGATTTCCTTTCCTCAGGGTACTTAGATGTTTCAGTTCCCCTGCTTACCGCTGTAATTAAACAGCATCTACCGAAGTAGATGGGTTTCCCCATTCAGGTATCCCCGACTAAGCTTGTTAGGCAGCTATTCGGGGCTTATCGCAGTCTTACTACGCCTTTCTTCGGCTTCTGGCACCAAGGCATCCCCCATGTGCCCTTAGTATCTTGACTCACATTAAGGAATCATTTACTTGGTCTCGGAGAATGCAAAATCTACTATTCAGTTTTAAAAGTACACATCTCATTAATAATAATAATTAATGGGACTCGTCTTAGTTAAATTTTAAGACGCAAAATCTATTCTATATCTCATTGATTGTAGTAGTCAATAGATAATACATATAATTTAGATAGTAATAATTAAATGTCAAAATAAAAAAAAATTAAACTAATATTGTCTTTAAAACACATAAAAATTATTAGATAAGGAAAAATAATAGGCTAAAATGAACATGGCGAACTAATAAATTTAATATTTAGGAGATAATAATGCCAGCTTTTGCTGTAATTGGTGGACAATGGGGAGACGAAGGAAAAGGTAAAATCATAGACTTTTTATGTGAAAAAGCAGACGTTGTTGCAAGATATTCTGGCGGAAATAACGCGGGGCACACAGTTATAAACCAGCATGGTACTTATAAATTACACCTTGTTCCATCAGGAATTGCTTGGCCGCACACCATTAATATAATCGGAAACGGTGTGGTTATTGACCCAAAAGTACTTATAAAAGAAATAGAAGAAAACAATCTAAATCCTAGCCGTTTGATAGTTAGCGAAAAAGCCCATATTATCATGCCTTATCATATTCTTTTAGACAACTTAGAAGAAAAAAGTCGAGGAAAAAATTCTATAGGTACTACAGGTAGAGGGATAGGCCCTACATATGTAGATAAAGTTTCGAGGCAAGGTATAAGGATAGGTGAACTAAAAAATATTGAAACATTATCAGAAAAAATTAAATCTATACTTAAAAATAAAAACCAAATTATCACTAAAATATATAATAGCGACCCATTAAATTTCGACGATATTTTGGAAAATATTTACCTATGGAAAAATAAACTAGAAGAATATATAAAGCCAATAGAAAAAATAATAAATAATTCAATTAGAGATGATAAAAACATTATAGTTGAGGGAGCACAAGGGTCGTTACTAGACCTAGATCACGGAACTTACCCTTACGTGACTAGTTCAAATTCAACAATTGGAGGAACTATATCAGGTTTAGGGCTTATTCCTAAAAATTATAAGGGTATAGCAGGCATATACAAAGCCTACTGTACTAGAGTTGGAGAAGGTCCTTTCCCTACAGAAATATTTGGCAAACAAGGAGACGACATAAGGAATAAAGCAGGCGAGTTTGGAGTAACAACTGGAAGAGCCAGAAGAATAGGATGGTTTGATGGAGTAGCTGCTAAGTATAGTGCAAAAATCAATGGCTTTGATGCGCTAATATTAACACGTTTAGACACACTTGACAATTGGGAAAAAATTAATATTTGTACTGAATATGAGATAGATGGCGAAAGAACTAAAGAGTACCCTAGTAATCTAGAAGAATTAAAAAAAGTTAAACCTATNTATACAACAATCGANGGTTGGACTGANTCAACGAAGTCNATTAGTGAATTTTCTAAACTAAATGCTAAAGCTCAAAAATATATTAAAATGATTGAAGAGNTAATCGAAGTAGAAGCAAAAATTNTCTCAACTGGCCCTGGTAGANAAGAGACNCTCCATATCAAAGANTTTATAACTTAGAAATCACAAATTCAGATAATTTTCCNGAATCATGNCTAACTTTTTTTCCTTCTATAAAAGCAAAATTATCATATANAATATTATTACAATATTTAATTATTTTNTCCTCATCAAAAANCACAGGNTTAGCTTTTTCTAAATCATAACTATCAAGTATAANTGATGGNAATTCCATAGAATTAACTAAAAAGTAGTCAATCATTCTTCCATTAAGATATCTTACTATTTCNGATGAAAATTTTGANGCNGAATATTCATANGTTTCNCCATACTTNGTCATTAANTTACACGCAAAAATTATTGGTGCAGAAGAGTTTTTTATAGCTACATTTATTTCATCAAGCAGAAGATTTGGGATAATACTTGTATATANATCTCCNGGNCCTAATAGTATTACATCNGCATTNTTTATGCTTTGAATTGCNGAAGGATTAGCAGAAACATTTTTATCAAGAAACAATTCATCTATACCNGGTAAGTTACTATCACGAAGATCAATAGAGGATTCTGAATAAATAACTTCGCCGTTCAACAATTTTGCACATAGATTAGCATCGTCAAGTGTTACNGGAATAACTTGACCTTCTANNAGTAAAATATCTGATATTTTATCTATNGCAGCCTGNATATTACCATTTTCNGTAGTCAATGCAGCCATTATNAAATTTCCTACGCTGTGACCTCTTAGAGAAGANTCAGAATCAAATCTGAAATCAAGAACCTTTTTAAGTGCGGAAATTTTATCATTTTTATCACTAGCCAAAGCTAGTAAACATTGGCGTAAGTCACCGAAGGACGGATAGCCAAATTCATCTCTAAGGATCCCTGTGCTACCTCCACTATCAAACATTGTAACAATAGCCGTAATATCAATTTCATATTTCTTTAGACCNTTAAGAGCGACAGATGAGCCACTACCTCCNCCTATGACAACTACTTTTTTCAAATTATCTTTCAAAGTATTTTTTACAAATCTATGGAGTATTTATCCATAATAGGATCAAAAATTTCTGAAAAACTTTTTAGTTCCTCTTTGTTTGGAATCATGGGAAGCCTGCCATTACCTATACTTAGTCCAGATCGATTTATTGCATATCTTACTGGTATAGGATTAGTTATAATGAACAATGCATTAAATAATGGCAACATATCTAAATGTTGATTAGCTGCTTTTTGATGGTTACCACCTAATATATTAGAAATCATATTTTTAATTTGTGTACTTATTATATTTCCAGCCACGCTTACTACTCCATATCCACCNACAGACATTATTGGGAAGGTTTCATTATCATTTCCACTCCAAACGCAAAAGTCTTCTGGTGAATCTTTTATTATATTTGAAATTTGATCTAGGTCACTCGAAGCTTCTTTTGTACCAACAATATTTTCAAAATTAGATAATGTTAAAGTTGTTTCAACGTCCATATTTAATGAAGTTCTAGAGGGCACATTGTATAGAATTCCAGGAATTGATATATGATCCGTAATAGCTTCAAAATGTGATAACAAGCCACCCATAGTTGGCTTGTTATAAGCAGGAACTGTGAGTAAAATTCCATCAACACCAACAGATTCAGCTTTTTTTGATAGTTTAATAGAAGCCATAGTATTGTTGTCTGTGGTTCCAGCTATAAGATCTGCGGAATCTTCAATCTCATCTTTAATTTCCTGAAAAAGTTTTATTTTTTCATCATCCGTCATTGAAGGAGCTTCACCCGTTGTCCCACCAATAACTAGTCCTTCAGAACCTGAAGCAACAATTTTTTTTGCCAGTAATCTTGCTCCTTTATAATCAACATCTCCATTTTCATGAAATGGAGTAACCATTGCGGTTAGCAGTCTACCGAATTTACTCATTTTTCATCCTTTTACGATCTTTCTGATTTTGNTTTTAGTAAATTATTTGTATGCGCATAATCCATTATTTGGATACCGTTAAGAGCTGCACCTTTCCTTAGGTTATCACAAGAAAGATATAAAGAAATTGTGTTCTCATCAAAAATATCTTTTCTTACTCTTCCTACTAAGACATCATCATTGCCAGCAGAAAAAATAGGCATAGGGTATATATTATTTTTGATATCATCAAATAATTTCATGCCAGGATAATTTGAAATTACAGTTCGAATCTCTTCGACTGTAATTTCATTTTCTAGTTTTAATAACACAGACTCACTATGAGATGTTATTACTGGGACTCTAACACATGTTGCAGATACATTGATATTTTTATCATGTAAAATTTTTCTAGTTTCAAAAAGCATTTTATCTTCTTCGCCAGTATATCCATTATCTAAGAATTCATCTATATGGGGTAAAACATTAAATGCAATTTGATGGGGATAAACTTCAGATTTAACTTCTTTATTTTTTAATAACTCTTTTGACTGCTCAATCAACTCACCTTTAGCCAATAGCCCTGTTCCTGTAACCGCTTGGTATGTTGATACTTTAGCAGCAGTAATTTTTGTCAAATTTCTAATAGCATCTATAACCATAACCAATGGTGTTGTAGTGCAGTTTGGAGTAGACACAACACCAGGATGCCAATGAATATCATCTGCATTTACTTCTGGAACAATTAATGGAATAGTTGGATCTCGCCTAAAAACAGAACCCTTATCAATAACAAAAACACCTTTTTTTATTGCTATATCAACAAATTGCTCGCTAACAGTTCCTCCTGCAGCAAAAATAGCTATATCCAGACCATTAAATGAATCTTTATTTATTTCTTTGACAGTTAAATTATCTCCAAGATACTTTATCTTTTTACCATTTGATCNNTTNGATGCTAATGGGAATATATTTTCTATAGGATGAANTCTTTCCTCAAGTATTTGAATTGCTGTAGAACCAACAACNCCNGTTGCNCCTACAATAGCAATTTTAAGATCATTAATTTTCATTTTTACCTAATCCCAAAACCTTATCTAATCCAAATACAACACCTTGCCCACTAAAATCTTTTACTTTTCTAACACATAACATTACACCAGGCATAAAACTTTCACGATTAATTGAATCATGAATCAAAGTTAATGTTTGACCCAATGCGCCAAAGACAACTTCGTGCCTTGCTACTCTTCCAGGCATTCTAGCACTATGAACATTTATATTTTTATAATTTCCACCTCTAGTATTTTTAATTTCATCTTCTATTTCGGCTATATTGCTCTTGAAATGTCCAGTTTTATCTTTCGTCATAGATTCTAAAATGGAAATTGCTGTACCTGAAGGGCTATCTATTTTCATCTCATGATGACTTTCTATTAAGTCTGCATAGTCAAAATATTCAGAAGCAATTCCAGATAGATGCATTAGTAAAATAGCTCCAATTGCAAAATTTGGAGCTGAAATAAAACCAACATTATTATTTATAGAAATTTTTTCTAAAGCAGAATATTCTTTATCTGATAGACCAGTTGAGCCTGATACAACATGTATACCTTTAGATAATGCTTCTGAAATAGATTTAGCCGCNACTTTNCCATTTGTAAAGTCAACCATCACATCTGGCTTTGAAACTTTTGACATTTGCTCTATATTGACATGGACAGGAACAGAAAATCTATTATTTATTTTCTCCACAACTGGATCTACTCCTGCTACAGTTACTATATCCTTCTCATTGCTTGNAGCAGAAAATACAGTTGATCCCATCCTACCAAATATACCATTGATGACTATACTGATTTCTTTTATAGATGTCATATTACTATCTAGAAGGTTTCCTTGGCTTTTTATTTCTATCAAAGCCGCCTGAGACTCTTCTTCTTTGTGAGTTATTTCTTCTATTTCTAGAGNTTTCCTTATCACCAGAACGTTCTTCTTGTTGATCAGAATTATCTGCTCCAGGAAGAAGTGCCTTCATAGACAAATCTATTCTACCTTGATTATCAACTTTGATTACNTTGNCCTCTACTTCGTCTCCAATATTAACAACAGATTCTACATCAGGAACTCTTTCTTTTGANAACTCACTGATATGAACCATACCATCTTTCCCAGGAAGAATTTGTACAAATGCTCCAAATGACATAATTCTCACTACTTTACCTTTATAAATTTCTCCTACTTCGACTTCCTTTACAAGATTTTCAATGAATTTTCTCGCATTTTCTGCAGCATCTTTATCTGAAGATCCGATAGTAACAACCCCATCATCATCAACATCAACAGTAACTCCAAAATCATCAACAATACTTCTTATAGTCGACCCACCAGAACCAATAACTGCACCTATTTTATCCTTAGGAACAGTAACATTGATCATTCTAGGAGCGAACTCACTAATATCATCCCTATGTGACGAAATAGTAGCCTCCATGTTATCCAAAATTGCCAACCTAGCTATTTTAGCCTGTTCAAGGGCCTTATTCATAATTTCAAATGTAATACCCTTTACCTTTATATCCATCTGTAACGCGGTAACACCATCACGAGTTCCAGCCACCTTAAAGTCCATATCACCTGANTGGTCTTCTGCACCCTGTATATCTGTTAATATAGCGTGATTCCCTGATTCATCAGTAATCAATCCCATTGCAATACCAGCAACAGGTGCTTTTATAGGGACTCCACCATCCATCATAGCTAAGGAACCAGCACAAACACTGGCCATTGAAGTAGAACCATTAGACTCAAGAGCTTCTGATACCAGTCTTATTGTNTATGGAAAATCCTCTTGAGACGGTACTACAGGCTTAAGTGCTTTTTCAGCAAGTGCACCATGACCAACTTCTCTTCTACCAGTAAATCCAAATCTACCAGCCTCTCCTACAGAATAAGGAGGGAAATTATAGTGATGAATAAAGTACTTTTCATCTTCTGGAGTAAAATTATCAAGTCTTTGGTGTTCACCAGCGGAAGCTAAAGTTAAGACTCCCATAATTTGAGTTTCTCCTCGTGTGAAAATTGAAGAGCCATGAACTCTAGGTAAGTANCCAATCTCTGTATTTAAAGTTCTTATTTCATCTAATTTTCGCCCATCTGGCCTTTGTCCATCTTCTAGAATAGCTTTCCTCACTGCCTCTGTTTCAAGAGAGTACAGAGCACTTTTTATTTTCGAAGGTTCATGATCTTCTCCAAGTGCTTCTATGGTTTTATTCATAAGTTCAGAAATTCTATCAAGTCTTTCTTTTTTATCTCCTGGGTCTTTTAGTGTATTCAAAAAATCTTCCCCAATATGTTTTTGNGTTGCTTCAAAAGCAGATTTATCATCTTCTGAAACTTCAGGTGCAACCCATTTTTTTACACCAACTTTATTTTGAATTTCTATAATTTGCTCAACAATTTGNCCATTTACTTCTTGAGCTAATTGCAATGCATCAAGAAGAACACTTTCAGAAACAAAATTTGCCGCAGATTCNACCATCATTACTGAATCTCCGGTNCCTGCAACCATTANNTCCAAGTCACTTGACTCAAGTTCTTCATANGTAGGATTAACCACTAATTCNCCATCNATCAAACCAATNACACATGCTCCTATTGGATCATGAAATGGNAAATCAGAAATAGCAAGAGCCGTAGAAGCCCCAATAATTCCCATTGCTGGATANGGATTTTCNCCATCCGAGCTTAAAACACTGATTATTATCTGTATCTCATTATGTATGGTTTTNGAAAAAAGAGGCCTNATAGGTCTGTCAACCATCCTACTTGCTAAAATTGCTTCCGAGCTAGGCCTACCCTCTCTTTTNAAAAAACCACCTGGCAGTTTTCCTGCTGCATATGCTTTTTCAGNAACTTCTACTGTAAGGGGTAAAAAATCCAAATCTTTNGGCTCTTTTGAAGCNGCNACTGTTGCTAAAATCATTGTATCTCCGTACTGTAAAGTAACTGCACCTGCAGCCTGTTTGGCAACTTTTCCGTGCTCAAACCTTAGAGACCTACCACCAACCTCCATCTCAAAATTATTAATCATCTACTCTTCTCTTTTGTTCTTCTTGATTTAGGGTGTAACTGAGTNTAAATACTTGTAAATTATTTTCTGAGNCCTAGTTTNTCTANGATATCTCTATATTTATCTACATTTTTACCGTTTAGATACTTTAATAGACTTCTTCTTTGGCCCACAAGTTTTAATAAACCTCTTCGACCACTAAAATCATGTTTGTGAGTTTTTAAGTGATCTGTCAGATAATTTATTCTATCGGTTAGAAGTGCAATTTGTACTTCTGCTGAACCNGTATCAGTTTTATGAATCTGATNACTAGTTATTGTGGATAATTTTTCAGTTTTTTCCAATTCTTTATTCACCCATTTGTATCCATTGACACTTGATCAAGGAATTTATCTTAATTGTTTTTCTCTTTTTAAACACCATTAAGGTTATCATGAAGTAAATAAAGAATATATATNTTATTNNTATATNAATAGCAATATTGACCNATATTNCCGCNANTATAAGTTATAAATATAGCAAAATTGAATATATTGNAAAAAAGTNCAAAAATTNATTAATCGCGTATCTACAGTCTATTGACAGTGTAAGTTGNAAAATAATAAAGTATAATAATTGTATGTTCGTAATACATTGTTTANTGTCANATATTATAATATTGACAGTCGACAGTTTTTTATCGACATAAAGTATTAATTAATTAATAATGACTGGAGGATGGGGGCCCATGAAAGGTCTGATCCAAAAAAAGGCAAAAGCCTTAATAATAATCGGCACGATGCTAGCCTTAATGGCATCATTCGCATGTGAAGGAGCAACAGGACCAGCAGGAGAACCTGGATTGCCTGGATTGCCTGGTAACCCTGGTAACCCTGGAGCACCTGGTAACCCTGGAGAACCTGGTAACCCTGGAGAACCTGGACCAGCAGGACCANNAGGACCNGCAGGACCNGCAGGACCAGCAGGACCGGAAGGACCAGCAGGACCCAAGGGATCATCTGGTGCATCTGNTGCAACTAACATGGCAGGTATATCCGTTTCATTATCAGGAAGCACATTATCCGTTCACGGTGGTGGTTTCGCAAGTAAAGCTAAAGTTACAGTTACCCTTGGTAATATGACCAGTGGTGAAGTACTTGGTTCAACAGATGCTGATGATAACGGTGCATTTACAGTAGATTTCGCATTAGACAACGCTCCAGCAGGTGTACATGGTGTAACAGCCATGGGTACTGGCGGTGGCGCAGCTTCTAACGCATTTGTTGTTGGTGCTAGCTCTGGATCATCTGGAGCAGTTGCAGGAGATGTGGTTAGATAATATCTCGCCAAATTGAATGATTAAAAAAGCGCCAGATGGCGCTTTTTTTTTTGATAAATTATTTGATAGATTAATTGATGATTTATGTAAAAAAATTGCTATATGTTTGGTTTATACGATAGTGGCAAAAATTCTACTAGTCTATAAGTTCAATTCTAGCTCTAGTAATTCTTCTACCGATAACATGTTGAACTGTTATTCTGAGTTTATCAATATTAATTACTTGTCCAATTGACGGCATCTTCCCTATATGTTTTAGTATCAAGCCTCCAACTGTATCAAATCCATCTGTTAAAATATGAGTTGTAAAATATTGATTAATGTAGTCAATTGATATACCGGCGTCAACTAATAAAACTGAATCGCTTATCTTTTGAACTTCTGGGCCTTCAATATCAAANTCATCAACCAATTCACCAACTATTTCTTCAATTAGGTCCGTTACTGTGACTAAGCCTGATACACCACCATACTCGTCAATAACTATAGCTATACTTGTCCTGTGTTCTTGTAATTCTCTAAGTAATTTTTCCAAACTCTGAGACTCAGGAACTCTTAGCGCAGGCCTAACTAGTTCATTTATATTAATATCCCTNTTTTCTGTCCCAAGTGCATCTCTAGCATATACAATTCCAACTATTGAATCAATTGAATCTTTGTAAATAGGTATTTTGCTATGCCCCCCTACATTCATAAGTTCGATAATAGATATAAGATTTTGATTAGAATCAGCAGTGATCATATCAACTCTAGGAACCATAATCTCTCTAACTTTTACAGTATCCATACGCAATATGCCTCTAATCATTTTTAGTTCTTCTTCATCAGCAGGTATTACATCATCTTCTAGTTGTTCTAATCTTTCTTGAAGATTAGCATAAACGTCTTGGTCAACAGCTTCATTNCCTAGACCTCTTGATAGTAAAAAAGAAATGACTTTTGAAATAAGTGGTAATCCACTTAAGAAATTTAGTAATGTTCCTATAGGAAATGTTAGAGATCTAAGATTACTAATCCACATACTGCATATAGCCGATGCAATTATATGCAAAAGTACCCCTATAGATAGAGATGAAAAGAAACTTATAAAGACTACTTGACTTGAATTTAAACTATCAAGACTAATAAGTTCTTTAAATAAAAAATTAGATAATAAAACCAAAAATAAAGTTTGCAGTCCTCTACCAACTGCGGAAGATTCCGCAGACAATCTTTCTAGATGTATATCATCATCGTTATTTTTATTGGAATTTTTTATAGATGACGGAGTGGCGATGACCCTAGTTCCCAAAGAACTTAGCGTCAATGAAATTAGAAAAAACCCGACTAAAGGAATTAAAAAAATTAGTAGAGATAATAATGAGTTAAACAATCATACTTCCAGTTATATTACTAATGGTATAAGTATAAAAATTTATACCCGTATGAGGAGGTTCCTCTTTTTCATTAATTTTTTCGAATTTTGATATCATAATTTTATAAAAGCATCATTTAATTGATTTTGCTGGTATCCCAACAACAATATCATAACTTAAAACATCTTTTCGAATAACTGANCCTGCTCCAGTTTTAGCATTTTTTCCAATTGTTACAGGAGCAATTATCATACTACCTGCTCCAATAAAAGCTCCATCTTCTATAACAGTTCTATGTTTTTTTTTNCCATCATAATTACAAGTAACAGCACTAGCACCTATATTAACATTTTNTCCAATCGTAGAGTCACCAATATATGAAAAATGAGAAATAGTTGATTTTTCACCAATTATAGAATTCTTAACTTCTACTAGATTACCTATTTTACAATATTTTTTTATATATGAACCATCTCTAATAAGTGAATTTGTACCAGCAAATACATTATTTGATATTTCTGAATCCCTAATTATNGCGCCATCGATCTCACAATTATCATTGATTTTACTATTAGATATTTGACTATTAGGTCGAATAATTACATTTTTTCCAATTTGTGACCCATTCTTTAGATGAACTCCTGGTTCTATTATAGTGCCTTCACCTATTTTCACATCATCATCTATATAAACATTGTTTAANTCCACAATGTTTACTCCATTTTTTTTATGTTTATTAATATTCATTCTGATTCATAATAAAAATTATATAATANTTATTTTTATATAATAATTATACGTATTATATATGTTTTTTTATTACACGAATTTTTNACTCAGTGTAAAGTTAAAGTATTATAAATAATCTTAAAGTGGGAGAGGTGCCAGAGCGGTTTAATGGGCACGCCTGGAAAGCGTGTGTGGGTGCAAGCTCACCGCAGGTTCGAATCCTGTCCTCTCCGCCATGCAAATACCATTTTACTTTTATAATATATATAATAATAATAACCCACTAAAAAATTGTTTTAATTTGAGGTATAAAGTTGTCAAAAAATCTAGTCATAGTTGAATCACCAACAAAAGCAAGAACCTTACAAAGATTTTTAGGAAAAGAATATGTAGTTGAAGCATCAATTGGACATATTAATAATCTTGAATCAGGATATGGAGCAAAATATACTGGCCCAGTAGCTGGAGTTGATAAAGATTTTGAACCAATTTGGGGTCTTGAAAAAGGTGCAACAACTAGAATTAATAATTTGAATAAATTAGCAAAAAATTCTGAAATAATTTATTTAGCTGCAGACCCAGATCGTGAGGGGGAGGGAATTGCTTTTCATGTAGCGAATGCGTTAATTGAAAAAAAACAACCAAAGGAAAAATTCAAGAGAGTTGTATTTCATGAGATCACTGAAAAAGCTGTGAAAGAAGCTTTTGAAAAAGCAGGTCAACTAAATATGGATTTAGTTGATGCTCATATTAGTAGAAGATTGGTTGATAGATTGGTTGGTTTTTCTCTAAGTGGACTGACCTCATCTTTACTAAGACTAAAAAGACTTTCAGTGGGAAGAGTGCAATCCGTAGCTGTAAGTATTATTAAAGATAAAGAAGATGAAATACAAGCATTTGTACCTGAAGAATACTGGAACATAACTGGTTATTTTTCTAAAAACAATCAAACATATGAAGGAAAATTATTTGAAATTGATGGAAAATCTCAAAAAGAAATAATCATATCAAATGAATCAGATGCATCAAATATACAAATCGAACTAGAAAAACAAAAATATAATGTATATTCAATTAAGTCTAATGTTAGAAAAACTAAACCAAGAGCCCCATTTACAACAAGTTCTCTTCAACAAGATGCATCTTCTAGACTAAGAATGAGCCCTTCAGTTACTATGTCAACGGCTCAACAATTATTCCAGGGTATAAATTTAGGGAATGGAGAAGAGGGATTAATAACTTATATGAGGACTGACTCAACAGCCTTATCACAAGATTCTTTATCTCAAATTAAAAATTTTATTACAACATCATATGGTGATATATATCATAATGAAAGAAAGTATAAAACGACTTCAGCAAATGCCCAAGAAGCTCATGAAGCTATAAGGCCAACATCTATAAGCCGTACGCCAGAATCAATAAAAAAATATCTTATTAAGACAGACAAAGATGGGTCTACAAATGATAGACAATTTAAGTTATATGACTTAATTTGGAAAAGAACTGTAGCCAGTCAAATGGCTGAGAGTCAAAATAAAAAAACATCAATTATTACTACTTCAAGTGATGAGAAATATAAATTTAAATCCGATTATGATCAGTTAGTCTTTGATGGATTTAAAAAATTATTTCCTGAAAAAAAAGCAGATGATATGCCAGATATTGCTGAAAATGAGGAAATAAATGTCGAGTCTGTTAAAAAAGAACAGAAATTCACGCAACATCCTCCAAGGTATTCTGAGGCATCACTTATTCGAACAATGGAAGAACTAGGAGTTGGAAGACCAAGCACATATGCAAGCATATTAAATACAGTTAAAGACAAAAAATATATTTGGGTGATTAATAGATCAATTTACTTAAGTCCTATTGGAAATGCATTAGTTGAAGAATTAAATAAACACTTCTCGAAAAGTGTAATGGACTATAAATTTACTGAAAAGATGGAAAATGATCTTGATTTAATTTCAAATGGTGAGTTAAGAAGGTCTGAGTTCGTAAAATCATTCTGGAGTAATTTTGAACCAATAAAAAATAATTATGAAAAAATGGCCGAAGACCATCCTAGAAACCCAAGCGAATATAACTTCATTAGAACAAACATTATATGCTCTTCCAAGTCACCTTGTATCAATTCTGAAACAGGAAAAGAATTCGAAGAAAATGATCCGCCATTAGGAAAAAAATCTATAAATTCTTCATTAGAAAAATTACCTAGAATGGTATGGATTAGGTTTAGAAACAATAGAGGAGATGGCGGATTTCTTGCTTGCGAAGATAGAGAATGCAAAGTAACCGCAGATGAAAGTGCATGGGCAGGATTTGGTAGGCGAAGAAATAGAACAATTGAAGCTCTAAAAAATTCAATGAAAGAAAAATCAATTCACTGATTTTATTGTTTTTATAAAAAATTTTAAAATAATTGATATCTAAATAAATCATAAAAAACGTAAAAAGTATGTAGATGTTTAAATATTTATTTAATCATAAGATTTAAATAAATAACTTAAAAAAATATTTAATAACTTAATATGAATTCAATAAGCAATTTTCTTAAATATCTAAAATTAAATAAAAATTTATCTCCATATACAGTAAGAAATTACTTATATGACTTAAGTGACTTTTATAAATATACAAAAAAGAAAAATATCTATGATGAAAAAAAAATCACCAAGAACTTAATAAGAGAGTATTTGTCATCTTTGATAGAAAAAAATTACAAGAAAAAAAGTATCGCTAGAAAATTATCAGTTATTAGAACATATTTTAGATATCTTAAATCCAAAAATATTATTATAGAAAACCACGCTGAGTTAGTCTATGCACCAAAAAGTACAAAAACACTTCCCAAAATAATTGAGAAAAAGGAAATCTCAAAATTACTTGAAACACCAAAATTTAATACTAAAAACGGGGAAAGAGATCAAGCAATTTTAGAAATTTTTTACTCTACTGGGATTCGTGTTTCAGAGATGCATAAAATAGATCTAGATCATATTGATCATGTTGAACAAAATATTAGAATACTAGGTAAAGGATCAAAATACAGATTAGTTCTCTTTGGAGAAAAATGTCAAGCATCTATAAACAACTATATAAAAAATTCAAGAAATAAAACTAAATCAAAGATTTATACAAATGCCCTTTTCTTAAATAAATATGGCTCAAGATTATCAGTAAGATCAATACAAAGAATAGTAAAAAAATACATGTTAATCTCTGGCATAAAAAATAATTTACATGCTCATTCTTTGAGACATACATTTGCTACACACCTTATTGAAGGAGGAGCAGATATAAAAGTAGTCCAAGACTTACTAGGCCATGAAAGCCCAACAACTACACAAATTTATACACATACCTCTGCAAAACATACAAAAGAGGCATACTTCAGGTCTCACCCAAAAGCTAAAATTAATATCAAGTAATAAAAAAGTAATGAGAATCATAAGAGAATATTAAAAAGAAAAGAATAAAATATGTCTAAAAATACAAAAAAAATTATAGTTATTAACGGCCCAAACCTTAATAATTTAGGAATAAGAAATAATAATTTCTATGGTAAAGAAACATTACTAGATGTTGAAAGTCAAATGCTAGAAAATGGCAAAAATAATAATTTTGATGTGTCATTTTTTCAATCTAATCATGAAGGAGCAATTGTAGATTTTATACAAACTTTGGATAAAAATGAATTATCAGGAATAATAATTAATGCTGGCGCTTTATCTCAAGTAGGATACTCTATTCTTGATGCATTAATTGATCTTTCTCCAGTCAATTTTATAGAAATACATATTTCAAACGTTTACTCTAGAGAAGAGTTTAGACAAAAATCAGTATTTGCAAAATACGCATTAGGGCAAATTTGCGGTTTAGGAACTTATGGTTACTTAGCTGCAATGAATTTTTTTATTAAAGAAAATGAGTAAAATTAAATATCCAAATAGAATTATAAATTTAAGAAATTACATTAGTGAAAATAAACTTGACGGAATAATTATTTCGAACGAGGAGAATAGATTTTATTTTTCAGGATTAAAAAGTTCTGCAGGATTCTTATTTATCACAATGGATAATTTATACTTATTTACAGACTTTAGATATACCGAATTAGCTAGTTCTCAAGCTCCTGGCTGGGACATTAAAAAAATAACTTCTAGATTTGGCTGGTTGCCTGAAATAATTAAAAAATCTAAAGTATCAAATGTTGGATTTGAGGCTGAATTTACTACTGTAAACACCCTAAATCTATTAGAGGAAACTATCAATAATTCCGACGTAAAAGTCTCGCTTGTACCAACCACTGATATAGCCATGACATTAAGGGCAATTAAAGATGAAGAAGAAATTACTTTATTAAGAAAAGCTATAGAAATTGGTGACAAAGCTTTCGAATATACAGAGAAAAATATTGAGATCGGAATGACAGAAAAAGAAGTCGCATGGATATTTGAAAAATCTGTTAGAGAACAAAATGCTGAATCAATATCTTTTGATACTATAGTTGCTTCAGGTAAAAATGCAGCTAGACCACATCATGCAACCGGTGAATCCAAAATTGAAGCTAATTCAACTATAATTATTGATTGTGGTGCTAAATATAATGGTTACTGCTCAGACCTAACTCGAACAATCGTACTAGATGATGCTAATGAAAAAATAAAAAATATATATGACATCGTTCATATGGCTCAATTAGCTGCAATAGACCTCGTTAAAGTAGGAATGACAGGAGAAGAGTGCGACAGTATAGCTAGAAAAATAATTTCAGAAGCTGGATATGGAGACTTTTTTGGTCATAGCCTTGGGCATGGCATAGGACTTAATGTTCACGAAAACCCAAATGTTGGACCTAAATCAAAGTTTGTTATTAAAAATAATATGCCATTTACGGTAGAGCCTGGAATATATTTACAAGGTTGGGGCGGAGTTAGGATTGAAGATATTGTGATAATAATTGATAATAAAACTCAAGTAATTAGTAAAGCAAAAAAAATTAATTTATAGATAGGAAAAAACATGACAATTTCATCTGGCGAAATAAAAAGAAATATGACAATTTTACTTGATGATGAAGTTTATCAAATACTAGATTGGCAGCACAGACAAGCTCCAAAAGCCCCTCCAACTCTAACATTAAAAGTAAGAAATATTCTTACTGGGAATGTATATGAAAAAAAACTACAAGGTAATCAAAAATTAACTAAAGCAGAAACTGACAATATATCTGCACAATATCTATATGAAGATGATGCATACTACTGTTTCATGGATAACGTAACTTTTGAACAATTCAACATTAATAAAAATATTATTGGTGACAATATAAAATTTATCAATGAGGGTGATAATGTTGAATTAATAATGTTTAATGGAAATGCTCTTAGCCTTGAATTACCACCATCAGTAATTTTAGAAATTGGGCAGACTGACGTAGGATTAAAAGGTGATACTCAGAGTGGGGCAAACAAACCCGCTACAACAACTACTGGATTGACTATCCAAGTACCACTATTCATTAATTCTGGGGATAAAATTAATGTAAATACATCTACTGGTGAGTATACAGGTAGAGCAGATTAAAAATATGAATGAACCTTCAGTTTTTTCTGTAAGCGATGTTAATGAAATAATCAAGCAAACTTTTCAAGAACATTCTTTATTATCAAATATTAGCATTGTTGGAGAAGTCTTTGGTTATTCACAGCCAGCTTCTGGCCATAAATATTTTACTCTCAAAGATGATCATAGCCAGATTAAATGTGTAATGTGGAGAAGTAAATATAACGAAAGTAGCAGTGGCAGTAATTTTATCATTGAAGGGTCAAAAATAATCTGTAAAGGTTATTGCAATATTTACGAAGTAAACGGTCAACTACAACTTTATGTGAGTAAAGTTAAAGCAGAAGGTGAAGGAACACTTCAGGCTGCATTTGATGAACTAAAAGCAAGGCTGGAAAATGAAGGCTTGTTTGATGAATCAAGGAAAAGAAACTTACCTGAATTTCCAAAAAAAATTGTCGCTATAACCTCCTCTACGGGTTCGGTTATTCAGGATATGAAAAATGTATTAACAAGGAGATACCCTATTGGGGAGCTTTTATTGATTCCAGTCTCTGTACAAGGTGAAAATTCAGTCGANAATATATGTGATGCTTTTCGTAAAACAAATAATATTTCTGACATAGACGTAATAATCCTAGCAAGAGGNGGTGGTTCCATTGAAGATTTATGGTCTTTCAATGATGAACATGTAGCTAAAGCTATATATGGGTCTAAACATCCCGTAGTTAGCGCTATAGGACATGAAACTGATTATACAATTGCTGATTATGTAGCAGACTACAGAGCCCCTACTCCATCCGCGGCGGCAGAGATTGTAGCACCNAATATGATAAACGTTGTTAATAATATTAATGAAAAAATAATTATCGGTGAAAACTTGTTAGAAAAAAAACTAAATGAAAAATTTTACCGACTAGACTTAAATTTAGAAAAAATAAATAATAATTATCCTAACTTTTTTGAACTGAGAAAAAATATTTATAATTTAATATCAAGCGTAGATTTTATTTTAGATAAAATGTTCCAATCAAAAAAAGAAAAAATCACAAATATTAAAAAATCTATAAATATATTGAACCCAAAGCTAACCTTAAATCGAGGTTTTGCTTTAATTAGAAATAAAAATGGTAAAATCGTAGATAGAACCTCAAGTATAAGTTTAGGTGAACACTTAAGTTTTGAATTATCCGATGGATCAGCAATCACAGAAGTAAAGGAAATAAGTAAAGATGGAAAATAAAAATGAATCTTCTTTTGAGGCGAAAATTGAAAAAATTGAAGAAATAATAGATAGCCTACAATCTAGCAAAGTTGGAATTGATGACTCACTCATTCTTCTTGAACAAGCCCAAAATTTAGCAATTGAGTGTAATAAAATTTTATCGGATGCAGAATTAAAGTTTTCAGAACTTAGGGAAAAATTTTCATCCAATGATAATTTGGAAAAACAATAATATGAAAATTGGATGGTTTACATCGGCTGGAGGAGAAGGATCTTTAGGGTTATTTGAGTCTACATTAAGTGCCATAAATGCTGGAAAAATTAATGGTTCAGTTGATTTCGTATTTATTAATAAGGATTATGGAGAAAATAAAAACAGCGATAAATTCATGGANATTGTAAAACATAATAAAATTCCTCTANTTACACTTTCATCAAAAAAATTTAAAGAATCTAATAAAAAAAANTGGANTGAACTAAGATCAAATTTCGATCATGAAATTATAAATATGCTAGATAATTATATTGTAGATATAGCTGTTCAAGCTGGCTATATGCTAATTGCTCCATTATTATGTAAANATTTCAANACAATTAATATACATCCTGCTCTTCCTGGAGAAACANTTGGTACATGGAAAAAAGCAATATGGGATGTTATAGAACAAAGNATATATGAAACTGGNGCTATGGTACATATTTCAACTGAAAAAGTGGATGAGGGTCCAGTTTTAAGTTTTGGCAGATANAGNTTAAGNGATGAAAAATTTANACCAGAATGGNAAAAAATAGAGGGGTTATCAATTAAAGANATTAAGTATNAATATGGAGAAGATTTATATTTATTTAATNTAATNAGACAAAAAGGTCTAGTTTTTGAAAGAAAATTACTTACAGAAACATTAGAAAAAATNTCAAATAATCAAATTAGCNTAAAAANTACTAATCCAGTAGATCTGTCAGAATCATTATTATAATTTTTATGCGGCAACATNNTGGTTATCTNTTGGTAAAAGAGTATCTAGACGATTATCATCAGAATCATATATCATTGGCCACAAATTATNTTGAATANTTTCTTCNTTNATGACACATTTTTTTGCATTATNCATATTAGGTAATTCAAACATAACATCAAGCAGTAATTCTTCNATTATAGATTTTAATCCTCTAGCACCAGACTTTCTTTCTATTGCCATTTCNGCAGTAATTTGTAGTGCAGATTCAGTAAATTTCAAATCAANATCGTCTAATTCAAATAATTTAGCATATTGTTTTACTANAGCATTTTTTGGTTCTATAAGCACCTGTTTTAATTGTTCAACTGATAAATCTGNNANACCAACTACAAGTGGTATTCNNCCTATAAATTCTGGTATAAAACCATACCTTAGTAAGTCTCTTGTTTCTAGCAACTCAAAATCTTTAGAATTTTCCTTAACCACTTTATTTGAGAAACCAATTGAAAATTTCTCTTTATTTACTCTTTCGTTTATTACCTCTTCAATTCCGTCAAATGCTCCACCAAGAATAAATAAAATATTAGATGTATCTATTTGTAAAAATTCTTGATGGGGATGCTTTCTACCTGGTTGAGGAGGGACATTAACTATAGCTCCTTCAAGAATCTTAAGTAAAGCCTGTTGAACACCTTCACCTGATACATCACGAGTTATAGAAGGATTTGCAGATTTTCTTGAAATTTTATCAATTTCATCAATATAAATGATTCCTTTTTCTGCTTTCTTAATATCAAAATTAGCACTTTGAATTAATCTTAATAAAATATTTTCAACATCTTCACCTACATAACCGGCTTCCGTAAGTGAAGTTGCATCAGCAATAGCAAAAGGAACACCTAATATTTTTGCTAAGGTTTGCGCAATGTATGTTTTTCCACATCCAGTAGGCCCTACTAATAAAACATTCGATTTCTGTATTTCTACTTCATCTTGTTTTTTTTCCTTTATCTCAGACCAGATTCTTTTATAGTGATTATATACGCCTACTGATAAAACTTTTTTTGCTCTATTTTGACCAATGATGTATTGGTCAAGTAACTCATACATTTCTTTAGGAGTTTTTGGTGAAGAAATATTAATCTCATCTTCAGTATTCTCAGAAATAATTTCATTGCATTTTTTTACACATGAATCACAAATAAATATTTTATTTGGACTAGCAATTAATCTTGAGACATTATTTTGAGATTCACCACAAAAAGAGCACAATAAATGCTCCAAATTTTCATTGTTTTCTGACATTTTATAACCTTTTATTTTGATTGCAATGAATCAGGAGACAAAACTTCATCTACTAGACCATATTCCGTAGCCTGTTCTGCATTTAGCCAAAAATCACGATCGGAATCTTTTGCTACGCGTTCATATGACTGACCAGTATGATCTGCAATAATTTGCCTCAATCTATCTTGAATTCTAAGAGTTTCTCTAGCATGAATCTCTATATCAGAAGCCTGACCTTGAGTACCACTTAACGGCTGATGCATATGTATTGTAGAATTCGGCATAGCGTATCTTTTACCTGCAGCACCTGCTGTGAGTAGAACTGTACCCATACTAGCACAAAGACCAACTGAAAATGTTGCTACATCACAAGGAACGTATTGCATAGTATCGTATATAGCCAT
>PASL01000021.1 GCA_002712125.1 Chloroflexota bacterium | reverse complement strand
TAAAATCGCAATCAAAGCCAAAGCTTTGCGATTCTTCATATATAATTTCCTTTCAGTCACTGAAATTAAAAAATCCTACTAATTTGTAGGAATTATTAAACAATAGCGGATATTTAGTACTATTCAATAGCAGAATTAAATAATTTANAAATAAAATGAATAATAATGAGTGAAATAATTGAAAATTTACTAATTGATTTATCAAATCANCAATATTTGGACATATTTATGTATATTTTCATNATATATTTTCTNTATTTNGGNTGGAAAAAAGGNGCAGTTTTTCAAATATTTTATNTNTTTTCNCTTTTAATTGCAGTTTCNNTAAGNTTNNGATATTCAGATGAGATTGGNNCATANATNAGNAGTTGGTTAAATTCAAATTTACAGTTNTCAGAAGTNTTTGGNGGAATAATAATTTTTGTCGCAATATTNACTATTGCATCATTTNTACAAAATTTATTAAATAATCGNATAAAGACTTCAGATTTAGGAAGCAAAGCTNTNGGAGCAGCAATATCACTTTTAGTAAGTAATTTAATTTTNACTTTAATTTTTACTNNATTAAANATTNTAAANCTTCCANCCTTATTTGAAAATTCNGTNAAAGAATCNAATCTTGTNAATTTNTATGTNAGNCCTGAAGGNTCNCCNCAACAANCTTTAGAAGTAATTATNGGAACNGATTTATTAAAAGTTGTAAANAGGATTAATTATTTAACTGGNAANTCNTCTGTAGTTGTTGANGATGANGGNTGTTTAGAAATTCCAANNTACAGTGAATCNANTTTACAGTCNNGACAAGATNTTTCTATTGAGATTTATAACTTACTTTCTCTGGANAGACAAAATGANAATGTTGANGGACTNGAGTTAAATCAAATATTNTCNAATGTTGCACAAGCTTATGCATATGAAATGTATGTTGGTGGTTTCTGGTGTCATCAAAACCCTAATAACGGTGAAAGTGTAAATGAAAGACTCTCAAAAGTAGGCTTCCCTTTTACAACAGTTGGGGAAAACTTAGCAATNGCATCTACTGTTAGGTCAGGACACCAAAGCTTAATGCAATCAGATTCTCACAGAACCACTATTTTGGATAATGAATTTCGTAGAGTTGGCATTGGTGTAGTATCAGGACCTATTGGATTAATAATTGTCCAAGTTTTCTCATGAGTAGTATTGATTTAGATTCTTTCGCCAGAACTTTGTCTAACGGTTTAANGTTTTATTTAAAAAATGAAAAAGTCAAAATATTAGAATCTGATTTTCAAATTTTAGAAAATCAATTAATTTCTGAATTTTCTCTTCCATATATTGATCAAAAACAAACTCCAACNCAGTTGTTAAATAATTTTGTAAAAAATAATTATAAATTTGAAAAACTTATAACGCCTCAAAACTTAGGACCTGATGCTCACGAGCAAATTATGCTTTGGGGGCTTATTAAATCAAAGAAATTAAATGATTAATTCTGTAAGGAAAGATATATGGCTTAACTCTTATCCAATATTTCTCTGGCTCGCTTTAGAGCCGATAGTTGGGCTAATAGATTCAAAAATTGCAAGTGTAATTAATTTGGAGACATTATCTGCAATAGGAATTGGCGAAACTATTTATTTTGTTTTTATTTGGGTTTTTATTTTTCTTGCTTATGGTACAACACCCCTAGTTTCTGCTTTAAATACAAAAAATGAAATAAATAAATTAAATTATTTTATTAAATATGGAAGAAATGTTTCTGTATTCCTGGGAGTAGTATCATTTGTTATTTTATTTTTAAGTAGTGATTTTTTAATTTCTACTTTTGAGCCAACTAACAAAATACAACTTTTATCATCAGACTATTTAATTTATAGGTGCATCGGTCTTCCATTTTATTTACTAAATATGCATTCAACTGCTGTACTTAGAGGGTTAAAGTATGCCAAAATTACTCTTTATAGTGCAATAATTGTATCAATTTCAAATGTAGTATTTAGTTTATTTTTTGGTCTTTTTCTAGGATATGGTGCAAGCGGAATTGGCTTTGCAAGTTCAGTTGCTTTTTTAATTGCGTCAATATATTCAGTTACTGTTTTAAAAAAACAACAGAATCGTCTTAATGTTTCATATGAAGATGTTGATAAAGCAAATATGAGAAAAAAGTTTTTTAGTGTAGGATCCTACATTGTAATTCGATCTTTATTTTTAACTTTATTCTTTGCATACATCAGAAATAGAGCAGCTTTGATGTCTATGGATGAGATAGCTTTGCAGCATATTCTTCTACAACTGTGGTCAGTTGGTTATATATTTGTTGACGCAGTCGCAATTGCAGCTCAGACATTAATTGCAGAACTCATTTCAAAGAAAGAAAAATATCAAAATTCCTTACTTCAGAAAGAACTTATTTCTGTTACAACAATTATTTCATTAATTCTTTCAGTAATACCACTTATATTTTTAGAGAGTTTTATTGAAATGTTCACTGGTGACAGGTTTGATTTATTTGTTGACTTCCGATTAAAAGTAATGGTTTCTATAAGTTTACTTATTGGTTGTTTTGCTTTTTTATGGGATGGTGTTTTACTTGGCCTTGATAAGTCAAAAGAATTTTCGTTTTTATCGATTTTATCTGCAACTGCAGGTTTCTTGATTTGTAGTTATTTGTTGATGTATCAAAATACAATTGAAATTCTTTGGGTAAGTATCAATGTTAGTTTGGCTGTTAGAGCTGTACTAGGGTACCTGTATCAAAAATAATTTAATCTACTGCTTTTAAAACTGGTCTATCTAGGTAATAGCTCAAAATTTGTAATTCTTGGGACAGGTCAACAGATCTTATTTGTACATCTGGTACATTTTTAAGAAGTACNGGTGCAAAGTTAAGAATTGATCTTACTCCAGATCCAATTAATTGATCTGCAACACCCTGAGCATATTCCCCAGGAGTCGCAATTATTCCAATTGCTACATTGAATTTTTCACANTACTTTTCTANATCACTTAAAGGCTTGATTACTAAACCTGCAACTTGGCTATTAATTTTCTTAGGATCATCATCAAACAGTCCAACAATTCCAAAACCTTTTTCTCTAAATCCACCATAATGTGCCAAAGCTGAACCCAAATTACCAATTCCAACAATTACAGCGCTCCAACCTTCTACAAGGCCTAGTTCAAGCTGAAGCTGATTTCTAAGAGTAGATATATCATAACCAACGCCTCTTGTGCCTAATGTGCCAAGATAGGATAAATCTCTTCTAACTTGAGCATCATTCACTTTTGCTAGTTCAGCTAATTTACTGGATGAAATACCGATGTCATCATCACTCATTTGGTCAAGGCACTGTAGGTACAATGGCAATCTTTTTACCGTAGCTGGTGGAATTTTTTTATTTTCTTTCACTAATGCACAATCTAATTAGATACTGAAATTATATGTAATTATTTTCAAAATATTTATTAGCTATATTCAGTTTCGTATTAATGAAAATACAATGTAAGTTAGTAAAATATGGAAAAAAGCACTAAAAATTATGACGTTTTAATAATTGGTGCCGGCCCTGCTGGTGCAAATGCTGCTATCTCATATAAAAATTTAAATCCCAAACTAACAGTTGGATTAGTCGACAAAGCAATATTTCCAAGAGATAAATCATGTGGAGATGCGATTGGTCCTGGAGTGATAAGTGCTTTAAAAAGATTTAACAATGAACACATTTTAGATGGTGAACCACAAGTTGTTTCAACAACACTTTATGGTCCTGATAATATCGGTATTCAAAATTATATTCCTGAAGTTAAAAATAAGGAAGATTCAATTGTTTATGTTATTCCTCGAGTAGATCTAGATAATAGAATATTAAATCTTGCCAAAGAGTCAGGTGTTGATGTTTATGAAGGTTATAGTTTTGTAAACTTTACTTCCAATGAGGACAGAAGTTTGAATGTACAAATTAAAAATGGTAATCAAAATTTAGAATTTGTAACAAAGATTCTTGTTGGAGCTGATGGTGCAAATTCTAGGATTAGAAAAAAATTAGACTACAAGCCTAATGCAGATTGGCATAAAGCTATTGCAATACGAGCTTACATTGATAGTCCAAATTATTTAGAAATATTCAAAGAGAGAACACTTATGTTTGAAATTAATGTTTCTGCCGATAAAGGATATGCTTGGGCTTTTCCAAGCAAAGGTAATTTATTAAATATTGGTATAGGCGTTCCAGTTAGTATTTTTAAAAAAGATAAATTAGATGTCAATGTTTTGTTAGATAATTTTNTTTCAGAACTTGNGTCCAGAGGCGTAGTTGTAGAAAACATAAGAAAGCAAAAATCATACTTACTTCCTTTTGCATCGTCTCGACCAAAAAGAAATAAAAAATATAATATTGCTTTGATTGGCGATGCTAGCTCTATGATAAATCCAATGAGTGGAGAGGGCATATTTTATGGTATGGAAGCAGGTTACTTGTTAGCCAAAAATACGCATCAACTACTTGATTCAAATATGATAAGTGTCGGAATTGATAAATATGAAAAAGAGTTTACAAAAAGATTTAGAAAACATTTTTTAAGCTGTGCTTTAGCAAGACTAATTTTACAAAGTCCATTTATGACAAAGAGACTGCTAAGAGTTGCATCAAATGATCAGGATACTATTGATTTTGTCGTTGAATTATTATTTGATGAAGCGTATCTTACTTTGAAGGAAGTATTTAAAATAGGATACAAGTTTGTCTTACCAACAAAATTGCTTTCTTTAGGCCAAAAAACTCATTCCTGAAATTAATTAACATCTTATTGCTAGTACAATACAAGTANACTTTGTGAAATATTTCACAAATATGGAGGGAACATGACAAATTGGTTNCCAATATTAGTTATGCTAATTATTGCTGTTGGTTTTGCCCTTGCTTCACTTGGAGTTTCCTATTTACTTTCACCAAAAAAACCAACTCCTGAAAAACTTGCCCCNTATGAGTGTGGAATATTTCCTGAAGTAGAACCATCTCAAAGGTTTCCCGTTAAGTTCTATATGGTTGCAATGCTTTACATCGTATTCGATATTGAAATAATCTTTTTATTTGCTTGGGCCACGAGATTTAATGATTTAGGTTGGTTCGGTATTGCTGCAATTTCAATATTTACATTTTTTGTACTTGAAACTCTTTATTATGTTTGGAAAAAAGGTGTTCTAGATTGGAATATTCCGCGTAGGGAGAGATACCTTAAAAAAGAACTTCAAGAGGTAGCTTGATGTATACACCAGATAATATTTTTACTACGACTATCGATAAAGCTGTCAGGTGGTCAAGAACTCAATCAATGTGGCCTGTAACTTTTGGTTTAGCATGTTGTGCTATTGAGATGATGGCTGCTGGAAGTGCAAAGTATGATCTAGCAAGA
Source organism: Chloroflexota bacterium (assembly GCA_002712125.1). Lineage (GTDB taxonomy): Bacteria > Chloroflexota > Dehalococcoidia > Lucifugimonadales > Lucifugimonadaceae. The sequence goes on along the minus strand of PASL01000021.1, from coordinate 13,983 downwards.
TATGGAATGGAAGTTTTTAGGGCTTCACCTAGACAAGCAGATTTGATGATTGTTGCAGGAAGAGTTTCTCAAAAAATGGCACCTGTACTTCGGCAAGTTTACGATCAAATGGCTGACCCAAAGTGGGTAATTGCAATGGGAGCTTGTTCGTCGACAGGTGGAATGTTTAATAATTATGCGTTAGTTCAAGGCGTTGACCATATTGTTCCTGTAGACATGTACGTCCCTGGTTGTCCACCTGGACCACAGTCTTTAATGCATGGAATTTTAACTTTACAAGAAAAGATTATGGATGGAGAGATCAATAGATGAATTCTGAAATTTTGAATATACCTTTAAATGATTACAAAACAACTGTCGAGTCTCTTAAAAACGAAGGTTTTGAAATGATGATGGATTTAACAGTAGTTGATTGGTTTAGAAAGAAAGAACCAAGATTTGAAATTGTTGTACAATTTTTATCTACTTCTCATAACAAAAGAAAAACACTGAAAACATTTGTAAATGATGAAGATTTGTCTATATCTTCAATAACTGATATTTACCCAAGTGCAAATTTTTATGAAAGAGAAGCGTTCGATATGTTTGGTATTATTTTTGAAAATCACCCAGATTTAACAAGAATNTTGATGCCTGATGATTGGGTAGGCCATCCTTTGAGGAANAATTATGGATCAGGAAGAATTCCTGTTCAATTTAAGAATGCACCAAAGGTTGATTAATTGAGAAACTATAAAGTTAAAAAAAGCAAGTTAAGCAATTTTAAAAATAAGCTTGATTTTTGGGCGACTAATTCTGAAGAAGGTGGGTGGAACATCTCTTCTACAGATGAAGGCTCTCAAAAAATGCTTGAAAACGAAAATGAAGAACAAATAAAAATACAAACCGGAACTGAAGTTTTGGATGACTTTGTAATTGACGAAGAAACTTCAGATGACGAGAGAATGATTGTTAATATGGGTCCTCAACATCCATCAACCCATGGAGTTTTAAGGCTTCAAGCAGAACTCGAGGGGGAAGTCGTAAGAAGAGTTAAGCCAATCATTGGTTATTTACACACTGGAATGGAAAAAACTGGTGAGGAATTAAATTATTTTCAAGGTCCTACAAACACTACAAGGATGGATTACCTATCACCTTTATTCAACGAGCTTGTCTTTTCTTTAACAACTGAAAAGCTAATTGGTATTGAAGTCCCTGAAAGAGCAAAAACAATAAGAATTTTGATGACTGAACTAAATCGTATATCTTCTCACTTAGTTGCATTAGCAACTGGAGGAATGGATATTGGAGCTTTATCAATGATGATTTTTGGATTCAGGGAAAGAGAACTTATTCTTAATTTTTTTGAGAAAACTACTGGTTTGCGAATGAATCACAACTTTATAAGACCTGGTGGAGTAGCAGCAGACTTACCCGATGGCTGGCAAAAAGATGTACAAGAGATCCTAAAAGTTATTCCTGAAAAATTGCAAGATTATGATGATATGTTGCTAGATAATCCTATTTGGAAAGGCCGACTTCAAAATGTTGGAATATTAACTACTGAAGAATGNTTCGCTTATGGAATTACTGGTCCAAGCTTAAGAGCTTCCGGTTATTCGTGGGACTTAAGAAAGTCGCAACCATATTCAGGAATTGAAAAATTTGACTTTGAAATTCCAGTGCTCAATGAAGGTGATGTTTTTGCAAGGTGGAGAGTTAAAGTTTTAGAAATATTTGAAAGTTTAAAAATTGTTGAGCAATCCATGCACAATATGCCCAAAGGTCCTTACAAAATTCAAGATAAAAAAATAACACCACCACCTCGTAAAAGGTTAGATGAATCTATGGAAGCATTGATTCATCATTTCAAGATATACACAGAGGGATTTAAAGTACCTGAGGGCGATGCATATGTTGCTATTGAATCTCCTAGAGGTGAGTTAGGATGTTATATAGTTTCAGATGGCTCTTCAAAGCCTTACAGAATGCATGTTAGAGGTCCTTCATTCTGTAATTTACAAGCACTACCAGTAATTATGACAGATAGCCCGATTGCAGATGCCGTCGCAGCAATTGCTTCNTTAGATCCTGTAATAGGGGATGTTGATAGATGAGTTGGGATAAAACACTTTTAAAACAAGCAGGAGAAATTATAGAATTATATCCGCAAAAAAGATCAGCACTAGGACCTCTTTTACATCTTGCCCAAAGCAAAGATGGATATATATCTAATGATTCAATAAGCGTTATAAGTGAATTATTAGGGATTACAGAGGTTCAAGTAAAATCTGTTTCTACATTCTATTCGATGTACAAACAAGAACCAACAGGAAAGTATTTGATAAGTGTTTGTAAATCAATTTCTTGTGAAATTAATAATTCAACTGAAGTTATNGATAAGGTACAAGAGTTTACCGGACTAAATAATAACGAAACCGACGAAGATGGACTATTTTCTTTTGAAGCTGTTGAATGTATTGGCGCTTGTGGTGGTGCACCAGCAATGCAGGTTAACTATGAAACAGTTGAAGGCATGAATGCTGAAAATGTATTCAGTCTATGTACATGGTTAAAAGAGAGTGCTCCAGAAGTTATAGTTGCTGATGAAATGCAAGAAAAATTTGGCGGTATAAAATCTTTTGATTGGGCAATACAAGACAATACTGGAGCAACATCAACTGCTCCTGGTTTTCAAACTTTAAAAACATCTAAGGTAAAAAAATGAGAGAAACTATTCTTCTAACTCAACATATGCGTAGCAATCCAGAAGACAGTCATTTAATTGATAGTTATGAAAAAAATAATGGATATGCGACCGCAAAAAAAACTCTACTAAATAGCTCTCCAGAGAAAATATTAGAGGAAATTAAGTCTTCAAATATCAGAGGTAGAGGTGGTGCAGGTTTTCCAACCGGTGTTAAATGGGGTTTTTTAGCTGAAGATGAAGAAAGGTATTTAGTAATAAATGCAGATGAGTCTGAACCCGGAACTTTTAAAGACAGAATTTTACTTGAGCGAGATCCTCATCAACTTATTGAGGGTATTATTATTACATGTTTTTCTGCAAATATAAAAAAAGCCTTTATATATATTCGTGGTGAGTATGCAAAACCAGCACGTAGAGTTCAGCAAGCAGTAGAACAAGCATATCAAAAAGGTTATTTAGGAAATAAGATTTTTGGTTCAGATGTGGATCTAGACATTGTAGTACATCTAGGTGCGGGTGCTTATATATGCGGTGAGGAGACAGCACTTCTTAATTCATTAGAAGGCCGAAGAGGTGAACCGAGATTAAAACCACCTTATTTTCCTGCAGTTAAAGGCTTGTATATGAAACCAACTTTAGTAAACAATGTGGAAACAATTTCTTCAGTACCCTGGATAATTGAAAATGGCGGGGAAGAATACAATAAATTAGGCGTAGAGGGATCTACTGGAACAAGAATTTTTAGCCTATCAGGACACATAAACAAACCAGGAAATTATGAAATTGAAATGGGTGGTTCTTTTGGTGAGTTTGTTGAAACACTTGGTGGAGGAATTAGAAACAGTAAGAAAGTTAAAGCATATATTCCTGGAGGTGCTTCGGCTCCATGGTTTAGAGGTGATCAGTTAGATATAAAAATGACAATTGATGATGTTGCAAATAATAATTCAATGCTTGGTTCAGGTGCTGTAGTAATGATGGATGAAGATACGAACCTTGTTAGTGCTGCCAAAAGCATAGTCAGCTTTTTTGCTCACGAATCATGTGGTCAGTGCACACCTTGTCGTGAAGGAACTACATGGATTGAAATGATACTGGACAGAATTGCAAGTGGTCGAGGGAGAACATCTGACATTAATTTACTNTTAGATGTATGTGATAATATATCTCCAGGATTATCGTGGCCACCCAAAATGACCACTATATGCCCGCTTGGTCCATCAGCTGTTTCACCCATCACTTCTTTGATGAATGACTTTAGAGAAGAAGTTGAACGCTTGATACCAACGAAAGTATTGTTATGAGTGAGGTAGTCAATCTTAATGTAAACGGCATTGATATCCAGTCAGATTCTAAAAAACTTTTAATTGAGGCGTGTGAAGATTCTGGAATTCATATACCCAGGTTTTGTTGGCATAAACGTTTAGATCCAGTTGGTATGTGCAGAATGTGTCTAGTTGAAATTGAAACTCCAAGAGGAAAAATGTTAGTACCTTCGTGTACTACACAAATTTCTGATGAAATGATTGTGGATACTGAATCTGATGTAGTTAAGAAAGCTCAAGAAGGAGTCNTAGAATTTTTATTAATTAACCACCCTCTTGACTGTCCAATATGCGATAAAGCAGGCGAGTGCCCACTACAAGATCAAACTATGGCTTATGGTCCAGGAGAAAGTCGATTTGTTGAAGAAAAAAGACATTTTGAAAAACCTATAAATATTTCTGAAATTATCTTGCTGGACAGAGAAAGATGTATTTTGTGTGCAAGATGCACAAGATTCTCAGATGAAATATCTGGTGATCCATTAATTGAATTTATTCAAAGAGGTAATAAGACAGAGGTAAATACATTTCCAAATGAGCCATTTAAATCATATTTTTCAGGAAATACGGTACAAATATGTCCTGTTGGAGCTTTAACATCAACCTCATATAGATTCAAAGCTAGACCATGGGATTTAAAATCTACAAGATCAACCTGNAATGGGTGTCCAATGGGTTGTTCTACAGAATTAAATTCATCTCAAAATAAAATGCTTAGAATTCTTGGAGTAGATAATGACTCAGTAAACCAAGGTTGGTTATGCGACAAAGGTCGTTATAACTTTGAGTATTTGAATTCGGAAACAAGAATAAAAACTCCACTAAAAAAATTAAATAACAACTTTGAAGAAGTTGAGATGCAGGAAGTTTATAGTGAAATTTCTGAACTTATTAAAAACGAGAATACAAAAGTAAATTTTTACCTTGGGTCAAATCTAACAAACGAAGACTTTGTAGCATTCAGAGAGTTTGCAAATTCAATTTCTAATAATGATAATAAATTTTATTTAAATGACGATGTCTTGTTTCAAGGGTTTTTCAATGAAGATGTTGAACTAGGAAAAATAGATGATCTAAACAATTCTGATGCAATAGTTATTTGGGCTGAAGATTTAAAAGAAAGATTACCAGTTCTTTATCTAAGAGTTAGGCAAGCTGTCAAAAATGGCGTAAAGCTTATTGTGTTCGGACATACAAACAGAACTTTGGATGATGTTGCAGAAATTTTTTATAGTGATGAAGTAGTTTCAGAAAATTTCGAAATAATAAAAGATTTAACAAAATTAGAAGATTTCAAATCCCTTACAGTAGAAAAAAATGTCACAGCTATTATCGGTAAATCTACTCCACAACAATCAGATAGTAGTATTAATAAATTATTTGATTTCTTAAACTCTAATTCAAATTTGAAAATTCTAAATGCTTTTACAAAAGGAAATACTTATGGAGCATTTCAAATTTTAGATAATTTAAAAGGTACAAAAGATTTTGTCAATGAAATTAACAGTGAGAATACAGATTTATTGTTTGTTGTTGCAGCAGATCCTATTGGTAGGTCAATATATTCAAAACAGGTAAAGAAAGTTTTTGATGAAATTAAAACAGTAGTTTCATTGGATAATTTTAAACATGAAACATCGGAGTTAGCAGATGTCATTGTTCCAATAAGTTCTACACTTGGAGAAAAAAATGGAACATTCACAAACATTGAGTTTAGAACATCTCGAATTGATAAACTTGTACCATCACCTGGACAAACTGTTAGTGATTGGGAGTTTATAACAAGCCTTATGAATTTCAGTGGATTGTCGAATAATTCCTACAGTTTAGAAGAGTTAAATACAAAAGCTTTTGAAGATTTAGACATGGAGTTAAAACCATATTTTGATAACTTAGATAAACCCTCAAACCTAGATGGAATAATTAACAGAACAACACCCAAAATAGCTACATCAAGTAGTGATTCTGAGAAAGTTAATTTTTTTATTGGCGAAAAGCTTTATGGTGATTCCGTAACAGAAAGAAATTCTGAAAGCATCTCTCTCTTGGGAGCAAAGAAATTTATTGAGATGAATCAAGAAACTGTAGATAAATTTAAATTGTCTTCTGGAAATTGTCTTTTAGAACAAGACAATTTAGAAATTAATGTATCTTATACAGTTAACAACATCCTTCCAAAGGGAACAATATATATCCCGACAAATAGAAGAGAACTTAATAAATTTGATTTCTCAAAAAAAATTATGATTACACCAAGTCGCGTTAAAGAAGCCTTAAATGTCAACTGAACTAATAATTGCATTAATAAAGTCAGGCATTGCATTATCGGTCTTATTAACTAACACAATTCTACTAATTTGGCTTGAAAGAAAAATAGTTGCTGGAATGCAATCAAGAGTAGGTCCTGATAGAGCTGGGCCATTTGGAATATTACAAACTTTAGCAGACGCGATTAAGTTATTACTTAAAGAACAAATTATGCCTCTAAAAGCTGATAGGGCAATGTATTTGTTGGCACCTATTATTGCATTAGTCCCCTCATTTTTAATATTTATGATTATTCCCCTAGGTCCAGATTTAAATATTGAAGTTGCTGGAAAAAATTATGTAGTTGATCTTGTGGGTGCAGATTTGAATGTAGGTGTTTTGTATTTTTTAGCCTTGTCTTCTATTGCGGTGTATAGCGTCGTTCTTGCTGGTTGGTCATCTGGTTCTAAGTACCCACTTCTTGGAGGTGTTAGAGCATCTGCACAAATGATCTCATATGAAGCAGCTATGGGCTTATCCCTTGTGCCAGTAATACTTTACTCTGGCTCACTTTCTCTTGTCGATATTGTTGATAGTCAATCTGGTAATTTATCGAGCCCTATTCCGTTTTTGGATTCTGTAGTTTCTTTCATACCTAAATGGAATGTTTTTCCTCAATTTGTTGCTTTTGGAATCTTTTTTATAGCTGCTGTAGCAGAAGTAAATAGAGCTCCTTTTGATCTTGTTGAAGCTGAACAAGAATTAGTTGGTGGTTTTCATACAGAGTATTCAGGATTTAGGTTTGCAATGTTCTTNTTAGCTGAATATATAAATATGTTTAACATGTGTGCAATAACTGCAACTTTCTTTTTAGGAGGATGGCTTGGTCCTACCTTTGAAAATTTCTTACCCCCTTTATTATCGGCAATAATGCCAATTTTTTGGCTAGGAATAAAAATTTTTGCATTGTTGTTTCTATTCATTTGGTTTAGAGCAACATTACCAAGACTTAGATACGACCAATTAATGGAGCTTGGTTGGAAAAGACTTATTCCTGCATCATTAGTTTGGCTCATATTATCAGCAATAGTTTTAGGTTTTAGAGAGTTTGGGTTGCCATGGAGTTAATTTATGAGTGATGCGTTTGGTTTAGTAAAAGGATTAAAAGTTACCTTTAAAGAACTATTTCGAAAGTCAGTTACTGACAAATATCCAAAAGAATTCAGAGAAAAGCCTCAAAGATTTCATGGTCGTCATGTTTTAAACAAATATGAAGATGGAATGGAAAAATGCATTGGTTGTGAATTGTGTGCAGGTGTTTGTCCCGCACAATGTATTTATGTTAGGGGTGAGGACAATCCTGAAGAGAATCCTGTTAGCCCGGGTGAGAGATATGGATTTATTTATGAAATTAATATGCTTAGGTGTATATATTGCGCTTTATGCGTTGAAGCATGTCCAACTGAAGCAATTACTATGACATCCTTATTTGAGATGAGTGTTACAAACAGATCAGAAGCAATTTTCGACAAAGATGTACTCGTTGTCAATGAAGATGGAACTCCAAACACCCATGAAGTCAAAACTAAATTAACAAATATAGATGACCTTAATACATCGGATGGATGGATGAGAGCAACTTCTCCAAATGGTAATCCAAATTTTCAAAATGTAGTTAACTGGTCAGGCTCACTTGGAGTAGGAAAGAAGCCACCAGAAGAAGGACAATCATTGGAGGAAGAGTAAATTGTTTGAGGTGTTCCTCTTTTTTGCACCAGCAAGCTTAATAATATTAGGAGCACTCATTGTAATTTTTGCTAAAAATCCAGTACATAATGCTATGGGTTTAGTAATGACTTTAGTTTCTTTGGCAATAATTTATATAACCCTAAATGCTACTTTTGTAGCCATGGTTCAAATGTTAGTTTATGCAGGCGCCGTAATGACCCTCTTTCTGTTTGTGATAATGATGATAGGTGTTGATAAAAAAGAACAAACTACTGACTCAATTAAAGGCCAAACATTTTTAGTAAGTGGAGTATTTTTAATACTTATTTCCTTATTAGTTTACGTAGCTGTTAGCTCAGATTTTAAATGGGATCTCTGGTTCCCACCGGTTGAATATGATGTTGAAGGAACACCACAACTGATTGCAGGTACATTATTTACAGCATGGATATTTCCATTTGAAATAATTTCTATATTGTTAATTGTTGCTACTGCTGCAGCAATTGCACTTGCATATGACACGAAGAAAAGAAATAGCAATGCTTGAAGTAACTACTGATTGGTATCTTTCACTAGCCGCAATCTTATTCACTATTGGATTTCTTGGAATGATGATTAGAAAAAATGCATTGATTATGTTTATGTGTATTGAGTTGATGTTAAATGCTGTAAATTTAACATTCATTTCAGCATCCAAACATTTTGGCCAAATTGAAGGTCAGGTTTTTGTTTTTTTCGTTTTAGTTGTTGCAGCAGCAGAAGTAGTGGTTGGTCTAGCAATTATTGTTTCTATTTTTAGAAAACAGTCATCTGCGTCAGTTGATGTATTAAATGTGGCTAGAGGTTAGTTTGGAATTCATTTTTCTACTTTCAATTTTCCTACCATTTCTAACGGCTATTTTTTTATTTCTAAATAAGAAATTATTTAATGAACTAATGACAAACTTTTTTACTCTAAACGCTGCACTTCTTTCATTTGCTATCGCAGCGTATTCTTTTGTTGCACTTGCTTTGAATAAATTTAATGGAGTAAATATTGAGCTGTTCCAATGGATTTCTAATCCTGATATAAGTATTGGATTTACTCTTGACGGATTGTCTGGGATTATGCTGATATTAGTTACAGGCCTTTCTTTTGTTATTCAGCTTTTCTCAACTTCATATATGGAAAAAGATGAAAATTACAGCAATTATTTTATATATTTCAATTTTTTCGTATTTTCAATGTTGCTGTTAGTAATGTCTTCAAACTTTTTAGTGATGTTTTTTGGGTGGGAGCTTGTGGGCTTGAGTTCCTATTTATTAATTTCATTTTGGTCCAAAAAACCAGCAGCTGCAAAAGCTGGAAATAAAGCGTTTGTAATAAATAGAGTTGGTGATTTTGGATTCTTAATTGGATTAATGATCATATTGGATAATTTCAATACCTTTGATTTTTACAAAATTTTAAATAATACAAATGAAGTATCTGAAAACACTATCACATTAATTTCTCTTTTTTTACTTCTTGGAGCGTTTGGTAAATCTGCTCAATTTCCATTATTTAGTTGGCTTCCAGATGCAATGGAGGGTCCAACTCCTGCAAGTGCACTTATCCACGCAGCAACAATGGTTACGGCTGGGGTATTTATGCTTGTTCGAATCTCTCCACTTTTACAACACTCAAATTTAGCAAGTCTTTTAATAACAGTTTTTGGCCTGATAACGGCTCTACTTGCAGCATTTTCTGCCATAAATCAATATGATATAAAAAAAGTTTTAGCATACTCTACCATTTCACAACTTGGTTTTATGTTTATTGCAATAGGCGCTGGGGCATATGTAGCTGCGATTTTTCACTTAGTTACTCATGCATTTTTCAAAGCATTGCTATTTCTTGGAGCAGGAGCAGTCATACATTCTATGCATCACGAACAAGATATCAGGAAAATGGGAGGGTTAAGAAAACAAATGCCAATTACAGCTTCAATGATGGGTGTTGGAACACTTGCAATTTCTGGAATCCCCCCACTTGCAGGATTTTGGTCAAAAGATGAAATATTAGCTTCTGTCTTCGCAAATGGCGGTATTTATTATATATTTTGGGCTTTTACTTTAGGTGCAGCTTTTCTAACTGCATTTTATATGGGTAGACACTGGTTATTAATATTCGAAAAAGATAATGGTTTTGAACATTCAGATATTAACGAAGCTCCAAAAGCAATGACAAGGCCTCTTTTGCTTCTTGGAATATTTTCTATATTTATTGGATTTATTAATACACCATTTTTTCACGGTTTAGAAAAAGTTCTTCACGTCAATCTTGAGTATGTTGAAGTAACACATTTACCTGAGGGAATTACCCTTATTGTTTTGGCAGTTTTGTCTATCGGAGCTGGCTTCACAGGTTTAATTATTGCATTTCTATTTTTTGGTATTGAATTACACAAGCGTATTGATTTACAAAAATTTAAACTTGAGTACCCTATTAATTTAATCAAAGATCTCTCTTTTAATGTTTTGTACCTAAATAAATTCGGAAATTTATTTTTCGTGTCTGGCATGAAAAACTTAACTCGTAAAGTAGCTGTTGTAGTCGATGGAATGTTAATAGACGGTTCAGTCAATTTTGTGTCAACAGCATTCAATAAAACGTCAAAAATCACCTCTACAACTCAAACTGGAATGGTAAGAAATTATGTTGTTTATTTTGGTTTATTTTTGTTACTTCTAATTGTACTGTTCATTGCTACTCCAATGGTGCAATCATGATTGCGATAATGTTTTCTCTTTTGATAATTCCTCTTAGTGGTGCATTATTTGTGTTTGCTATTTCAAATTCAAGAAAAGAATTATTTAGACCAATTGCAATTGCTTTTTCATTAATTACATTTACCCAAACTGTATATTTATTATTCGGTGAGTATTCAAAAACAGAATTTACAATTTTATCTAATTTTGATTGGATTCAGTCTTATGGACTAAGTTTGCATTTTGGATTATCAGGAATGTCCACACTTTTACTTGTATTAACTTCATTGTTAGTATGTGTATCTCTTTCATCTATTGGAAAAGACCATGCTGAAAGTAAGGGCTTTGTTGGAGCACTTTTATCATTACAATTTGCTATAAATGGGGTATTTATAAGTGGTGACTTAATATCTTTATTTATATTTTTTGAAGCCTTGCTAATCCCAATGTATTTTCTAATGGGTATATGGGGTGGAGAAAACAGAAGATATGCCACAATAAAATTTATTCTTTATACTGTTTTTGGTTCAGTCTTCATATTTATTGGAACAGTTTATACAGCAGTGTTAAGTTACAGGGTTAATGGGAAGCTCGCAGTAGATTTTGAAACACTGGCTTCCTTAATTTTGCTTGAATCTCAATCAAGAACTTTATTCTTATTGTTCACTTTCGGTTTTTTGATTAAAGTTCCAATATTTCCATTACATACATGGTTGCCTGATGCTCACGTAGAAGCACCAACTGCTGGAAGTATAATGTTAGCTGGAGTTCTTCTAAAAGTTGGTGCATACGGAATACTAAGAGTTTCGATACCTTTTTTTACCGAGGGTTTTCTTGCATATAAAAATTTAATTGCAGTTCTTTCTGTTATTGGAATAATTTATGGAGCTATAGTTGCTATTGCGCAAATTGATATAAAGAAATTAATTGCATACTCTTCAGTAAGTCATATGGGATTTGTTATGTTGGGAATATCAGCTGGAGGTTTTTTAAGCCTTGAAGGAGCAATAATACAAATGATTAACCATGGTATTACTGCTGGAGCATTGTTTATGCTAGTTGGTTTTATATACGAAAGAAGGCACACAAGGAATATAGGTGATTTTGGAGGAGTAAAAATTTCAATGCCAAGGTATGCAGCTGTATTTCTGTTTACATCATTTGCTTCTATAGGCCTCCCAGGTCTAAATGGGTTTGTTGGCGAGTTTATGATTCTTATGGGTAGTTACAATACTTATAAAGTTCTTACATCATTTGCAGCTTTTGGGGTTGTTTTAGCAGCAATCTACATGCTTTGGGCTTATCAAAGAATGTTTACAGGCCCAATCAAATATAAAGAAAATGAAACCCTTGATGATCTTAACTCTCGAGAATCTGCTTCAATAGCCCCTTTGGTATTATTGATGCTGTTTATTGGTATTTATCCTAATTTTATTGAAAGTTTTGTAATTCAAGAAGCAAGCTTATTAAGTGAGACAATTGCAATGTTCGCGGAGTTAAAATGACTTCAATCTCTGAGTTTTTAGGTATTAATTACATAGTCATTGCTCCTACACTTGCATTACTTTTAACAGTCATAGTATTGTTGTTTTGCACAATAACTATCTCAACACCAATGTACGTAAAAAAATATGTTTCATTTTTTGGAATTTTATTAACTTTATTCACAATCTTTTTAAAGTTTGGATTATTTCTTACAGATGTAGTCTCTTCTTACTTCTCAGAAAAAATTCTTCTAGATGAATTCGCGCTTGTTGGTAACGTACTAATTGGTCTAGTCTTACTTTTTACATTCAACTCATTCTGGCAAACTTCAGAGATGATAGAAAATAAAACTACTGAAGCCTTAATTCTTGTTTTGATGTCTGCCTCTGGTTTTTTGCTAATGGTAGATTCAGAAAACTTCATAATGTTGTTTATAGGTCTAGAAATTGGTTCAATTAGTTTATATGCCTTAGCAGGACTTAACAGAGGCGATCAATTAAGTAATGAGGCTGCTTTGAAATATTTTTTACTTGGCTCTTTAGCTTCCTGCATATTTGTTTATGGAATTGCATTAGCTTACATCTCATTATCAGTAACTGGAGTATTTGATACAAGTATTGCAATTAGTTATATTGGCCCTGAAAATGTTCCATTGACAACATTTGTTGGACTTATATTAATAACAGTTGGTTTACTATTTAAAGTTGCTGCTGCCCCCTTCCAAGCATGGGCACCAGATGTATATCAAGGATCTCCGACTGGATATGTTGGATATATGGCTACTGTTGCAAAAGCAGCATCTTTTATTGTTCTTGCAAGGCTTGTTGCAGTTTCTCTGTCATTTATAATTGATCAATTTGATTTATTCTTTGGAGCAGTTGTAATTTTATCTGTATTAGCTGGAGCTTTGTTCGCTACAAATCAGACTGATTTAAAAAGATTGATTGCTTATAGTGGTGTTATTCAATCAGGCTTTATACTCTCTGGAATATCTTCAGGCGTTTATGGAGTAAGTGCTTCAATTTTTTATTTGATCACCTATATCATTCAATTAATTGGGATATTTACTGTATTTTCAATAATCAGTGGACAGTTAAGTTCAGATTTTCAAATATCTAACATTTCGGGATTATTCAAAGAAAACAAATATATAACAATTACTTTTTCCATATTTATGCTCGGACTTGCAGGTCTTCCACTAACAAGTGGATTTGTTTCAAAGTTTATTTTGATAACTAATCTCTGGTCATACGAGAGGTATATATTAGTGACTGTTTTGATGCTAACTACAGTCGCGGGATTTTACTTTTATTTAAGACCTATTTGGGTAGCTGCTGTAGAAAAGACAGAAAATGCAGTTGAAAGAATACAGGTAAAAAATTCAGATAAATTATTACTAGGAATATTGGCTGCTTTAACTATCTATTTTGGATTACTTCCAAATACATTAGTTAACATAACTCGTTGGATGGTGGAGGGATATCTTTAATGTTCACCAAAATAATTCCACCAACTAGTCTTTATCATCAGGGTGGTTGGGATGAAATGCTAATGTTTTTAATACCGGCTTTACTTTTAACTTGGTTAAGAAATAAACAAAAAAATGAAAAATCTGAGGAATAATTTATTCTTTTGAATTTTTTATCGTAAAATAAAAATTGTGATTGAAATCAAAAATCTCACTATGAGATACAAAAACGGAAAAGGCGTTGGAGATATCAATATCTCTGTTGATAATGGCGAGGTTAAAGGGCTTTTTGGTCCTAATGGGGCTGG
>PASL01000020.1 GCA_002712125.1 Chloroflexota bacterium | reverse complement strand
TGAGGTAGCTTTCTTTGATCCAATGGCAATGTCTGGATTTGGTGCAGATCACTTTATGAATTTTGATGATTCAGCTTTTGGTGGTTTTGGAATGGACCAAGTACAGAACTTCGATCCAATGGCTATGACAGCGTTTGATGCTGGCAAGCTTGATGCCTTTGATCCAAATGCTCTAGGTGGTTTTGGAATGGACCACTTTGCTGCATTTGATCCGACAGCTATGACAGCTTTTGATGCTACAGAAGTAGAATTTTTCGATCCAATGGCTATGAATGGATTTGGCGCAGATCACTTTATGAATTTTGATCCAATGGCTATGGCAGGATTTGAACCTGATCATTTGTTACACATGGACCCAATGGCTATGGCTGGTATGTCTATGGATCATATGATGGCCTTTGAACCAAATGATCTTACGGGATTTAGACCTAGTCACATGGAGGCATTTGATCCGACATTAATGACAGCATTTGACGCTACAGAAGTAGAGTTCTTTGATCCTTTTGCTATGTCAGGATTTGGTCCTGATCACATGGCGTCATTTGATCCAATGGCGATGGCAGGATTTGCACCTGATCATGTTATGAACTTCGATCCAATGGCGATGGCAGGGTTTACACCTGAGCATCTAGATGCATTTGATCCAATGGCATTATCAGGGTTTATGCCAGAACATATGGCTGCATTTGATCCAACACTTATGACAGCATTTGATGCTACAGAGGTTGAATTCTTTGATCCATTTGCGATGGCAGGATTTGGTCCTGATCACATGGCTGCATTTGATCCAATGGCTATGGCAGGATTTGCCCCTGACCAAGTATCAAACTTTGATCCAATGGCTATGGCAGGATTTACACCTGATCACATGGCTGCATTTGATCCGATGGCGATGGCAGGATTTGAACCCGAGCATATCATGAATATGGCTCCAGCTTTAATGTCAGCATTTGATGCCGATAAAGTTGCAAACTTTGATCCATTTGCGATGGCAGGATTTGGTCCTGATCAAATGGCTGCATTTGATCCAATGGCGATGGCAGGTTTTGGTCCGGAGCATATAGCAAACTTTGATCCAACAGTAATTGAAAGTTTTGATATTGAAAAAATGGCTGCGTTTGATCCGATGGCGATGGCAGGATTTGGTCCTGATCATATGGCAAACTTTGATCCAACTCTAATGACAGCACTTGATGCTGAAAAGATTGCAAACTTTGATCCATTAGCTATGACTGCATTAACACCAGAGCATATAGCAAACTTTGACCCAGAGGCGGTTGCTGGATTCAAGCCTGAGCAGGTTATTGAATTGCCTATTGACGCTATAGCAGGATTTGCTCCTGAGCAAATGACTGCGTTAGCTCCAGAAGCTAAATTAGGAATAGGTGATGTTGTACCTGAGTTTGATGAATTCCCGCTTGAAGTCAAGTTAGCGATTGTTCCAGAAGAAGCTATGCTACTTGGAGGAGTTGGTGATTTTGATGCCTTAGCAACAGTTGTGAGTGGTCCTCCACTTACAGATGCGGAATTAGCTGATCTTGGTTTCCCTGTTCTTGAAGCAGAGGGAGCAGAAGATGATGTTGATATTGCACTTTCTGCAGATGAGATTGAGTATCTTGAAACTTTTGCTGCGAACAATGCTTTAGCTGCGATGGAGAATCTTTTTGATACTTCAGAATCAGTTGAAAAAGCTAACGATGCAAAAGTTGTAAAAAAGGAACTTAAAAAAGCAGTAAAAAAGACTAAAGAAGAAGCTGATAAAGCAGCAGCAGCTAAGGTTGACGCTGAAGCTCTTGTAGCTAAAGCGAAGGCTGAAGCTGATGAATTAGCTGCTAAAGAAGCAACACTTCAAGCTGAGTTTGATGCAGCTGCAGAAAAAGAAAAGCAAGTTATACTTGAGAAATTAGAACTAGCTCAGGCAGCAAGTGAGAAAGCTATAGCTGATTCTGGTGATGCCGCCGCTGCTCTAATTGATGCTGAAACAGCTGCTCAAGATGCTGAACAAGCTAAAGCTGATGCTGAAAAAGCAGCAGAAGTAAGAGACGTTGAAGCAGCAAAAGCTGCAATTGATCAAGCAGAAGCAGCTGCAGCGGAAGCAGCAGAAGCTAAAGCTAGAGCTGAAGTTGAAGCAGTAGAAGCAGGTAAGGCCGCAGCAGAAGCAGCTAAAGAAAAGAAAGCAGCTGAAGAAGCCGAAGCTACACAAGCAGGATAAATTGAAATTACAAATAATCGCTATGATATTATAATTTACATAGCGATTATTTATTTAAGTATGGAATTATAAAAATGAAAAAAAAATTTGTGATAATCTTTGTTTTATTTTGTTTACTTACTGTCTCATGCAGTTTAAGTGATCAGAGATGGGATTTAGAAGTTACAGGTAAAGTACCCTCAATAGCAGAAGAATGTTTATTGGTGGGTATTAATACATCCTGTGGAAAAGTATGGTGGTTAGATACAGCACAAGAAAAACATTATAAAACCTGGGCTATTAATTCTGAATGTTACAAAAAGTCTAGAATAGGTTATGACCTCCCTGATGAATGTAGGTAGCTTGGAACGATATATATGACCCACAAACTTTTTGATCTTTCAGGTAAAGTATCTATTGTATCTGGAGCAGCTCAAGGCATGGGAAAAGAAATGTCTATAGGTTTTGCTGAGGCAGGTTCAGATGTAATTTTAGTAGACATAAATAATATTGGTGCAGAAGACACTGCTAATGATATTTCAAAGCTTGGAGTAAATTGTATAGTAGTAAAGTGTGATGTATCTGATACTACTCAAATTTTAGATCTTTATAAGACAGTAGATAAAAAATTCAATAAAATAGATATTGTAGCAAATGTTGCTGGGCCTGGAGGGCCAACAGCACCACCAGCAGAACTTGATATTTCCCAGCTAGAAAAAGTCGTTAATGCGTTGGTTATTGGTAGGTTTGTTTCATGCCAAGAAGCTGGGAAACGCATGATAAAAAATGAAAAAGGCTCAATAATTAATTTTGGATCTATTGGTGGTTGGAGCTCATTAGGTAGAGGCCATACGGCTTACGGTATGTCGATGGGTGCAACAATTCAAATGACAAGAGAACTATCAACCGAGTGGGCTTCTAAAGGTGTAAGAGTCAATGCAATACTACCTGCTCAGGTATGGAATTCCGGTCTAAGGGAAAGAATTAAAAATGTTCCTGAATTGGAGGAGACTTTTATTGGAGGAATACCTATGGGTAGGCTTGGTGAACCTCATGAAATTAAAGGTCCTGCAATTTTTTTAGCATCAGATGCATCTAGTTTTGTTACTGGAGCTATTTTACCAATGGATGGGGGAAATTTAGCATTAAATGCGGGTGGAACTTATCCTGGTAGTCCTAGAGTATATGCATAAAAAAAACTTATAAATAATATATTTTAAGAAGGAAAAGATATGACAAAGATATTTACACTAAGTGTAAAAAATTGGAAAACTGCTACATTTTTTATAATTTCTTGGTTTGTTTTGATGAATTTACTATTTATGGTTTCTCCTCAATTGAGTGATGTAACTACAAATAATCAAGATGAATTTTTACCTTCAGATTCAGAATCAGTATCTGCAATGAAAGTTAGATTTGAAAAATTTCCATCAACAGATGGTATACCGGCAATAATAGCACTAAGGTCATACTTGGATTCTACTACAAATCAGCCAGATAGTGAAAGAACTAATTTAGGTATATTGAATGTTGTTCAATTGCTAAGATCAGATCAAGCCCCAGAGTCTATTTCATCCGTCATTTCTCCTATTGAAGACCCATCTTTGTCTTCGGATAATATTTCAATGATAATTGTTAATATTTCTGGTTCTCCGCAAGATGAAAATTTTGGTTCTACTGTTGATTGGATAAATAATGAGACAAAAAATATTGAAAATTTTGAGGGTGTATCTTATTTTTCTGAGATTGCTATTACAGGCCCTGCAGGAATATTTAATGATGCGGTTAAGGTTTTTCAGTCGATAGACCAACAACTTTTATTATTAAGTGTAATATTTGTAGTATTTATATTATTTTTGATATATAAATCTCCAGTTTTAGCAATCATACCTTTGTTATTAATATTTACTGCATTAGGTATTGCGAATTTTCTAGCCGCGTTGTTAGCTAAAACGTTTGAACTTCCACTTAATGGCCAAGTAACAGGAATACTTTCAATTTTAGTGATTGGCGCAGGAACTAATTATGTTCTGTTTATTGTCTCAAGATATAAAGAAGAACTTTCTCGCAATTCAAATAAATGGCAATCTATGACTAGTGCTATGTCAAAAGTTGCACCATCTATAACCGGTTCTGCCGGTACAACAATCGTTGCAATGTCTGCGTTAACTTTTGCATCTTATGGTTCATTTAGAGCATTAGGCCCAATGCTAGCAATGGGTATGTTTATTGTTCTACTTTGTGGGATATTTATTATTCCAGCAGTGATTGTACTTTTTGGAAAATCTGCTTTTTGGACTCCATATCCTTCGATAAAAAACTTTTTTCAAACGAAAATTCTAAAAAATGCAAATAACAATAAATCAAATATAGAAAAAAATTCTATATGGGAAAAGATTGGAGACTTTGTAGTAAATCATCCTAGAGAAGTATTTCTAGTTACAATGATTGGTATTATAATTGCTTCAATTCCTTCATTTAGTATGAAACCAAGTTTTAGTTTTGTGGATGGGTTTCCTGATGATTCTGAATCAAAAATAGGCTACAAGATGATAAATGAAGGCTTTCCTGGAGGTCAACTTTCTCCAACTCAAATATTTGTTAAGACGGACACTAATAATATAACTGATGGATTAATGGACATAGAATATCTCTCAGCGGCTATAAACAATATTGATGGAATAAGTAAAGTTTATAGCGCAACTAGGCCATATGGTGATCCATCTTATACTTTAGAAGGAATCCTTGATCAGGGAGGTAGTAGATATATTTCTACCGATAATACCACAACTAGACTTGAGGCGGTTATAGCTGGTGATTATTTGTCAGTTGATTCTTTAAATTTGATTAAGGATTTAAGAAAAATATCTAATGAAACAGCTACAAAAGAATTCTTGACTCTCAAAAATTATGAGATTTATGTTGGCGGGGATACTGCTGTAGCTTCTGATACTAAATCTTCAATTGATGCAGACATATTATGGCTAGCACCTGTTTCACTAATAGCTATTTTATTAGTTCTTATAATTTTATTAAGATCTATAGTTGCACCTCTATACTTACTATTTAGTGTAATTGTAAGTTTTGCTGCTACTTTTGGATTATCGATTTTTGCTTTTCAAGTAATATTTCAACATACAGGAGTTGCATATGCAACAGGAGTATGGATGTTTATTTTTCTAGTGGCATTAGGAGCAGATTATAATATTTTTGTTATGTCTAGAATTAAGGAATCAACAGATCTTGAAGGCATTAAGAAAGGTATTTCTAAAGCAATATCAAAAACAGGAGGAGTTGTTACATCTGCTGGTATAATTCTTGCTGGAACTTTTGGAATTTTTACAACCTTAGAGTTAAGAGAGTTATTTCAATTAGGTTTTGCTGTGATGCTTGGAGTTTTAATTGATACATTTATCGTTAGAGCTTTACTCGTTCCTAGTATGGCTACGCTATTNGGAAATAAAAGTTGGTGGCCNAATAAAAGATAGAAGCATTTATATTAGTTTCCAAAATTTTTATTTATATATTTCNATAGTTGGATTAAATTCNGTATTTTTTTCCATNGGATACATCGGTCGTTNACATATTGTGTGNCCTAGTGTAATTANATTNGCAGAAGTCGANCCAATTGCATCAACGTTAAAGTTTTTTTCCACCCAATCGTCATAAAATTCTGGCTCACAATGNGGAGATTTTACGATTGTAGAATGAAAATTTTTAGGATCTTGTCCATTTGCAAAAAATATTGTCCTATCAACCATCATCATAGAATTTGTCATTGCTACNATTGTAATATTATTATACTCAAATACAGCACATTTTCCTGGATTAAGTATAAATTTCCATTTTTCCATATCCAAATTTTCTTGNANAGATATTGATTTTATTTTCCAATCTTTTTTTATNGGTTTAAATCTTTTGTCTAGATCNCCACCTAATCCAATATTAATTGTTTCACCTACACCTAGTTCATGNGCTTTATTCACNGCNTTTGGATCTACAATCGATGCCAAAACACTATGNGGGTAATTATTTTCAATCATGAATCNAACAATTTCATTACTATCTCCAGANGCTCCGGAACTAGGAGCATCNGCGGCATCTGTAAATGCTACAGGACCCTTAAGTTTAGATGCTTCTTGTACTGCATCTTTTATTGAAATTAAATTTGCCTGCATTTTATTTCTATTATCCCAAAAATTTCCTACAAGTTTTTTTACGCTTTCTTCAGCTAAGGGTATATCATTATCTGTAAATACGTATCCTTGGGAGCATAGTTCTGGTACATCGGTAAAAGGGTTACAAATATGAAANCCTGCAGATAAAATTTTTGGATGTTTTTCTAATTCTATNGCTGTTCTTACTTGNTCACCAAATATACCGGATTCNGTTATTAGTTCATTTCCTCTAACTAAGGCTGGGATCTTAATCCTCGATGCAACGGGTTTAGAACCATTTTTTATTATATTTGTTATGATTTTTGCTGCTCTTTTTCCAGTTTCTTCAAAATCAATATGAGGATAGGTATGATAGGTTGCAACTCCATTAACATTTCTTAACATTTTTTCAGTAAGAATTCCATGTAGATCTAAAGAAATTATTATTGGTACTTTATTTCCAACAATTTTTCTTGTTTCTTCAAGTAAAAAACCTTCTGGATCATTTTCCTTAGTTGTTCCCATTGCACCATGTAAAGAGAAATATATAGCATCAATTTTCCCAGTTATATTTTTTATTGGAGCAAGAAACTCTTTTGAAATTCTAATAAAAGCATCGTGATCTAAAGGCCCAGCTGCACCACCTTCTGCGTCATATGTAAATATTAGTTCTANGTCNTCTTTAAATTCTTTTTTGAGTTCATTAATTGCTCCAGCATACGCTGAGTTTTTTCCCCTTGAATCCACATCTATTTCATTACCATGTTTAAAATTAAAGTATTCATATTGGCAACTGACAGGATTAAATGTAGATATTTCCTGACTACATCCACCTATTACTATTTTTTTCATTTTTTACTCCAAAATTATTTAAAATATAAAATCAATTAATGTTTTATCAATTTTTAGTATTGTACGTTTTTGTGTGTAGGTGTAAAGTTTTTATTTAGTATAAATTATAAATAATTAATAATATGAGGTTANTACATTGAAAGCTGCACGCATTGCATCACCNGGTAAATTTGAATTNGTAGACATTCCAGAGCCAGATACAACAGANGGAAAAGTNAAAGTAAAGGTACAATCAACTTCTGTNTGTGGTAGCGATATACATGGAGCATTNCATGCAGACAGACCAGAGGAAGAATATCCGATGCATCCTGGNGCTCCTTGTCATGAGGTAGCTGGTACNGTNATTGAAAGNAANACAGATGATATTAAAGAAGGACAAAGAGCAATTGTAGTTCCTCAAAGAGATAGTGTTGGTAACTATATTGGTGGTTTAACTGAATATTTAGTTCTCACACCAGACAGAGTTATTCCTGTTCCTGAGTGGGGTTCTTTAGACGAATGGGTAATGTGCCAGCATACAGGAACTGTATTATTTTCTGCAAAACATTGGGGTAATGCAGCAGGTAAAAGAATAGCAGTCTTAGGACAAGGTGGTATAGGTCTTTCATTTACAATGATTGCTGAAAAACAAGGTGCCCAACAAGTAGTTGGTATAGATAATTTAGATTATAGGCTTGATAAGTCTTTATCTCTTGGAGCTACTAATACGATTAATCCTCAAAAAGATGATTTAGTCGAAGCTATACAAGAGGTGACAGATGGAAATGGAGTAGATGTTGTTGTTGANGCNACTGGTGACCCNGAAGGATTTGCTACATGCTTNAGCATTGTAAATAGATGGGGAACATTTATCAGTTTTAGTTTGACTGGNCAAGATGGGAAAATGTCATCTTTCCCNCATCAAGAATTTATGTTTAAAGCAGCAAAAATTATTCCAACTCAAGTAGCAGCAACATCTCAACCAACTTTAGAAATACGAGAAACTGTTGCTTTGAAAGAGCGAGGATGGTTTGATCCNGGTGTACTNAAGACTCATTCAATGNATTTNTCAGATGTTCAAAAGGCTTACGATTTATACGCANATAGGGAAGATGGNATAATAAAAGTTGCTATGAAAATGGATTAATGCCANATAGTACACTCTTNTATTGATTTTCTTTTACCAATNGTTTGATTTTTAGGTTTTCCTAAAAATAAAGCNCCTGCAATCTCCCAATCAGGTTCNGCNCCAATTAATGTTTCTACTTTGGCTTTACAAACCTTACCTGTTGACCATCCNACTCCTATACCAATCTCNTGAGCAGCAAGCATTAGATTTTGTATTGCNCATGAAACNGCTGANTAATTTTCTTTNTCAACTTCCGGATCAGAATCTTCAACATAATAGACATATATCAANGCAGGAGCGTTNAGTATCTTTTCTTTTTCTTTTTNCGCAANTTGANTTTTTGTATTTTCATCTTTTGAGGATGCATTTTTGTAATTCCAATCTNGTATATGGTTAGCAAGTTTAATNCTCATTTTGCTATCCTTNGGAATTACAATAAANCTCCATGGTTCAGTTTTACGATGATTTGGCGCCCAAATGGCTGCATTCAGNAAATATTTTATAGAATCTTCAGAAATCTTTTCCTCAGTGAATTCTTTTATGTTTCGNCTTTTTTCAATAATTTCAATTATCATTTTNTTTATTGTGTACTTANTTAGTACATATTTTATATGAGATTAATTTAAATCTCTATATATGAATGCGANATANTAATGTTATTTATNTNAACTTTTCTTATGCCTGAAACACCTTCNCCATAGGGNCCATGGTAAAGTCCTACGGGGCCNGTAGTAATAATTTCTAAATCNTCAAAAAAAGCTATGTTGTTTCTATGCATATNGCCAGCAAAATTTGCAATCAAGCCTTTTGATTTAGTTGAATTTATAATTTTTTTTCTAAAGTCTTTGTTTACAGACCATCCGTTATTTTCTTCATTAATATTGCTGATAAATAAAGGATGGTGGCTAAAAATTATAATTTTTTGATTATATTTTTTTGCCAGATTTGATTCTTTCTCGATAAAATTCAACTGCTCGATTGCATAACTTTTTAGAGTTTCTGTAGACTTGAATATAGTTGAGTTTATAGTAATAAACCTTATTTTTCCAATTTCAAAGCTATAATAATCTTTTCCAAAAATGTTTTTATATTCCTTAATTGATTGTATTGTTGGCTGTTTATAATCATATGTAATATCGTGGTTTCCTGGAACATAGTAAACTTTGATATGATTATTTATTTTTGATATTTCTTTCCTGAAAGTACTTATTTGCTCATTATTATCTAAGTTATTTATCATGTCACCACATATGACTACAAATTTAGGATTGAGTTTATTTATGATTTCGATTGAACTTCTAAGTAATTGAATTTCATTATTTAGATCATAAATCTTAGGAGTTTTTTTAATGAAAATATCTCTCTTTTGTAAATTCTTAATATCTAAATCATTTTTTCCGCTGAAGTGAGAAAATAATCCAAACTGTGGATCAGCCATCTGTATAAAAAAAAATTTACTTGTAGTCATAACTCTTAAGTGTAATAATAATTCTATCAGAAAATCTTTTAAACTTTAATTTGAGGAAAAAATTATGCGAGTAATTCAATATATAATGCCATCAGTTGGAAGAAGAGTAGGGATAATTGATGATGACAAGGTTTGTGACATAACATCAATTTATCCTGAGATTGACTCAGTCTATGAAATTTTTCAACTATCACAAAAGTGGGATAGAGATTTTAATACAACAATTGACTCACTAATAAATAATAAATCAAAAAAACAAGTAATGTTGTTAGATTATAATGAACTTTTAAAATCAAAAATTGGAGGACTTAAACCATACTTAATTAGTCCTTTTGATCATCCTCATAAACATAAATTATTAATTTCTGGAACTGGTCTTACTCACACTGGTAGTATGCAATCAAGAGATCAAATGCATACAAATGATAATGAAAGTGACTCTGCAAAAATGTTCAATATGGGTTTAATAGGAGGCAAACCCGAGAAAGGTAAAAGAGGAGTTTCTCCTGAATGGTTTTATAAAGGTAATGGAAATATATTAAGATCTCCCGGTGAGGAATTAGAAATTCCTAAATTTGCGCTTGATGGAGGAGAAGAACCCGAAGTAGCTGCATGTTACTTTATTGATAGAGACGGTAATCCTAAAAGAGTTGGTTTTTGTTTAGGAAATGAATGGTCAGATCATGAAACTGAAAAAATAAATTATCTTTATCTTGCTCCTTCAAAATTAAGGTCTTGTTCTATAGGTCCTGAATTAATTACTGATATAGAATTTGATGCAATAAAAATTAGATGTACTGTTGAAAGAAAAGACGAGATAATCTATGATAGTGGCGAGATTTTTTCAGGAGAAGATTATATGTCTCATTCTCTAAATAATTGCGAAGATCATCACTTTAAATATCCTTTGCATAGAGTTCCAGATGATGCTCATATACATTTTTTTGGCACAAGCAAATTGAGTTTTAGCACTAGGAAATGGAAATATGAAAAAGGAGATATAATAAAAGTTATATCTGAACAATTTTATAAACCATTAGTTAATATTGTTGGAGAAGGATCAGATGATCAAGCTGATTTATTCATTGTTGATAAAGCCTAATATTTTTTTGTATAGTTTCTTGAAGTAATAAAATCAGAAATTAACCTTAGTCTTTCATTCACATTTACAGAATTATTAATTGAATCGAATAATTCATCGAAATCAATTTCTATTAGATTATTATCGTTATATCTAGAAGAAATTATACTAACGCTTTTTTTCAGTATATCTTTAGTTTTTTTATTTAGTAATCTATTTGGCATTTCGATGAATATTATTGGTTTTAATGTACATAAAGCTTCAATAAATGCCCCTCCAAAAATATCAAATATATATACATCTGTATAATCAAATGTAGAACTCATATTTTCACTAAGTTTTTCAGTTGATACTACACCTTTGAACAAATAATCATTGGTTGATTGACCTTTTGGATGTCTTTTAGAAATTGTATTATATCCAAGGTTAGTTAACCTTTTGGATAATCTTAACTGCCATTCATAATATATTACATCATGTATTTTTATATTTGGTATTGCTCTATTTTTATCACCAAATGAGGCATTAATTATGGTGATGTTTTTTATCTCTTTATTTGGTTCATAAGCTATTTTTTCTAGAATTTTTTCATGAAATTTAGAACCTCCCGCAAAAGATTGAATTTTATTAGAATTATTTCTACTCGTAATGTGATTATTAATTTTACTAGTATTAATTTTTGATGATTCAATACCATAGCTAATATACTCAGTAATAAATGGTAATTCTATAGTAGTCCAACTTGGATCATTGAAAAAAACTGAATCTCCACCATGAGTCATTCTAATTACTTTATTTCCATTCTTAAAGAAATGTAATGAGGCAAGTCTTGTAATATAATCTCCCCCAGAACCAGTAAGTAGTACACTGTCTGGATTTAAAGTAAGAGTTTCTTGATAATTAAAATCAGAATATGCATTTATCAGCATGTTATTTATTTTGTTTGATAAGAAGAAATTTAGATTTTTAGAGATATGAATTTCTCTGCTTTTGCATACATTAATAAATTTTTCAGTTATAAGATATCCAAGATTTTTTATATCTTTATCTACTTTGTTATTATTTCTATAATTTTCAAGGCTCTTTTTTTGTATTCTAAAATAAGTACCTTGGCTTTTCATTAGTTCCGATAGTAAATTATTTTTTCTGATGAAAAATATATTTTCTTCCTTAGTAATTCTAAAATCGTTTATTTTATTCTTAATAATGTTAGTTGTAGATAAAAAATTATCACTAAAGTTTTTTATATATTGTTTATAACCTTTATCTTCCTGCTTTTCGTCGAAATTATCATTCAAAATCATGCTATACATAGAATAATTTTTATCATATGCTAACTTTAGTTTTTCTTTTTCACTTATATTTACATCAACTAAAACACCAAAAATATTACCTAGGTATTCTAATAAATTAAGTTCTATTAGTTCGAAAATTAGTTTTAGTTTTTCATTTTTTCCAATAATTGAAGGAAAATCATAAATCCAATCGTAAAAAATTCTAAATGTATCATCGTAAAATGAATGATTTACAGGCCATTTAAAATTTTTGTCAAAAATATTAGATTTGTACTTTGCAGCAATTCTATAATCTACAACTAAATACTTATTCAAAACTCATCCTAGTCTAATTTTTTTGCAGAAGCTAGGAGCATCATTTCTTTGGAAAATCTTACTAAAACTCTTTGATTTCTTTGTTTTTTATCTTTCCACTTAAATCGATCTGGTAGTTTTTTTATAAACCAAGGTATAATTCTAAGAATTTTATTTTCCCATGTAAAAGGTAGCTGATAAATTTTTTGAACATTAATTTCTGAAAAATTAGTCATTCTTAACACCCTATCTAAAGTCCTATATGTATATGGAACTATATGAGTTGGGTCATCATAAAAATTTTTTTGTTGAGAATGCCAATCAGGTGTCATAACTATTATTGTGCCGTTTGGTTTTAATATTCTTCTTATTTCAGACAAAAAATGTTCCCAATTCTTAATGTGTTCTATTACAGATTTTGTAAAAACATAATCGAATGTGTTGTCATCAAAAGGAAACGATGTATTTTCTAAATTACCAAACTTCACCTCACAATCTATTCCTAATTCTTCAAGTATTTTTTTTGCGTCATCATGTTGGTCTAATGTAGAAATTTTGAAATACTTTGAGAATACAGCTGCCTGAATACCTTTGCCTGCCCCTACATCAAGCAACTTAGCACTTTTTCCCGAATTATTATTTAATTTGATGATTCTTTTTACTATATATTTTGCTAGCAAATGGGTATAATCTCCAGATTTCAAACCTAAATTTTCATATACGATATCAAGGTAATTTTTTTCTACCATGCAGTCCATCCCCCATCAACTACAATTGATGCACCATTCATATAAGATGATGCTTTTGAAGCAAGAAAAACATATGGACCGCATAATTCATTAACATTACACATCCTACTTAATGGTGATAACTTTGAAAAGTTATCCTTAAACCACTGAGGGTTTTTGTTTTCAACTCCGTGTGGTACTACATAATTAGCTCTTATTCCATTCTTACTTAGGTGTGTTGCAAGATATCTTGTGTAGTTGGGAATTATCGATTTTGAGGCAACATAATCAATAGGCTTACTAATTCTAGTGCTAGAATTAGTGTTGTTATAAAGGTTATGATTTGGTGAAACTAAAGAATATGTTGATGCTGTTAGTATAATATTTCCGGATTTATGTTTTTTCATATGCTTGCTAACTGACTGAGTAATCTTGAAAACACCATTTATATTTATATCTATAGATTTCTCCCATAAATCGATTGGAAAATTTTCAAATGAATCTAAATTAATATTGAGTTCTTCGTCTATTTTCGCGTCTGTGCCTGCAAGGTTGATTAAAGTATCTATTCGATTGAATCTTTTTTCTGAAAAATCTATAAGTTCTGCTATTGATTCTATACTAGTAATATCAGCTTGTTTATATAAGATCTTTTGATTATCATTTATCCTTAAACTTTTTATTTTTTGTTCATAATTTTTAATATAAAAATCTTCATCATGAATATCAGTAAGTATTAAATTGGCTCCAAATTCATACAGTGATTTTGTTATCTCTTTACCTATCAAGCCTAGTGAACCAGTTAGAAGTATAGTTTGATCTTTTAGTGAAAATAAATTGTTCATTTTTAAAATTTATCAGAAAAAAAATAAATTTGTATTTATGGTTTTATACAGTTAATTGACTTAATTATTCTCTCTGCTTCATCTAGAGATTCAATTTGGTCAATATCAACTGCATGCTCAGCATCAATAATATATGGTTTGATAATTTTTCCTGTCATTGTTCCAGAAAAGATATTTTTAGCTCTAGTTATATCAATTGTTCCTGTTTGCCACCAAACTTCAGGTAATTGTTGCCTAGGCATATTATACGGTTCTTTCAGTTTATTACTTTCTAATAATGGATATAAAGTCTTATCCTTAATTTTCCACATTTTGTATGGAGTTGCTTTAGCCGGTGTTACAGATCTTACACTATCTACGGCTTTATTATTGATGATAAGATCTATTGCTTCATCTATTTGCCCTCTTAGCCTTATGGGACTAGTAGGTCTTAGTTGTACAATTATTTCAGGATTATAGTTCTCTCTATCTCTTAATTCAGTCAAAAGCCCATAAAAAGTGTCTAAGTCTGATGTGTTGTCTTGAGCGAGTTCTATTGGGCGCAAAAATGGCACTTCAGCTCCATATTTTTGTGCTATATTTCCAATGTTTTCTGAATCAGTTGAACAAATTATTCTATTTATACTTTTTGATTCTAGTGCCGCTTGAATACTATAAGAAATTAATGGATGGCCATTAATGATTCTTATATTTTTCTTAGGAATACCTTTACTTCCGCCTCTTGCGGGTATAATTGCTAAAATTTCTGTCATAATTTTTTTTCTCTTATTAATGAATTATAAAATTTATTATACTCATTTAGTACTATTTTATAGTCATACTTTTTTTTCGCAAATTCTAGTGACATGTTTCCAAAATCTTCACACTTTTTTTTATTTTTTGATAAATTTAATATTGCATTAGATATATCATCTTTATTTTTTATATCTATAATTAAACCGTTTTCATTATTTATCACTACATCTCTTATGCCGGGCATATTTGTGCCAATTAAAGGTAGCCCAGTTGCTGAGGCCTCTAAAAGAGTCCTAGGTACGCCTTCTCTGTAATAGGAAGGCGAGACAAATACATCTGATATAGAAAGCAATCTAGGTACATCTTCTCTCCTTCCTGTGAATATTATATTTTTTTCTTTTTTCCATTCATTTAGTTTTGACTTTTCGATGGATTTTTTATTTCCATGATCGAGTTCTCCAACTACGATGAAAGATAGATTTTTTTTCGAATTTAATTTTTTCCCCGCTTCAATAAATTCCTTAATTCCTTTATCATATTGCAATCTTCCAACAAAAATTGAAACAAAATTTTTTTCAGGGATTCCTAATTCTTTTCTAAAAGATTTGTAATTTAATCTATTTTGACTCTTATTGTTCGGAAAATAATCGTTAAGATCTACGCCAGAACCACCTTCAATAAAAATTGCTTTTTTTGGGTCGATTGCTTTTTTAGTAGTAAGTAAATTTAGATCATCTTGATTTTGAAAAAATACTTTATCTGAAATTTTATTAGCAAATTTGTATGATTTTGTTGCTACATACTGTATAACTTTTCCCTTAATATTATTTCTATCAACAAAGGCATATCCTAAACCAGTGATGGTTGAAACATTTATTTTTACTCTTGCTAATTTACCTGCTATTGGAGCTATAATATTTGGTTTAGTATGAAAATTTTGTGCTATATCTGGCTTGATGTTCCTAAGAATTTTATACAGACTAAATATAGATAGAATAGCTCCAAATGGGTTGAGACTACTTCGATTTATTTCCCAAGATATATGTGTAGCTCCGTACGACTCAATTTTTTTTGTCCATTTTCCTTTAGGAGTTACAGCAAAAACTTCATAATTATTTTTTATTAAGAATTTAACCCATGGCATTCTTAGACGATAAAAAATTTCATTTTGATTTGCTATAAGTACTATTTTTTTTTTAGATTTACTCATTTTTTTATTTTTTAATAATTCCTATAGGAAACTTTTTATTTTGTTTGATCAATATAGGTTTTCTATCATTATTTTTTGAAAACTTAATAAACGCATCATTGCTTATATCATCTGATATGAGAAAGCCTAGATTTTTTATACTTGGCCATGAAGTTTCGTACTCGTATAGCTGGTTGGAAAAGGAGTGTCGTGAGTCATGAATAAAAATATCTATCACAGAAAGTTCGCTAAGTAGGTTTGGTAATATTTTTTTTGATGGGCCGATCAATAAACCCCATCTTTCTTTTAGTTGGCCAGGAATTAAGTAACCAACTTCAGGCATATTTTTTGTATTTGGAGTAGGTAAATCTATACTGTACAAGTGACCTTTTTTATTTTCCCTCATAGCTTGTAGTATGCTCCAAGATGTCATACCTGGACCAACTCCAGTTTCTACAACAACTTTAGGCTTAACTAACTTGGTAATAATGTAGGTAAGTTTTGCTAATTCATTTGTTGCAGCCCATGAAAAATTTGGAAGATTTTTATTTTCTGAAGATAAAAAATCAGGAAAATTACTTTCAATATTTTTAAGTTCTGATAAGTTAGTTTTTGTTATAACATTTATTGCTTTTTTGTAATCAATTAGAGAATTATCATTGAAATTAACGTACCTTCGGTGCTTTTTAGTAATAATTTTGTCATCTATAAACTCAATAATCCAAGAGTATGCGAACTTTGGGTTATAAAAGAATTTAAATACTTTTATAGTTTTTTTTATTGGAATAAAAAATAAAACTCTAAGCGAATTTACTATCATGAAAGTCTTTCTTTACTTGTATATTTACCATACATTATCTCAACTTGTTTAATATATTTTTCTATTGTAAATTTTTCTGAAACTAATTTTTTCCCATTTACTCCTAAGTGATTAGCTAACTTTTTATCTTTTAATATTTTTATTACCCATTTGGCCATAATTTTAGGTTTTTTACTTTCGACCAATACACCATTATATTTGTGCTTGATAGCTTCGGGGGTTCCTCCAACATTGGTAGCAACTATAGGTTTACCGGCAGCCATACTTTCTATTGCTATTCTTGGGAAACCCTCAGTTAAGGATGGCATTATTATTACATCAGATATTGAAAATATTTCAGGCAAATCTTTTCTTGCTCCAAGAAATTTTATTTGCTTATCTAAACTTAACACCCTTGCTTGTTCTTCTAGTTGTTTTTTGTCTTCACCTTCTCCAGCTATTATAAATATAGTATTGTTCATAGTCTTTTTTATTTCGTAAAATGTTTCAATTCCGAAGTTTATGCCTTTTACCTTTCTAAGACGACCTACGCAAAGTATAATTTTTTTTGAACCATTTATATTAAGTGATTTTTTTATCTGAGTTTTTGATTTGCTTATTTGGTATTTTTTTATATCAATTCCGGAGTAAATAATTTTTATTTTTTCTTTTGGTACTTTCAAATTTTTGTGAATAGAATCTTTTCCTTTTTTCGAATTCACTTCTACTATGTCTACTAATGGATTAGTTATTTTTGTTAGGAAACGCTCATACCAATTAGCTTGACCTATAGTTCGTTCTGAACTAATAATAGTTTTGATATTACATGTTTTACCTATAATTCGACCTAAAATATTAGCATGAAGCAGGTATGTGTGAATAATATCTGGTTTATATATTTTTATTATATTTCTTAATCTAATTGAGTATAAGAAATCTGTTTTTGAGTTTATATTTAATGTAAATACATTAATATTTTTTTTCTTAAATTCATTTGCCATAGGCATTTTATTCGTTATTGAACAGATAGCGTGCTCATACCTTTTTTTATCTATTCTTGGCAAGCCAAGTAATAAGCCATGTTGCACTCCACCGACTTCTAGACTTGTAATAAGATGTAAAATTTTTGTTCTTTTATTAGATGTTTGCATTATTTCCTTCTGTCCATAATTCCAAGCAAAACAGATTCCATAATTTAACCGAAAAATCAACATTATTATTATAATGTTGATCTAGCATTGATTTAATTTCTCGTTTATTGACTATGCTATGAATCCTTGCGTCATTTGATAGTAATTTATCAGAAAACATTTCTTTTAGGTCATCCTTAATCCATTTTGCAATTGGTACTGAAAATCCTTCTTTACTTCTTGATAGGATTTCTGATGGAAGTTTGTCCTTGAAAATTTTTCTTAATGGTTGTTTTCCTTTATTTTTATCAAATAGAAAATGTTGTGGAATTGACATTGAATACTCAACTAAATCTTTATCTAAAAATGGAGATCTTACTTCTAGCCCATTAGCCATAGACATCCTATCAGATTTAAATAGAATATCACCTGGGAGATAAGTCATTATGTCTAGTATTTGTATCTCGTTATTATACTTATTATTTTTTATTTCATTTAAAGTATGAATTAAGTAATCATTTTCTTCTTTAATATCTATGTTAATTTTATTGATAAAATCTTTTGTAAGAAATTTGTTTTCATGGATATTTTTACTATTGATATTGAATTGTTTAAGGAATGATAGGTACCATTCTTCATGATTTTTATAAGCAGGATAAGATAATCTCTTGATTTTTCTGATTTTATTATTTTTCTCAAAATTTTCAATTATATTTTTAGTAAATTTCGCGATACTTTTTCTAAAAATATATGGTATTTTGTAATAATTTTTAGCAATTCTTTTTCCAATATATCTTTCATATCCACCAAAAATTTCATCTGCGCCGTCACCGCTTAGGCTCACCGTAACATGTTTTGAAGTCATTTGAGAAAGATAATAAAAAGGCAGCATTGATGCATCAGCAAAAGGCTCATCTGCAAACCAAATGATTTTTTCTATATCTTTAATAATATTTGGAGAGATTATAAATTCTTCATGTTTTGTGTTGAATTTTTTTGACACTAGTTTTGCATAACTTAATTCATTATATGTTTTATCTTCAAAACCAATTGAAAACGTGTTTATTTTATCTGTAAATTTGCTAGCAGTAGCAACAACGATTGATGAATCAAGGCCTCCGCTGAGAAAAAAGCCTAAAGGCACATCACTAATCAATCTAGATTTAACAGATTTTTCCAGTAAATTATTTACAGTTTCTTCGATTTCTTCGGATTTTAAACTGTTATTAGTTTTTGGTTCAAAATGCCAATATTTTTCAACTTTTATATTATTTTTTTTTAAAACTAAGTAATGTGCAGGCTCTAACTTATATATTTTCTCATAAATACTCATAGAAGAAGGTATATACCCTAAGTTTAAATATTCATATATTGCTCGTAGGTTTATTCTGGTTGAGTGAATGATTTTTTTTGGAAAACTTTTTATTTCCGAAGAAAAATATAATTCATTATTACTATGGTAGTAAAAGAGAGGTTTTTTTCCAAATCTATCTCTGTATAATATAAGTTTTTCTTCTCTCTCGTCCCATATAGCTATAGCAAACATGCCGTCAATGTATTGAATAAAATCTTCACCATATTCTTCATACATGTGGACGATGGTTTCAGTATCGGATTGAGTTTTGAATTTATATCCTAGCTTAGTTAATTTAGTTCTTAATTGTTGGTAGTTATATATTTCTCCATTCAGAATTGTAAATATATTATTACTTTCATTTGAGATTGGCTGCCATCCAGATTCTAAATCAATGATTGATAGCCTGGTATGGCCAAAGGCTATTTTTTCACGAATCATTTTTTTTGTACCATCAGGGCCTCTATGGAGAATTTTTTCACACATAAAATTAAGCTCCTCCATTGATATTGGAGGAGATTGGTTAAAATTTACTTTTCCGCAGATTCCACACATAGTAATATAAATTAATTCTATAAATAAGTAAGTTAATTAGTATTTATACTTATTATATTCATAAATTTTTTATAGATTATTTTTTCTGAAAACCTATCTTTTATTGAATTTCTTGCTTCAATAGAAATATTTTTTATCATATTTTTATCCATTTCTAGAATTTCTAAAATTGAATTTGATAACGATTTTGGGTCTTTTATAGGTACAATTTTCCCATAATCTTTTATAATTTTTTTTGAATCACCAATATTTGTAGCAACTACAGGTGTTTCGCAACTCATTGACTCAGCTATTGAGTTTGGAAAACCCTCTCCACTGTCAGANGGCAANACAGTTAAGTCACANGCNGACATTAGCCTAGGAATATCCTGTCTTTCACCAAGCCANTTNACATTNAATTTACTAAATTCTAACAAATTTTTATAATAATTACTTTTTTCTTCTTTTGNAGCAACTCCACCTACACAAATNAGNTATATTTTATTCTNNTATNTTTCATTAGTNNTNTTTATTAANTTTATTGCTNGNAGTATATTNATATGATTTTTCATTGGNTGAATTCTNGCAAAAACNCCTATAAGTTTCATNTCATTTGANANTTCTAANTCTTCATACACAGANTTTTTNGATGANNTNTTCTTNAAAAAATTATAATCAATAATATTTGGGATNGAAAATATTTTTTTCTTAGGAAANCCTTTTTNAATATATTCATNAAGNGCNGCATCNGAATTAGTTATGATTAGGTCAGGTGANTNTGAAAANANNTTTTCTANTTTATATACNAACCTTACTTTTTTTGAATAATCATTAGGATTCAAAGANGATGATCTTATTCCCCAAANTATTTTTGGTCTTTTNGNTTTATTNATNGTNTTNNCTNCTAATGNNGAAANTAANTTCATGTTTGGTAGAAAACTATANACTAANTCATATTTTTCTCTTATTATTAGATTNCGAANATCAANAGCCCGTAAAATGAANTTTTTNGATAGGNTATGNAAGACTATATTTGANTTNTNTTCTANATTNCCATTNGGNTNAATTCTAGCAATNCCTATCTNNTGTCCATNATTAATNAGCATATTAGACATNCTTAATATCTGNCGCTCNGTTCCGCCTNTATTTAAAGATCTAACTGTAAANAGTATTTTCATTTGACTAATTNAAGTTTTGCTTNTTAGCNAAATTTGTAAATANNCCNTTATTNTTAATTANNTCNTCAAANTTACCGTATTCAACTATTTTNCCNTTATCAAAAACATANATGANATCAGCAGATTTTATNGTAGANAGTCTATGNGCAATTAAAATTATTGTTTTCATNTNTTTTTNATTAGAAATAATTTTTTCAATTTGAGATTCTAAAATACTATCTACTGANCTTGTNGCTTCATCCATTATNAGAATNTCGGAATCTCTGTATAATTCCCTTGCCAAAGANAATCTTTGTCGTTCTCCACCNGANANATTATTTCCNGNNTCATTAATATTTTTNTTATTTTNAAAAAGNTTNNTNAGTCCTGTTTNATNAATTATNTTATCTAACTTTTTGTAATTTANTTTTTTACNCCANAGAGAAATATTTTCTTNNACACTTGCATTAAAAACAACAGTTTCTTGAGTTACNTATCCAATTTTTTCTCTGTATTTACTTAGATTTATTTCATTTATNGATTTATNANCNANACTAAANTCACCCTTGTCTGGCTTTAATAATGANGACANAATATTTGCTGTAGTAGATTTTCCTGAACCTGAAGGACCAACGAATGCAATAGTAGTTTTTGGTTTAATTTCTATTGNTATATTATCTANAGCAATATTATTATCATATTTATAGCTAACATTTNTAAGNTTNAGAACAGAGTCNAAATTTGGTTCNTCTCCATTAAGATTCTCATTCTCTGAGTGANTATNTAANCTATCTNGCAATTTGAAGTATATTTCCATACTACCAACTGAAGATATGAATTTTCTATATGGTGNTTGNGTAGCTACTATATTAATTGCAGCTTGNCTGAAAATGAATAGAAGAAATAATATTTCNATAATATTTGATTTACGTATNTCAGTAAAANAATANATTAATGANGCCATNANAATAACTATAAANGGTTCAAATAAAAANGTTGAACTACTTTGTANNAATTTNAATTTTCTAAATGCNTTNCCTACNTTTTTTATTTCTNNNTTAATTTTTTNTGATATNGNTANATATTGCCCNGTAGACTTAAGATANTTGATNTTCTCTATTATTTCTANNANGAAATTCTGCTGTTTATTAGANCCTNTNGTCANATNTTGNGATGNTTTTGTTGTTATTNNATTAAGTTTTATCATTATAATTGCAATNGGAATNGCGAATATAACTAGAAAAATAGTTACTANAGGNGATATNACAAATGCNATTANTANATATACNAATGCTGTTGNTAAAGAAACAATAAATGCTAAAAGTTGATCTANTGCAAAATTTACTCTTTCAATTTCATTATTGAGNACATTACTCAATGTNCCTCTATTTAGTGAATTTATAAANTTNTAATCAGATAANATTANTGAGTCNATTAAATTTTTTCTCATNTNAATTAAATTACTTGANATAATTNCNGCTTGAAACCATGATTGAAATATAAGTATTATNGCTCTAAGTACGAAAAATAAAATNAATACAATAAGAAGATTTAATAATGACTGATCTAAATTAAT
Source organism: Chloroflexota bacterium (assembly GCA_002712125.1). Classification (GTDB taxonomy): domain Bacteria; phylum Chloroflexota; class Dehalococcoidia; order Lucifugimonadales; family Lucifugimonadaceae. The sequence continues at coordinate 65,763 of PASL01000020.1, read as the reverse complement.
TAAGTCAAATAACCAATTTATTGTTTGGAGTAATCTATTATCTTCTAACTCCTCATTTTGTATTATTGGTAGAATTAGACTAATTCCAAATCCTTCAATCAATGCTNCAGTTTGCATAATTATTAGTAAAACAATAATTTTTTTCCCTAAGAAATTATAATATTTCTTAATATATTTAATCATTATTAATTATTTCCTTGACATTGAAATTTTGATTTTCAGAATTATGTAATTTTTTTATTATCTTATAGTAATCTAAATCAATCTTACCTGAAGAAGCTATTTTTTTAATTTGTTTTGACATGTTTACTTGTTTATCTGTATTAATTTTTTTTGATAACTCTTGAATGCGCTTAGCCCATTGTTCAGAGTCTAATATTTCTAAATATCCGTTTTCACCATTATTTATCCATTCTTGAAAACTTCCTTCCTCTTTGTTAGCTATTACAGGAACTCCACACGATATGCTTTCTAATAAAGGGGTACCCATAGCTTCATTATANGAAGGAAAGCAAGAAATATCTGCACTAATTAAGTATTTTTTCATATCCACAAATCCGTGAGAAATTTTTACTCTTTTTTCAATTCCAAGATTTTTTGCCTTTTGTTTTAATTTATAAAAATTTTCAATTTTGTAACCCTTTACTAAGTCATTTTTCTCTAGTAATGGTCCTCCTANTATAAGTTTATATTTGTTAGGTAATTTAGCAATTACATCCAGAAGAAAGGTATGATTTTTTCTTTTGAGGTATTTAGCTATGTATACGAGCACTATATCTTTTTCAGTGAAATTAGATAAATTTTTTCTAGATTTATATTTATAATTTATATTGGGCAACTTAAATTTTTCTTCATCAACTGGATTTGGTCTAACCCATACATTATCTCTTAAGTTGAATTTATTGCACATTATTCCTATACTTTTGCTAATTGCTACAATTATGCAGTTTGAATTTAAGTCATATTTACTTATATATTTTTGGAGTGGTAAGAATTGATAAGGAGTTATTACTGGATTTACAATTTCTAAAATCAATGGTATTTTTTTATTTCTACTAAAATTAATAGCAGCAATTGTTGCAGGAGATATTCCAAAAGTATGAATAATATCAAACTGTTTTTTATTTATTTCCTTTTTTACATATTTATATTCAAAAAATATTAATATTGCGTTGAGTATTCTCTTTAGGATACTTNTACCAAAAATTTTATTTATTACTCTTAACTTTTTTGACATTATTCTCTGTACTGAAATTCCGTCAATTGTATAAGTTTCAGATAGATAATTTNCAGTACTACTTGTTATGGTTTCGAATTTTATATCAAATTTTTTGCTTAAACGCATATAAGTATTGTGGGCTCTTAAACCNGACCCAGAATATTCAGGTAAATATTTACTGGAAACAATTAGTACTTTCAAAAATTCACTCTCATTTTCTATTTACTTAGAAGAATAAAATAATGCATTGGAAAATTTATATTATGTTTTTCCCATACAATATTTAATCCAGAGGACTTAATTTGATCAATGACTTTTGATTTNGGGTAACTTTTTCTACCTATTTCCCAGTAATGAGGATTCCAAAAGTCATCTCTTTTTGATAATAATTCAATAGGAGTATCTTTTTTTCTTGGTTTTTCCCAAAAAAGGTTTAGACTGAATCTTTTTCTAAAATAACCTAATCTTAATTTTCTTGGAAAAAAGATATAAGGTAATTTGATATTTATACTAAAATTATGAACTTGGTATGGTAATGATATTAAAACATAATTTCTACTAATATCACTGAGTTTTTTTAATGTGTCATCCAATTCTTCAAATGGCATATGCTGTAAAACCTCAAATGCTGCTACTAAGTCAAATTTTTCTTCAATATTAATTTTTCTGATATCACCAAAATAATCTGGATTTGTTCTTTTTCTGATNTCNTTCGTTTTAATGTCGTATCCTAACATTTTTATAATGTTAGAAAAAAATTGATTTCCAGGCCCTATTTCAAGTATATTTCTAATGTTTTTTTTAATATTTGTAACTGATTCTATTTGCATAAAGAGACTACTGAATCTTTCACTATTAATAGTTGCAAGCCTTTCTTGAATTAAAGTTTTTTCCATCTGGTTCAATAAATAAACTCCTTTTTTGATATTTCTTTATGGTATAAATTTTCAAACTGCTGACCTATAACCTTCCAATCATATTTGTTTATAACTGTATTCATACCATTTTTTATTAATTTTTCTCTTAATTTGCTAGAAGAAGAAACTTCATGTAGTTTCTTTGATAAATCCTTAATATCAGCTGGCTTTGATAATATTCCATCAAAGTTATCAATAATACTTTCTTTACATCCTGGTGCATCAGTTGAAATTACAGGAATTGATGACGCCATTGCCTCAATATTTATCATTGCAAAAGTTTCGATTAATGACGGGAATACACAGGCATTTGAGCTTTTATATAATTCTATTAATGACTTGCTTGGAACATTATAGTCATCATTTTTCTCCATACCAAGTTCTTCAATTAGGGTAATATCTTTTGAAAGTTTTAGATTNATAACTTTTTTCTGAAGTTTTTTTACTCTATCTCCTATTATGACTAGATGTTTTCCTTCTAATTTATTGTTTATTCTTAGTTCATTAAATGCATCTATAAGATAACTAAATCCTTTTTTAGGATGATTTCTTCCAACACATATAAATAAAAATTTATTCTTTGGTAAATTGTATTTTTCTCTTACAATATTGACATCTGGTTGAAGTGAATTAAATCTATCTAAGTCAACTCCACATGGTATTATTTCTATTTGATTTTTCTTAACTCCTATATCTAATAGATCTTTTATAACGGATTCACTTAGAGCTATTGCTTTTGTACATTTAGAAGACCACTCAGTGATTAGCTTTTCTTTTTTATTGTCAAATCTATATCCATAATCAACATCTGCATTTTTCTGTATATCATATCCTACCGTTCGCATAATATGAGTTATATTTTTTTTATGTAGGAATTTACTAAGTGAAATACCCATAGGATATGTTCCAAATGATTGCCATACGTCAAATTTATATTTTTTTTGTAAAAAATATAAATATTTTTCCATTANAAAGGTGTAAATTCTTCCAATAAATCTTTTTCCTATTAAGCTTTGATGTCCTGGTAGCATAGGTATTATTGTGTATGAAATTTTTTTATTTCTTATTTTTTTCCAATTTTTCCATGAAATAATCATAATAACATTATGATTTTGATCTACTAGGTATGAGGCTAGATTGTGAGCAGTAACCTGAGCTCCTCCTATGCTAGGAAAAAAAGAAGAAATAGCAACTGCTACATTTAGTTTTTTATTTTTGCTTACAGACATAACATGAATTTAAATTTTTTTAATTATGTACTTATAATTATTATTAAATGATATTCTTTATTTTCTTTAGTTGAATTACGAGTAATACATTATTTAGGTAACAAAAAAATATAGTTTTATATTTCTCTTAAGATTTACCTCGAAGCTTAGCGATTATTGGCTTTTCACTATCATATACTTTTTTAATTCCATCACCTAAGGCCGATTCAACTAATCTTATATCTCTAGCAAGTTTTACCATACCTTGTGGTTCAATAGATGCAGATTGATCTGTACCCCACATAGCTCTACTAAGAGTTATATGTCTTTCAATAAAACAAGCACCTAAGGGAATAGTAGAAATAGTTGTTGACAGCCCAACTTCATGACCAGAATAGCCTANAGGACAATCATACATTTCATCTAATGTATTTATCATTTTTAAGTTGAGCTCATTATAGTTTGCAGGGTAACTACTTGTAGAATGAGCTATTAAAAAATTATCACAGTCTAAAATTTCTACAGCAGTTTGTATTTCTTTCATAGTAGACATTCCGGTAGACATCATAACCGGTCGTTTTGTTTTCGAAACTTTTTCTAGTAAATTGATATTAGTGATTGACGCAGAAGCAATTTTGTAGCAAGGGATATCAAGTTCTTCCATAAATTCAACGGATGATTCATCCCAACAAGATGCAAACCATGTTATATCTTTTTGATTTGCGTAATCAATTATTCTTTTATAATCATCAAAACTAAATTCCATTTTTTCTCTGTAATCTATGTAAGAAATAAAACCCCATGGAGTTTCTCTCATGATTTCCCATTGATCAACAGGTACACATTCTTTTGGTGTTCTTTTTTGAAATTTTACTGCATCGAATTTGGCTTCTTTAGCTGCATCTATCAACTTGAAAACATTTTCGATATCTCCGTTATGATTTATGCCTATTTCACCTATTAAAAAACAAGGGTAGTTTTTACCAATTAATCTGTTATTTATTGATGCGTCTTTATTCATTAGATTTATCCGATTTGGAGCGGGAGACGAGGTTCGAACTCGCGACATTCTGCTTGGAAGGCAGATGCTCTACCAGCTGAGCTACCCCCGCTCTTTTAATAACATTTTACAAAATTAATTCAATTAAGAGTAACTACCATCCTTGAAATAAGGATTTTTCTCCTAGTTTTGAATGTTTTTCTGCTTTTTCATCTTCTCCTAAATATGCATATATTTCAGATAAAGTTTGATGGGCTAAAATTGCTCCGTCATCATTTGGGTCTTTAAGTGTAGCGGTTATAAGAGCTTCTATTCCTTCGTCAATTTTACCCATTGAGGCTAGAGAAGCTCCTTTAGCATACCATGCTTTTGCCCACGGCCTTGTNGTTTCTTCAGTTTCAATAGCCATGTCAGCATAAATTATTGCTTGTTCAAACATCCCAACACTAGCTGCAGCTGTAGCCGCAGTTCCTAACAAAGAAGGGTAAGCGGGAAAGTTTCTTGCTAACTTATCATATCTAAATATCATTTCGTCTGTATATTCGGTTAGCCCCCATTCAACTAAACGTGTAGCACTTTTTGCTAAACCTATTTGAATATCAATGGCATAAGGGTCTCTTTTCTCGTATTCTAATAACAAATTTCTTCCATATATCATTTGATTAATTGCTATGTCTACATTTCCCAATGAATATTGTTCAAGNGANACATTAACATGTGCGTCAAAAACTGGTTCGATAATTGAATCTCTTTCTGGAGCCATTTCTTGAGATNTTTCCCATGCTATGGCCTTGTCTATNCGAGTTGCATTAGTATCCTTAACTACGGATGCTAAATAATAAGTTGCTGAAATTCTTCTAATATCCCAAGAAAAGAAAATACTTATCAATAATATTGTTACTATTATTGAGGATATTAGGACGCCGAAACTAAAATATTCTGATTCAGATTTATTAGAAATAGTTTTACTAGGAATTTCTATTTCACTATTAGTTCTTAATGCTATTAATTTATTAATACAAATTAGTGCTCCAAGCAAAGCAAACATCATTGTTATATCCGATGTACGAGGTACTCCCGCTTGTATATCTACAAGCTTACCTCCTAAGGCAGACGTAATACCTAGGGATATAAAAGCAATTCTTGAATTATAAAAATGATTTTTGATTTTTATAATTAGGTGAATCGTAGTTATAAAAATCAGTAAGCCTAGGGCTAGGATTGCAGATAAACCAAGTAATCCTACTTCGACCAATGTATGTAGTAAATAATTATGAGCATGATCTACCATTGATAATTTTGATGATGGTGCTGCGGTAAGTGGATATGAGTAAACATACATGTCAGGTCCTACGCCAAATAAAACTCTGAATAATGACATATAACTTGGTTCCTCAGCTGGCGTTTGTGCTTGAGTTATAATTTTAATTGATGAATTCCATATTGACAGTCTACCTGAAATACCTCCTTCTATATCTGTAGAGACATTTGAGTTTTCTGCCCCATAAGGTAATTGAATTTGTTGTGTTATTCCTAGAAATCTTCTTCCTGATACATCACTTCTATCAGTTGGAATTGATGAAATTATGGCAGTAATTATTATACCTAATAGCATAAAAATAAAGTACCTAAATATATTTTTTTTTGATATTGTAAAAGCGCAAAAAGCAAAAAAGATTATCATTCCAAAGAATGCACCTACCCATGGTCCTCTACCTGCTGAAAGCCATAATCCAGAAATTTCTAACCCTAGTCCTGTAATAAATAAAATCGATAAAAATTTCTTTTTTTGAAAAAGCATATTAATCACAACTAAAGTTGCTGGAATTGCCATTACCATATACCCACTAAAGTTCAAAGTATTACCAAAACTAGCTAAAATTCTTATTTGATCTGCATTTTTTCCTATTGGATCCCAACCAAAATACTGAGCATGACCGTATGTTGCGGAAATAATCCCGCTTATCACTAATACATAAAGTAGAACTAATAAACGACCAAACTTATTAAAGTAAAAAGTTACTGCAAATAATATAGTCAAATATGATAAATAATCATAAAGATTATTACCAGATCTGGCATCATCGCCACCGAACATGCTGACGTGAGTCAAAGGTGACAATATTGTAGAGAATAGGTAAATTATTGAGTATAAAACTATTATCACAATCATCAAATTATGAGTTTCTTTTTTACTCCATATATATAAATCCCATTTTTTTATTTTTGTAAATAATGTTTTATTTTTCAAAGATACATAATATAATTTCCATAGAGATAAGACTATTATTAGTATCGCCGATAAATGTAATGTAAATAGCCTTGGATCTTCAAAAACTGCTGTAATGTCATAATAACTAAAAAGTAAAGGTATTATAAACAGAGTAAAACTAGTTATTATAAATATAATTTTATTGATTTTCATTGTCATTTTTTAAAAATTGCCATGATAGTTAAAAAAATAATTTTCATATCAATAAAAAAATTATATTCTTCTGTATACTTCATACGAAGTTTCATCTTTTTATCCCATACTTTTTCAAAATATAATTTATCTGGATCGTCACCTTTAAGTATATCTCCAAGATTAGAAAATTCTATTGATGCAAAGTCAGTTATTCCTGGTCTTATGCTAAGTATTTTCATTTGCTCTTTACTGTATAACTTTATATATTCAGGTGTTTCAGGTCTAGGTCCCACAATACTCATTTTTCCAAATAATACATTAAATAACTGCGGCAATTCATCCAATTTAGTTTGCCTAATAAATTTACCTGTTTTTGTAATTCTTGGGTCGTCATCACCAGAATGATGTGACACATGATTTGTAGAGTTTTTCATGCTTCTAAATTTTATTAATGTGAATTCTTTATTATATTTACCAGCTCTTTTTGCTTTATAAATTATCGGCCATCCAAGGGAGTAATAAACTAGTATCGCGACCAGTAAATATATAGGTATGAAAGCTAAAATAGCTAAAAGACTTGATAATATGTCAAAAATTCTTTTTATCATGTGATACCTTTAGTCATTATATGTATTTTATAATTTAATTGACATGAAAAAAAATATAAATATATTGAGCAATCATATACTTGTTACTGGTGGAACAGGCATGATTGGTTTCTATTTATGTAATTACCTATCAAATTTAGATTTAAAAGTTACTGCTATTTCAAGAAATATTACTAATTATATAGCAATAAATAATATAAATTATAAGCATATAGATATTTTAGACTACGAAAAATTATCTTTACTACCTGATGATATAGATACTGTTATTCATTTGGCTAGTCATGTTCACAATCCAAAAGATAAATTTGAGAAAATTCGAGATATAAATATTATCGGAACTAAAAACATCATAAAGTTTTCTAAAAATAGAAAAATTAGATTAATACATATTTCTACAGTAAATGTTCAACATTTTTATGATGGGAAATTATTTTCTTCATATGCTAAAACTAAAGCCTTATCTGAAAAAGAAGTTTTAGACGCAACAAAAAAAGGATTAGATGCACTTGTTATCAGGCCTGGTACTGTTTTTGGTACAAATGAAAACTATTCTGGTACTTTAATTGAAAAAATTGTTAAGGGTAAATTACCTATATTACCTGCGCCAGAACGAGTTATAAGTCCTATTTGGTCTGAAGATCTAGTGGTAGCTATAGTTAACTCCATAAATCTTGGCATTAAAGGGAAAATATATGTTGTGGCTAATAAATCTATGACTACTGGTGAGTTTGTTAAAATAATAATGACTAAGTTAGGCCGTAAAAAAATTATGATTCCTATAAGTAGAAATTTAATTATTCTCATTTTAAGGATGCTAAATAAAATGCATATTTTTAGCTCATATATTTCTAGTGTTTCTTATGAAAATATAAAATTAGATTCTTCATTTGATGGACTAGCATCATCAGATGAATTAAATTTTACATATACTGGTTTAAATGAAATTTTTTAATTTTTTCTTCACTTCTTCAGGGCTTAATTTCTCCACGTTTTTCAAAAAATCTTCTATTTCATTCATGTTGATTCCTTGATTAATATTTTCTACAGAAAAAATTTTCTCATGCTTTGTGTTTGTAATTTTTTCATTTTTATAAGATAAATTTTCAGAGATTTTTTCTCCAGGTTTTAATCCTGTGTAGACTATTTCAATATCTTTATTAGGAATAAAACCAGATAATTCAATCATTGTTTTGGCTAAAAAACTTATATTTACAGGTTTTCCCATATCTAGTAAGAAAATTTCTTTATCGTTACCAAATTCTGCAGCACTCAATATTAGTCCTGCTGCTTCATGAGCTGTCATGAAAAATCTTTCAACCTCAGGGTCTGTAACTGTTACAGGCCCTCCCTGTTCTATTTGCTTTTGAAAAATTGGAACTACGCTACCATCACTACCAAGTACATTACCGAATCTTACAGAAGTAAATTTTGTATTTTTAGTATCTTTCATCTGTGAAATTATCATTTCAGAAATTCTTTTTGTAGCTCCCATTACATTACTTGGCTCTACTGCTTTATCAGATGAGACTAGTACGAATTTTTCTACATTTTTATTTATTGCATTTTTTGCAAGGTTTATAATCCCTCCAATATTATTTCTAACTGCTTCAGCTGGTGTTTTTTCCATAAGATTAACGTGTTTATGTGCAGCTGCGTGAAGTATTATTTGAGGTTTATAATTTCCTATAAGTTGAGATACGGAATTATTGTTTGATATATCAACAATCAAGGTGACAATATTTATATTTTTTTTATGATCTAAAAGCTTACTATTTATTTCATGTTCTAGCATAACTAAATTATTCTCAGCTCTATCAACAAGTATAATTTTTGATGGAGAAAACTTTATCACTCTCCTTACTAGTTCAGAGCCAATTGTTCCAGCTGCTCCAGTTATAAGAATAGATTTATTATTGAAAAATTTATTAAGTGATACCTCATCAAGGTTTGTTTCATCTCTCCCTAATAAATCTTCAACTTCTAATTTTCTTAATTTTGATATAGAAACATTACCTTCTAATAGCTCGTTAGTTCCAGGTAAAATTCTAAATTCTATATTACTTTTTCTACATAACTCAACAATTCTAGTTTTTTCTTTACTTGTAGCTGAAGGGATTGCAATAACAATCAGTTCAATATTGTATATACTTGTAAAATCGCTTATCTCATCAATAGAACCCACCACTTTTATACCCAAGATACTCATGCCTATTTTTTCCGAATCATCGTCGAAAAAAATCACTGGTTTGATTCCATAATTTGTTATTGATTTTACTTGGGAACAAAAAGCAGCTCCAGCATCTCCAGCTCCAATAATTGCCACATTTTTTAAACTATTTTTATTACTTCTTTTTCTTAAGTTTTCTCTCATTATTCTGATTATGATTCTAATTCCTCCAGCATAGAATATGTATATTCCCCATTCTAAAATAAAAACGCTTCTTGGAAATCCATCAAAATTATTTAATAAATAAATAGCAAATATAAATACGAATGTTGATATACTAGATGATTTTATAACTCCAATTAAATCAGTAATAGATACATATCTCCATAAACCCCTGTGAGCTGAGAATAATACTAAAAATATCAGCCTAAAAAACGCAAGAATACTTCCCCATAAAAAAATATTTTCTAAAGGTAGTAGTTGAATCTTCAAATCAAGCCTTAATAAAAAAGCGGAAAATAAGGATATATAAGGGATAAATAATTGTATTAGGCTGGCTATTATAAGTCTTTTTTTATCAGAAATATTAGATGATTTTTTTAGTAATTTATGTTTAATGTTCATAACTTAGTTTTCTTATTTCACTTAAGTAATATACATTTTACACTGTTACGTAAATATACTAATTATCATAAACTTGGGATTTTTTTAGTTATACGTTATTAATGGTTTTTATTTAGAATTTAATAATAAAGAAAATAAATGGTGAAAAATTGAAAATTTTAATTACTGGATGTGCTGGTTTTATTGGATCTAGTTTATCTCAAATGCTAAAAAATCATAATTATGAAATTTTAGGATTAGATAATATAAGCGATAGTTATGATCCCAATATAAAAAATTGGAGGATAAAAAATATACTAGATAAAAATGATATTTCTTGGATAAAAGCTGATATATGCGATTTTCAAAAAACTAAAAAAATTATTCATGAATTTAAACCTGAAGCAATAATTAATCTTGCAGCTAGAGCAGGGGTAAGGCAGTCGATTGATAATCCTAAAGCTTACTACGATACCAATCTTATAGGTAACTTAAACTTATTAGAAATTTCTAGAGATTTAGGCATAAATAAATATATTTTAGCATCCACATCTAGTATTTATGGGAATAGTAAATTACCTTTTGATGAAGATAACTATGATGGTTTTTCATTGTCTCCTTATGCTTCATCAAAAAAATCTGCTGAAGATATGTGTAGAGTTTATAATCACCTATTCAATATTGATATTGTAGTTCTTCGGTTTTTTACTGTTTATGGTCCAGCGGGAAGGCCAGATATGAGTATGTTTCGATTCGTGAAATGGATTATAGAAAATGAAGAAATACAACTTAATGGTGACGGAAATCAAAGCAGAGATTTTACTCATGTAAGCGATATTTCTAGAGCAATAATTAAATCTTTGAAAATAAATAATGGTTTTAAAACGATTAATTTGGGCTCTGATCGACCCGTAAAAATAAACTCAGTCATATCAATAATAGAAAAGGTTTTAAACAAAAAAGCAAGGATAAAAAATCATCCTTTCCATCCAACAGATATAAAAAAAACGTGGGCAAATATTGAAAAAGCTAAAGAATTGCTAGACTGGAAACCAGAAATCAGTATTGATGACGGTATAGAATCTGTAATAAATTGGTATCTGGATAATGAAAAAATTGCTAGTAAGATAAATTTATATTTTTAAAGGAAATTATTCATGAAAAAACATAATTCATATAAAATTGGAGTCATTGGCGGTGCTGGATATGTAGGCTTGGTAACTTCAGTTGGATTAGCTTCACTTGGACACAATGTTTTATCTCAAGACTTAAACTTAAATAGAATTAATTTACTTAAAAAGGGAAAATCAGAAGTATATGAGGAAGGTTTAGAAAATATACTATCAGATTTAATTTTTCAAAAGTTTATTAATTTTACTGATAATATAGAAGAAACTATACGTCACTCTGATGTAGTTTTTGTTGCAGTGGGTACCCCTTCTTTATCAGATGGAAGGGCAGATATGTCTCAGATAATTTCAGTTGCTGAAAAATTAAGAGATCTCATTGATCATTACACTATTGTAGTGGTAAAAAGTACAGTTCCAGTTGGAGCTATTGAGGTAATTCAAGATATATTATCCGAGAAATTATCAATTGGAGAAGATTTTGACGTTGTTTCCAATCCTGAGTTTCTTAGAGAAGGAAGCGGTCTAATTGATTTTTATAACCCTAGTAGAATAATTATAGGATGCAATTCAGAATTTTCTGGAAGTGTTTTAAGGGAAATATATAAACCTCTTCTTGATAGAGAATTTAAAGTTCGTAATCCGTTTAGTAACAAGAATCAAATTATTGAAATTTTATTAACGGATCCAGTATCAGCTCAGATGGTAAAGTATGCATCAAATGCATTTTTGGCTACCCGAATCTCATTTATAAATGAAATAGCTGGGATATCTGAAAAAGTTGGAGGAAATATATCAGACATAATTTATGGTATTGGCTTAGATCCAAGGATAGGCTCAGATTATTTGAAGCCAGGTATAGGATTTGGTGGCCCATGTTTGGACAAAGACTTGAGAGCGTTGATAACTTTATCTGAAGAAAATTATTTTGATTCTGTAATGTTAAATGGAGTTCTGCGAAGAAATGATTTACAACTCCAGGAGGTCATAAATAAAATAAATATTGTTTTAGGAAGTAGTCTTTATAAGCATAGAATATCTATATTAGGGTTAGCTTTCAAAGAAGGTACTAATGATGTTAGGCATTCCTTATCAATTCGATTAGCAAAATTCTTAATTGAACAAGGGGCAATAGTTACTGGTCATGATATTTTAGCAACTAATGAAGCAGCTCTAATGGAAGATAAATTAATCGTTTCCGAAAATTTGAACGATGTTTTAAATCAAGCGGAAATTGTAATAATCCTAAATTCAGAAAAAATTTACTCTGAGATAAACTGGTCAAATATCTCTCCAAAAACTTACGTAATTGATACCAGAGGAATAGTGAATATTAGTGAATTAGAAAAACATTCTATTAAGTATGATGTATTAGGAACAAAATAGTTTATGTTGCATCAAGAATACATTAATAAAGACATAGTAGTTTTAGGTTTAGGTTATGTTGGTCTACCTCTTGCTTTGGAATTTGCTAAAAATAATATATCTACATATGGCTATGATTCTGATGCATTAAGAATTAAGCAATTGTCAGAAGGTTTTGATAAAAATGAAGAGATTGATCAAGAGGATATATTATCTTCTAATTTAAAAATCACAGCTAATCCAGAATGTATTACGGATTCTAATATAATTATCGTTACAGTTCCCACACCTATAACAGATGATTACCAGCCAGATCTATCTTTGTTAATGAGTGCTAGTAAGTTAATTGGAGAAAAAATTTCTCTAAGAAAAAATAAAGATATTAAACCTATAATTATATTTGAATCAACAACATACCCTGGATGTACTGAAGATTATTGCGCTCGAATAATTGAGAAAGAATCAGGATTAAGGTCTGGTAAGGATTTTTACCTAGGTTACTCGCCAGAAAGAACAAATTTTGGTGATAAAGAACATAATATAAGTAATATTATTAAAGTTGTATCTGGTCAAAATAATCAAACTCTTGAAATAATTAGTAGTTTGTATAGTCATGTTGCAAAGAAAGGAGTGCATAAGGCAAAAAGTATAAGGATTGCTGAATCTTCAAAAGTCATAGAAAATATCCAAAGAGATTTAAACATTGCTCTATTCAACGAACTATGTATGATTTTTGATAAAATGAGCATTCCTTCTTCAGAAGTATTTAAGGCAGCATCAACTAAATGGAACTTTAATAAATATACTCCAGGCCTCGTTGGAGGACATTGTGTTCCAGTTGATCCTTATTACCTAACCTATAAAGCCCAAGAACTTGGATTTACGCCTAAGACTATATTATCTGGTCGTGCAGTAAATGAATCTATCCCAAAATTTTTATTTGAGAAAATCACTAAAACTTTATTTCATATAGAAAAAAATAAATCAAAGAATATTTTGGTTTTAGGGCAAACTTTTAAGCCAGATGTTGCTGATTTAAGAAATAGTAAATCAATTGAACTATGTAATCTTTTAGTTAGTTCAAATTACAACATATTCATTAATGATATTAAGAATAATTATCCTTATATAGATGATGCAACATATATAGATGATTTTAATCATAGTAATATAAAATTTTCAGCAATAGTATTAGCTGTACCTCATAAAAAATATATTACTAACTTCTCTGATTTTTTAGGAAAAATTGAAAAAAATGGTTATGTTTTTGATATAACGGGAGCACTTGATAATTCCATTTTTCAAAAACATGGAATTAATTATTGGTCTATGTAAAAAAGATATCTAGTAGAGGTGAATCCTGAATAATTTCCGAAAATTTATTATACCTTTAGTTATTATTTTTTTTATACCTACGTTGTTATTTTTTCAAAGTGAAAAAAATAATTTTAATCAAAAATTATATAATGAAATATCTTCATCTGCCCCTGATTATGTTTTTATAGGTAACTCTATGCTAGAAACAAGAATAGATGAAATTTATCTAGAAAAACTATTAGGAGATAATAAAGATGTACTTTTACTTACTATGCCTGGAGGGATGTCTTCTTCTTGGTATTTATATTTGAAAAATTTCGTGGCTGAAGCTGGTATCAATCCAGATAATGTTTATATATTTTTTAGAGATTATGAGCTTACTAAACCTTTGTATAGAACTCAGGGAGAGTATTCTCAAAAACTAGATTTATTATCTCGAACAGAAGAAGTAAAATTTGATATGATAATAAATTCTAATAGTGGAATTGGGGATAAATTATCTAGATTATTTGATGAGATTTATCCAATACAAGCAAAAAATAATAAAGCAAGGGATTTAATTAATCGTTTGTCAGTTAGTCCTTACATTCCAAAAATTATTCCATTTACTTTTCTCAGAGTCACACTAGGTTTAGATGATTCAAATTACATACCTGTACTAAGAGAATATAAAAATATTCAAAACTCTACTAATGATTTATTTTCTAGAAAAAATTTTAGATCAACAGAAATTTTTGATTTCAGTGATATTCCCTCGGAATTTAAAAAAACAAGTTCTTTTTTAAATTTAATGGTAGATATTAGTGATGAACATGACATTGAATTAACTTTTGTAAGAGTTCAAAAAAGACCAAATAGCATTAATTCGAAAATTTCGGATGTTATTCTTAATGACTATATTGATAAATTAAACAAATTTTTAATATCTAAAGAAGTAAATTTTATTGATCTAGAGGGAAAAGGCTTTAGTCTTGATTATTATCTTGATGGTGATCATATTAATCCTGAATATATTAAAGATTTTACTGAATATTTTTATAGAGAAAATATGATTTATTTTGGTGGTGAAAATTGATTTTTCAAAGTTATGAATATATTTCACTCTTAATTTTTGTGCTAGTAATCTTTTGGTTTTTATCAAGAAAAATACAAAATATAATTCTATTGATTGCTAGTTATATTTTTTATGGATATATAACACCATGGCTTGTTTTTCTTTTATTAAGTTATACATTAGTTAATTATTTTTCAGCATTAAAAATACAAAATACTAAAAGTCAAAAAAACAGGAAGTTATTTTTTGCTTTTTCAATTTTTTCAGGTTTGTTTGTTTTAGGTGCCTTTAAATATTTTGGTTTCTTCATCGAAAATTTTACCGATTTATTAGCTTATTTTGGATTTTTAGACTCAAAAATGACTCTACAGATATTTTTACCAGTAGGAATTTCTTTTTATACTTTTCAGACAATAAGTTATGTTTTTGATGTTTATAAAGGTAAAACAAAAGCTAGAAAAAGTATAATCGATGTATCGTTATTTATAGGTTTTTTCCCGCAATTAATCGCGGGACCAATCGAAAGAGCAAATTCACTTTTAACCCAAATAGAGAAACAAAAACATTTTAAAATAAAAAATTTCAATGATGGAATTTTTTTAATTATTTGGGGATTTTTTAAGAAGTTAGTAATTGCTGATAATGTAGCTATAATTTCTGATAAGATATTTCTTCTGCAAGACCCTCATTTTTCTCTTTTAGTTTTAGCTTCTTTAGCTTTTGGAGTCCAAATTTTTGCTGATTTTTCTGGATATACTGATATTGCAAGAGGAAGCGCTAAACTATTTGGTATAAATCTTTCTAATAATTTTAACAACCCTTATTTTTCAAGATCTATGATTGAATTTTGGAGGAGATGGCATATTACTCTTTCAATTTGGTTCAGAGATTACGTATATATACCATTGGGCGGGTCTAAAAGGTCTAATGCTAAGACTTATTTAAATATTCTAATTACATTTATATTAACAGGTCTGTGGCATGGTGCTGCTTGGAATTTTGTTTTTTGGGGTTTATATAATGGAATAATAATAATCCTAACTAGAATATATTTAAGTAAAACAAATTTTAGAATTAATGCCCTAGGCATCATGCTGACATTTTGCTTTATTCATATAGGTTGGTTTATTTTTAGATCTGAAAATTTTTATTTAAGTTTGTTGTCAAGTTTTTCAGGCATAAGTATAGACTTCAAAAACTTTATATATTTGTTTATGCAGGTTTTAATTTTTTCTTTGCCACTTTATATATTTGGAGCCTACCAAGTAATTATAACTAAAAAAAATAATCTACATAGACTTGGTTTTTTTGATAATTTGTACATAAAGTCAATTATAGTAATGTTTCTATATTTAGGTATACTAATACTCAGATCTAATTCTACAAGTGACTTTATTTATTTTAAGTTTTAAGTTTCATAAAGGGAGATGAATGAAAAAATTACCCAAGTTATTTTTTATATTTGATTCTAGTCAAAATAATTTGAATTTTGAATTTTCTAACTTTAATGTTACTTTGAATAAATTTGAAAATCGTCAACATCTACTTTATATAGTTGGTAATCCAATAATCAATAAAAGAATAAATTGTCAAATCATATGGGAAAAAATAATTAATAAAATTAATTATGCGGACGTAAAAAATATTGATGGTGAATTTTTAATTATTCACCATGATAAAAATAATAAATCAATTAATATTTATAATGATAGATTTACTTCAGTACCATTTTTTTATCTTAAATATCGAAATACATTTATTGGTTCAGTATTTTATAAAGATATTAAAAATTTTCTGGAAAAAAATAAAGTTCTTAAGATTAATAAAGAAACAGTTTTTGAGTTTTTATGGTTGCAAAGATTAATTGGAGAGAAAACTTACGACAGTTATTCTAAATGCCTTATGGCTGCAAGGCACTTGAATTTTTGTAATGATAATGTGAGTACTTTTTCATATTGGAATCCTTCTTTTAAGAAATCTAATTTATCTATTAATGATTCAGTAGATATACTCAAGGATTTGTTGTCACAATCTATAACAAAAAAAACAACAGACTCTAAAAAAAATGTTGGGATTTTTTTAAGTGGTGGAATTGACTCAAGAATAATATTGTCTCTTTTTAAATCTGAAATAGATAGCTACACAATTGGAGTTACTTATAATAATGAAGTTAAAGTTGCAGAAAAAATAGCTAAAATAAACAATTCCAAACATTCATTTATTAAATTAAAAGATGATCCTTATTCTGATTATTTAAGCGATGTTACTCAACTAAGTGGAGGAATGTATGCATTTGATCATTCAATTTTTTATGGATTAAGTAATAAAATTTCTAAACCACCAGATGTTTTTTTTCATGGTCATGGGATGGATTACATGTTTCAAGGCATGTACTTATTGAGTAGTAATATAAAATTTTTAGGTAAGAAAACTTCATTTAAGAAATTATCTGAAATAAATGGGAAATTTAGTACTCAATATTTAGATAAAATTTCCCATAGATTAAAAGGTATTAACTTACTTGACTATATTTCTAAACCAGCAAGGTCTGATATGTATGACTCTCTCATTAGTTCTGTTGAGGAGGTTTCCTCACTAGCAGATAATTTTTGTGAGATTGCAGATGATTATTGGGAATATATGCTTATTCATGCACTTTGTAGACATTATCCTTATACAAATCTATTGGCTATTGGCACTATAGCAGAACAAAGAACTATTACTTTTGACAATGATATTTTTGACTTCTATCTTTCAATGAACAATAAACATCGCTTAGATGGTAGAATTGCAAAAAAAATTCTTTCAAAAATCAATCCTATGCTAGCTAAAATTCCTGTTGCGAATAATAATTTTAAGCCAAGTATGAGCCCATTATATAAAGATATTACAAGATTAAAAAGATATGTCTTAAGAAATGTTAACTATAAGTATATTTCAGATATAGAACCACATGCTGAGGAGAGGACTTGGCCAGATAGAAATAGGATGTACTTGCATCATAAAGGTTTAAGAAATGCAGCTTTAGATTTAGTAAATTCACAATTTTTATCATCTTTAGACTTGTTCGATATGGATATTTTATCTAGAGATATAAAATTATTTATTGATAATCCTAATAATAATGCTGGATCTTTTATAACTTTTCTAATAAGTTTAGAAAAGTTTTTTAGTAATGAAAGAAGTTAAATAGTTATGTGTGGAATTTTTGGTTTTTATCTTGGTAGAAAATTAAGTGATGTTGATATTAACAAGGGTAAACAATATTTAGATAAATTGAGTCATAGAGGGCCAGATAACACAGGTTTTTTTATACAAAAAGATATTGGATTGTTTTTAGGTCACAAAAGACTATCAATTATTGATGTAACTGGCAAATCTAATCAACCTATGCAGATAGGAGACGAAACCTTAGCGTATAATGGCGAAATATACAATTACCTTGAAATAAAAAAGGAGTTATTAAAATCTGGAGAGCAATTTTTATCTGAAGGAGATACAGAAATTTTATTAAGATCTTGGAAAAAATGGGGGATAAAATCTCTAGATAGATTAGATGGAATGTATTCTTTTGCATTGTTTTCAAATAATCGAATTAATTTAGTTACAGATCCATTTGGAGAAAAGCCTCTGTATTACATAAAAAATAATGACGGATTGTATTTTTCATCAGAACCTAAGCCACTAGCTGACATGCTAAATCTAAGAAAAGTAATTACTAATAATCAGGCTATTCAATTTATGATATCAGGCCACTTGGACCATGAAGATACAGGATATGATGGATTGATAAAGATACCACCAGCTACTCATATTTCATCAGACAAAAATTTTAAAATAATTAAGAATAAATATTGGAGAACAGAAAAAATTGTTAATGAATCTGATTTTAAAAATTACTTATCTAATAATGATTTAGATGATATTACAAATATTTTAATTGACTCAATTAAAATTAGGTTACGTTCAGATGTACCGAAAGTTTTATTTTTATCATCAGGTGTAGATTCTTCATTGATTGCATCTATAATTTCTAAAGAGATTAAGGACGACCTTTTATCTCTAACAGTTGGCTTTAATAATAATTCCGTTAATGATGAATCAAAAAAATCTAAGTATATAGCAAAAAAATTAAATTTAGAACATATAACAATAAATTCAGAAGAGGATATTATTAGTGATAAAAATTTATCTTTAATTGATATATATGGAGAACCAATTGCAAATTTAACAGCTATACCATCATTACAGATGTCACTAATTGCTAGGCAATATGCAAAAGTTGCTATTTCAGGCATAGGAGGAGACGAAATATTTTTTGGATATAATAGATATGAAAATTTTTATAAATGGAGAAAATTATTGGATATAAATAAAAAGTTTTTTAATTTTTTGAATGTCCCAATTAAGTTGATTAAAGGTAATTCTGCGTTATCAACAATTATGGGTGAGGACTCAAGGTTATTTTTCTATATCATTAGAAATTATCGCACTTGGACTTGGATGAAAAATTTAAAAAATTTTCAAGAAACTGTTGATAAATTTATAGAATATGATTCAAAAAATATACTTTCTAATGCACGATTATTAGACTTAAATCATACAATGCCTTATTCATTTATTCCTGCAATTGAAAGATCTAGTATGAAAGCTAGCCTTGAAGTTAGAACTCCATTTTTGACTAGGAAACTTTTTGAAAAAACTGCTAATATTCATCCTTTTTTATTTTTGAATAGGGGGTCTAAGACTATACAGAAAATAATTTTATCGCGTTTTTTCCCAGAGTATGATTTTTCTACACCTAAGCAAGGGTTTAATTACCCTATAGATAACTACTTAGAAGATAAAAAAGAACCTACAAATATCCCAGGAATTAACAGCAAAGAGATCAAACATATTTGGAACATGAAAAATGAATTTTCTTGGGATAATTTAGCACTTAGAATTTCTATATTAGATGATTTTATAACAAATTAGTGGACTAAATTTTTTCGTGTATTTTATTTTGTAATCAGATTGGCGTAAAATTTATCATTTTTTAGAATGAATTTTTTGCATTATTTCGTTATGTTCTAGGCCTTGTGCTTTTAGATTTTGGTATAAATCTTCATCAATGTTATCTCTATTTAAGAATTCTCTAATATCATATTTTTCTTTATTATAGAGATGTAGTTTTTTTTCATCAATCATTAATTCTAAGGGGTAATTTTTTTCTTTTAATGGGAGTTTGATAACCTTATTTTTTCTAGCTGATTCATATATTGCCATCATTATTTCTTGTGTTTTTATTGCAATTCTTGCGGAGGATCTACTTTCTTTGTCTTTTTCAATCCATTCAATTAGTTCTTCTACTTGCATTGCATTGGTATTTCCTCCAATAGCTTTATCATCTTTATCTAGGTCTAATTTTATATTTTTCCATCCATTAGAACTATCATTAAATAATCTTATCTTTGTTTCTTCAATATATATCATCCCATTAGTTCCAATAATAGTAAATCTGCCTGCATCACAATTATTATCTAATAAATCAGATTGAATAAAAAATTGAAGGTTATCTTCAAATTGAACTAACCCCATACAGCAATCTTCAATTGCTGTATCTCTTTCAAATTTATTTGTTGATCTTTCTAATGCCCCAAAGACCCATTGAGCCTCTGGCTCTCCTAACACAAATCTTACACCATCTATTGAGTGAGTTCCCCAATTTAATAATCCATCTTTTACTCTTATTTCCCCTCTTATAGGTACACCTATTAAGCCTGATTGAATTACATCTTTTGCTTTCATCCAACCAGGAGTAAACCTTCTTTGATGAGAGATGATTAACTTCACATTATTTTTTTTACATACTTCTATCATTTTTTCAGCATTTCCTAGGCCAATAGCCATTGGCTTTTCACATATTATGCCTTTTACAGATGGATAGTTTGCTATTTTTTCTGTCATAACATCATGCAATTTATGCCATACACATATACTTACAATATCAGGATTCATTTCACTTAACATACTCTCAAGATTTTCATATCCATTTAGAATTTGGTACTCTTTCATGTACATTTCTCTTGCAGCACGATTTGTATCAACTACAGCTTTTATTTCAATTTTTGATAATTTTGAATAGCCTTCTAAGTGTGCATTAGCAATTGAACCACAACCTATAACTGCTACTTTGTATTTATTTTTCATAATTAAACAATTCTTTTATCTTTTTTTAAGTATATTAATACTCTGGTAAGATTATTTCAAAGTATAATAGTAACAAATGAACAAAACTATATAAATTATATTTAAATTCATATGAAAAAAGTTTTTATTACTGGCGGTGCAGGTTTTATTGGTTCTAGGGTAGTGAGAGAATTTCTAGATGCAGGTTATGAAGTAACTGTATTCGATTCTTTCAAACAATATTTATTACCAGACCCAGAAGCACGTCCTGTTAATTTACTAAACAGATTAAAAGATATAATAAATAATGTAACAGTCATCACAGGCGATACTCTAAATAAAGATTTTTTAAGAAGGTCAATTCTTAAAGTTAAGCCAGATGTAATAGTTCATACTGCAGCGCTTCCATTGGCAAGTATTGCAATAGAACAAACTGAAGAAGCATATGATTCCATTCTTTCTAGTACTATAAATATCTTAGAGATAATTAGAGACTTTGATCACAATTGTAAATTTTTATACACTTCATCAAGTATGGTTTATGGCGACTTTGATTCAAATTCTGTTTCTGAAAATTCGAATAAAGATCCTAAGGAAATTTATGGTTCTATCAAATTAGCTGGTGAGATAATCAGCATGGGGTATATGAAAAGATATGGTATAGATGTGAGGATTGTCAGACCTACAGCCGTTTATGGCCCATATGATGGCAATCAGAGGGTTCTGTACAAGTTTGTTACTCGTGCTTTGCAGGGTGAAAAATTACTCGTTGATGGAGATGGTAGTATGGCTTTGGATTTTACATTTGTTGAAGATACAGCTCAAGGGATATATAAGGTTTCTACCCAAGAAAATATTTCAGGAGAAATATTTAATATAGCCAGAGGTAATTCTGAAACTTTGTCCTCGGCTATAGATATAATTAGTGATAATATTGATGGGGTAAACGTTGAGTATAGAGAAGTA
The DNA here is from genome assembly GCA_002712125.1 of Chloroflexota bacterium. GTDB lineage: Bacteria > Chloroflexota > Dehalococcoidia > Lucifugimonadales > Lucifugimonadaceae. The sequence continues at coordinate 43,631 of PASL01000020.1, read as the reverse complement.
CCAAGTTACATGCCAAAAAGAGGTACTCTTGATATATCTAAGGCAAAAAAATTAGTTGGATTTAAGCCTAAATATGATCTTTCTAAAGGTCTTAAGGTATATATTGATCATTTGAAAAAGAATCCTATTTAATATGAAAATTCCATTTATGCGATTAGATCGCCAATATGCATTACATAAAAATGAAATTTTATCTATTTGTGACAATGTTTTTTCTCATGGTAAAGTCTTACAGGGAAAAGAAGTTGAAAGTTTAGAAAATAAGTTATCAGAAATTCATAGAGCAAAACATTCTGTTGCAGTAAATTCTGGTACAGATGCATTGTATTTTGCGCTTTTATCGCTAGGAGTGCTACCTGGAGATAAAGTAATAGTTCCATCATTGTCTTTTATTGCGTCAGCTTCACCAGTAGAAAGAATTGGAGCAATACCAGTTTTTGTCGATTCAACATTGCAGTATCATTCAGATATTGATCAAATTATAAATAGAATTAAAAAAGATGATATCAAGTGCGTTATATTTGTTCATTTGTACGGTGAATTAGTGGATTTATCTAGTCTTTATGAAGAATGCAAAAAATACAATGTCATATTGATTGAAGATGGAGCACAGGCTTTAGGCTCTGTGAATGGTGATTATATTCTCGGGGATAATTCTGATGCTGCTACATTAAGCTTTGATCCCATGAAAATTGCTGGAGCATATGGAAGTGGGGGAGCGGTCATTACAAAATCTGATTTTATTCAGGAAGAAATAGTTAAGCTAAGATATCACGGTAGAGATGTAAATAGACATTATATAAACCTTGGATATAACTCACAAATGTCATCTTTGCAGGCAGCAATAATTGAATTCAAGATAAAAAAAATGACACATTGGACTAATAAAAGAATTAATATATCTAAAAAGTATGAATCTTATATTTCAGGTGGTATGATAGCTCCAAAAGAAAATAATAATATTACTCACGTTTATCATAAGTATGCTATTAGGTGCACAGAAAATAATAGAGATGAAATAAAAAGTCATCTTTCAAGATTAGGTATTCAAACCATGATTCATTATGAAAAACCAATATATGCTGAACCTATGTTTGCCTCTTATAAATTAGATAAAAATCAATTTCCAGTAACTGAGAAATTAACTAATGAATTGTTATCTTTACCTATATATCCTGAATTATTAGACGAAGAAGTTGATTTTGTTGGAGTAAGTCTATCTAAATTTTCTTAATTCATATGCATATACCGATGCGAATCCACATCTACTTATAAAATCTCTTATTCTTAAAAATTTAAATGGGGCAAACTCATATGGAGTATGTAAAAAAAGATTATATTTTTTTACACAAATAAGATTATTTTCCTTAAATTGTTTTTCCCAGTATGTCGGTCTAAATCTTAAGAACTCACTTACATGGTTACTTGATGTGCCATGAATAGATGGAATTATTAAACCCAGCAATTTATCAGTAAGATGTCTATTTTTTGATTTTTTGCCATGCAAATGTACGAAATCATCAGGATTTGCTCTACTGGATAATTTTATGTTTAACAGTTTATATGAAATTTTTTTAAGTGAGTGGATCCAACCTAAGGACATTTGTAATATTTTCCATATATGGCTTGGCATTGAATGAATCATTTTTCCATCATTTTTTAAGACTCTTTTCATCTCTGAGAATGCTTTTGTAAGATCATCTACATGTTCTAAAACATTAGAACTAAAAACTATATCAAATTCGTTATCTCGGAAAGGTAGGTTGCAAACATCAGCTATAATTATATCTTTAGCGTCAGTTGAAGGGGCTACATCTATAGAAACTACATGATTAAAATATTTTTTTAGAAGTTTAGTTTGAGAGCCATCGCCAGCTCCAACTTCTAGAATTTTTTTATTTTTATCGTAATTCAAACTATCGATTATTTGTAAAAAATCTCGTTGACGTAAGAAATGATGCCAGCTTTTACTGTTTTTTGAATCAAGCTTTACTCTCATGATTTTTTTTGTGCGAAAAAAGGACTATGATTGTTTGTTCTTATTAAATCTTTATTCATAAGGTATTCCTAAAAATGGTGCCGAAGGTGGGAGTCGAACCCACACGGGTTTTAAGCCCAAAGGTGTTTGAGACCTTCGCGTCTGCCATTCCGCCACTTCGGCTTATTAACAATATTAACAAATATATTATAAACTTATATGATGAAAAAGGAGTACTATGAGCAAACTTGAAAAAAAACAAATACTTTCTAAATTATCAAATTTAGAAAGTTGGCAATTAATTATTGAAGATTCTATCTATAAATTACAAAAAAATTTTAATTTTGAAGATTTTGACCAAGCTTTAAAATTTACAAATAAAGTTGGAATTTTATCTGAAGAAAATGATCATCACCCCAGAATAATTTTAGAATGGGGTAGTGTGAACATTACTTGGTGGAGTCACAGTGAAGGTGGCATCGTTGATTCAGATTTTGTTATGGCAAATAAAGTAGATGAATTAAAAATTTAACTCAACTGCCTTAATCTAGGGTCCCATCTATCTCTTAACCAGTCACCAAAAAAGTTAACACTCATAACTACTAGTAAGATAGAAATTCCAGGAAACATAGCTATCCACCATGCTGTGCTAAGCCATTCACGTCCTTCAGAAATCATATTACCCCATGTGGGAGTCTGTGCTGGGATTCCTGCACCTAAAAAACTTAGAGATGCTTCAGCAAGAATCAATCCTCCGACTCGTAAGGTTGCTAATACAACTATGGTATTAACTACTCCTGGGAAAATATGGCTCATTAAAATCCTGAAATCAGAAGCACCTGCAATTTTTGCTAGAGCAACATAATCTCTAGTTTTAAGTGTCAGCACCTCTGCTCTAACATTTCTAACATTTCCAGCCCAAGCTACTAGAGCTAGCAGAACCATAACTATCCAAACTTCTTGTCCAAAAGTTACAGCTGCCAATATAGCAATTAGCAAGAAAGGCAATGCATTCCATACATCTACTGCACGCATAGAAAATTCATCTATAAATCCACCATAATATCCTGCGATTAGTCCAATCGCTGAACCAATTACAACTCCTGCTGTAAGTGATATAACAGCTACAGCTAGAGATATTCTTGCTCCATAGAACATTCTGGTTAGGACATCTCTACCAACATGATCAGCACCTAATATATATGTTTTTTCATTTTTAGGATTTGCATCATACCATTCTTTTTCCCAAAAAGGTGGAGCTGCGCGTCCTCTAAGATTTATTTCTTTAGGTCCCATAGGAGATATTAGTGGGGCAAAAACAGCAATAAATACCATTATGCTTAGTATCAAGATTGGTATAACTGGCCATCGTCTTATTACATAAAAAATCTTGCTTTTTAAGCTCACTTCTATTAATGCAGGGCTATTAGTTGTATTAATATTTGAATTCATATTAGTACCTTATCCTTGGGTCAACAATTGTATAGGCTATGTCTGCAAGGAAACTACCTAAAACNTATAGAACAGCAAACATTAGAATTATTCCTGTAAGTAAAGGGAAGTCATTGTTGTGAATAGATTCAACAGCCATTCTCCCTATGCCTGGCCATGCATAAACTGCTTCAACAACGACCGATCCTTCTAAGAATCCCACCAATATTAATGCAGAAACAGTTATAGGAGGAATCAAGGCATTTCGTAGAGCATGTCTCCAAATTACAGCCCTTTGAGAAACTCCTTTAGCTCTAGCTAATTTAATATACTCGGAATCAAGAACTTCTAACATTGCTGATCTAGTTATTCTCAGATATGACGCCGCTGGCAACCAAGCCAAAGCTACAGTTGGCATTATTAATGCCTTAAACTGAGCAGGGAAAAAAGGTTCTTGGGTTGGCCTTCCTGCAGCATCAAGCCATCCAAGNCTTACGGCAAAAAATAAAATACCAAGTATTCCTATAAAAAATACTGGGGTGGCCTGTCCAAATAATGCAAATATTCTTCCAATATAATCCCAAACACTTCCTCTTTTTACAGCAGATAATACTCCAAGAGGAATTCCNACAGCCGTAGCAACAACCCACGCNACTAATCCCANNTGAAAGGTAGCTCCTATTTTCATTTTTATTACATCNAGTACAGGCTGCTCTGCAAGTAANGTGTTNCCTAANTCACCGGTNANAGTCCTACCTAACCATATNAGGTATTGAACTATTAGTGGTTTGTCTAACGCNAGTTTTTCTGTNAATGCTGCTATTTGCTCTGGTGACATTCCATAGCCTCCAGGTTTCGCATAAAGAAGTAGAGGGTCGCCAGTTGCTCTTGATAAAACAAAAACAATCAANGTCGCAGCTATCAGTGATAATATTCCGAAGGAAAATCTTTGTATAAGATACTTTCTCAATTTTTTATTGCCTGTAAAATTTTTATTCTGTTTCTAATTTATTTATATTTATAAATATTTGGGGAGAAATTATCTTCTCCCCAAATATAATTATTCTCTATCGAGCAAGTTCGATTGATTCAAACTCGTTCATTGTTGCGAACATTGAAGGTGTTCCTAACCAACCTGAGATTGAATTAGGGTTGTAAACCACCAATGTTGGAACCTGTACAGTACCAGCAAAGATCATCTGATCGTACAAGTAATCAACCATTTCTTCGTTGTATTCGAATCGTTTTGCAGCATCTGATTCTGCTGATACTTTATCAAAAGTTTCAGCTATTTTTGGAATTTCAATACCACAACCGAATCCACCACGAGTAATACTGGTTTCAGTAGAACCATGTGGCCAATCGAATGGAATAGTTGTTGATCCTTCATCACAGTCACCTGCGTAAGGAATTGTGTTAGTTCGACCAACAAGACCTGGTCTTATAACAGAGTAGGCTGACTTCATAACTTGAAGGTCCATGTCTGGCCAAACAGCCAACCACATACCTGCAACAGCGTCATTGATTTCAGCGTTTGTTCCACCTGAACCACCAAGCTCACCACCAGTCCAAATGTTCATAACAAACTTACCTTCAGGCCAAGCTGTTTTTGCCATCTGTTCTGCTGCAGCTGCTGGGTCATATGGAATTAACCACTTGTCTTTGAACCACTCTGCTGTAGTGTCAACGTACTCTAATGAAGCTTCGTTACCAAAACCATCTAATACAGTTTCGATTAGAAGTTCTCGGTCAATAGCTTTTGCTAGAGCCCATCTTACATCACGAGCTTCTTCCATATCTCCTGGTTGCTTACCTTCTATGTTACAACCAACCCAAGGAAGATCGTGGATACAGTAACCTGATCCAGTTCTTTTTAGGTCCTCACCAGTTCGGTGATGAGTTGCTTCCCAGTAGTTACCAGAGAATATGATTTGGTGAACTCGACCTGCTCTTGTTATAGATTCAGCTTTGAATCCACTTTCAGCAAGAGGCTTAATGTCCTTTAGCGGGATAGAGTCAGCAATATCTACTTCACCTGTCCTCAACATAGCAACACGAGTTGCAGGTTCAGGAACTTCTAGGAAGGTAATAGTATCTGCGTTACCAACTTTTCTCCAGTGTTCACTTTGTTTTGTAATAATAGCTTTGTCATCCTGTTTCCACTCAGATACTGAGTAAGGACCTGTAGAAACTATATTTTCTTGCAAGTAAGGACAACTTAGACTAGCTATAGTTGCATCACCATCACAAGCAGCTTTTGGTACGAATGCTGTACCTTGAGCTTGTTCGTTCAAGAAGTGACCATTCCATCTTGGATCGAATGCACTAAATGTTAAACGAACTGTGTCAGAGTCAATGACTTCATGCTTTGAGAATAAAGCAGCGTAGTCACCGGCCTGACCGTGAATGCTTGTTGGGTTAGTTGTTGCATTAGACTGATCAAGTGTCCAAACGATATCTTCTGCTGATAATTCACCAAAATCACCGTGGAATTTAACACCTGTTCTTATATCAATGTCAACATAAGTTTGATCTTCAGCAATAGTATANCCACTAGCCAATCGATTTGTGATTGTACCTCCGGCATCCATTGCAAAAAGACCTTCACCTACACCCCAATATTGCATAGCTTCAACAGGTGCTTGGTTAGCAGGAAGACCTACTCCCGGAGCAACGTCAAATACTGCTGCAGTTAGTGTGCCGGCGGCATTTTTAGGTTGAGGTGCTGGCTCAAGTGGAGCTATAGGGATAGGAGTAGCAGTTGGAATTGGAGTTGCTGTTACAACAACATCAACTTTTTTTTCTACAACTTTTTCTACTTCTTTTTCTACAACTTTAGTTACTTCTACTTGAACTTCTTTTTCAACTTCAACAACCTTTTCAACTTCTACGATTTTCTCAACAATTTCAGGGTCACTACTACAAGCAGCAATCGCTACAGGTATAGCTACCAACAAAGAAAAAGCTAAGAACAATCGATTCTTAAGAAATCTCATATTTTCTCCTCGTTAATGATCGGGTACCCACAAAGCAAGTAACTCAACGAATACTTCCAATCCTAATTTGATTTACAAAGTGTAAAGGAAAATAACTAATTAATCCATTAAAAATAAATTAAAGTTTTGTATATTTTTGTGATTTTATTACTTAATTAGTACAAAATGCATTTGATTATAGATATTTTTTATTTGTGGTGAAAAAAAAAAATTAGAATTTTTATTTTGAAATCACTGAATTTTCAACTGTAAAGTTATAGTTTTTGAATCTTTTTTTCATAACTTTTATTGACTCAGGATTATTATCAATCAATATTGCATTTCTTTCATTCATGATTGCTGACATGCCGGTTGTTCCGCTTCCAGCAAAAAAATCAAGTACTAAGTCACCAGGGTTAGAGTGGACTTTTATTATTCTATTTATTATTCCTAATGGCTTTTGAGTTGGGTATCCTGTTTTTTCTTTACCATTAGTACTAACTATAGTATGCCACCATGAATCAGTAGGCGTTTTGCCTTTTTTTGCTTTATCTGGGCCAACAAGGTTTGGAGCCATATAAGGTATCCTATCTATGTCATCATACCTAAAAGTATAGTTAGAAGGATCAATTGCGTACCACAAAATATTTTCATGTTTTGTAGACCATTTTTTTCTACTTCTTGCTCCATAATCATATGACCAAATAATTTCATTAATAAATGAATCTCTACCAAAAATTTCATCACATAATACTTTTGCATAGTGAATCTCTCTGTAGTCTAAATGTATAAAGAAGCTTCCTTTCTTTTTCAGAATTCTCTTTGATTCTTCTATTCTGGATCTGAGAAAATCTAGATAACTTTCAATATTGTCTTCATAACTAAGTTTTTCTGTAAACGAAGTTGAATATTTTTTTCCTTGAAATCCAACTCTGTTTCCGGTATCTGATTGAGTGTTTTTCATTATAGAATGTGAGCGAGTTTTACCTGTATTAAATGGTGGATCAACATATATTAAATCTATAGAATTACTAGGGATAGACTTCAGAATTTTAAGGTTATTTTCGTAATAAATTTTTAAGGATGGTTTTTTCATGAGTGCTTTAATTAAAGATAAAAACTTATGGTTTACCTTTTATTTTATCGCTAGCTACCATAGCTTGGGTCATTTGTTGAAGTATTTCATTCGATCCACCAGCTCCATAAGGAATTAATACAGCATTATTTTGACCAGTAGTACCAATATCCCTTAGAGCGTCAAAGTATTGAACCATCATAACCATATTCATAACATCTTGAGTTTTTACATCACTGCCAGTTACTTTTTTTAGGTCATCAATCGATGATTTGAAACCTTCAATAATTGCTGCTCTTTGCTGAGCTACTCCTTCACCTTGTAATTTTTTCGCTTCAGCATCAGCTTCGGCATTTTTTACTTGTCTTATTTTGTCGGCCTCAGCCTCATTTTGAGCTGCAACTCTTAATCTTGCTGTAGCGTTTATTTGGTTCATTGCCTCTTTTACATTAGGTGCAGGGTCAATATCAGTAATAAGTGAATTAACTATGGAGTACCCAAAATCATCCATCGAGCCTGATAGATCAGTCTTAATTGTTTGAGCAATTTCATCCTTAGATTCGAATAAGTCATCAAGTTTTTTCTTAGGGACTTCTGCTCTAACTACGTCATATACGTAGGATGTAATTTGTTGATTAACATCAGTAAGTTTGTAAAATGCATCAAATATTTTTTCACTTATGGCTAAAAATTGGATTGAAACACCTAGATTTACAAAAACATTGTCCTGAGTTTTAGTTTCTACAGGAACATCTAGTTGTCTTATTCGGACTGATTCTTTTCCCGCAACCCGTTCAACAATTGGTATCTTGAAATTTAGTCCAGGACCTAAAATTCTGTTATATTTTCCTAATCTTTCAATTATTACCATAGTCTGTTGAGGTACTATTACTATGCTAAGTATCAAGACTATTACAGCAATCACGATAACTATTATTGGTTCCATATTTATTTCCTAAAGTTTGTGTTTTTTTATAATAATGGAGCGGAAGACGAGATTCGAACTCGCGACCTTCTCCTTGGCAAGGAGATGCTCTACCACTGAGCCACTTCCGCTAAAATTTTTATTATAAATTATTATACAAGAAGAATAATAGGTTAGGTTTTTATCTATCACTTACTTTAACAAGTAATTTTCCAAAGTTTTCGCCAGTAAAAAGTTTTTTGAATGCCTTGGGAGCATTTTCAAATCCCTCGACTATGTCTTCCTTATATTTTATTTTTCCTTCTGAAATCCATTTACCTATTCTGGTAATTGCAACCTGATTTTTTTTATCTCCATACTCAGATACAAGCATTCCCTCAATCTTGGATTGTGTTCTTATAAGAGCCCAAAGATTTCTTGGACCACTAATAGTTCCCGTTGCATTATATTGAGAAATTTGTCCGCATACAATAATTCTAGCTTTATAAGCTAAGTTATTCATTACTTCGTCAGTCACTTCTCCACCCACGTTATCAAAATAAATATCTATATTATTNTGGCAATACTCTTTAATTTTTTCGGATATATTTTCGGATTTGTAATTTATAGCATAATCAAAACCTAATTCTTCTTTAATATAATTAGCTTTTATTTTGCTACCAACAGTACCTATGACTCGGCAACCATTTATTTTAGCAATCTGCCCAACTATAGCGCCTACTGCTCCTGATGCTGCTGAAACAACTAAAGTTTCTCCTGCTCTAGGTTTTCCTATTTCTAACAATCCATGATAGGCCGTTAATCCAGGCATCCCAAGGACGCCTAGTGATGTAGAAATATTAAACGATGAATCGTCTATGAGGTTCACATCATTATCTGATAAAATTGAATACCTAGTCCATCCAGATCTAGCTTTTACTATAGACCCAGTAGGAATATTGTCGGACATACTATTTTGAACAATTCCAACTATTTCACCAGTCATTATTTCACCTTTTCTTAAGCCGGGAGCGTAAGATGGGCCTAGTCTCATTCTGCCTCTCATGTAAGGGTCAAGAGTTAGGTATAGTGTTTTTATTAAAATTTGACCGTATTTTAGGTCAGGTAAATTCTCNTTAATTAGTTCGAAATTTTTTATATCTGGCATACCNTCAGGATGAGAAGACATAGCCCANTATTCNTTNATTATTTTCATTTTANAGCCTANNTAGATTTCTTNATTTTTCTCCACTCATCAAATGATTCTGGTTGTGGAGGATAATATTTGCCAGGTANAACATTTTCTTTTTTAATTTTTNTTTTTATATAATTNTCAACTTCTTCATGTTCTGTAGCATGTTCAAGAACAGNTTTAGCCATCCANGATGGCACNACTAATACTCCGTCATCGTCTCCTACCATTATATCTCCTGGNCTCACTAATGCTCCTCCNCATTGAATTTGAACATTTTCTTCNGCTGGAATGGTNTTTGGATTGCCATGTAAACTTCGTGCTTTTGCATATACAATAATTTCATAGTTTTCATCTCGTAATACATCTAAGTCTCTTATTGCNCCATCNATAATTACTCCATCTGCATTATTCATTGCTAATTGNAGAAGTTTTACGTCACCAGCAACAACATCTTGTTCTTTTCCTTGAATATCGGCTACTAAAACATCGCCAGGGCCACATCTACCCATAGCCTTATACTCAGATGATTCTTCTCGTGAGATAACTTCGCTAGCTATATCTTGTCTGAGAGGTAAAAATCTAAGTGTCTTTGCCCTAGCAGCAATTTTTTGACCTGGAGTGTAGTTTTTCAATCCTTCACAAACGATAGGACTGTTTTTTGTATAATTATTTGAGCTTGAAAAATACTTTACTGCATTATAAACAGTTGCAGTAGGTAGTAGTTTGAAACCTTCAAGTATTTCATCAGGTACAAAGACAGGATCCATATTAAAATTTCCGTTTTCAGACATTTTTCTTTCTTTCTTGGCTATGTAGTGTATTTTTTACAATCAAACGATATTATATATATAATTCTTATAAAAGTTAATTTAGTAAGTATAAATTGGAGAAATTTATGGTTCAATTACCATTATCAGATGTAAAAGTTCTTGATCTATCTAGGGTAAGAGCTGGCCCTACTTGTGTCAAACAATTAGCCGATTGGGGAGCAGATGTAATTAAGATAGAGGCACCAACAAATATCAAAGATCCATTAGGTGGCGCAAGGGATGATTATGATTTTCAAAATTTACATAGAAATAAACGCTCAATGACATTAAACTTGAAATCTGATTATGGAGTAGAAGTGTTTCATAAATTAGTCTCAATTTCAGATGTTATTGTAGAAAATTATCGACCCGATGTGAAATATAGGCTAAAAGCAGATTATGATACTTTATCATCTATTAACCCTAAAATTATTCTAGTTAGTATTTCTGGCTTTGGACAGGATGGCCCTTATGGGTCTAGAGCTGGATTTGATCAAATTGCTCAAGGAATGGGTGGGCTTATGTCCATTACTGGGATGCCAGGAGAAGGACCAATGAGAGTAGGTATTCCAGTTGCGGATTTATGTACTGGAATGTTTGCAGCTCAAGGTGTAATGCTGGCATTATTAGAAAGAGCTAAATCTGGCAAAGGACAATGGGTAAAAACCTCTTTGTTAGAGTCTCAGATACAAATGTTAGATTTTCAAGCTGCAAGATATCTTAAGGATGGAGAAATTCCTAAAGCTATGGGTAATGATCATCCTAAAACTATTCCTACAGGAGTATTTAATACCAAAGATGGACACATCAATATAGCTATTTCAGGTCAAGCAATGTACGAAAAATTTTGTAAAGTTATAGGTAATGAAAAATTAATTACTGATGAAAGGTTTGTTGATTCTGAATTAAGGTCTAATAACAGATTGGAAATGAACTCTGAAATTAACTNTATAACAGAAAAAAATACTAGTGAATATTGGATNGATTTGCTNAACAAATCAGGTTGTCCAGCTGGACCTATATATTCTNTTGATCAAGTTTTTTCTGANCCTCAAGTTAGNCACTTNAATATGGCTGTTGAGGTAGANCATCCNAGATTAGGTAAATTTAATNTTGTTAATCAAGCTATAAAAATGAGTAGAACTGATTCAAAAATCAGATCAGCAACNCCTGAGCAAGGGGAACATACTGATACTATTTTGGAAAAATTAGGTTATAAAAAAGANATGATTGAAAAATTCCATATAGATGGAATAGTATAAGAGGTTTTATATGNAAAGACTAAACTTGNCNACNGAAAAAATAATAGCAGNGATAAAAGATAATATTGGATGGATTGTATTTAATCAGCCNGAAAAGAGAAATGCCATATCNTTANNTATGTGGGAAACAATTCCTTTTATTATCAAAGAATATTCTAATAATAATGANGTTAGATTAGTTGTTATGAAAGGTGAAGGTGGTAAAGCGTTTGTNTCGGGCGCGGATATTTCAGAGTTTGANCAAGTAAGAAATACACCAGANCANGTAGAATATTATGAAAAAGCAAGTTCGNTGGCTAAAAATTCTCTNANCAATNTAAAGAAACCACTTATTGCAATGATAGATGGTTTCTGTATTGGAGGNGGAATGGGTATAGCATTNANTGCTGACATAAGAATTGCTTCTAATGATAGTAAATTTGGNATACCTGCAGCTAGACTTGGTCTTGGATATGGTTATGAAGGTATAAAAGAACTCATGAATTTAGTTGGTCCTGCTTATGCTAAGGAAATATTTTTTACAGGTAATATATTCTCATCAATAGATGCGGAAAGAATGGGTTTATTAAATAAGGTTGTAGAAAAAAAACATCTTGAACAATATGTTTTTGATTTCGCTACTAGAATAGCAATTAATGCTCCTCTTACGGTAATGGCTTCTAAGGCAGCAATTAATGAAGGTTTGAAAAATTTTAATGAGCAAAACTTAGATGCTATTGCTGATATGGTAGATCATTGTTTTAGAAGCGAAGATTATAAAGAAGGCAGAAATGCTTTTATGGAGAAAAGAAAACCAAATTTCAAGGGGAAATAGATAACTTTTGGCATTTGTTTTGGTGGTGCCGAGGGGCAGACTTGAACTGCCGACACATGGATTTTCAGTCCATTGCTCTACCACCTGAGCTACCTCGGCTAACACTCTATATATAATCGTAGACCCACTCATTTATTCAATCAAGGTAAATTTACCCCTTGAAACATGTTGTTGTTACTTTTAATGAAAAATTTGCTAATTAACTCCACATTTAATTAGGTATCCGTTGATATAATTTGCTAATAGTATTAATTTCAAAAAACTTAGATTAGAATTTTTTGAGAGGTTTTATGACAACATTAATGGTAATTTCAAAAACAAAAAATACTGGTAAAACAGCTATTTGTGCAGGATTGATAAACAATTTTATCGATAAGAAAATTAATGTTGGTAAAATTTTATTTACAGATAATTCTCCCGCTAAAGATATAGAATTTTATGAAAATTTTTTCTCAGAGATTGAACAATCGAGATTAAATTCCAACTTAAAAAAGTCGGGTGATTTATTACAAAATCAAACGATTAACATAATAGAAGGCACGGATGATCATAAAGAAAATTTGAAAAATGCTCAAGATTTAGATGCTTCAGTATTATTAGTAGTTCGGTATGGTGAAAATTTTCAAAAAATATTAGGTCATTATGGTTCTAGGATAAATGGTATAGTAGTAAACTTTATGCCAAAGTATAGACAAAATGAATTAGGTGATTATTTAGAAAAAAACCTAAAAGATTGCAATGCAGAATTTTATGGTGCTATCCCTGATGATAGAAAATTATTATCAATGTCTATAAGTCAAATAGCTAATATTTTAAATGGTGAATTTATCATTGGAGAAGAGAATTCAAACANGCTTATTGAAAACTATCTTATTGGAGGTTTAGTTCTTGATTGGGGGCCATTCTATTTTTCTTCAAAAAATAANAATGCAGTAATTGTCAGAGGGGATAGGCCGGATGTGCAACTATCAGCTCTGCAGACTGATGAAACTCAAGCTCTTTTCATAACTAAGGGGGTATCACCTGTTGAATATGTTAGTTACGAAGCAGAAAAGGTAAATAAACCTATAGTTTTGTTTANTGATAGTACTCATGAATTTACAGAAAAAATTGAAAAAATTCAACTGAAATCTAAATTTGATCATTCTGAAAAAATTGAAAAAATCAGTGACTTGCTAAATAATAATTTTGATTTAGATATGCTCATTGATAAATTACGACTACCAGTAACTAGATAAATGATTTATGAACCTTATAGATATAATTTCGCCTAAAAAACATGGAAAAAAAAGGTTCACACCATCATTTTTTGCTAAGTCAATATTTGTAATAACAGTTTTTATTTTTTGTGTTTTTGTCTTTATTTCTACCATGTTATGGCAAGATGATACAGAGTTAAGTGTAGTTTTGCCAACAAAAACAGGNGAGGATGTAATAATCGAGGTAAGAAATTATCTAAATAACAAGAAATATATATCCGATTCTTTTCAAAGTGAAAATTGTGGAAAATTATTTAATGATGGATTTTTTACAGCAGAATATTTGTTATATGGCTCTTGGAGAGTAAATTCATTCCATGACAGAATTAGGTATTTTTGGAGGGTGGATGATGATACATTAGATGTAAGAAAAGACTATACTTTTGATTATGCAAGAAGAGGTATTTCAGTATCATGTTAGGATTTGTTGTTAGGTAAATCGTGAACAAAGAAAAATTATTATTAGAATTATCATCTAGGCAAAAAGAGGCTGTTGAATATAGTGATGGTCCTTTATTAATTGTCGCCGGTCCAGGTTCAGGTAAAACAAGAGTAATTGCTCATAAAATTGCCTATTTAAATTTGATAAAAAAGATCCCATTAAATAGCATTTTGGCTGTAACTTTTACAAATAAAGCCGCAAGAGAATTGCGTGAAAGATGTCAAAGTTTGCTTAATTTGTCAGAAGATTTTTATCTTGATGTAAAGACTTTTCACAGTTTTTGTAGTCGTGTTCTAAGATTCGATGGCGAGATGGTAAATGTTAAGAATAATTACGTGATTTATGATTATGATGATCAATCTAGAATAATGAAAAAAATTCTTAAAGAACTAGATATTGATTCTAAACAAGTTTCACCATCTCTAATATTAGGTATAATTTCTGATGCGAAAAATCGAATGCAATCTGCTAAAAATTTTTCAGAACATGTTGATTCATATATAGAAGAAATAGCATCACGATGCTATGAAAAATATGAAGAGTTTCTAATAAGGTCTAACTCTTTAGATTTTGATGATTTATTGCTAAGATGCTTAAATTTATTTCAGAATAACAAGTTTATATTAGATAAGTATCAAAATTTTTATAAATATTTTTTGATTGATGAATTTCAGGATACTAATCCATTACAATTTGAAATAGCAAAAATTCTTGCGAACCATTCAAAAAATATTTGCGTAGTTGGAGACCCAGATCAATCAATATATTCTTGGAGACATGCTAATCCCAAAAATCTTCTTGATTTTGAGAAATACTTTAAAAAAACAAAAATTATTACACTTGATCAAAGTTATAGATCAACAAAAAAAATAATAAAAGCTGCTGATAGTGTTATTGGTTACAATGATGAAAGATTGGAAAGAAACTTATGGACTGATAACTCTGATGGAGAACCTATTGAACTGCTGGAATCATATAATGACGAACAGGAAGCGGATGCAGTAATTAGGAGTATAAAAAAATTAAAATTAAATTTAAATGAAGTAGCAATAATGTATAGAGTTAATTCGCAGTCAAGATCTTTTGAGGTTGCTTGTAACAGAGAAAATATTAACTACAAGCTTATTGGTTCTGTTAAGTTTTATGAAAGAAAAGAAATCAAGGACATATTATCTTTTCTTAGGATAATCAGCAACCCTTCAGATAATATTTCACTTGAAAGAATAATTAATCTTCCAGCAAGAGGTATATCAAGTAAAACATTCTCTACATTAAGTAATTTGGCTGAAAAAAAGGGGCTCCCTATATTAGAGTTTATCAATAAAATATTTGAAGAAAAAAAGATTGATTTATTATCGGAAAATAATATAACTCAAAGAGCAATTAATTCAATAAGTAATTTTTCAGAAATAATAAAAGATTTAGTTATATCATCAAAAAAAGAAAAGATTTCAGATCTTATAGAAACTATTTTAGATTTAACTAGTTATGGGCAATTTATTGAAGAAGATCTAGAAAAAGGTGAAGAAAGAATTGAAAATATTTTAGAATTAAAATCATCTGCGTTAGAATTTTCTACTGACAATTTTGATAATGATTTAGTTGATTTTCTTGAAAATATATCATTGGTAACAGACGTTGAAAATAATTTATCAGAAGAAGAATCAGAGGGTATAACCTTAATTACTTTACATCAAGCAAAAGGTTTAGAATTTGATGCTGTTTTTTTAGTTGGTCTTGAAGAAGGCTTATTACCTCACTCAAGAAGTCTAGACGATCCTAATGATATACAAGAGGAAAGGAGACTACTTTATGTTGGAATTACCAGAGCAAGAGAGAGGTTATTTCTTTCAAGGTCAAGGAACAGAAAATTTAGAGGACAATATGGACCTCAATTATCATCAAGATTTTTATCTGAAATACCTAATGAACTTATAAAAATTAGC
Organism: Chloroflexota bacterium; assembly: GCA_002712125.1. Taxonomy (GTDB): domain Bacteria; phylum Chloroflexota; class Dehalococcoidia; order Lucifugimonadales; family Lucifugimonadaceae. The sequence goes on along the minus strand of PASL01000020.1, from coordinate 27,541 downwards.
AGTCAGAATTTTACTGAATCACATAATGCCAATAGTATGTTCATAAGAAAAAAACGCTTTATAGATAAAAGTCATATATCTATAAAAGATTCACACGATTTTAACGTTGCAGAAAAGGTTTATCATAAAAAATTTGGTGAAGGGGTAATAATATCTATTGATGAAAAATCTACAGATTATGAATTTACAGTAGCATTTACTGAGCAAGGAGTTAAACGTCTAATGCTATCATATGCAAAACTAGAAAAGATATCTAATATTGAAGAAAATATTGATGATGATTTTATAAAGGATGAATATTATGAGAGTGAAATTTAGAAATATATATAACTTTCTTGAATGTTTAATATGATGATTCCCAAATGGTCATTTTTATACTATCTTATATTTTTTTCTTTGATAATTAGTTCTTTAATTATGATTGGAATTTTGATTTTTCCTTTAGTAGAAACTTTTGATAACTCTACAAATTTAATTAATAAATCAACATTAATTGAAAATAAAGATTGGCTAACTATTTTATTTAGTTTAATGAGCTTTTTGCTTTGCCTAAACTTATTTTTTACAGTACCAAGAAAATTAATAATTGATAAAAATAAAAAATTTAGTATTATATTATCCACTATTGCAATATATTTTTTATTTATATTTTCTATTTCTACTATAGGAATTTTATTTGTACCACTGATAATATTACTAACTGCAGCAAGTGTTAATAGTATACTGAGAAAATAAATTATTTTATAAAATTATGACAAAAATATTAAAAAATAAAATAGCGATTATCTCAGATTATATAAATCCAGTAATTGCTCAAGTTATGTCTATGAATGGGGCTAAATTAGTAGTTAATTTTGATTCAAAATATTCTAAGAATATCTCTTTTCAGAATAAATTTATTGAGAAAATTAATAATCTAGGCGGTGAGATTTATGTTGCAAATGAGTCTATTTCAGACTTTAATAATGCAAAAAATTTAATAGACTTTGCTGTTGATAAATTTGGTGGCGTAGATATAGTATTTTGTACAAAAGATTACAAACAAAATAAGACAATTCAAGATATNGGAGAAANTGATTGGGATAAAATTTANTTAGAAAANCTTAAGGGAACTTTCAANATAGTAAGACATNTATCTCCTTTNNTAAGAAAACAAAAATTTGGAAGAATTATAACTTTATCAGCTAATTCAGGTTTATTAGGAGCATCTAAAATGTCNAGTTANTCNGCTACTAAATCTGGAATAGTTGGCTTCTCAAAAGTTATTGCTAAAGATTTNGGTAAATATGGTGTNACCTCTAATACTATATCCTATGATGATCAAAATGATAGTCTGGAAGTTTCAAGNAANAANAATAATACTTTAGAAAATANAGCTAGCTTTGCAACNTATTTAGCATCTGANTATTCTGCTCCTGTGAATGGACAAATTTTTCAAATTGAAGACGGTAGAATTTCACATTTTTCTTTGCCNAGGCGTAATAAAACNTTTTTATCTTCATCGATTTCNCAAACNTTTGAGATTGATGAAATTGATTCAAATATTGAGTCTATNCTATTANATAATAANAAAAAATTACCACNATATAAAAATTTNTCNGGAAAAGTTGCTATTGTAACTGGTGCTAGNGGAGGAATAGGAAAAGAGATTGCAAAACTTCTTGCAGCTGAAGGNGCATCAATTGTTGTTGCTGATATAGGAAGTTCTTTNGATGGTTCATCTGAAAATTCAGAGCCAGCCCTTAAAATTGTTGAAGAAATTAATGAGTTAGGGGGAAATNCTGTAGCATCATTNAACACAGTAACTAGTATGNNNGGNGCAAAAANNATTATTGATGATGCGATATCTAATTTTGGNAANTTAGATATNTTAGTTGCGGCAGCTGGTATTTTGAGAGATCGNATGATTTTTAATATGTCTGAACAAGANTGGGATGATGTTTTATCAGTTCANTTTAAGGGGACATTTTCTGTTGTTAAGNCATCTATTAGTCATNTTATAAAGCAAAAATTTGGCAGAATTATTACTTTTTCATCTGTTTCTGGTTTATATGGTTACGGAGGNCAGTCAAATTATGGTGCAGCTAANGAGGGTATATCTGGTTTTACAAAGTCTTTGTCAAAAGAGTTATTTAAATATGGGGTAACGGCTAATATAATTTCACCCGGAGCTAAAACTAGAATGACAGAATCAGTTCCTAACAAGACATTAAGTATGAGAAAAGGCGATTTTAAGATACCTGAAGATATATTAAGTAATCATCCAAGTCAAGTTCCTCCCATGATAGCATGGCTGGCTTCTGATGCATCAAGCAATGTAACAGGTAAGATATTCCATTGTGTGGGTAATAGAATAAGTTTGATGAAGGATCCCTCTGAGTACAGAAGTATAAATAAAAAAACAAAATGGTTTCCTGAAGAGATTGCTGCTATTTTCCCAGAAACAATCGGAATGGATCTTATTAATCCAGCTCCAATTTCTCAATAAATTATTTCATTTTTGAAAAAATTGGTTGTAGTTTTTTTCTTTCTTTTGAACTTTCAGTATTATCATTAGTTTTTGTTATTGGATTTTTTTCTTCNGGGTCTTTACTCAAATCAAACATTTCACCAGTTTCATAAATTTTCCATTTATTTGTTCTAAGGAACCTGCTNTAGGTGGTATTTCTTGGTGTCATAGGCTCAAAATGGAAAAATACCCATTCTCTTGGTTTGCCCTTTTCCCCTAATAATTGAGGTAAAAAACTTCTTCCGTCAATTTGAAAGTTTTCTTGGGTTTTTATTCCTGCTATTTCCAGTATCGTAGGTAAAATATCTACTGAATCTATCAAATCTTTTGATACCANTCCTTCNGATATTTTNCCATCCCATTGGCACATCATGGGAACATGNGTGCCTCTGTCATTAGTGAGCCCTTTTCCTCCACATACTTGAGTGTGTTTGTGCATCATTGAACAAACNTCTATTGGAGTACCGTTATCTCCTAGATAAATAATAATTGTATTTTCCGATATTCCTGCATCTTTAACTTTTTCAANAATTCTTCCAACAATTTTGTCATGATACTCTACCATATCTTTNTAATACTTTGGATCGTCATCCCANCCNTCTAACTCGTCAAAGGTTTTTCCACCAATAGTTTTGTTAGAGGGAGGTTCAAANTCATCATAATCNTCACTGTCCGGTGTAGGNTCTAGTGGTCGNTGTGTGAGCGCCATAGGAAAATAAACAAAAAATGGATNTTCTTTATTTTCNTCAATAAAATTATTTATATAATCTGCAAATATATCTTCTCCATACTTATCTTTAGTATCATCNAGATATTTTCCATTTTCNTATATTACTGGGTCTTTATANCTAGANCCTTTATCTTCTGTNTGATGTGCATGCCATACACAATATTCATGAAANCCAGAATCTTCAATTTTTTGCCCTTTNGATCTTAGATTTAAACCATCNTCATNCTTAGGAAAATANGANTAAAGTTGCCATTTCCCTGCGATACATGTCTTGTATCCNTTNTCAGAAAATATATGNCCAAAAGTTTTCTCTTTTGGNGCCATTGTTCCAAANCCGATATAATTTCTAAAATTATACTTACCTGTCATTAGTTGTAATCTTGTTGGAGTGCATAAAGGTTGNACATGAGCATTTTCAAATCTAACNCCATTTTTTGCNAATGAGTCTATGTTTGGTGTTTTNTATGAAGTTCCACCNTTAGATTCGATGACTTCATATCCCAAATCATCAGACATAATTAAGATTATATTTGGTCTNGATGTAGACAATTTANNACCNCCNNAANNTATNAATTTCTATATANACTCTNATTNTATCATTNTNTATTTNCNANNTNCCAATCTTTNCTCCATANTTCCATNTATATAAANTCANTNTTTTCCTTTGTAACGNTTTTCACTTTCTTNAGACCACATTTTTCAAATGCTTTTTGAGCNCTTNTATTAGTAATTAAAGTGTGNAGATAAATNTGATTAATNTTTTTATTTTTAAAGAAANANTTAATAGCACTATTCATAGCGTCNGAACCATAACCATTATTCCAGTAATCNTTATTNCCTATCATAATTCCAAATTCAGCTTGAAGNGTTTTNGAGTTTATATCGTAAAACATACAATTNCCTATATGCTTTCCGTCGTGNGTGTCAATGGCCATTCTAAAAGAGTTATAGTTTGGAAATTTAACGTCTTCTTTATGGTATCTTAGAAATTCATCATAAGTCAGGTTGATTGGTTTTGTTGCGTCTAGGTCAGATAATTCGCTATCTATTCGCCAGTTGTAATCATTGCTAGCATCATCAACTGTTTTTGATCTTAGTTGAGTGAATTTTCCTGTAGCAAAAACTTGATTTTTATCAGTAACTATTTCATCATTTTTTGAAAATGGCCAAAACTTTTCCCAAGACATCTTTTTCGTTCTTATGTGATATTTTATTTATTGCAATACTTATTTCTATCCATTTTACACTATCAAATTCTTCATCATGCAAGGAAAAATCGCCGGATAGATACTTCATTAGATACCAATGTACAGTTTTTTTATAAATAGTAATATGATCATTGTTACTTTCTGGGTCCATTTGAGAAATTTTTACCGTCTTTTGATCTGAATCGTTTACTCCAAAATAATGAGTAGTAGTATTAATTTTTTTTATTATTTTTGTGGTTATGCCAGTTTCTTCCTTTACTTCCCTAATTGCTGTTTTTATGTAATCCTCGTTTTTTTCTGGTCTTCCTTTTGGTAGAGAAAAAAGATTTTCTGATTTTCTGTTGCATACAGCAACATAAGTTATATCATTTTTCTTATGAATTACAACCCCTCCAGCGGACCATATGTTTACAATTTTTTTTACCATAGAATAACTATTTCCTCCCAATATCATCAATTATAGATAAATGAATCAAAATTAATGTAAAAATTAATTGACTTTTATGTGCCTAAAATAAATAATTAATAAAGTTATATATATTTAGGGGAAATAATTGGATAAGAAAGATTTTGTAATAAGGTTTGCTGGAGAAGGCGGACAGGGTTTGGTTACTTCAGCAGATGCTTTTGCAAGGGCAGCTGCAGGCGCAGGTTATTTTGTTCAAACCTTTTCCACATTCCCATCCCAAATAATGGGAGGGCCTGCATCGTCTCAGGTAAGAATATCTACAACGCCAGTCTTAAGTGCTGGTGATGGAGTAGATGTTTTAGTCGCACTAAATGAGTATGCTTATAACAACCATAAAGATGACCTGAACTCTGGTGGCGTAACAATGTACAATGCCCAAGAATATGAGTTACCTGATGGTGGAAACTACTTTGGAATCAGGGCTGATGAACTAGCGAAGTCAACAGGTAATGCAAGAGCAGCAAATATGGTAACTATTGGTGCTGTAGCGCACCTAATCGATTTCTCATTATCTGAGATTGATTCATTTATTAAAGAACGTTTTACTAGAGGTAGAGATAACGACCAAGATATTATTGAAGCGAACATTAAAGCCATTAGGTTAGGTGTTGATGTAGCTAAATCAAGTGGTTTTAGTGTGGGTAAAATTGAGAAACCTAATTCTGATAACCAAGAACAAATTATTATTACTGGAAATGCGGCAATAGCTTTGGGAGCAGTTTCTGCTGGATTAGACTTTTACGCTGGATATCCAATTTCTCCTGCAACAACTATCCTTGTATGGATGGAAAATAATCTTTTTGGTGGAAATAAGTTTGTTCATCAAGTTTCATCTGAAATTGAAGCTATAAATGTGATATTGGGCGCAGGTTTTGCAGGAAGAAAAGCAATGACTGCCACAGCAGGTCCTGGATTTGCACTTATGGGTGAAGGTCTTGGTCTTTCTTGGATGACAGAAATACCATTAGTAGTTATCGATGTTCAAAGAGGAGGACCTGCAACAGGTTTGCCTACTAAAACAGAACAGTCTGATTTATATACTTGTATGTTCCCTGCACATGGAGATATTAGGATGCCTGTGATTGCCCCGGGTACAGTTGAAGAATGTTTTTATGCAGGCGCTTTATCAATAAATTGGGCAGAGAGATATCAAGGACCAGTTATTTTAATGCAAGAAATGTCGATTGCTGAAAGAGGAGAAAATATTACTAAGCCAAATCTAGACGACATTAAAGAGGAATCTAGGTCTGTTTATGGTGAAAATGATACTGGTAAAAGATATGATTCATGGGATGGAACGGGGCCTTTAAATCCTATGCCTGTTCCAGGGGGATTTGGAGCATACGTAGCGAATGGGTCAGAGCACGATGAAATAGGTGATACTACTCATCTTCCAAGGCATCATATTAGATTAACAGAGAGAAGATTTAATAAACTTAATCTTTTAGATGGTGCTCACTATGAAATTGAAAATGAAGACAGCGAAATATTTATAATGCCTTGGGGTGGCTCTAAAGGACCAGCTCGAGAGGCTTATGAAAAATTGTTAAGCGAAAATATTAAATTAGGTTGGATTTATTCTGTAGCTCTAAATCCTTTGCCTGAAGAAGTTAAAAAGGTATTGTCAAGTGCAAAAAATATAATTGTTCCTGAGTTAAACTATCTAGGTCAGTGGTCCTCTATCTTAAGGATGGATGGATACAGTGCCCAGTCAATAACTCAGTACACTGGACTTCCTTTCAAGCCTAGCCATTTAGTTGATGAGATAAAAAAAATTATATAATATAATTTGTATAGGAGATAATATGTCAAAAAGAAACCCAGAGTACGATTTTGTTTGGTGTCCTGGTTGTGGAGATTTTGGAGTTAGAAGAGCTTTAGAAATGGCTCTAAAAAACTATTCTATTGAGCATGAGAAGCCCCAGTCTGAAAATGTTATCGTTGCTGGGATAGGTTGTTCTGGAAATATGGTTCATCTTATAGAAGGAGAACAACCTTTTGGTATTCATGGTATTCATGGTAGAACTTTACCAATAGCATTTGGTGTGAAAATGGGAAATCCTAATTTAAACACTGTGGTTGTCGCAGGTGATGGAGATTTCTTATCTATTGGAGCGGAACATATAGGTCCTGCAGCCAATAGAAATGTTAATATGACTGCAGTTGTTATGGACAATGGGGTATATGGTCTTACTAAAGGTCAATCCTCTCCAACTACTGATCTTGGAAAAATTACGACTTCTACTCCTTTTGGAAAAATAGAAAATTCAGTAATTCCTTTAAAAAATTATCTAACCATAGGTGTTTCATATATTGCTTCATACTATTCAAGCAAGCCTAAAGATTTATCAAAATACATGTTAGAGGCTATGAATCATAAGGGCTTTAGTATAGTTCACGTTATGTCTCCTTGTACAACTTATAATGATACATATCAGATTTTAAAAGGTAATCCAAAAGAGGGTATAAAGGGATTGGCGTATGAAATTCCTGAAGATTATGACGCCACTGATATCAGTCAGGCTCAAAAGTTAGTTAATAGTCCTGGTATACCTCTAGGTGTAGTATATAAAAATGAGTCAGATACAATTGAAGATAGGTTTTCATTTATGAAAGAAAAAGCCAAAGTTAGGTCAAATCAAGAAATTTTAAATACTTATTCCATCTAATTTTTTTTCTTGAAATTTTCTTTATGTTTCTTGTGAAAATATATACTATGTAACAGTATGCAGAGTCCTAGCAACGAAAAACCTGCTACTACAGAAAAATTTAAATATGTTTCATCCCAAATTGACATGCATATAAACACTATATATCCAATCGATCCTCCCCAAATTGTGGGATGACTATATTTTTTATAGATCATTGTGAATAAAATTATTGCAATAATTATATAAGGAATAATAAGCTGCTGAGGTGCAATTCCTATACCTAAACCAGTAAGTGTAGATACCCCGTCTCCACCCTTAAATTTCGTAAACGGGGAATTCCAATGTCCCAATATAGTAAATGCAGCAGGCAAAATTAGATCAAAGTCTGAAAATCCATAAAATCTACATATAACGATTGCTAAAAGTCCTTTGAATGAATCAATAAGCATTACTGCAACGCCTGCCCTGCGAGATAATTCCCTAAATACATTTGTAGCACCTGCTTGTTTTGAACCAATATTAAATATGTTAGCTCCATAAAACCTGCCAGCAATAAATGCTACTGGAATAGAACCTAATAAATACGATATTATAAGGCAAACAATATATTTGGGTATAAAAATTTCATTGAGCATGAGAATAAATTATATCAGTTATAAAAAATTTAAAATATGAAATAATCTTGACAGAAAATTATTAAAATTAATATATTATGTACCATTATCATCATAAGATCCGTAGGGTGGATTCTCAGGATTCAGGTTATTATCTAAATCTAACTCAGCTTTTTCAGCTTCGGTAATATATTTAGAAGGGCATCTTATTGTAAGTGTTTTTGCAAAAAAACTTCCGTTTTGAGATTTTTCACCTTGCAAAATAATTTCAGCATACTCATTAAAAAATATTTTTCCGATTTCCCCATCGTAAATTACAGGTATTTCTGAAATACCATTTTCATCTTTTAGGTTGAAATGAGCTCTTATACCATTTGCCTCTCTAAAATAGGAGTTTTTAACAAGTTTTCCTGAAACTCCAATTTGATTTTCTGAATTAGTATCCATGTTAATCACATCTTGAACGCTTAGATATTCAATAGTAGAAACGCTAAAAACAGAAGATGCAAAATAAATAATTGAACTTGAAACTAAAACAATTAGTATGGATAGCTTAATTTTTGAGTTCAGAAGTCTAGCGGTATTATTTTGATCTTGTAGATTTTCTTTCATCTTTTATTAACTAAATTTGCAGCAGATTCAATTACTTTTTGCTTTTTTCCTATATAAAAAATATATATGAAAAAAATAATCCATGTAATTAGGAAAAATGAAAAAAGATATGACAAATTATTTTCTAATTTTCCTTCTTCTCTCTCTACTATTGATTTAGCATTTTCGCCATCATGTATAACTGTAACAGGAGCATATCTCTGCTGGTGGCTGATCAATTTGATTCCAGATTCTTTAGGCGTATTTTTTTGTGTTGACACCCATCTGTCTCCTGAAGATTCATCTAAACCGAATTCTGTAGAATCAGTGACTATGAATTTGTAATTATTTCCGTCGAAATCAGTGATTTGAAATTCTTTTAACTCTTTCATTTCATCCAATAAGACCATAGTTATAATCCCACTAACCATTTTCTCTCCACTTTCTTGAGCATTTATTTGTGTAATGCCAAGTGAGAAAAATAATATTGAAAAAATTCCAATTGATATTATAAGTAATTTTTTATGGATCATAATGGTTGAACCTTTCTAGGTATTCATCAAATATTTTGAAATATTATCTTGTAATTTGTATCTTATTCTAAGTAAATATACGAAAAATATCATAAAGGTAATAGTTGAAAAAAGCCATACTAATCTCATGTCTGAACTACTAAAAGATGAATCATTTTCAGACGCAGGTCCCAATACAATTGGAGGGTGAGCTTCAGACCATAAGTTAGCAGCAAAATATATAAGAGGAGTATCAAGTGCCCCTATAATAGCAATGATAGCAGCTATTCTTTGTCCTTGAGAGCCAACAGGGAAATAATTTCTAAACATTATATAGCTTACATATATCAAATATAAAATTAATGCTGTTGTAAGTTTTGCTTCACCTGTCCACCACACTCCCCAGACAGGCTTTGCCCATAAAATTCCTGACAATAACATAATAGTTCCATAGAGAAGTCCAATTTCAGCTGAAGCAATGGCTATTTTGTCCCAAAATTCATTTCTTTTCCACAAAAATAATACTGAACTTACTGCGACCAAAATTATTGCAAGCATAGATATTTGAGACACTGGAACGTGGATATATAAAATTCTTTGAATTGCACCTTGATTAGCTTCAGTTGGTACCCAAATAAAAATTAAATATAAATTAATAAACATAAAGATAGCTGAACATATTAAAAGTTTATTTTTTGTGATATTAACCATATATTAATTCTATTTTACAATAATTATATAAAAAATTAACAAATTTAATCTTCATAAATTACATTTGATATAAATAATGAAAAGATTAAGAAGATTAAATTAAACGCAATGGTTAATTGAAACCAAGTAGATAAATCACTCCAACTTTTTTCTTCAAATATCAAAGATGTTGCCTCAATTGATGAAAAAAGTATAGGAATTATGCAAGGTAAAAATAACATTGGTAATAATACTTCTTTGGCTCTCACTTTTATGGTTAGAGAGGCAAAAAGCGTTCCCACTACACTCAATCCAATATTCGCAAGCAAACAGCAGGCTATAAATTCTATAGATAAAATTGAAAAATTAAATAATATTGCAAAAATTGGTAAAATTACCATTTGAGAAATAGTTATAAATATAAAATTACCTACTACTTTACCTAAATATATTATATCTCTACTTATTGGTGCCATTATTAAGGCTCCCAGTGTATCATTTTCACTTTCAAGCATAAAAGATCTATTAATTCCAGTAATACTTGCAAAAGATATTGATGACCACAATATTCCGCCAGCTGTACTACTAGAAAATGAAGAACCAACATCAAAAGCAAATGAAAAGACAAAAATTATTATTGTTGCAAATCCACTAATTGACAATATGACATCCTTGTTTCTAAACTCAATTAGTAAATCCTTTTTTGCGATATTATATATTGAACCTAGTGAGTTTTTCATATTTGTTTTGAGTTGTTTTCATAATAGTTGATTATTTGTTCATGATTAATTTTAGAAACATCAGAAAAAGTCTTCGAAATCTTGCCTTGATTCATGATTATTACTTTGTTACATATATTTATCGATTGGTGAACCATATGAGATGTTATTAAAATACCTGCACCAGAATTTTTATTTTCGATAATGATATCTTCTAATTGATTAGTTGATTTTTTATCTAGGCCTGATTCGATTTCATCAAAAAAAATAAAACTAGGATTATGCAGTAAAGCTTTAGCGATAGATATTTTTTTTTTGATTCCATGAGATAATATTCGAATTTTTTTATCAAGATAATCAGATAATTCTAACTTAGATATTAGGTTTTCAATTTTCTTTTTTGAGTTCTGAACGAAATATAGTTTTGAAAAAAAAATTAAATTTTCTTCGACAGTTAGGTCATTATAAAGCATGTTATTATGTAGGGCTGAACCTACTTTAAGTCTATATTTTTCCGGATTATTTTTATGATAGTTATTTTTATTTATAGTTATTTCTCCTGAATCTGGCAAAGATAAGCAAGATAGTAGTCGAATTAAAGTAGATTTTCCAGCGCCATTTTTACCAAGAAGTAAAACTACNTCACCAGAACTAATAGATAAATCAAGGCCATTTATAATCTTATTATTACCAAAACTTTTTGTAATAGATTTACATGCAAGATGATTATTTTTCATTATTTTTTATAAACTTTTGTTCTATTTCAGTTGGGGATAATTTAGATATTTTTGATAGTTTGTTAAGTTGTTTGTGACTTTGAATATCGTCATTTTCAATCCTAGTCATATATCTTCTAGCTACATCATAATAGAGAGAATTTATATCAACTTTTCTTACTGACGTCTTATTTGTATTTTTATCTCTAATATCCTCAAATGATAAAGATTTGACTTCCCCATTTTCTAAACATATTAGAGCACTTTGATTATTTTTTGATTTTGANATTAAAAACTTTACNGCTCCATGACCTAGTGTTCTTGTGTAATCTATATCGAATGGTATNGGTGGTGCAGATCTTAATTCGTATCCTAATGTTAGATCTACTATNTCCATAGGCTTATTAATTTTTTTAAATCTTTTTTCTACTTCATTTCTTATTATTCTAGATAAGGGCAGGTCTGATAGTTTAACATTACCATATTGATCTCGTGGTACATTTATTTGTTGATCTTTTTCCAATTGTTCCATATCTAATTTTTCTGCTATGCCTTCTGCTATTATTACAGTTCCGTCAGGTCTGCCTAGCATTTCACGCTTAATAATCGATCCTTCAATGATGTCACATACATCTGAAATTGTAATTTGATCATTTTCAAACTCTTCAGGTATGATAGTTATGGTTGCTGCTGAAGATTTTCCTATACCTAATGCTAAATGGCCTGTATGTCTCCCCATTGCTACGATAAAATACCATCTGTTTGTTGATCTTGAGTCTTCTTTTATATTTGAAACAATTTCACAACCAACATGCCTTGCAGTTTCATAACCAAATGTAGGCATGTTTCCAGGTAGTGGTAGGTCATTATCAATTGTTTTAGGGATATGAGCTATTTTGATATTATTTTTTGAATGGTTCGCAATTTCTGAAGCACCGAACGCAGTGTCGTCACCTCCGATGGTTATTAGTTTATTTATATCTAATTTTTTCAGAGTATTAATTGTAGCATTTAGGTCTGAGCTACACTTAGCTGGATTAGTTCTAGATGTATTTAATATTGACCCGCCCATTTTATATATTTTAGCAACCGATTCAATTTCAAGTTTGACAGTATGATTAGTATCTTTTTTTACAAGGTATTCGTAACCGTTTTTTATTCCTATTGGTTGAAATCCAGAATTAATTGCTTCTATTGCAGCTGCAGCAATAACGCTATTTATCCCAGGGGCTGGTCCTCCACCTACTAATATTCCTATTTTTTCCATAAAAATCTCTTTTTAAATAAAGTATAGTTAAATAATTGTTATTTAAATAAATAATACTCTAAAAAAACAATTTCATATACATTTTAAATTATCATGGAAGAACGTATACAAAAAATAATTTCAAAATCAGGTGTTACTTCAAGGAGAAAAGCTGAGCATTTAATTACATCTAGAAGAGTTAGAGTAAATAATATTTTAGCTACTCTGGGTCAAAAAGCAGATATAGAAAAGGATATAATTACTGTTGACGGAAATATATTAGAATTCTGTGAAAAAATTTATATAATGCTACATAAGCCTGTGGGGTATATCACTAGCAACTTTGACCCTCAAGCAAGGCCTACTGTACTTGATTTAGTTAATATTGAACAAAGAATTTTTCCTGTAGGTCGTCTTGATTACAACACTTCAGGCTTNATAATCTTGACTAATGATGGAGAATTATCTAATTTTGTTTCACATCCAAGAAATAATATAGAAAAAAAATATTATGTTGTTCTATCAAAGCCCTTATCTAGATTTCACCAGGGTATTATTTCAGAATCTCCAAGTATAGATAAAGAAAAAGTTTATCCTTTTATTTTTCATTGGATTTCAGAAGATAGGAAAAAAATAAAAATAAAACTTCATGAGGGGAAAAATCGTATAATTCGAAGAGTTTTTAAAAATTATGGTTACAAAATAGAAGAATTAAAGCGATTAGAAATAGGTACATTATTTTTAGGAGAATTAGGATATGGCAAATGGAGATTTATAAGTAAAATAGAATTAGGAAACTTATTTCCTAGGTAATTAGTATAATATTCATAAAGAATTAGTGTTTTTTTAGTGGTAATCGTAATAATTATTAAATAATATTGACAAATAAATTATTTATACGTTCTGGGAGTGAAAAAGTCATGAAATTTGTTAGATTTGAGCATAATAACAATGCTAGTTATGGGATTGTAGAAAATGAAGTAGTTAGTGGAATATCTAATTCACCAATTGGGCAAGATTATAAAGAGACTGGGGAAAAATATAATTTATCTGAAGTTAAGATTTTAGCGCCAGTTCCTAAACCGGGAAAAATGCTTTGTTTAGCCTTAAATTATGGATCTCATTTACTAGGGGCTGATAAACCATCAAGGCCAGAACCATTTTATAAAAATAATAATGCGATAATTGGACCAGGCGATCCTATTAAGTTACCTGAAGACTCTGGTTTAGTTGTGTGTGAGTCTGAATTAATTGTAATAATTGGAAAAAAGGCACAATCAGTTTCAGAAGAAAATGCCCTTGATTATGTTTTTGGATNTACTGCAGGAAACGATGTAAGTGCTAGAGAATGGCAGGCNGGNCCTAAAGCAGATAAGCAATGGTGGAGAGCGAAATCTTCTGATACTTTTGGACCAACTGGACCTTTTATTGTTACAGATTTAGATCCACAAAATTTATCAATTAAAGCTTGGGTCAATGGNGTAGANGGTCAAAATTGTCACTCTTCTGAAATGATATTNACTGCTGCNCAGGCAGTATCCTTTATTAGTAAATATGTAACATTAAATCCNGGAGATATGATTTGGACNGGTACNTCCGGAACTACCCCTCCAATAAATGCNGGAGGTGATGTAACCGTTGAAGTTGAAGGNATTGGAAAACTTACTAACCCAGTAATTGATGCTTAGNTCTANGGTGNNAANATATTAACTATTTTTTCTGAAATCTTACCTTCAGTCATCCAGTAAAAAATTAAATATCCNCCAACNAGTATTANNGTATAGGACGATACTGNTTCTATAAAATTAGANGTATTTTTTANTTTTTNTAGAACTGTTGANTTGAAGATNGATANNATTATTGTNATNATAATTATCATAGTNGTCATACCTGCTGAGTANATTAAAAATTGNTAAAANCCTTGTATNAAACCATNTCTTGCTATNCTTGAGCCAATTAATGCCAAAAANATTGGCATAGTNCAACTTATNGAAACCAATGCATATGAAANTCCAAAAAGAAAATAATTATAAAACTTAGACTCNNTTTTNATTGGTATTTTTGATGAAATAGATTGAGGCTTTTGAAAATAAANTTTTTTACCAGAAGCTACGTATAAACCNGTAAAAATAAGCATAAATCCTAATATAAATCCTATCCAGTGAAATAAATTAACATACTCAGAAATAATATCTCTTCCTAATGAAATAACAATCCCTATAGACCCAAAGACAAATAAAAAACCTAGCCCCATAGATATGCTAACACTAAAAATTATTTGTATTTGGTGAAATTTGCTTTGATTTTTTATAGTGTTCTTATCGGATATAAATATTCCTATGTATGCTGGTAGCATAATGAAGCCACATGGGTTAAGTGATGCAATTAGACCGGCTATAAAAGCAAAACCAAATGGTAGTAGAAACTCTGAATTTGAAAAAAACGTAGATGTACTGCCTGAAATTTTCAAGGCTTTGTTAACAATAAAATTGGTTTCCGAATTACTCCCAATAACCATACCAAAGTAAACTGAGATAAGTGTTATAAAAATCGAAAATAGAATAACTATTGAAAAATTTGATATGTAATATTTTGGTTTCATCATTTTTATTTTACAAATTTTTCCCAATATTGGGGAAATAATAAGTATTTATTAACTATTAATAATTCATTAAAACTAGCTTTATAATGAACTAAATCTTAGTTTGAAAAAAATCCATAATTCTCAAGTTAATATCCAAATTATTAGTTATCATAAAATTAGGTGAATTTTTATGTCTTTAGATTATATTGGTTCTTCAAAATTAAATAATGATTCTAAATATATTAGATTTTTTATTAGTATTTCAAATTATGATTTGAAAAAAGATTTCTCTGGATACATATATAACTCTAAAGGTTTGTATTTATTGAGCGAAATAGATGATGAAGATCCAAATATAGACGTATTTATAACTGATGACTTGGAAAGAATAAAAAAACAAAATAGTCATATTGGTTCTACAAAAATTTATTATCTAGTTGATAATTTTTCCAATAAAACTTTATTAGATTCTGTTTTTCATGGGGTATGGGATTGTATTTTATTTCCAAAAAATATTAAAGATCTAGCATTAATTGTTGAAAATATTCTAACCTCAAGGATTTCTAATAATTGTCCTATTCTAGAAAAAATTAGTAAAAATTCAACATGTTCAAAAATCCTTATTCAAAGAATTAGTGAAATAACCACAAAAGATTATGGAGGAGATTTGAATTTTGATAATCCTTTGTCTGAAAGAGATAAGGAAATACTAAGCCATATTTCTATGGGAAAATCTAATAAAGAAATTGCAAATCAAGTAGGATTAGCAGAGCAAACAATAAAAAATACCATAAGTGTGATACTAGATAAGACTTTTACTTCCAATAGAGCTCAAGCAGTCTCAATGGCTACAAAAAATAATTGGATATAGTTACAAAAAATTAATTACCTTGAATAAAATTTAGATTTTTATACTCAATTCATGTACAATTTATAGGTTGTTTACTATTTTACAAGTAAATAAAGCAAATTTATAAATAGACCAGTTAATAGTTGCTAACTGGAATAGAGGCAAAAAAATGGTAGAAAATACGCAGCCTTCTTCTGAACAAAAAGAAGATACTGTGGCGCCTCTCGATCTTAGATCTCTTTTTGTTGCTGGGGTGCATTTTGGTCATCCTACAAAGCGATGGAACCCAAAAATGAATAAATACATTTATACAAAGAGGTCAAGTGCACATATCATCGATCTGATCCAAACAATTGATTCAATTAAAGACGCAAAAAGTTTTATAGAAAAAATTGTTGGCGAGGGTGGAGAATGTTTAATGGTCGGGACAAAACCACAAGCTCAAGAGATCATTAAAGAATACGCAGAAAAATCAGGCGCAATGTACATAAACCAGAGATGGTTAGGTGGCATGATGACAAACTTTAATACTATTCAAAATAGAATTGAAAGGTTAGTTCATCTTGAAGAGGCATTTTCTAAAGGAAATATTACAGCGCAGACAAAAAGAGAAACTCTTAAACTTTCGAATGAACTTCAAAGGTTAAAGAAGTTTTTTGGCGGCATAATGGAAATGCGAAAGGTACCAGACGTTTTATTTGTTGTTGATATAACGGAAGAAGTTATAGCAGTAGCTGAAGCTACAAAGTTAGGTATACCAGTCGTTGCAATGGTCGATACTAATTGTGATCCTGGATTAGTTAATTACCCAATACCTTCAAATGATGATTCAATAAGATCAATTGAATTAATAACAAAACATATTTCAGAGGCTGTTTTATCAGGTAAGGAAATTGCAAAGAAAGCACATGATGACAAGTTGGCTTCAGAGGCAATCTTAGAAGCTCAAGAAGCAGAAGCAAGGTCAAGAGCTCAAGCCAAAGCCGCAGAAAAAAATCCAACTTTAAATTCAAAACCTAAGCAAGAAAAATCCTTAGATGACAAGGAAAAAAAATCTCCTCAAGCAAAAGCAAAAGCTGATACAGATAATGGAAATAATACAAAAGATGTCAAGAAGGTAAAATCTAAAGTTTCATCAAAGCCAAAAGAAACTAAGGTAAAAGAAACTAAAGCTTCAAAAAATAAAAAAACTGAAATAAAGTCTTCGAAAAAAGACGAAAATAATGAAAAAAAATGATTGGGAGGCGTAAAGTTGTCAAAAATTACAGCAACAGAAGTTAAGGAATTAAGAGATATTACTGGTGCAGGTTTTATGGATTGTAAGAAAGCATTGGAAGAGGCTGACGGAAATAAAGAGTCAGCAATATCTATTCTTAATGAAAAAGGTTTGGCTTCAGCTGCCAAAAAAGCCGATCGCTCAACTTCTGAAGGTTTGATAGTTTCATACATACACACAGGCGGAAGAGTTGGTGCAATGGTTGAGTTAAATTGTGAGACTGATTTTGTGGCTCGAACTGAAGATTTTGAAAGTTTAGGGAAAAATATTGCTATGCAAGTTGCTGCTATGGATCCAAGATTTTTAGATTTGGAAACTGCTGAAAATTCAGATCAAAAAGTGGATTCAAATATGATACTTTTAGAGCAGGAATATATTAGAGATTCAAGTATGACAATTTCTGATCTCCTAAAAGAAAGTATTGGCAAACTTGGAGAAAATATAAAAATCAGTCGTTTTTCAAGGTTTGAATTGGGAAGTGAATAAGTAGGAGTAAAAATGACAAAACCTGAATATTCAAAGATAATTTTGAAGATGTCTGGTGAGTCTTTTAAGGGACCCAAGGAATTTGGGATGGATGCTAAAACCCTAAAGTTCATAGCATCAGAAGTTCAATCAATAACTTCATTAGGTGTTCAGGTTGGTATTGTTGTTGGTGGAGGTAATATATGGAGAGGTGCAGATTATGAGCAAACAGGAATGGATAGGTCTACAGCTGATTTTGCAGGAATGCTTGCTACCATAATGAATGCCCTTGCTCTACAAGATGCGCTTGAATCTGAAGGTATGATTGTTAGGACTCAGTCAGCGCTATCTATTCCATCTGTAGCTGAACCCTATATAAGAAGAAGGGCTATAAGGCATATGGAAAAAGGTAGAGTAGTTATATTTGCTGGTGGAACTGGAAATCCTTACATGACAACTGATACAGCTGCAGCATTGAGAGCATTGGAGATTGGGTCTGATGCGTTAATTATGGCAAAAAATGGCATAGATGGGGTGTATGATTCAGACCCTTTGATTAATCCAGATGCAAAAAAATTCACTCAATTAACCCATCATGAAGCTATCTCTAAAAGACTAAAGGCATTAGATAGTACTGCTCTTTCGCTTTGTATGGATAATTCTTTACCTATAGAGGTATTTAATATATTCAGTGAGGGAAATTTGAAATCAGTAATTTCTGGTAACGAAATTGGAACAAGAATAGTTGTAAAGTAATAAGGAAAAAATTATGCTCGATGAAAATTTAGCTGAAATAGATGTGAAAATGAAACTTTCTTTTGATGTATTTATTAAGGATTTAAATGGTATGAGAACTGGTAGGGCTTCAACAGGGTTAGTAGAAAATCTTCAAGTTGATTACTTTGGTTCAGAAATGCCTTTAAATCAGCTAGCTCAAATAAATGTTGGTGATGCAAGATTAATCGTTATACAAGCTTGGGATAAAAATGCTGTAGATTCTATAAGCAAGGCTATACAAAATTCTGACTTAAATTTATCTCCTAATGTAGACGGTGATTTAATAAGGCTTAATCTTCCTCCATTAACCGAGGAAAGACGAAGAGACCTAGTTAAGGTAATCAAAAACAGAGGTGAGGAGTGCAAACTTTCCATTAGGTCATCAAGAAGAGATTCTCAGGATTTTATTAGAAAAGTTGAAAAAGATGGTTCTGCATCTCAAGATGATTGTCAGCGATCTCAAAAACGACTTCAAGAAATCACAGATTCTTATGTAAAAAAAATTGATGAAGAAGTAAAAAATAAAGAATCAGAAGTTATGCAAGTCTAAAATGAAAGATTCAAAGGATGGTAAAATATCGGATTCATTAATCATCCCTAATCACGTAGCTATAATCATGGATGGTAATGGTAGATGGGCTGAATCAAAGAATTTAGATGTCTCCGATGGTCATGTTGCTGGTTATAAAAATATTAGGCAGGTAATAATTATAATGAAAAATATGGGAGTCAAGTATATTACTCTCTATGCTTTTTCAACCGAAAATTGGAATAGGCCTAAAAATGAAGTTGATTCTTTGATTGAGTTGGCAGTGTCAGTAATTAATGATGAAACCAGAGAATTAAATAATAATAATGTTAAGATTCAACATCTTGGTAGAACTGACAGGATGAAAACTTCATTAGTAAAAAAAATAAAAAAAGCAATTGATATAACTAAGAATAATACTGGTATAACTTTGTCCATAGCATTTGATTATGGTGGAAGAGACGAAATAATCAATGCTACTAATATGATAATTGGTAAAAATACTCAAGAGGACATAGATCAAGATATATTTAATCAATGTTTGTATTCATCAAATTTGCCCGATGTTGATTTTCTTATAAGAACCGGCGGTGAGTACAGGATAAGTAATTTTTTATTGTGGAAAATTGCTTACTCAGAATTATATTTCACACCTATTTTTTGGCCTGATTTTTCTGAAGAAGAAATTAAGTTATCTTTTACTGAGTATTCAACTAGACAAAGAAGGTTTGGCAAAAGATAAAAACTTTTTATTTTTAAGGGATTATTTTGAAAAATAGAATAATAACATCAATAATTGGAATACCAATAATTTTTATTTTAATTATTTGGAATATTATTGGTTTGTTAATTTTGTGTTCAATAATTAGTCTTATTGCTAGTTATGAAATTTACAAAATGCTTCCTGCAAAAAAAACACGTACAATCACAGAAAAGATTATATTCTTAAATATATTAATTTCAATTTGTTTACCTTCAATATTTTCGATATTTATTATTAATGAAATTAGTGAATATTCTGGAGTGTTATTTTCTATTTATATTGTTTTTGTATCTTTATCTACACTAGTTTATGTGACTATATTTTCATATAAAAAAGAGATATTTCAAAACATTGGTTTCTGGAAATTTTGGATATATACAACATTTATAGGCCTATGTATAGCCCATTTCCCATTATTATATAATCATGAATCCAATGGGGAAAGCCTAACAATTATGATTATTGGATTAACTTTTACTTTTGATATTTTTTCATTGCTTATTGGAAAAAGATTTGGAAAAACTAAGATATTTCCTCGGATAAGTCCTAATAAATCCTTGCAGGGATATATAGGTGGGTTCATATCATTATTTCCCATACTTTTTTTACTCCAAATGATACTAGGTATATCCTCATCGTTTCTTATTTTTTTTATACTCATAATTACTATTGGTTTTTCATCTTTATTGGGAGATCTATATGAATCATACATAAAACGACAGGCAAAAATTAAGGATAGTGGCTCAATTATTCCTGGTCATGGTGGGATACTTGATAGAACTGATAGTATACTTTCAAATATTATAGTTTTCTATTGGATAGTAATATGGCTAAAGATTTAATAAATATAGCTATACTTGGTTCAACTGGGTCAATTGGAACTCAGGCCTTGGAAATAATTAAGTTTTTTCCAGAGAAATTTAATGTTTTGGCTCTAGCTAACAATAGTAATCCTGAGATTATAGAACAAATTGAACTATTTAAACCAAAGTATGTGTCTACAAAGTCAAAAATTAACACTGATAGCCTTTCAGTAAATATAGCAACTATAGATGAAATTTGTTCTAATAAGGAAATTGATCTAATAGTCGCAGGTATATCAGGAATAGAATCTGCATCATCTATTTTTACTTCTGTTCAGCATGGTAAAGATATCCTTTTAGCTAGTAAGGAGGCCATTGTAATTGCTGGAGAAATTATTATAAATGAATCTAAAAAATCTGGTAGTAAAATATTGCCAATAGATAGTGAACCATCTGCAATATGGCAATGTATAAATGGTGAAGTATCATCCCCCAAAAAAATTATAATTACTGCATCTGGAGGAGCATTTAGAGACTCAGGATGGTTAGATTTATCTAGCGTAACGCCTCAACAAGCATTAAATCATCCTACATGGAAAATGGGAAATAAAATTACTATAGATTCAGCAACTTTAATGAATAAAGCTTTTGAAGTTATTGAATCCAAAATATTATTTGATATGGATTATAAGAATATTGATGTTTCAATTCATAAACAAAGTATTGTCCACTCAATGGTTCAGTTTGATGATGGGGTTATTAAGGCTCAATTAGGTGATACTAATATGGGCAATCCTATACAATATGCACTTTTTTACCCAGAAAGAATAAAAAATTCTAATTTAGGCGATATAGATGGTGCAGATCTCGGTAATTTGACTTTTGAAAAATTACATCCAGGTAAATATCCATGTTTTGATACTGCTTTACATTATGCCAAAAAAGGAGGTTCATATTTATCTATTCTATGTGGAGCAGATGAAGCTGCTGTTCAGCTTTTTTTGGAAGGTAAAATTAAATATACAGATATATATATAATTATTTATGAGGCTCTAAAAGAACATAAAAAGATGGCTAATCCTAATTTTCACGATTTGATTGGTTTGGCTAGGGAAACATATAGCAAAATAATTAGTAAATATAAAAATTAGTCATGTAGAATATAATTATGTCAGAAACTTTTATTTTTGGAATTATAACTTTTATTTTAGTACTTGGGCCTCTTGTAATATTACACGAGCTAGGTCATCTTATTACGGCCAGAAAATTTGGAGTGAAGACATTAGAATTTGGCTTTGGCTTTCCTCCAAGGTTGTTTTCATATTGGACTGGTAACACCGTAATTTATAAAGAAGAAAATTCGAATTTTGACTTCAATATAGGTTCTATTGTTTCTGTAGCATATAATGATTCTGATGCTAAAATATTCTTACAAAGAATAAAAAATTATGAAAAAAAAGATGATTCTTCAGCCTCATCAGGTGAAAAAGTAATAATTGGTAAAATAAAATCAATTTCATCTACTAGTTTTGTTGTTGCAGATATGATGTGGTCTTTTAATCTCTTGCCCCTTGGTGGTTTTGTAAGAATGGTTGGAGAAGAAAATTCTTCTGCAACTGGGTCTCTTGCAAGTAAGACAAAACTTCAGAGAATTATTGTTATGTCAGCAGGTGCGATTATAAATCTTATAATCCCTTTTATTCTTTTGACAACAATATTTATGATTCCTTCGGAAAAAGAAGTATCAGACGTATCTATTGTTTCAGTTTTCCCTGATTCACCAGCATTTTTAGCCGGTTTGAGACCGGGAGATAAAATTATAAAAATAGATAATAGAGATATAAATTCTATACAAAATCTCCAGCAATCTGTGATGGTTAAACTTGGTTCTGAGTCAACTTGGGAGATTGAAAAAGGTATTCCAAATCTATTTGCACGGCCCTCGGAGAATATGTATCAATACTCTGGTGATGTCAAAAAAATCAAATTGATACCAAGATGGAATCCCCCAAAGAAACTAGTTGTTGAGACTGTTTATGATCAAAATAAAGAAATTTCAGTTAATGATGCTAGAGTTTATGATTCTAATGCAGGAATAAATAATACTCTAAAAGTTGTTTCTAAAATTAATGATCCCAACAGCGAAATAGGGCTTTTAAATGCACAGAAATATATTGATTCAATAAGTCTAAATGATCAAATAAATATTGTTAATACTATAACTAATCCATCAAATCAAATTCTTGTTAGTACTGCTAGAGCTATTAACAATAGTTTAGGTTCTAGCATGCTCATTCAAGAAGGAGCCACTGGAGTTCAAATTCGAAATACAAATACTATCAAGAAAAATTCTGGAGAGAATATTCTCAAGGCATTTTTAAATGCTAAAAATCAAATTTTTGATACATTGATTTTGACTAAGAATGCAGTTTTTTCAAACTTCCAAGATAGCAGCATCCCTCAGTTTGAGGGCCCTCAAACTGTAGGACCAATAGGAATAGGTCAGTTAACGGGGGAAATAGCTGTCTCAGAAAATTCTTTTTACGACAAAGTAATATGGTACTGCTCCTTAGCTGCTACATTGAGTTTATCTCTTGGAATTATAAACTTATTACCCATACCGGCTCTTGATGGAGGTAGAATTTTATTTGTAATTATCGAGATAATTAGGGGAGGGAAAAAAATATCACCAGAGAGGGAAGGGTTGGTTCATTTGTTAGGTTTTATATTATTACTATCTTTAATTGCAGTCATATCTATTCAAGATATTACAAGAATAGTAAGTGGAGATAGGATTTTTTAGTGAGAATTTCTAAGGATTATCGGAATCAGATTATCACTGCAGTGCTTTTTTCTTTATTGGTTATAATTACTTTTTTAGTTAAGTTTTTCCTTATAAATACTAATATTGTTGACAAGTTTCTTTTTTATCAATCAATTCTAATATTAGTTTGGATTCCTATAATTTTTTATAATTATAAAAAAATAAACCTAATAATTAAGAATTTTTTGATAGTATTAATTGGTATATATGTACTCATCAGTTTTATATATTTAATGATCTAATTTTTGTTGGGAATAAATTTGATTAAGAAAAGAAAAATAACAAATCAAGTAAATGTAGGAAATGTTAAGATTGGTGGAAATAATCCTGTAGTTGTTCAATCTATGACTGATACAGATACAGCGAATATTGAATTAACAGTTAAACAGATAAAGTTGCTTGCTGAGGCTGGTAGTGAAATAGTGCGTGTAACAGTAAATAATGATAGTTCAGCTAAATCTGTAAAAGAAATTATATTAAGGTTAAAAGATGTAGGAATAGATGTGCCAATAGTAGGAGATTTTCATTTTATTGGCCATAGATTATTAACTCATTATAGAGATTTAGCTCAAAGTTTATCTAAGTTCAGGATAAATCCCGGAAACGTAGGAAGAGGAAATAGAAGAGACGAAAACTTTTCACAATTTATAAATATTGCAAAAGAATACAATAAACCCGTAAGAATCGGGGTTAATGCAGGAAGCTTAGATCCAGAAGTTTTAGCTTTAAAAATGGATGAAAACTCTAGGTTGAAAAATCCTCTGGGTGCTGAACTAGTAGAAAATCAAGCATTAGTAGAAAGTGCTCTTTCTAGCGCTGAAGCTGCAATTGATATGGGGCTGAATGAAAATAATATTATTATTTCATGTAAAGTTTCTAGATTGAATCAGATGGTTGCTGTATACAGAGAACTTTCAGAAAAGTCCCCATTTCCCTTACACTTAGGTCTAACTGAGGCAGGTATGGGACAAAAAGGAGTAGTTTCCACAACCGCAGCTCTAAGTATTTTATTAGAGTCAGGCATAGGTGATACTATAAGATCTTCATTAACACCAGAGATTGGCGGTGATAGGGCAAAGGAAGTTCGTTTATGTCAAGATATTCTTCAATCACTAGGAATTAGAAGGTTCAGGCCAGCAGTTACTTCATGCCCTGGATGCGGTAGAACTACATCAACATTTTTTAGAGAGTTAGCTCAAGAAATCCAATCTCATATTGATATTCGTTTACCAGAATGGAAGTCTAGATATCCTAACTCAAACACTTTAGAAGTTGCGGTTATGGGATGTGTTGTTAATGGACCTGGGGAGTCTAAAGCAGCAAATATTGGAATTTCACTTCCTGGGTCAGGAGAAGATCCTAAGGCACCTGTATTCATAGATGGTCAAAGGGCGAAATTTTTATCAGGCTCATCAATTGCAAAAGATTTTATNGGNCTAGTTGATGATTATGTAGATAGTAAATTCGGANCNAACTAAATNTNATTTAATTTTTTTCTTAACTATTAAATAGTATATTTATTAACTAAATAGTATATTTATTAACATGAATGATAANAAAAAGANTTTTNATNAAAACCAATTTAATNTACTTTTAGTTGAGGATGATAGAACATTACGTGAAGCTATTCGTTATAACTTAATAAGNCAAGGATANAACGTATATAGTACAGAAGATGGTGCTGAAGGTTTGAANATAGCAANATCAAAGCCCGTAGATCTTATTTTATTAGATTTAATGCTTCCAAAATTAANTGGNCTTGAAATATGTAAAANTCTTAGAAGAGATGGTTCTATTTTACCTATAATAATNCTNACNGCAAAAGATTCAGAATTTGANAAAGTTTACGGTATTGAATCTGGTGCAGATGATTATATTACTAAGCCTTTCAGTATGAGAGAACTTNTNGCAAGAATTTCATCACAACTNAGAAGAATGAAGATGAATGTAGATNTGAAANANNCAAANNCTNAAGANATAATTAAGCTAGNAGANAGAGTNATTATTGATAAATTAAAAAGAGAAGTCATAGTTGATGGAAATAATATAGATTTACGAGCAAGAGAGTTTGATTTATTTGCTTATTTATCATCNTCTCCTGGTAGAGTATTTACTCGTGAGCAATTATTAAAAGATGTGTGGGGATTTGATTATATAGGTGATACAAGAACGGTTGATGTTCATATACGTTGGTTGNGNTCAAAAATTGAAAACTCATCGCAAAAAGCCATTATTGGNACTGTACGGGCTGTAGGGTATANGGTTATTGTATAGTTTTAGTNTTTAAATTATTAGGTGTNATTTGCTTAGAAACAAATTAATATACATATTATCTATAATTTTTAATAATTCTTACTTTGTAATTATTTCACTTTTTATTGGNATAATAATTTCTTTTTTTTCTTTGANAGCTGGATTTTTATTTATAATTGCTTCGGTAATAATTAATTTATCTTTTGGCCTAATAAACTCAATACATTTTAGAAACTTTTATAGAGAATTGATTTCTCTCCCTTCAGAAAATAGTATAGGCAGATTAAGTAATTTTAAAAATACTCGNTTAGAAAATTATTCGAAAATAATTAATAGAGTTTTAGATTCATTAAGTCAGGAAATTGTTCAAACTTTAGAAAATAAAATTACATCTGATGCAATAATTAACTCTATAAATGAAGGAATATTAATAATTAATTCTAATAAAGAACTTGAAAATTTCAATCCAGCATTAGTAAAGCTATTAGGTACGAATATTGATCCTTATGTTGGTATGAACATCAATGATTTTGTAAGAAATGATGAATTTTTATCAATGATTGATNACGTTTTTTCNACTAAAGAAAATAAATCTATAGAATTAAATCTTTTTTCAGATGAGAAAAGTATCTTGGTNTATGCTGCACCATTTTTTTTNTCTGACCAAGAANCATTCAATNAGATACTTGTTATATTTACTAATCTTACTGAAATTAGAAAAGCTGATAATTCAAGAAAAGAGTTTTTTTCAAATGTTTCTCATGAGCTTCGAACTCCTCTTGCAGGTATTAAAGCATCNGCAGAAACTTTAGAAATTTCTAAGGANCAATCCACTACAGAAAAATTTACTTTATTGATANTNGAAGATGTAGATAGNATGAATAAATTAATAGATGAAATGATGAGCTTGACTCAAATGGATTTAGGTGAAGAAAATTTTGTAAAAAAGGATACCTCTGTCAATAAAATGATAGAAGANACTTATAATAGATTCATTNTTCAATGTGAAGATTTAGGNATAAATCTCAAAATAAAAAAATTAGAACAAGATATAACTATCAAAGTTGATATAAGTAAGATAGAACAAGTTTTTGGTAACTTACTTAGTAANGCAATTAAGTGGACTTCAAAGNATGNAAATATCAATATTTNTGCATCTTTGTCAAAAACCAGTATTTTATTTTCAGTCTCTGATGATGGAGAAGGTATTATANAAGAACATTTACCTTTCATATTCGAGAGATTTTTTAAGTCAGATTCTTCAAGATCAAAAGNTGGATCTGGCCTAGGTTTAGCAATTTCAAAGCATATAATTGAAGCCCACNAAGGTGANATTTTTGTNGAGAGTGAGATTACTAAGGGAAGTAAATTTACCTTTAGTATTCCAAAATGACATTTTAAGTATGCGTTNAATTTAACGTTGATTTAACATTGTAAATTCTTGATTTAACATTCTCTTAATTCTTTAATCTGAATCTTATAATAGTTACTATTTTGTAACATACTACATAAATTTGTGGTACACGGAAAATTTAAGGTTTTATAACCGAAATAAGGAGTTAAGAACAATATGTTTCTTAAAATTAATGATTATATAAATAATCAAATTAAATGGCTGGTTCTTGGTTTTGCTATTCTAAGTATTGGGCTATTTGCTGCTTGTGGAAGTGACGATGATGATTCTGTAGCAGCTCCTGCAGCTACTGCAGCTCCTGCAGCTACTGCAGCTCCTGCAGCCCCTTCTGATGAAAAACTATCAGGA
>PASL01000019.1 GCA_002712125.1 Chloroflexota bacterium | reverse complement strand
AATCAGAAAAAATTGGAAAGATTACACCCCATAAAGTAATTGCCATTACTGTAATAAATAAAAAATTATTTATTAGCAGTGAAGATTCTCTAGATAGAAATGATTCTATTGTTCGATCAGATTTTAATCTTGGTAATCTCCACAGAAAAATACCAAAAGCAAAAATTATACTAGCTATCATAAATAGTAAAAATATCATTCCTAATGTAGATGAAGCAAATGAATGAACGCTTACCACAGGACCACCTCTATTAATGAACATTCCTAGTTGAGCTAGTACAAATGCTATATTAAGTAGGACAATATTCCAGATTCTAAACATTTTCCTTCTTTTTTGTACCATTATTGAGTGTAAAAAAGCTGTCATCACTAACCAAGGCATTAATGCTACGTTTTCTATGGGATCCCAACCCCAGTATCCTCCCCATCCTAAAATAGTATATGCCCACCAAGCGCCGATAAGCATTCCTACTCCTAATATCCCCCAGGATAAAATTGCTGTTATTCTTGCAGTATCAATCCAATCATCTGTAAAATTTCCTGATATTAATGCACTTATGCAGATTGTAAAAGGTATAGTTATTGTTATCAGTCCTGCCATCAACATCGGAGGATGAGAAAACATAGCCGGATGAGTTAGTAAAGGATTCATTCCTCTACCGTCTACTGGTACGTTTGATATAGTTGTAAAAGGGTTTGCACCAAATATAAGCACCAATAAATAAAAAAGCTGAATTATGCTGAATACTGAAATTATTGATTTAATTGATGAGAATTTATAACTTTTAGGAATAAATTTTATTGTTAATGATGAAGCTACTGAGAGAATTAATAATATATAAAGTAAAGAACCCTCATTACCCGCATAAAAAGCAACCCATACAAATGCTTTGTTCATGATTGTATTGGAGTGGTCAGCTACATATTTAATTGAGAAATCGTTATTTACAAATGCATAAATTAGGGTAGCTGATGCCAATAATGAAGTTATACTAGTCATGTAATATGCATTTCTACCACTAATTGAAAGTTCACTTATTTTCATTTTCGAGCCAATATTAACTGATAAGAGAGAGTAAATGCATAACAGAGTTCCAAGTACTAAAGATATATTTCCTAAATTAGACATTTTTTTGTTCCAATTCTATAATTTCTTTCTCAACATACTCTAAATATTCGTTTAATGTTTCCTTGTATTCTTTTTCTTTCGTATTTGAATTTTTCATATTTCTAATAGTGTATAAGGAAATTGATAATAATAATGAAAATATAATTATTGGCATAATCCAAGCAATTAAATTAAATCCTGTTGATGAAGGTGATGCTATGATATCGGATCCATACCGATCTATGAAGTATTCTCTAATGTTTTGGCTGCTCATTCCTTGGTTTACAAGAGTTTTTAATTTTAGTTTCATATCTATTGAAACTTGAGAATTAGAACCTTCAATTGTTTGGGCGTCACAAACAGGACACATTATTTCCGATGCTAACTTATGATATTTTTGTTCATTAGAAAGATCGTCTTCTTGAATACAACCTGTAAAAAAAACAATTGCTATGAGACATAAACTTATAAAATTAATTTTGATCATACTTAATTTTATAACAATAATTTACTAAATTTATTTGCTTAGACCGTTTTCTTTATCAAAAATATAATAAACTATTTCACGTATTTCTTTTTGAGTTAATAACTTTTTGAAAGCTGGCATTAACTGACCCTCGCTAACTGCATTGATGTATGTAATCATTAGGTCGTGAGTATTAAGCCTGTTAGCTGCAGAATCAACTAGATTAGCAGGAGCATTATGAGGCATTCCGTTTACTTTAGAGTAAAAATTATTTTTAGAAATAATATGTTTTGTTGCGCTTCCATCCCCTAGACCTGTTACACCATGACATGTTGAGCAGTTAACTCTATATAATTCAGATGCTAAATAAACATCATAATTTTCATAATTAGGATATTCTATGTCATTTAGAACAACTTCAGGTCCTCCTTCAGAATTGAAAGTAACTGCATCTACTACAGCCGCAAGTCTAGGAGGTTCTTGTGCTCTATATGACTGTGAATAATGCATTTCTGTGAAAGTTTCTATTGGATATGTATTATTTTCTTGGACAGCACAACTAATCATTAGCAATACTAATGAGATACTTACTAAAAATCTTTTATTTAAACTAATAAACTTTTTCATGCTTTTTTAATTTCTACTGCTCCGGCATAGTTTAAGACTTTTTCTGCGTCATCTGCTCTTGATTCATCATCTAGATTTATAACTACTCCGATCCACCCCTCGGTTATTCTTCTGTCATAAGCACCCATTTTTAAATTTGGTAACCTTGATTCAAAAATTATTCCAATAACAGTAGAAATTACACCTGCTAGCATTGTTAGCTCATACATAATTATAAGCATCGCAAAAATTGATAATATTGGTTTTCCGCCCGTAACAAGTGGATATGCTATTTGGGTAGCTGCAGTTAAAAATAACGAAAGTGTGAATCCAATTATAGCTCCAAAGGCTGGAAATCTAAACAATCTGTGTTGAGGAACATGTTCCCCAAAAGCGCCTTCTGGGTATGGAGTTCCAGTAAGAACATCAAATGAACCAAGTTCGAAACCTGCGTTCTTCAGTCCATCCATTGCATCCGCTGCTGGTGTTGCCTCCTGAAACAATCCTATCATACTAATACTCATAAAATTTTCCTTTACTCTACTTCTCTAACTATTGCAGGAACTTTTGCCCTACCTATTTGTATATCGTCTGTAAATACTTGACTTTCTTTTTGTTCAAATAATGGTACTAATGGAAAAAATCTTGAAAATAGTAACATTAGTAAAGAAACCCACGCAAAAGACCAGATCATTATTGCCCATTCTACAGGACTAGGCCTATAAGCTTCCCAAGTGAAAACAAAAGGTGTTCTTCTAGCTAGTCCTGGAACAATAATTAAGAATCTTTCTAGCCACATACCAACGTTGACTAGTATTGAAGTCCAGAACATAATTGCTATGTTGTTTCTAAATTTTTTTACGCACCATACAGGTACTGGTATTATGTAACCAGTAACCATGAAAATTATAAATAATAAATTCCAAGGCCATTGGAATATTTGCATTTCTCTAAGCGCTATTTCAGGAGCATCTTGACCGTATAAGGCAAATATTAGCTCCAAGAATGTACATGCTAGCCATCCAGTTGCTACAACTATCAATAATCTTGCCAGGGCATCAAAATGTTCTGGACGAATAAAATCATCCCACTTCCATAACCATCTCATTAGAGCCATCATAGTAACAACGGCTGATACTCCTGAGTGTACAGCTCCAATAACGAAGTAAGGAGCAAAAATTGTTGAATGCCAACCTTCAACTGCAGAGGCTACAGCAAAGTCCCAAGAAACAATTGAGTGTACTGAAACGAATATAGGCAACATAAGTGCTGAAAGTAATATTCCTCCAATAGTTTGCATTTGCCACTGTCTTGGGTTACCTTTCCATCCTAGCGCTAACAAAGTATAAAAAGCATTTTTCCATCCAGTTGTTCTATCTCTAAGAACACCTAAATCTGGTAGTAATGCAATATATAAAAATAGTGTTGAACCAGTTAGATAAGTACTTATAGCAACAGGGTCCATTATAAGTGGCGATCTAATATTAGGATAAATTCCTCTAGAAATATCGTATGGAAGTATCCAGTATGCTATTCTCCATGGTCTACCTGCGTGGATAAGAGGGAATACTAGCGCAGTAAACAATGAACAAACAGTCAGAAGTTCTGCTGCTCGAGTAACCGGTCTTCTCCATTCCGCTTGAGTCAGTCTTAAGATAGCGGATATCATGATTCCTGCGTGTGAAATACCTACCCAAAAAACGAAGGTAGTAATAAATAATCCCCAGTATACTGGCCGTGAAAGTCCAGTGAGGCCTAGGCCTCTATTAATCATAGTAGCTATGATAATTACTCCAATTAGTACAACAAAACCAAGACCTGCAACAGTAGGCGCCCACCATTTCGGAGTTTGAAGTGTGCCGTTAAGTAATACTCGATTCGTATATTCTTGACTTAGGTTTCTTTTTTGTTGCATATTTTTTATACTTCCTAATCAGGCTTAGCAATCAAAGTTGCATGACCTTTAATATATTTTATTGGTTTAGATAGCAAATTAAACTCTTGGATTTGCCATATAGATAACACAGGAATAATTTTTGTCATTAGCATCACTATAAGAATAGACATAGATATACTGCCAATAGCTATAACTATATCGTATACATCAGGGTAGATTGTATCTGGTATCTGTTTTAACCATTTCTGATGAATATGTTCTTGAGGTACAGACCATGCAGCTACGAATAAACGTATTCTGTCTAGTAGAAGCCCAAAAATAATTACAGAGGCACCAATCGCCATACCATTTATACTTTTTCTTACTCTATTCCATATTAGTATCCACCAAGGGACTAGCCAAATAAATGCAGCTCCGGCAAAAAAAGCCCAAATCATTGGACCTTTAACTAGTAGGTCTAAGGTTGCTTTGTCGTTTTCTGATCTACCATACCAGAAGACGATGAAAGAAGAGTAAAAGAGGTATATCCACAGTAGAGTCAAAGCAAATAATAATCTTCCTAATGACCAAAATGCATCAAGATGTATATATTTTTCTAAATTCATTTTTCTTCTTACTATCCATAATGCTATAACGAGCGCTGCTACACCACCTTGCCATGAAGAAACTGTATGATACAGAGTAAAAATTGCATCACGCCACCCTGGCACAACACCCTGAGCAAAATCAGTAGTATAAAGGAAATTTACCATTACCATAACAAAGAAATAGAAGGTTCCAAACATTCCTATTCTCATTCTCAGAGTTCTCCACTGTGAATCTGTACCAACCCATCCTCTAGATAGTTTCTTTCCTAGTTTTTTCCTCCAACCAGTGGAGTTTTCTCGCATAGCTGCAAAATCAGGTAGGGCGGCAGAGTAGAATAATGCTATTCCAGTGATTAATAGTAGAACCATACCAATTATTCCCCATATATGTGGTGAATAATTAGGAGCTTCAAACCATATACTCCTTCTTCTTGTACCATCAACGACTAATGGAGGGAGTAAAAATAATAATGGAATTAATACTATTATTGTAGATATACCGGCAAAAGAAAATATTGCAGCTAATCTTGTAAGAGGTCTTACCCAATTTGCTTTTGCCATCACTGGCCCCATAGCAACCATTGGTGCTCCTCCAGTTATAGAAAGTAAAAAAGATACTAGAGCTGCTACATAACCCCACCTTGTTGAATCATCTCCATAGTTTATCCATTTTAATATTAGTGCAATTATCCCAAGAACTGACATTATTCCTAGCCCAATAGCAATAATTTTGAAACTGTTTGATGTTCCATTAGTTGTATCAATTAAGTCCCTAACTATCACAGCAGACTCTACATTTTCTGGGGGTAAAGTATGATGAGAATTATGAGTTTCTTTTTTAGGTAAATTGACCATTTAGTGATGTCCTTCTTCTGAACCTTTTTTGTTAGGATCAATTTTAGCTAAATAAATCACATTTGGATCTGTTCCGAATTGTTCAAGCAGTGTGAATGCTCTTTTATGATTTCTTAACTTTGACACCCTACTCTCTGGATCGTTTAGATCTCCAAAAACTATTCCATGCGTTCCACATGCTGCAGAACATGCTGTTTGAATTTCTCCGTCTTCCAGTTCTCTGCCTTCACTTTTTGCTTTTCGTGAAGTTCTATTAATTCTTTGTATACAAAAACTACATTTTTCCATTATTCCTCTAGACCTAATAGTTACATCAGGATTTAAATGATTCCTTAATGATTCAGGCCAAACTGGATCCCAATAGTTAAAAAATCTTACTATATATGGGCAAGCATTTGCACAATATCGAGTTCCGACACACCGATTATAAACCTGTACATTTAATCCTTCTGAGTTATGATAACTGGCATATACAGGACACACTGGCTCGCAAGGAGCGTTTTCACAGTGTTGACACATTATAGGAATGAATCTTGCTTTTGTATCAGGAAAATCTCCTTCCCAGTATCTTTCAACCCTAATCCATGAAATTGATCTAGCTCTTTCAACTCTATCTTCAGTATTTATAGGAATATTATTTTCTGCTTGGCAAGCAAGTACACAGGCTTGACAACCTGTACATTTATCAAGGTCAGCAATCATCCCCCAGTTTCTTGTTCCAAATTTTTCAACATCTGTTGTCATTTATTTTTTCCTTAATTAGTGATCACTTTTTGATTTTGAATCTTTTTTTTCAAATAGTTCTTTTTGATATTGATGGTGATTATGCTCTTGGGCTTCCTTAGCAGTTTCATTAGGGCTTACAACAAGAACTGGTACTCCAGGTTCTACAGGCCTTGCTTCTACGTCACCTTCCATCTTTGGCACTTTTCTCCTGTTACCGGTTTTACTAACAGTAACCTTGGTTGCTGCCCATGCCAAAGCACCAGATTCAGAATCTCGCATATTTGCAAGAATTGAAAGAACATTCGAACCCCTTCCTTCTGCATACCTACCGCCATTTTTGTTTCCTTGCCCAATTGGTACTCCTATTACTCCTGGTCTTATACCGGGGTGTGGATATGCTAGAGCTTCGATACTACCATTAGATGAAGCAATCTGAAGAATATCTCCTTCCCTGATGTTTAAATCTTCTGCTTGATGGCTATTAATCTCGACCCACGTTGACCAAGATGCAGAAGAGATGGGGTCTGGAGTTTGTTGAGCCCATGGTGCATAAGCTAGTCTTCCATCTAAAATGGAATTCGATATAAAAGGTGCAAGGAAAAAGTCCGAAGAATGATGTTTATCACCAGAATTTTGTTCTTCATCTGAGTGATGGTCAATAGATGAAAAATCACTATTTGATTTAATGCTGGAAATACCTTTAGTTGATAATTTGAAATTTTTGTTTTTATTCGATAAATTCCACCATCCACCTCTTTGTAAAATTCCATTTGTAAAATTATCTGAACTATTTGAAATTATGGAACCATCAGAAACATTGCCGTGAAGTTCTTTTAGGTCGCCTTTAATCATTGATTCCATATCGTTACCAATATTTTCACCTAAGTCTTTAGATATTTGCAAAATTAAATCACCAAAACTTTTAGAATTACTAATAACTCCTGAACCATCTGAGGTCATGGTTTGCCCTACGATGGGTTGCTGAGTACCTAAAACCTGATAACCTGGCGCAGGTTCAGGAATATTTGTATCCCAAGATTCAAAGCATGTATCTTCTGGGAGTATTAGATCAGCATAGTCCATGGTGTCATTATAAACCTGTCCAAAACAAACAACATTTTCTACTTTGCTAATTGCTTCTTTTATTCCAGTAAATTCTGGCATTCCGTGAAGTATATCTGCCCCACGTATTATCAAAGTTTTTACTTCTCCGTTAGACCATCTATTAATTTCATTTTCCCAATCGGCAAGTGAATTTCCAGTAGCAGTAGAATTGATTTTTGGTAGTACTGATTCTGGATTAGGTATAATACCGCCCTTTGTATTGATTGAATTAGTAAGAATATTTAGACAGTAAATAGCAGTAGTAGTAAAAGTTCCGTTTGTATGAGCTTCGGATGACCCGCCTCCGAATGCAATAGATGGAGTATGCTTAGCGAAATGTTTAGCTGTTTCTTTTATTTTCTCTTCAGAAATATCACATTTTTTTGCAACTATAGAGGTCGAATATTCATTTAAATTAAAATCAATTACAGACAAAAATTGATTAATAAATTTTTCTTCAACTAAATTATTAGTAATAATTTCATATGCTATTCCAAGAGCAAGATCACTTTCAGTTCCTGGTATAGGTGACAACCAAAGATCTGCAGATGCCGCTGTGTTAGACATTCTTGGGTCAACATGAACAAAATAACCTCTTTCGCCACCATTACCTTCTCTAAATGCACCATACATTTCATTATATTGAGCTGGAGAGTACCATGTACTTAGCCAATCTGCTCCAAAAGAAAGAATTGTTTGTGAGTTTTCTATATCAAAATGGGGTAATCTATCTAAATCAAATATTCTTTTCAATGTATGTTGTTGGGTATTTTGATTGATTGGATCAAAATACATATTTTTTGCTCCAAATTTTTTAGCAAACTCACTTGAAACGTATGATGAGTGACTTCTTAGAGGGTTGGTTACAATTGTTATTTTGTCCTTTGAGTCTCGAATCATATTTCTTAGGTCATTAGTTGCTTTATTCCATGAAACATTAATGACATTTCCTGATTTAGAATATCTGCTCAAAGGTTCTTTTATTCTGTCTGGATGATATAGTATTTGAAGAGTTGAGTCATATCTTGCAGTAGCTACTCCTCTGTTTATAGGGTGATCTGGATTTCCTTCTACCTTGGTAGCTCTACCCTGAACTACTCGGACTATCACACCATCCCCATTTGCATAATCAGGCATACTTGTTGCGTACCAAGCATCTTCTCCTCTAACTAAGTCTTCTGGGTAACCTACTGGACTCTGGACAATTAGTTCCTTTTCAGGCAATCCACAGGCTGCAAAAATCATTGCTCCAGCGGCTGATTTACCCGTAAGTGATAGAAATTCTCTTCGATTTATTTTCATATTTTACTTTTTGTCCTTTAGTATAAAATTAGTGGTGGCACGTCGCACAATCCGTAGGGGCGCCATTATCTCGATGGCAGTCAACACATTGTCTCATTTTTAGAGGTTCGACCTGATAAACTTTTTCCATTGAAGCTACATTTCCATGGCAAGTTGAACATACAGCTGAAGGACCTGTTGAAACTCCATCTGTTTCACCTTTGATATGTTCTGGGTTTGCAGACAGGTACCTTATGTGAGGTTCGTGTACAAATCTCACATGGTCAGGTAACCTGTGGACCCTTCTCCAGTTAATTGGAGAAGTTCCATCATCACCAATAATTCCAGCTGCATCTCTTAAAATATTTAATTGAACATTATCTTCTGAGCCGATTACTCCATGGCAATTCGCGCAAAAATTTACTGGTGGGATATATGCGTTTGCTCCAGCTGCTGTATTCTTATTTACCGTTCTATGGCAAAAAGTACAGTCTGTTCCAAGGCCAACCATTACGTTACCATCAGCGTCTTTATAGTCTAATTGCTTAGTTGAAGCGTGAACTGTATGAGGAAAATTGATGGGTTGGTCAAATGTTTGTTCAAAACCTAATACAGGAATTGGCTGACCCCACCACGCAGTTATAATAAATGAGCCAATAGCTCCGACAAAAGCTAGAGTGAAAAGCCCTCCGATAGGTAGCAAGTACATTAATGTTTTAGGTAGTTCAACATCACCTAGGTGAGTTGGTGGAGGAGGGGGTTTTGGTAGCTTGATAGGTAATTTTGGTAGCTTAATAGGTAATTTTGGTAATTTGAAATTACCTGATTTAGATTTATGATCTTTATTTTTATTTTCCAAATCCAAATTTTTACTCGTTACTTAATTTATTGTAATACTTATATCCAAAATCTTGAATAAGTTTCTTGGAGGAAGTTCAAGTTTTGAGAAAACATTATCAGTGATCCAATGATTCCAATCACGCATAGAATTCCAAATGCATATAGAGGCTTTCTAATCTTTGTCCACTTTCCATCAATTGATTTGTCATCCACTGCTGAAGGAATCATTGCATGAGCAATAAGAAGCGAAGGTCCTGCCATTATTGCAAAGCCAAGTGCTAACCATAAAAACTTGAGGGCCATTCCTACCTCTGCCCATTGATCCTTTGAAAGTGGTGCTGGATCCATTTAAAAATTAAACTCCTAAGAAAATTATTTCGTAAATTTTTGTATATAATTTTTCTAATCTTTATAAATTTTATTCATTACCTAAAATCTATGCAATGTTCAAAAACATAATTTGTTGTAAATTTTGATTAAAATTAGTGTTTTAAGCATTATTTATAATAATTACGCCGAATAGCAATATACATATAAATTACTTTGTGCAATTATTAAAACATTATGTTCTATTTTAATATATTAATCGACTAGAGAGGTACATTTTGACTATTCCAAAGACGAAACTTAAGTGGATTTACGAGACTATGTATAGAATTAGGCGTTTTGAGGAAACAATGCTTGAGCAAACTTTTAAAGGTAATGCTATGGGTGTAACTCATCCATCGGACGGACAAGAAGCACCTCCTACAGGAATTTGTGCTCATCTTACTAAAAATGATTGGATAGGTTCTACACACAGAGGTCATGGACACTGTATAGCAAAAGGTTTAGATACAAGTGCAATGATGGCTGAAATTATGGGGCGCTCTACAGGACAATGTGGAGGTAAGGGAGGCTCTATGCATATAGCAGATTTTTCAAAAGGTATGTTGGGAGCAAATGCTATTGTTGGTGCATCTATACCTCTAGCAGTGGGTGCCGCGCTGACAGCTAAATACAAAGGTGATGAAACTAATTCAATAGGGGTTTCGTTTTTTGGTGATGGTGCAACTTCCCAAGGAATTCTGCACGAATCTATGAATTTGGCTTCTGTATGGAAATTGCCTGTAATTTTTGCATGCGAGAATAATGGGTATGCTGAAGCTACTCCTGCTTGGTATGCAGTATCAACAGAAGATATTGCATCAAGGGCTGAAGGTTATGGTATGCCTGGTATTGTAGTTGACGGAATGGATGTTTTTGAAGTTTATGATGCTGCCGGTGAAGCTGTTAAAAGAGCTAGGGCAGGCGAGGGTCCAACGCTTATTGAAATGAAAACTTATAGATACCACGGACATTTTCATGCAGATGATACAAAAAAATATCGAACTGATGAAGAAGAAAAATTATTTCATCAAAAAGATCCTATTATTAATTTTGAAAAAAGAGTCAAAGAACAAAAACTTATGAGTAAAACTGAACTTGAAACGATTCAGTCTGAAATTGAAAAAGAAATGTTAGGAGCTGTTGAATTTGCGTTGAATAGTCCTATGCCAAATATTAATGATTTGTATAAAGATGTTTACGTTGAATACTCTAATTCTATTGAAGGATTGAGATAAATAAGGAGAAAATATATGGTTGAAAAAACTAACATAAATCCATTAGGTCCAGGATATGAAAATGTACCTGGTAAAGAGATGAGGTTTAGAGATATATTTAGGGATACTCTTAGAGCTGAAATGATTAGAGATGAAAATGTATTCTTGATGGGAGAAGACATTTCTGGTGGTTTTGACAAAAAAACGAAAGAACCTCTTGATGCATGGGGAGGTCCTTTTGCTGCTACAAAAGGACTTATTCAGGAATTCGGTCCAAAGAGGATTAGAGACGCGCCTATTTCCGAAGCAGCTTTTACTGGAGCAGCAGTTGGAGCAGCATTAACTGGGCTTAGACCCATAGTTGATCTAATGTATTTTGACTTTGTTACGGTAGCCTATGATCAATTATTATCTAACGCTGCAAAAAGTAGATATATGTTTGGCGGACAGACAAAGGTACCTATGACTCTTTTTGCTCGATCGGGGGCAGGAACTGGGCATGCAGCACAACATTCGGAAAGTTTTTACTCAATGCTTGCTCATATTCCAGGCTTAAAAGTTGTAGTCCCTTCTGATCCCTACTCTGCTAAAGGGTTATTGGCTGCGTCTATTAGAGATGATGATCCCGTCTTCTTGGTAAATGACAAAAAATTGATAAATTTATCTGGCTTTGTACCTGATGAGGATTATACGATTGAAATAGGAAAGGGAAGATATTTGAGAAATGGTAATGATATAACTCTTGTGGGTATGTCATATACCTCAATTGTATGTCAAGAGGCTGCTAAAAAATTAGAAGAAGATGGTATAAGTTGTGAAGTTATAGACATGATGTCACTATCTCCATTTGATGAAGATATTCTTATTGAATCTGTAAAGAAAACAAATAATGTTGTGATTGTAGATGAGGATACCCCAAGAGCTTCAATGGCATCTGAATTTGCCGCAGTTATAGCTGATAAAGGTTTTGATTATTTAGATTCACCAATCAAGAGAGTTACAGCTCCACATAGTCCTGTTCCATATAACAGAGATTTAGAAAAAGCGTTCATGCCTCAACCAGCAGACGTAATTTATTCAGTTAAACAGGTTTTGGGTTTGTAATTTTATAGTTTTTAAGATGTAATATGCGAGTTTTTTACTTGCATATTACTGATTTATCAATCTGACTCATTTTGCGCAATACACTATATGGATAAATGCCTGTACTATGGCCATCTGACCATAAAAATTGCAGTGCGTATTTTCCAACTTCAAAATAATCAACTATGATAATATCTTCAGGTATAGCTGATACATTTAATAATTTTTTTCCTGTCATTTCTTCTACACAACTAGCGCATCCACATTGTGATCTAAGGTACTTATATGGATAAATGCAATGTATTTTGTCTGCCCATAAAATTTTTACTCCATTGTCGAGTAGTTTTACTTCATTAGGTATATCCATATCTTTTCCTTACCAATAACATTTAAATATAATGATTTTTATATTACTGAAAATATTGATTTTTTTTATATTTATATAATACTTATTATACGCAAATAGTTAAAGATGAATAAATAACAAAGGGTTGAGTAATGTCAAATGAAGTAATAAAAGTAGGTTTTATTGGAGCTGGCACGAACACCACATTTCGCCATATTCCTGGATTTCGAGCTATGCCAAATGTCGAACTTTTAGGTGTAGCAAATAGAAGTGTTGAATCTTCAAAATTAGTAGCAGAAAAATATGAAATTAAAAATATATATAATGATTGGATGGACTTAATCGAAGATCCAGAAATAGATGCTGTCTGTATTGGTACTTGGCCATATATGCATTCAATAATTACTACTGCTGCTCTTGAATATGATAAACATGTTTTATGTGAGGCAAGAATGGCTTCTAATGCTCTCGAAGCCCGTGAAATGCTACATGCATCTGAGGTGAAACCAAACTTAGTAACTCAAATTGTTCCTCCTCCACACTTAATGCATTGCGAAGCGCACTTAATCGATATTATTTCAGAAGGTTATTTGGGAGATATAATAAATGTTAATATCAGAGTCAGTGATGGTAATGCTTATCCTGATTCATCAACTGAAGTGCATTGGAGGCAAATAAGAGAATACTCAGGAAACAATGTCATGTTTCTAGGTATTTGGTACGAAAATTTAATGAGACTCGTAGGGCCAGCTAATTCAGTAATGGCACAGTCTCAAATAGTAGTTAAACAAAGACCAAATTGGAATGGAGAAAAATACTTTGTTTCTATTCCAGATCAAATTGATGTAATATACTCATTGACTGGTGGGGGAAATGTTAATCTTTCAATGAGTTCAGTGAGTGGGCCATTTTCTGAACCTATGGATCTTTGGATTTATGGAACTGAAGGTACTATTAGAATTAGAAGTAAAGGTCCAAATGAGGTGCCTATAGTTGAAGGGGCTTCTAAGGGTGAAAAATCCATGTCAACAATTAAAATCCCAAAAGAAAAACAAGGTAAGTGGAGAGTAGAAGAAGAATTTATCAATGCCATCAGGGGCAAGGAACAAATAACCAGATCAAATTTTGTTGATTCATTAAAATATATGGAATTCACTGATGCGGTTCAAGAATCATGGCAAACTGGTAGTAGAATTTATTTACCCTTAGTATAGCTTTTATTATGACAGATAAAAATATTCAAATAGATTTGAATGCTGATATAGGTGAATCCTATGGGATTTATAATTTAGGTGATGATGAGAAGATTATTGAAGTAATTTCTTCTGCAAATATAGCTACGGGTTTTCATGC
Source organism: Chloroflexota bacterium (assembly GCA_002712125.1). Lineage (GTDB taxonomy): Bacteria > Chloroflexota > Dehalococcoidia > Lucifugimonadales > Lucifugimonadaceae. The sequence continues at coordinate 144,263 of PASL01000019.1, read as the reverse complement.
GGGAGATCCAAACCATATGAAAAGAACTGTAGATTTATGTGAAAAAAATGATGTTAGTATAGGTGCGCACCCAGCATACCCAGATAGGCTTGGATTTGGTAGAAGAGATATGCATCTTGAAAATGAAGAAATATCAAACATAATAACATATCAGATTGGTGCGCTGATTGGTTTTACTAATGAAAAAAAAATTCAACATGTAAAGCCACATGGAGCCTTATATAATGCCGCTGCAAGAGATGAAAGAATTGCTAGTATAGTTGTTGATACTATTATGAAATTTGATGCAGATCTGATACATGTTGTTTTGGCGGGTTCTTTATGGGAAGAGGTTGCAAAATCTAAAAATGCTAGAGTAGCTAGAGAATGTTTTGCGGATAGAGGGGTTAATTCAGATGGTACTCTGGTTTCAAGATCTATGCCAGGTGCAGTTATAGATGACATAGATGAAATTATAAAAAGATCTAAAAAACTGATAATTGAAGGTAAAGTTGTAGCTAATGATGGAACGGAGATTGATTTTGTAGCTGACTCTATATGTGTTCATGGTGATAATCCAAAAGCTATATTGATTGCTAATTCTTTAGAAGAAAGTTTTTTCAATGAAGGTATAAGAATATTGCCTTTATCAAAAATGGAAAATATCTAGAAATGAGTATAAGTAATACTAAAATCTCTCATCTTGGAGATTCTAGCATAGTAGTAAAATTTTCAGATAAAATAAATCCTGAAGATAATGATAAAGTTTATAGTTTTTATAAATTTATAACAGAAAAAAACTATTCTTTTGTGAAAGATATCATACCTACTTATAATTCTGTTTCTATTGAATATCTACAGGACGAAAAAACTTTTTTTGAGATTAAGGAACTCTTAATGTCTCTTATAGAAAAATTAGGTGACAAAAAATTCGAATACGAAAAAAAAATTATAAATATTCCAGTAAAATATGGAGGCAAATATGGCCCTGATATAAACTTTGTTGCTGACCATTGTAAAATCTCTAGAAAAAAATTAGTTGAGCTACATACAGGTGTTGATTACAGAGTGTATATGATTGGTTTTTCACCAGGGTTTCCATACTTAGGTGGAATGAACAGTCAAATAGAATGTCCTAGATTGAAAAAACCTAGAATAAATGTACCAGCTGGATCAGTTGGTATAGCTGAAAAACAAACAGGAATTTATCCAATAGATAGTCCTGGAGGATGGCAAATTATAGGTAAAACTTTCTTAACTCTATTCGATATAAGCAATGAAATACCATCTTTGATTGCTCCTGGGAATATTATCAGGTTTAGGGAGGACTAAGTGCCATACCTAGATGTAATATCTCCAGGTCTTTTTTCATCAGTTCAGGATAATGGTAGATATGGCTTGAAATCTATTGGTGTATCTTCAGGCGGGGTACTCGACAGTCAATCATATATCATTTCAAATTTCATTCTGGGAAATTCTAAAAATGATGCAAGTATAGAAATTATAGGTGGCGGTTTTGAAGCCATTTTTTCAGAACCTACTTTTTTTTGTATAACTGGTGCAATTGGTAAGAATTATTTAGACAAAAAACTAATATTAGTTAATACACCTTATTATGCTTCACGTGGATCTAAAATAAGCATAGGCACTCTCGAGACTGGCTGGATTTGTTACCTGAGCATTGTAGGGGGCATACAAAGTAAAAAATATCTTGGTTCAAGATCTGTATATATTAACTCAGGCATATTTGGCCAGAAAATTGATAAGTATACAAAAATTAATTATATAGAAAAAAATTATTTACCTGAACCAAAAATTTTCAAAGTAAAAAATAAATATTCAACTCTCTCAACAAACAATCAAGTTACATCAATTAGAGTATTAGAATCTACAGAATATAATAAATTTACAAATAAATCTAAAAAACTATTTTTTAATTCGATTTTTAATATTTCAGATCAATATAATCGCCAGGGGATGATGCTTGATGGTCCAAAAATTCATACGAAAGGTGATAATCATGATATTATCTCTAATTATGTTAATAAGGGGTCAATCCAAGTTCCAGGAGATAAAATGCCTATAGTTCTACTTTCAGATTCACAAACAACCGGTGGGTATCCTAAGATAGCAAATGTAATTAGTACCGATTTTAATAAATTAGTCCAATTAAGACCGGGTAGTAAACTTAGATTTGTTCTTATAGATATAGTAGAAGCTCAAAAAATATATATAAAAAATATCAATCTCATTGAACAAAGTATTTATGAAGAAAATCTAGAAAAAATTTCACTTAATGTAAATGGTTCAAATATTAGTTTAGACTATTTATTTGGAGATAAAGCAAATCTAATTGGCATAGATGGGCGATTATTGCCTTTAGATTTTATTAAAGAATTATAATTTTTTTGTTTTTTTGTTAGAATTTAGTTTGTTTTTAAAAATTTTATTCAAAATTTAATTTACAGGAGACTGTTTTGGATTCTAGAGAATCAATATTATTAGACGGTATATACGTTACTTCAGTAGGAATGCTGACTGTTTTTTTTATATTAATTCTTATTTTTATATCTATAAAAATAGTAATTTATTTAACTACAACTAATAAAAAAAATATAAATATTGATTCCGAAAATAATGAGATTATAAGAATCCCTGATCAGAAAGTTAATATTTCTGAAAGCCAAATTGCTGCTATTGCTGTAGCTTATATGTTGAAAGTTAATAACGAAGACTTTAATGATATTGATACTAATAAAATTAGTAACAAAAATTCTAGTACATGGTGGTCTAACGGCAATCAGAGAAGTTTAGGCCAACCAACTACACAATATATAAGGTAAATTTAAGAAGGTAAATATATTTGTCTGAGTCAAACCACATACAAATAAATATAGGAAATGAATCCTATAGTGTTGAAGTAGGCGACATTTCAATGTCACCTGTAGAGGTTGTAATTAATGGTAATAATTACTCTGTTGATATATCTAAATATTTGAAAAATAGTAAACCTTCAAAAAGGAAAATAACCAAAAAGTTTCCTATAAAAACCAAAGAAGATACTAAAGAAAAAAGTAAAAATAATGTTAATAACTCAGTTAATTCTCCCATGCCTGGAACTATACTTGCATTGAAAGTTTCAGTTGGAGATACTGTTAAGATAGGCGATGAACTATTGATATTAGAATCAATGAAAATGGAAAATATTATAAATTCCCCTAAGGATGGAACTATAAGTAGAATTTTAGTATCGGAAGGCGATTCTGTTCAACATGGCCAGGAACTAATAATTTTTTAGGAAGATACCATTGGAAGATTTAACATTAGGAATACAGACCGTTTTCAATAATCCACAAATCATAATTATGTGGATTATTGCTTTCGCTCTTTTGTATTTTGGAATATTTAAAAAGAAGGAGCCTTTGCTTTTAGTTCCTATTTCCATGGGGTTACTTTTTGCAAATCTCCCATTGTCTGAGTTTGTTAGGTCAGAAAATGAAGGACATCCAGTAGGTATATTAATAACTTTTCAAAAAATTGGAATGGAATCTGATATTTTTCCGCTATTGATATTTTTAGGAGTTGGTGCTTCGACGGATTTTGGTCCTATGTTGCGTAATCCAAAAACTTTATTACTGGGAGCTGGTGCTCAGATGGGAGTATTTATTTCCTTGCTAGGAGCTCTATTATTAGGATATTTTAAGATTTTTGATTTTGGGTTACTTGAAGCATCATCCATAGGAATTATAGGAGGAGCAGATGGACCAACTACAATATTTATTTCTACAAGAATGAGGGAACTCGGAGAATCATTGTCTAATGTAGAAGTTATGGATATTGTAGGAGCAACAGCAATAGCTGCTTATTCATATATGGCATTAGTGCCAATTATTCAACCTCCATTGATAAAACTTTTTACTACTAAAAAAGAGAGAAGAATAAAAATGAATCAATTAGTTCAAGATACACCATACTATGTTAAGGTTATTTTTCCAATAATAAGTATATTGATAATAAGTATTTTAGTACCTTCAGCTTCCGCATTAATAGGCATGCTTATGCTGGGGAACTTAATAAAAGTTAGCGGTGTAGTTCCTAGGCTTGCGGATGTATCTGAAAATTCTCTCATGAATGTAACAATTATTTTTCTAGGTTTAGCTGTAGGTTCTACTATGCCTGCAAGTGTTTTTCTTAAATGGGAAACAATAGGGATATTTATCCTTGGGCTTATTTCGTTCATATTTGCTACGATTGCGGGTATTATTTTAGCAAAAATTATGAATATTTTTAGTAAGGAAAAAGTAAATCCTATGATTGGTGCTGCAGGAGTTTCTGCCGTTCCTATGGCTGCGAGAGTAGTACAAGAAATGGGTCTAAAAGAAGATCCTGAAAATCATTTACTCATGCATGCAATGGGCCCGAATTTAGCAGGAGTAATAGGTACAGCTACTGTAGCTGGGGTTTTGTTAACATTGGTACCAAAGATTGTGAGTTAAAAATTATGAAAATTAAAAATATAGATGGGATCATACCAATCATATCTACTCCGATTAATGGCAAGGGTAATATTGTATTCGAAGACCTAGAACGCCAGGTTGAATGGTTGATCTCTAATGGAGTAAATGGCGTAGGAATAGCCGTGGCATCAGAGATATTTAAGTTTAATGAAAAAGAAAAAGACTCTATTCTAAAAAATGTAGTAAAAACTAATAATGGACGAGTTCTAGTTGTTATGAATACTGGTGGAGAAAGCACAGACCTAACTATTTATAATTCTGAAAAAGCCAAAGATTTGGGTGCTGATTCACTCATGATAAGGCCTACGTCATTTTGGTCTTATCCTTATTCGGAACACCTTGGTTATTTTCTTGATATAGCTAATGCAGTAGATTTACCTATTTTTTTACAAGATCAGCCTACCGCTCCCGTAACACCTAAAATGGCGGTTGAGCTAGCTAATAGAAATGATAATTTATCATATGTAAAGGTAGAAACTCCACCAACAATGCCAAGAGTACACGAGACAAAATTACTTGATAAAAACAATAAAGTAACTATATTTGGAGGTGCAGGAGGAGCGTTTGCAATTGAAGAGTTTATCAGAGGGTCTGTAGGAACAATGCCTCATCCAATATTGCCTGAGATGTTCGTGAAAATTTGGAAAGAATATAATTTAGGTAATATTGAATCTGCAAAAATTGAACACCAAAAATATTCAGAATTAACAAAGATTTTATCTCAAGCTCTTGGTCTGGCTCCATGGATATATAAATATATTTTAGTAAGACGTGGAATTTTTACCAAAGGTTCTGATAATGCTAAGTTACCCTCATTAAAGCCAGACAAAGAACAATACATAGAGGTTGACAGGATACTTGATAGATTAGGACTTATATAATGGATAGTTTTTTTCAAACAGATTTATCATTTATAGTTATTCTGTTACTTTTATTTTTATCCTTAGTTATTGGAATTGTAGGAGGTATTGTAGGGATACCTTTAGGTATAATTCGAGTTCCAATAATGAATTTTTTTGGTGTAGACTTTTTTNTAGCGGCAAGTACTAATCTTTTTGCAAGTTGTTTAGGNTCTATNTCAGGAGCTATACCTGCATTNAAACAAAAAAGAATAATTTTTCGTATNGTTATATTANTCGGTGTGCCATCAATGATTGGNTCATTTTTTGGAGGCTTTTTTGCCGATTCAGTTTCAGTNAAATTTGTTTTATTATTAGTTGCNTCTATGTTAGTTGCNTCTTCGTTTTTTATGATTAAGAAAGCTATATCTGAAATAAAGAATATATCNGCTANTATAGATAATCTNAATGATGGTAATTTATCTTTTTTAAGATTGTCTAGCGAAGTNACTACAGGATTTATTATAGGTATTATTGGAGGTATTATTGGNGTTGCTCTAGGNGTATTNNGAGTTCCTTTAATGATACAAGTNTTGAAAATTAGACCAACATTGGCAGCAGGAACAAATTTNGGATTATCAATATTGATAACATCATCTGGATTTATGGGCCATTTNTTGAGTGGTAAAGTAGATTGGTTTTTAGTTATTTTAATAACCACACCATCAATTTTTGGAATGTATTATGGTTCTAAAATAGGCGGTAAATTTCATCAAGGAAAATTACGCTTGACGATTGGTTTGGTATTGTTATTTATCACACCATTAGTGGTATATAATGCTCTTAATCAATGATTCTTTATTATCATGGATTATAATAATCCATGATAATAAATTTTAACTACTTTTTGGTTTCCCAAAAGATATTACCTATTTCTTCTAAGGCAGATTTAAATTCTTTTGCTTTATCTAAATCAACATTAACTTTTACGTAGGATCCAAGCTTACAGGCATTCCATACTTTTTCATGCAAGTCTGGATATTTTTCAAGGTGCTCNGGCTTAAAGTAATCAGTCCAAATAACTANAATGTCATTTTTAGCTTTTGTTGCATGCTCTTCTTTAGCTGCAACATATCTCATCATNGAGTTAGCTAAACTTGGAGATGGACCACCTGAAACGTCCAATTCTTCCATTAATTCAGTCATTCTTACCACGGTTTGTGCTGCTTGTATTGCATCGTGTGGGTCGTATATCCCACATGGAATATCACAATGGGCGTATGCATCACCGTCGTATAATGGATTTATTTTATCAAAAGATTTCATTATTTTATTTATCATTTATTTCCTCATTCAATAACAAGATATTTAATTATTAATTGATTATATTATAAAAGAGTCTAATAAAATAAAACTAAAAATGCATATAAAAACGTACAAACTTTTTGAAAATTACTTAATGATGATAAAGGATTTTTTTTCAGGAATTACTAAATATCGTTACATTAGAATAAATGATCATAGCATGGAGCCTACTTTAAAAAACAATTCTATATTATTTATGAAAAGATTTAACCTTACTAATGATAAAATTGAAAGATTTTCAATTATAAGATATAAAGATTCACACAATAAATTTTTTATCAAAAGAATTATAGGGTTACCATTAGAAAAAATAGAAATTAAGGGAACTAAGCTTTTTATTGATTCTCAGTATCATGAAACAGAACCCTTTGATAAAAATAAAAGTTATAGTTGGAATCTCAAGCAAAATCAGATAATTTTACTTGGTGATAATAATAAAAATTCTTTTGACTCTAGGAAGTTCGGTCCAATAAACTTAAGTGATATTCAAGTAACCCATATTAGATAACTATTTAATGTTTAATTTTCCGAATTCTTTTTTATCTGATTTCGATCCAAACAAATATGTGTATATTGATGCTCCTAATATGCCTCCCGTGATTGGAGCAATCCAATATAACCAATGATTGGCCCATTCGTTATGAATAAGGGCGGGAGCAAAAGATCTTGCTGGATTTATTGAAGCTCCTGTAAGATTTATTGAAACTAAATGTATAACTAATACGTATAGTGATATTGCAAAAGGAGAAAGAGGATTTTTATCATTTACAACGAACATTATTATAATAACTAAAAATGCGGTTAGTATACTTTCGATGACAAAGCCATCTAATATAGATACGTTTTGTGATAGGTTGTGTACACCTAAACCATCTATTTCCCACATAAAAGATTGAATGATCAAAACTGCTAATGATGCACCAGTTACTTGTGCTAGNATATAACCAAGGCTATTCTTTAAATTAATTTTATTACTAATAAGCATTGCTAAGGTAACTGCNGGATTAAGGTGTCCTCCAGTTAANTTTCCGACCATCAAAATACCAACTAATATACCAATAGAGTGACCAATAGAAATTATTAGTATTGTTATTTGATCTAGATTAGGGGATAAATTGACTGCTGCTCCGGCTGATCCAATAGCAACTAGTACAAAAATGAAAGTTCCTAAAAACTCTCCCATAAATCTTGATAAAGGTTTGTCCATTAATAACCGCCTTATTATTTTTTATCCAGTTTTTTTTGATAGTATGAACCAANTTCCCCATAAGGAAAGAATTAACACAGGTATTTTAAATAAAATCCCGTATCCTGAGTATAGCATAGAGATTGATGTGAATACTATAATTGAGGTTATTGCTATTATTTTGATTTTTTTAGGAATTTCATTAGTCTCTAAATATTTTTTTACGAACTTTCCAAATTTAGGATTACTAATGACCCAATTGTACATTTTTTCATTAGATTTCATGAAAAACGATGTTGCAATAATTAAAAAAATAGTTCCTGGTAGTCCAGGTAATATGTATCCAAGTATTCCTATTCCCAAGAATAAGAATCCCATACACATAAAAAAGTATTTTTTCATATTGTTCATATTTTTATGTTTCTAATCTTAATTATAATTTTATATAATTTTTCATAAGAATTACTATAATTTTGTACCAAAATCCTTCTTGATATCGGAAATAGTATTATTTGCACTAATTATGGCAGCTTCCATTGTTGATGGCCATTCAGATTCTACCCAATCTCCTGATAGATAAAATCCTTTGATTTTTGTTCTGTTTTTTGGCCTTAATTTTTGTATTCCNGGCTGGCAGCGAAATGTTGCATTGAACATTTTTATAACTGAAAAATTTACTAAATTACTTTTTTTTGATTTTGGGAAAAGTTTATTTATTTCTTTAATAAATATTTCTTTTATTATTTTTTTAGGTTTGTTTTTCCATTCCCATGCATTACTTAATGAGATTACTAAATGTTGAGNANTAGAATNAGATNTTTTAATNTTTGAATCATTAAATATCCACTGTATGGGGCTATCTAAAATAACCATAAATTTTTCATCAAAAAAATATTCATCAAACCATAAATGTATACCTACTATTGGTGCCATATTGATTTTATTTATGTTCTTAAAATAATTACCGTAATTATTTGGAATAATATCTAAGATTTGGTTAGGCGGTAAAGTAGATATAACGATATCAGATTTAATTTTTTTGTTATTTTTAGTAATTACTCCTGATATTTTATGATTTTTTATTATAAGGGATTTTACCTCTTGATTTTTAATGATTTTTGTATCAGTGCCATTAAGAAAATTTTCTGCAGAATCACCTAGGAGTTGAGTTAGCCCAACGTTAGGTATTGCAAAGTTTGCGTTTATGTCAGACTCTATGAAAGCTACTTGAAAAAGTCTTATTCCAGTACTGGCACTGATATTCTCAATATCATCATTTAGGGCAGGTATAGCGAATAATTCCCAAAAATAACTAATAGTATTTTTGCTTTGATTATTATTTATTAACCAATTAAGAAAGTTTTCATTATCTAATTTATTAATATCTTTCGTTTTCATTTTGGATATTTTATACATGGTTCTCAATAAACTTATTCTTTCGCTTAACTTTAGGTGCTTGTACTGAAAAATAGAATAAACTTTTCCGAATGTTTTTATAGGGAATTTATATGACTTTAAATTAACTAATTTTTTTTTATTGAGCACCGGTATTTTTAGATTTTTCTCAAAAGAAATTTTTTCAATAGAGTTTATTTCAAACAAAAATTTTATAAATTCTTTACATGCTCCTACNATAATATGTTGGCCATTATCAATTTCTTCTTTTGAGTTATTGTCATAAAAAGAATATGCTCTTCCACCTAAAAAAGGTCTTTTTTCAATAAGAAGGCTATCTATTTTTTCTTTTGCTAGTTTACAAGAAATTGCTAACCCACTTACCCCGCCACCAATTATGATAATTTTCATCTAAATAATCCGATGTAAAAATTTTTAGTTATTGAGGGTAAAATTATCTTNATTTTTTGAGTTTTTGACAACTTGATTTTTTTATTTATCACATCAAAGTTGTTTTTTTCAATTTCCGTAAGAATTTCAAAATAAATATTCTTCATGATTTCTGGGCAAAATCTATATTTTTTATTTATTAATGGTAATAGTTTTTCGCCAGAAGTAAAAAAANCTCTTACTCTTTTGGCTTGAAATTCCATAAATTCTATTACATTTTCTTTTTTTTCTCCAGATAAAATTTCATCCTTAGATACTTTGAAATTTCTTAGTTCATCTTCTGGGAGATAGAACCTGCCCATCTTAAAATCTTCCTTAATATCTCTCAGTATATTTGTTAGTTGTAGTGCAATTCCTAAGTCTGTTGCGTACTTATGAGCTTTTGAATCNTTTACACCAAAAACTTCAATCATTGCTAAACCTGTAGAACTAGCAACTTTTTTGCAATATTTAGTTAGTTGGCTAAAATTTTTATACTTCTTTTGGCTAAGATCCATGCGACATCCATCTATAACATCTTTTAGGTGTTTTAAGTTTTTTGGATGTTTTCGTAAAGTTTCTCCTAGTGCAATCCATAATCCAGTAAGTTTTTTGTTTTTTACGCAGTCATCTAATTTATTTTCAATGTCCAATAACTGTGATTCAATATTTGTTTTTGGTAAATTATNATTTTTGTCTACTATATCATCAACCAGTCTGCAGAAAGCATATCCTGAATAAATAGCATTTCTTTTTTCTCTAGGAAGAATCTTGAATGCATAGTAAAAATTAGATGATGCTGACTTAGTTGATTTTGCTACAANATTATAAGAATTATTTATTTCNCTTTTAGAATACATTATTTAAAAATTTTATCTGATATGGGGCTAAGACCTAATTTTATCCTAAAGTAAATGGATATGAATATCTTTATTTTATCCAACTTACTTAATGTTGGCCTTTTGGTAATAGTATCAAAGTTGTTTTTTTCAATTTTGCTAAGAATAGATAATCCTCCCATAGTAAATAGGCTGATATCTAATACTAAATTTTTGTCAACAAAATTAATTAGTTTGTAACCATCTTCAAAAAGTTTTTTTGTTCTTGTTACTTGAAACTGCATCATTTTTTTAAATTTTAAGGAATATTTTTTTTCTTTTATTTCTTTTGTACTTATATTAAACTTATTTAAGTCACTAATAGGTATGTATATCCTATTATTTTCTATATCTCTTTTTATATCTTGAAGAAAGTTGGTTATCTGTAAAGCAGTACATATTTTATCAGCAAGAAATATATTATTTTTGTTTGAACAACTTAATAATTGAAGTATAATTCTTCCTACCGGGTTTGCAGAATATATACAATAATCTAATAATTCACTGTATGTTTGAAAAGATTGTTTTTTTTGATCAATGAAGTTTGCAGTTATAATTCTTTTAAGTAAATATTTTTTTATCCTAAATGTTTTGATTGTATTTTCTAAAGCTATAAAATATGGATGAGATGACCTAGAAATGTAGCATTTATCTAATTCCTTTTCGAAAATTCTTAAATTTTTTACTCTATTTCCACTAGATTCATCTCCGATATCATCGGTTATTCTACAAAAAGTATATATGGAGTAAAAATGTTTCCNAATATCTTTAGGAATAAATTTAGATCCTATTGTAAAATTTTCATAATTTTGTTGCGTGAATTTTTTGCATTCTTCAAAGCATTTTGAAATGTAATTATCAATTGAGTCATTATTACTTATTTTTACTGATGGAAGCAAATCTATTATTTTTGAAGCCATTTTAATTGTTTTTCTCAAATTGACTATAAGTTTCAAGAAACTTTGAAATACTTTCACTAGGTTCTTGATTTTTCTTAAATACCTTAAGGAAATTTAATTTAGAAATGAGTTTATTTTTATTCTGTTGATTATTATTGTATGTTTTATTTACTGATAATAAAGTTATTATAGGAATATTAATTTTTTCAAGCATTTCAAATGTCATATATATATTTGAATCGATGGTTGTTGCTAAATAATTTTTGTGTATCCATGATTTATAAGCCGAGGCATTTATTTCATTTCTTATAGTTATATTTTTATTTATATATAAATTAAGAGATGCAATTTCAGCAAACATTTTTAATTTTGNAATGATNANTTTATTNATTATTANNGNTGGNAGTTTTTTTCTTGANTCCCAGGTAGTTGGGTTNCCNATAAGTTGAGNNAGTTCNNAAGGNATTACGATATCTCCAATTTTGTAAAAGTTATTTGTTGATGAACAAAANCCCGTCAAAAATATTTTGNCAGGATTATATTTTTCNATNAAGTATGAAATATTNTCATAAAANTCGCTTGTATTTTTAATNATAATTATTTTTATATTATTTAGNTTNTTCGATATATNCTCTTCATAATTAGAGTCTGTGAAATANTCAACGAATTTATTTGTTTTTATTAATGTTTTTNTAGTTATTTTATCTGTAGTGATAATTAAATTCATATTTNAGCTCAATTTTAAACTTTTCTTGTCAATAAAAATTTACCNAGCTCAATTAAGTCAAGNTTNATATTTTCATTAATATTNGATGAAGTTATTTCCTTNCNNCAATTTTNCCATGTNGTATTTAATAAATTTTCGCAATATTCAAGAGTTTTTAATTNTTCCATTATTTTTAGNGTGATTTTAATTTCNTTATCGTAAAGATTTCTTTTTTTCATAAATAGATTNTGTATTTCTTTTTTATTANTTCCTTTAGCATAACTNATTGCATGAAGAATTGGCAGNGATTTTTTTTTCTTTNTAATGTCTGCTCCTACTGGTTTGCCAGTTTTATCATCACCCCATATTCCAAGNATGTCATCTTTTATTTGNAAAATTTTCCCAAATTCTTTNCCTATGNTTTTTATAGATTTNATTTTATTNTCATCACGGGTAAATTTTTCTTGTCCTACAATTGCTCCAATATGCANNGATGCTTCTATAAGAGCACCTGTTTTNCTTTGGATCATNTCTAGNTANTCATNAATAGTTATTTCTACTTTACTTTCAAAATCAATATCTAAAAATTGTCCTTCCATCATTGTCAGGTATCTTGATGACAGTATGTATGAGGCTTCTAGTTTTATTTTGTCATTTATTTTTATATTTTTGTTTGTTGCTAAATCTGCAATTTTTAGCATGGCATTTCCAGAAATTATAGCTCCAGGTATACCCCATAATTTCCATAAGGTTGCTCTATGGTGTCTAAGTTCGTCCATGTCCTCTATATCATCATGAATAAGTGAAAAATTGTGTATCAATTCAATAGCCACTGCAAAAGGAATTGCTAATTCTATATCTCCGTCTACTGCTTCAGCTCCTAATAAAACAAGATTTGGTCTTAGTCTTTTACCTGTTACAGCGCTTGTTTTTATGCCATTTTCATCTGTCCAGCCCATGTAATATTTATGGGTATCATAAATATTGTCATTTAACTTTTCATATTCTTTTCTTAAAGCCAAATTAATTTTTTCCTCGTATCTTTGGAAAAAATTTGGAATACTTTTATTAGTTGAATAGGAGTTTTTCATAAAAAAAATTAATCTACACTTCATTATAAATGATTTAAATGATTTATCTAACTAACTAGTCTACATAAATCTCTATTTTGATATTTTATAAAATGTGATAAACTATTTATAAGATTAGTTATAAAAAGGTATTGCATATTTATGATTCATGAATATTACAGGGTCTTGGGATTAACAAAAAGTGCCACTGACAAGGAAATTAAAATTGCTTTCAGAAGGTTGGCGAGAAAATATCATCCTGATGTTAATCAAAATGACGATGTATTAAAAAATAAATTTCTCAAAGTTAATGAAGCCTATGAGGTCTTAAGCAATAAAAAAACGCGTAAAGATTATGATGAATTTGGAGAAAAATGGAAGCATGCTGATCAGCTAAGATCTGTTAGGTCTGGTCACAATTCAAGTTCATTCAATATGAACGATTTATTCTCTGGGATTAGAAATCAAAATATGAATGATATATTTAGTTTTAATTCAAATAGGCAAATGTATAAACAAAAATGCGACGTCTTTGTGAGCATTGAAGAGATTTATACAGGTACAAAAAAAATGTTAAATCTATCAACTCCTACAAAAAATTCAAAAAATATTGAAGTGACCATACCAAAAGGTGTTATGGAAGGTCAAAAGATAAAACTGAAAATTGAAAATGATATTCAACTAATAGTAACNATAAGAATTAAGAAAAATAAAGAATTTATGATAAATGGTGAAAATCTTACTAAAACGATTAAAATTCCATATATAGATATGATTCTTGGAACAGAAATCATGATTGAGTCATTTAAGGGGTCATTTATGTTGACTATTCCGAAACTTACGCAAAATGATCAAATTTTCAGAATACCTAATAAAGGTTTGCCTGTTTATAAAGATAATAAACACGGAAATTTATTAATTAAAGTAACCGCAGAATTACCCAATGAAATTCATGACGGTGAACAAGAGATATATGAAAAATTAAAGTCAAAATAATGAGAGATTTATAAAAATGAATATGGAATTTAATCAGCCAGTTTTTGCAATTGGAATAGTTGCTCATATGGTTGGAGTACATCAACAAACACTTAGGAACTATGAGAGATGGGAACTTGTNGTACCTCATAGATCTGATGGAGGTACTAGACTATACTCCAGTAGAGATGTAGAAATTATTAGGCAAATCTTGAAATGGAAAGAAGAATTAGGTCTTAATTTGGCTGGAATTGAGGTAATGACAAAATTATTAAAAAAAATAAATCTTTTAGAAGAAAAACTTGATAATTTAACACTTGAAATTATAAGGCTAAGAGATGGAAATTATAAATTCCCAATAGAAGAAATATAAGGAGAATATAAATGGTTATGCCAACTGAAAATCAATGTACAGAACAAGCATTTAGAGCNTTACAAGACTCTCAGCAACTTCTTATACCCATGAAACATAATCAATGGGATGTTGAGCACTTATTTTGTGGGTTATTAGAGGTCCAAAACTCACTTTCAGCAAAAATACTTGAGAACATGGGAGTTAATGTTAGTTCATTGATATCAGAGGTTAGAGATAAACTTGAAAAAGCTCCTAAAATTGGATCNCAAGGACAATTTTATATTACCCCTAGAATGCAAAATATTTTTAGNATATCTAAGCAAGAAGCTAGGCGACTNAAGGATGAACTTATCGGAGCTGATCATTTATTAATTGCTATAGTAAAACAATCTGATGGTGATACAGGAGAAATTTTATCAAAATATAATATAACAGAAGAAAATGTATATAAATCCTTNCTCGAAGANAGGGGGTCNGCGAGAGTTNTAGATCCAAGAGCTGANAGTAAATATAAGGCTCTATCTAAATANAGTGTNGATCTTACTAATCTTGCTAGAGAATCAAAATTAGACCCAGTTATTGGGAGAGATTTAGAAATAAGAAGAGTTATGCAGACTCTTACAAGAAGGACAAAAAACAATCCTGTTCTTATTGGTGACGCTGGAGTGGGGAAAACCGCTATTGCTGAGGGTTTAGCACAAAGAATTGTTTCTGGAGATGTTCCTGAAAGCTTGATTGGCAGAAGAGTAATTGCTCTTGAAATGGGATCATTAGTTGCGGGGGCAAAATTTAGGGGGGAATTTGAAGAAAGACTAAAAGCTGTGATGGACGAAATACGTCAAGCTTCAGGAGAAATAGTACTATTTATAGATGAGATTCATACTGTAGTTGGAGCTGGTGCCGGAGAAGGAGGATTAGATGCTTCTAACATGATGAAACCAGCACTAGCGAGAGGAGAATTGCAAACTATCGGTGCAACTACACCAAACGAATACAGAAGATATATAGAATCTGATCCTGCCTTAGAGAGNAGGTTTTCTCCAGTATGGGTTGAAGAACCTGAAAACGATGTTGCATTAGAGATGCTTGAAACATTAAGGCCAAGGTATGAAAAACATCATGGTTTCACTATTGAGTATTCTGCATTGAAAGCTTCAGTTGACTTAGCATCGAGGTATATTTCTGATAGATTGTTACCTGACAAAGCAGTTGACCTGATTGATGAAGCAGCTGCCAAAAAAAGAATCCAAAATGAGTCACTACCAAGCGAATTGAAAAACTTGCAGCATCGTTTACAAAAAATTGATGAAGACCAACAGGCTGCATCAAACAGGGGGGATCATGAGAAAGCAGCAAATCTAAAAGTAGAAAAAATCAATCTAGATAAGGACTATAATATACAAAAAAAAAGTTGGGAAAAATCTCATGAAATAAGTAATACAGTAACCGATGAAGATATCGCATCTTTGATATCTGAAAGAACAGGTATCCCAGTTACAAGGTTGGTTGAAGACGAATCTAAAAGATTGCTAAATCTAGAAAAGAGATTACACAAACGTGTGATTGGTCAAGAGCACGCAGTAGAAATTTTATCAGATGCAGTTAGAAGGGCAAGAGCAGGCNTAAAGGATCCAAAAAGGCCAATAGGAAGCTTTGTCTTTTTAGGCCCTACTGGAGTTGGCAAAACAGAATTAGCTAGGGCATTAGCTGAATGTATGTTTGATGATGAAGATAATATGATTAGAATTGATATGTCAGAATTCCAAGAAAGACATACAGTTTCAAAATTAATTGGAGCACCTCCGGGTTATGTGGGCTATGATGATGCTGGTCACCTTACGGAGGCTATTAGAAGAAGGCCGTTTTCTGTTGTACTATTTGATGAAATTGAAAAAGCACATCCCGAGATATTTAATACACTTTTACAGGTATTAGATGATGGTAGGCTTACCGATAGTCATGGAAGGACAGTTGATTTNAGAAATGCAATTATTATCATGACTAGTAACTTAGGGTCTGAAGGNGTAANAAGAGAGTCATTTGGNTTTCAAAAAAAGTCAAGNGCAGANAATGAGAATGCTCAGGTAAGGTCTAATGTTGAAGANACATTAAAAAAAGCATTTAANCCAGAATTTATAAATAGAATTGACGAGTTTGTTATTTTCGANTCTTTAGATGAAAATGATATTAANCAAATTGTCGATAAGTTTATTGGTGAATTTACAGATAGACTTANTGGTANGAATCTAAGTATCAAATTATCTGAATCAGCAAAAACTCTCTTAGCAAAAATAGGTTTTGATCGAATGTACGGTGCTCGACCTCTGAAAAGGACTATTCAAAAATTAATTGAAAATCCTTTATCTAAGGAAATAATTTCAGTAAATATTCAAGAAAATATTGAAATAATTGTTAGTGAAAATAATGGAGAACTAAAATTCGATTATAAAACATGGAAAAAAACAGATAAAAAAACTATTAAAAAATAAACAAAAGTATAAATATAAAAAATAATTTGCTAGATAAAAAATTCTATAAAATACCCAAAATATATATGTATTTAATCTTGTCTATATTAATTGCTAGCTTAATATGGGTTTTGATGAGACTAAGTAACTCGATACCCTATGAGACNTTAGGTTATTTAGGTATTTATATTTCGAGTTTAATTTCAGCCAGTTCTATACTTATACCAGTACCAGGTATTGGAGCTGTTTGTTTGGGCTCACTATCTAGTTTAGGACTTAATCCATTTATAATAGGTTTTGTAGCAGGTTTTGCTGAATCAATNGGAGAACTTACTGGCTATTTTACAGGCAGAAGTTTTAGTGGCAGTTTTAGAGAAAATAAACTTAAGTCTTATCTATATAAAAAAATGAAAAAAAATGGTTCGATTATTATTTTTTTTGCTAGCATATTCCCCAATCCTTTTTTTGATATTATAGGAATTATAGCTGGAAACATAAAATACCCTATTAGAAAGTTTATTATGATTTTATTTTTTTCAAAGTCAATTAAGTCTATAATAATATCCTACTCGTGCTATTCAGGTTTAGAAATAGTTATTGGATGGTTCAGATGAAACAAACGATTTTAGATGTTGTAATACTTTCTGCAGGAAAAAGTTCAAGAATGGATGGGATAGATAAACAGTTAGTTGAAATAGATGGTAAAAAAGTAATTAATTATAGTATTGAATTATTTAGCCAATTTAAAGAAACAAGATCAATAACAATAATGGTTTCTGAAAAAAACGTTATTGAAGTAAAAAAAATTGTAAAAAGTTTAGTTTCAGATAAAGAAATATATATTTTAATTGGCGGCACACTTAGGCAAGATACAGTAAAGATCGCATTAAGAAATCTTAGTTCTATCTATAACAGCAAAGATATAGTTGCAATTCATGATGGAGCACGCCCATTAGTTAATAAAACGATAGTTATAAATGGTTTAAAATCAGCTCAAGTATCTGGTGCTGCAATTCCAATAATACCATTATCAGATACTATTAAAAAAGTATCGAATAATTTAATTATAAAAACATACGATAGATCAAAACTCGCAGCAGTACAAACACCTCAATTTTTCAAGTTTGATGTCTTAAGCACGTCTTATGAACTTTTAAATAATGTAATTACGGATGATGCATCTGCAGTTGAAAGTTCAGGAGGATTAGTCTCATCTTTTCCGGGCTCTTTAGACAATATAAAAATAACTAATCCAATAGATTTAAAGATAGCAAATTCTATATTAAATAAAAAACAAAAATTTAACAATATAAATTCTAATCTAAGTAGATATGGCACAGGCTTTGATTGTCATAAATTAGTAGATGGAGGACCATTAGTTTTAGGAGGATTAAAAATTCCTTTTGAAAAAGAGTTAGCCGGCCACTCAGATGGAGATGTATTATTGCATGCTATAGCGAGTTCTTTATTAGGTGCTGGTAATCTTGGTGATTTAGGTAGTAATTTTCCATCTAACCAAAAAAAATATAAAAATATTAGTTCTGAATTTTTTGTTAGTAAGTCTAAAAAACTTTTGAAGGAAAATGGATGGGAAATTTTATATATAGACACTACCATAATTGCAGAAAAACCACGTTTGAGCGAATTTGCAGAACAAATAATTGATAATTTATCCAAAATACTTTATCTTCAAAGAGATAGTATCAACTTGAAAATCACTTCTACTGATTCTGTTGGATTCATAGGAAAATCAGAAGGAATTGCTGCTCAGTCAATTGCAACGGTTGCAAAAATATAGGAAAATAAATTCTTATGAAAATATATAATTCATTAAGTAGAAAAAAAGAAATTTTTGAACCAAATAACCCAAGACAAGTGTCTATGTATATTTGTGGTGTTACAGTTTATGATCATTCCCACCTAGGTCACGCTCTTAGCAGTATAGTGTTTGATGTACTTTATAGATACTTGAAATACAAAGGTTATAGTGTAAAAAAAGTACAAAATTTTACTGACATTGATGACAAGATAATTAATAAAGCTTCACAAGAAAAAACATCTTCTGAAATAATTTCTGATAAATATATTAAATCTTTTTTTAATTCCATTGATGGTCTAAATGTACTAAGAGCTGATGCACATCCAAGAGCAACTGAAGATATGGATGAAATCATTAGATTTATACAAGATTTAATTCATAAAGGTTATGCTTACGAATCATCTGGCTCAGTTTATTTTAATGTGAAAAAATTTGACGAGTACGGCAAACTTAGTGGTAATATCCATAATGATGAATATCAATCAACAAGAATTGATAAAAATCTTAATAAAAAACATAATAATGATTTCGCACTATGGAAAATATCTAGTTCTGGAGAACCATTTTGGGATAGTCCTTGGAGTAAAGGAAGACCAGGTTGGCATATAGAGTGTTCAGCAATGGTAAAAAAGCATCTTGGAGATCAGATAGATATACATGGTGGAGGAATGGATCTTATTTTTCCTCATCATGAAAATGAAATTGCTCAAAGTGAATCTTTTTCCTCACAAAAACCATTTGTTAAGTACTGGATGCATAATGGTATGTTGAGAGTTAAGGGTGCCGAAATGAGTAAGTCCTTAGGGAATACATTCAGCATAAATGAGGCTTTAAAACGATTTAGTTCTGATGCCATTAGGCTTTGGATATTACAGAGTCATTATAGAACTAATCCATTACTAGATTTAGATCTAATTGAATCAACAGAAAAATCTCTTACTCGTTTAAGGTTAATTAACTCAGATGTAAAAAGTAAAACTGAACTTAAAAAAATGAATTTTCATACTTTCAAACAAAGATTTATAGAATCTATGGATGATGACCTAAATACGCCTAAAGCAATAGCAACGATATTTGACTTAGCTAAAATGATTAATAAATCGTTATCAACTCATGANGTTAGTGAAGGNTTAATNTTATTCANAGAACTNTCAAATATTTTAGGATTAAATTANCAAAANTTAATANAAGANANAGATATTNACATTAATGAAATAGAAANAATGATTGAAGAAAGAAANCATGCTAGGTTAAACAAAAACTGGAAAGANGCTGATTTNATNAGAGATAAGNTACTNGANTTAGGAATAGAAATNACTGANACCTCNNANGGNACTAAATGGAAGAACTAGTTTTANCCTCCAAATCTTACATTTAATATAGCAATNCCCACAAATATAACAGCTAATATAATTGTCAATCTAAATAGTAATTGCTCCAAACCTCTTCTAGATCTGAAGGTACTNGTAGCCTCACCAAAAAGTGAGGAGCCTGAACCTCTTGCNTGTAGAAGNANAACTGCAATAAGNGACGTTGCTATTATNATAAGTAATATACTAAACATNATTATTCCTTTACAAAAATATTATACCTGCATTTAACTAAGTTTACTAATAATAAGTTTACTNGCTTCTGATGCATTTGCTTGACCCNTAGTNGCNTTCATTACTTGTCCTATCAAAAATTTCAATGAAGCTTCTTTTCCATTTTTATAGTCATTTACAGCTTGCTGATTTTTNTCAATAATATCATCTATTATTGGNGATAATGAATCAGAACCTGAGATTACTTCAAAACCTAANTCTTTAATAAGGNTAATTGGATCTTTACCATCATNATACATTATTTCAAAAATTTTTTTTGCTGAGTTGTTATTTATTTCTCTATTCTTNAATTTTTCTACNAACTTAAATAAATTAGATGGTGTNATTTTAGTNTCATAAATATTTTTTTTACCATCAAGATTCATTAATCTTGTCATTTCTCCAATAATCCAGTTAGCTACTTCTTTNGCTATTGAATTTCTGTCNGAGTCATTTTTATAAACTCCATTATTGCAAACTTCTTCATAATATTTTACNGTAGANAAAGTAGTTGTAATTAATTGAGAGTCATATTCTGANAANCCCCAATANTCTTTAAGTCTTTGNCTNATCTTNGATGGCAATTCTGGCATAGAGTCATTNATTTNNTTAANCCATTCGTCTNNTATTTCTAATGGAGGTATATCTGGNTCTGGAAAAAATCTATAATCATGCGCTTCTTCNTTGCTTCTTTGAGAAATTGTAATTCCTTTTTCATCATTCCANCCCCTNGTTTCTTGAATAATTCTTTCTCCTTTTTTTGTCATGTCNATTTGTCTTTTAATCTCATAATCTACTGCTCNTGTAACAGCCTTNATTCTATTCATATTTTTTACTTCAACTTTAGTATTCATTTCTTTAGTCCCTTTNGGTCGAATACTAATATTGGCATCACATCTAAAAGATCCTTCTTCCATGTTTGCCGTTCCTACTCCTATGTATCTTATAATTTGTTGAAGCGCATTAATATACGACTCCACTTCTTCTGAATTACGTAAATCTGGTTCTGTAACAATTTCCATGAGTGGAGTGCCAGATCTATTAATATCAATTAAAGAATATGGGTCTGAATGANTAGAACTTGGATAGTGAATAAGTCTAGCTACATCTTCTTCCATATGAACTCTGTTTATCCGGATTTGCTTTTCTGCGTTATCAAGTTCTAATGTTCCTTCTGTAGCAATTGGGTGGTCTAATTGAGTGATTTGGTAACCTTTCATTAGATCTGGATATGTATAGTTTTTTCTGTCAAATTTTGTGAGTTTTGTTATATTACAATTAAGTGCTAGTCCAATTCTGATAGCGTACTCTACGGCTTTTTTATTTACTACCGGTAATGTGCCAGGTAATGCCATNCTTACAGGGTCAACTATTGAGTTTGGTTCAGCATTTTGGTATTCAGCACTAGAATTACTAAACATTTTACTTTTTGTTTTGAGTTGAACATGAGTTTCAAGCCCAATTACTGCTTCGTACTCCAAATAGTTCCTCCCTAATTTTTTGTAANTTAATTATATTATGTTTTAATACATGAATGTATTATGATTTCATATTGACTGCAAACTTGAAAGTCAATAAAATTTAAGTATAAATATAAAATTAAAAGTTTTTGGTAATAATTTGACAAATAAAAAGACAATTTCAAGAAATTCTGACCTTTCTAATGACGAATATCAATGGGGATTTACAACCGACGTTGATACTGAGTTAGCTCCGAAGGGTTTGAATCATGACATCGTTAAGTTGATTTCGTCGAAAAAACAAGAACCAAAATGGTTGCTTGATTGGCGAATTAACGCATATGAAAACTGGATTAAACTTAACAAATCTGAAGGTGAACCCGATTGGGCAATGATCAATTATCCTGGAATAGATTATCAAGATATTTATTACTATGCTGCTCCTAAGTCAACTACCAATACTCCAAAGAGTCTTGATGATGTTGATCCAGAAATGCTAGAAACTTTTGAGAAGTTAGGGATTCCACTAAATGAGAGAGAAAAGTTAGCTGGTGTTGCAGTAGATGCTGTTTTTGATTCTGTGTCAGTTGCAACAACGATGGAAGATAAATTGAAAGAGCTAGGTATTATATTCTGTTCATTCAGTGAAGCTGTTAAAAATCATCCAGAATTAATAAAAAAATATCTTGGCTCAGTTGTACCATTTTCTGATAATTTTTTTGCAGGACTTAATTCTGCTGTATTTAGTGATGGTTCTTTTGCTTATATTCCACCAGGAGTAAGGTGCCCTATTGAATTGATGACATATTTTAGAATTAACACTGAGGGATCGGGTCAATTTGAAAGAACTTTAATAGTTGCTGATAAAGGCTCTTATGTTTCATACCTAGAAGGTTGCACTGCACCCTTTAGAAAATCCCATCAGCTTCATGCTGCAGTAGTTGAACTAGTGGCTTTAGAAGACGCAGAAATCAAATATTCCACAATTCAAAATTGGTTTCCCGGTACACCTGAAGGAGAAGGTGGAGTTTATAATTTTGTCACAAAAAGAGGTAGAGCAGAAAAAAATGCAAAAATTTCTTGGACCCAAGTTGAAACAGGGTCAGCGATTACCTGGAAATATCCTAGTGTAATTTTGAAGGGAGATAATTCGATTGGAGAATTCTACTCAGTTGCGCTAGCTAATAATCATCAACAAGCAGATACAGGTACCAAAATGATACACCTTGGTAAAAATACTAAATCAACAATAGTTTCAAAAGGTATATCTGCAGGAAAAGGTAATAACACTTACAGGGGGCAAGTTCAAATTATGCCTGGTGCAGAGAATGCAGTAAATCACACTATATGTGATTCTTTACTGGTAGGAGACCAGTGTGGAGCTCACACTGTTCCGTATATTGAGGTGAGAAACCCTACAGCTAGATTAGAACATGAAGCCTCAACATCCAAAGTTAGCGAGGACAAGTTATTTTACCTAATGGCTAGAGGATTATCTGAGGAAGAAGCTCACCATATGATTATCACAGGATGGAGTAGAGACGTTATAAGAGAATTACCATTTGAATTTGCTGTCGAAGCTTCTCAACTTCTAAAAGTATCTTTAGAAGGTGCGGTTGGGTAATAATTATTAGATTAGAAAAATTAAAACATACTTGAAAGAGAAATTATGTTAAAAGTAAAAAATTTATCTGCATCTGTTGTAGATGTAGAAGATTCGCAGATATTAAAAGGCGTTAATCTTGAAGTTAATCCAGGTGAGGTTCACGCAATAATGGGACCAAATGGATCGGGAAAAAGTACTTTTTCAAATGTGCTTATGGGAAGACCTGACTATGAGATTACCGGCGGTGAAATAATTTTTAATGGTGAAGATATAGCTGATACACCTGTCGATGAACGTTCACATAAAGGTTTATTTCTTGCCTTCCAGTATCCAGTTGAAATACCCGGAGTAAGACCTTGGCAGTTTCTTAAAGCTTCTCTTGACGCTAAGTCTGAATATCATGGTGAATCTAAAATGTCCGTTAGAGATTTTTCAAAATTATTTGATGAAAAGGTAAAAGCCTGCGGAGTAAACCCTGATTTAATTAAGAGATCATTAAATGATGGCTTTTCCGGTGGAGAGAAAAAAAGAAATGAGATGTTGCAATTAGAAATACTTAGGCCTCAATTAGCCATACTTGATGAGACAGATTCAGGATTAGATGTTGATGCTCTTAGAATTGTTGCTGATGGAGTAAATTCTATGAGGTCTCCTGAACGATCTTTCATTATTGTTACTCATTATCAAAGATTATTAAATTACATAAAGCCTGATATCGTACATATACTAGTTGATGGAAAAATTGTAAAAACAGGAAGAGCAGATTTAGCACTTGAAGTTGAAAAAAATGGCTATAAGGATTTTCAGTAAATATAATGTCAAATAATAAATTGCAAAATATCAAAGTATATGAAGAAATGTTCAAAACGGTAATTGCTGATGAAACTAACAATGAGTTAAATATTAGTAGAAAAAAATCTTGGGATATTTTTTCAAGCACAGGAATTCCTACTTCTAGGAAAAAAAATGAATTATGGAAATATACTAATTTAAATCCTATAGAAAAAAATAATTATGAACTTGATTTGAATGATGAAAACACCCAAATTCAAATAAATGATAAAGGGTTACCNATTCAGGATAGTTGGAATAATATTATTTTGGTAAATGGTAAATTCTCAAAAAGATTATCAGATAATGGATTTGAAACTGGTGTAAGCTTTTATGATTTGTCTGATTTAAGACAAAATAAAAATTTGATTTCCAAAATATCGAAAATTGCAAAATCAAGTGAGCATATCTTTGTAGCGTTAAATTCTGCTCTTTTTCAGGATATAGCGTTCATTAAAATATCTTCCCAGATTAGCCAACCTATAAATATCATTAATATTATTTCTAATGACAATAAGCAAAAAATTGTACTACCNAGAATATATTTTGAAGTTGAAGAAAATATAAATATTGACCTAATTGAATCATACGTTAATTTTTCTNAAATTACTCAATTTGTTATTCCAGTAACTGAAATAAAGTTAAATCCTAAATCATCCTTAAATCATTTTAGAATTCAATCAGAAAACGAAAAAACTTTTCATATTGCTACAACTAGAGTTTCTCAAGAACTAGACTCTAAATTCTCATCTGTAAGTTTTGCAACTGGAGCATCAATAGGTAGAAATGACATACTTACAGAGTTAATGGATGAAGGTTCAGAGTCAGATCTAAAAGGTATTTATATAACTCATGGAAAACAACAACAGGATCATGAAATAAGTACCAGTCATAAATCTCCACATTGTTCATCAAACCAATTTTACAAAGGCATATTATCTGGAAAATCTCATGCAGTATTTAGTGGAAAAGTTATAGTTGAAAAGGATGCACAAAAAAGTGTAGCAAATCAAAAAGACTTAAATTTGATGCTTTCGTACGGTGCAGAAATTGACGCTAAGCCATCTCTAGAAATATATGCTGATGATGTTGAATGTGCACATGGAGCAACTGCTGGACATGTTGATAAAAACTCATTGTTTTATTTATTATCAAGGGGAGTTAGCGAATTTGATGCTAAAAGCATGCTAGTTCGTGGATTTGCAGAGGAAATGTTAGATGAATTCACCCATGAGAAATTAAGTGCTTTTGTTGGAGACTTAATTAATAAAAAAATCCCACTCGTTCTGAGTGAATCTGACACGATTGGAACTGCATGAATAGACTAGATATCGATAAAATAAGATTAGATTTCCCTATACTATCAAGAGAAATAAACGGTAACAAACTTGTATATCTCGACAATGCAGCTACTACTCAAAAACCAAATCTTGTTATAGATTCCATTAGTGATTTTTATAGAACAACCAATTCAAATGTTCATCGTGGTGTTCATACTTTATCGATTGAATCTACTGAAGCTTATGAATTAGCGAGAGAAAAAATTTCTAAATTAATTAAATCTCCTTCTTCTGAATCNATAATATGGACAAGAAATACAAGTGAATCAATTAATCTGGTTGCTTTTACTTGGGGAGAAAAAAATATTTTTGCTGGAGATAATATAGTAATAACTCCAATGGAACATCATTCTAATATCGTTCCTTGGCAGCAAATAGCAAAAAATAAGAATGCTGAGATTAGATATTTACCTATGTCTAAAGATGGAAAAATAGAACTAAATAATATTTCTAAAATAATTGATTCGAAAACTAAGATAGTTTCATTAACACATGTTTCTAATGTTTTGGGAACCATTAATCCTGCAAAAACAATCATAGAAATAGCTCATAAAAATGATGCAGTGGTTCTACTTGACGCGGCCCAAAGTGTACCTCATATGCCAGTTGACGTCAGTGAATTAGATGTTGATTTTTTGACATTTTCTATCCATAAAATGATGGGTCCTACNGGAATAGGAATATTATATGGTAAAAAGCACTTACTTAGTGAAATGCCACCTTATATGTTTGGTGGAGATATGATACTAGAAGTTAGTTATGAAAAAGATGCTAAATGGAATAGCCTACCGTATAAATTTGAAGCTGGCACTCCAAATTTTGCTGATGCTGTAGCTTCGGGAGTAGCTGTAGATTATTTAAATCAAATAGGTATAGAAAATATTTGGCAACATGAAAAGAAAATCACTGAATATGCAATGAATAAAATGTCAGACTTAAATAAAGTTCATATTTTAGGGTCCTTAGATCCTAATGATAGAGGAGGGGTAATTTCTTTTTATCATGAAGACATTCATCCTCATGATCTTGGAACAGCTTTAGATCAACGGGGTATAGCTATTCGTACCGGACATCATTGTGCAATGCCTCTTGTTAGAAGTTATGATTTAGTTGCTGCAGCTAGAATAAGTTTTTATCTTTATAATACATTNGAAGAAATTGATNTTTTTATTTCTTCNTTAAAAGATATTGAAGGGTATTTTACTAAATGATTAGTCCAANGGGAGGNTTAGATGGNCTCGATGATTTATATGAGGCTATAATACTNGATCATTATCATAATCCTAGAAATAAAGATTTTATTGAAGAACCTGATTTTGATGAAGAAATTAACAACCCATTTTGTGGTGATGAGTTGCGAATTCAAGCAAAAATTATAGATGATAAAGTGAAGGAAATTTCTGTATCTGGTAGAGGTTGTGCTATCAGTCAAGCTTCTGCTTCTTTGCTTGCTGAATATGTTAAAGGNAAAAAAATTAGTGAGATTTTTTATGCAGTTGATGTAGTCAGGAGCATGTTAAAAGGCGAAGAAATTTCTGAGGAAGATAGAGATAATATACAAGATATTGATGCTCTTGCAGGAGTGAGAAAATTTCCTATCAGAATTAAGTGTGCATTGTTAAGTTGGACTGGATTCTACGATCTTATTAATGCTAATGGTGATTATTCTTAAACCATTCCACAGTTTTTCTTATACCTTCATCGAGACTTAGTTTTGGNGACCAATTAATTTCTTCTTTCGCTTTAGTAATATCTAAAATAATTTTATTAATGTCTCCTCTGCGTGGATCAGCATACATAGGATTCTTAGAAAATTGGCAATATTTTGCTATCAATGAAAAGATTTTATTTGTTGATGTTCCTATTCCGGTTCCAATATTAAAAGGTCCATATTTATTTGATTCCCCGGCTAATACAATTGCATTAATCACATCGTCAATATAAATGTAGTCTCTTTGGTCTTTTCCATCACCATAAATTTGAAAATTGCTATTTGATAATATAGCTTTAATAAAAATAGCAACTACTCCTGCTTCACCATGAGGATCTTGGTTTGGTCCATATACATTAGCTAATCTCAGTATGCTGTATCTTGTTTTATAAAGTCTATTATATATTCCAAGATAATTTTCTACTGAGTACTTTGAAGCACCGTATTGGGATAAAGGCTCAGCATGATAACTTTCTAGGGCTGGTAAATTTTTTGGCTCACCATACACAGTTCCTCCAGAAGTTATATATACAAATTTATGATTATTAAAAGTTTTTATTGACTCTAATAAATTTATACTTCCAATAATATTAACTTTTGCATCGTATACAGGGTTTTTTGTTGAAGAAGAAACACTAATTTGAGCAGCTAAGTGATATGTAATATCCGGTCTAAAATCAAGTAATAAATTATCTAAGTTATCGTCTAAGATACTTATTTCTTTTACATATAAGTTTTTATGTTTACTTGGAAGATTACTTTGTTTCCCTGAAGAAAAATCGTCAATTGCTAAAACTTGTACATTATTATTTAATAACTTTTTCGTTAAGTTAGATCCAATAAATCCTGCTGCTCCTGTTATTAATGCTTTTTGTAACATGTTTGGCCTAAAATTTAATTTAAATTTGATATATTATTTATATAACAATTCTAATTAATTTTAAACATTAATCAACAATTAGTTAATGAAGGAAAAATAATTTGAAAAATTTAGATATTATGGTTTCAAGACATTCTGCATTTTACAGCCCGCTAATTGCTTGTATAGCAGGAGATTTTTTGAAATCTGAGGATATTGAAGCAACATATAATATTGTTAAGGATGGAGGTAATAGTGCCGTGGAAGTTGGTGAGGGTAATATGGATGTTGCCCAAGCAGCAGTATCTGCTAGCTGGGGACCTTTAGATAAAGGTGAAAATTTATTTTTCACACATTTTGCGCAAATAAATAGGTTTGATGGCTTTTTTATTCTTGGGAGAGACAATGATACGAATTTTTCTTGGGATAAACTATTTAGGTCAAAATTTTTATACGTTCACGGAGGTCAACCTGAAGCCATGTTAAGGTATGCAGCCTATAAGGAAAATTTTGATCTAGATAATGTTGATAATATTATCTCCTCAGGAGGAGATCAAATGATGAAGCAATGGAAAAATGGTGAAGGTGAGTATTTTCATGAACAAGGTGCTTTTCCTCAGCAACTTGAGTACGAAGGAAAAGGCTTTGTATTAACATCTGTTGGTAAGTCTATTGGTCCTGTTGCTTTTTCTAGTTTAGTTTGTAGAAATGATTGGTTAAAAACGGATGAATCTATCGCGTTTACCAAGGCCTATTCTGCCTCAAGAAAATGGGTAAATACTGCTAATCCTGAAGAAGTTGCTTATGTAGAAAAAGATTTTTTTCCTGATATGAATCTTGAATCTATATCTCTAGCAATAGATTTTTATCAAAAATTAGGAACATGGTCTGGAGAAATAGCGATAGAAAAGGATTTATACGAAACAGCTCTAGATGTATTTGAATTTTCTAACTTAATTACTAAAAGACATTCTTATGATGAGGTTGTTTCGCAACCTCCTAATTTTTAATAAGATTTATGTAGCGCTTCTATCTACGTAAATTGTTTTGGTATTGGTAAAAAATTCAATAGCTGCTTTTCCTTGTTCTCTGTTTCCTGAAGAACTTGATTTTAGACCTCCAAATGGAACCTGAGGTTCTAAGCCTGCAGTTTCGCCGTTTATTTTTATAACTCCAGCTTCAATTCTTTCTGCAAAATCCATAGAGGTATTAAGATTTTTTGTGAATATAGAAGCACTGAGCCCGTATTCAACTGAGTTAGCAATCTTTATTGCTTCATCATAATCTTTAGCGCTAATTATTGACAAAACAGGACCAAAAACTTCTTCGCATGCTATGAAAGAGTCATACTCCACATCAGATAAAATTGTTGGTTCTATGAAATTTCCTTTATCGAAAATTTCATCATTAATTTTATTTCCTCCATGAATTATTTTTGCACCATCTTTTATTGCCTTATTTAGCATATTATTTATGTTATTTAGTGATGATTTATCTATAACTGGAACAATAATTGATTTTTCATCTTTACCTGGGCCTATGTTAAGAGACTTTGTTTTTTCTACTAGTAACTCAGTAAATTTTTCTAAAATGTCTCCAATTACTATAACTCTAGATGTTGCTGTACACTTTTGTCCAGAATATTTCATAGCTCCAGATATTGTTATTTCTGCAGCTTGATTTAAATCAGCATCAGGCAATACAATTACAGGATTTTTACCACCCATTTCTAATTGAAATTTATTTCCATTTTGTGCTGATTTTACAGCAATATCTTTACCTGTATTAGTTGAGCCAGTGAAAGAAACAGCATTTACTTTTGGATTATTAATTAATCTCTCTCCAACAGTACCACCTGATCCGACTACAAGATTAAATACACCTTTAGGCAATTTAACATAATCCCACATTTCTGCTATTAGAGTTGCAATTAGCGGAGTAGTTGAAGCAGGTTTTAACACTACAGTATTTCCATAAACCAATGCTGGAGCCATCTTCCAAACAGGTATAGCTAAAGGAAAATTCCATGGAGTTATTAAACTTACAACTCCCAGAGGTATTTTTTTTGTATATAGTAATATTTTTGGGTTTACAGAAGGAACAACATCTCCAATAGGATTTGACCCTTCAATACCATAATATTGTAATAATACTATTGCTCTACCTACTTCTCCTCGAGACTCTAAAATAGCTTTTCCACATTCACGAGTAATAGCTTGAGCAAATTTTTCTGAATTTTCTTCTAAATATTTTGCAGCTTTTAATAAGTAATTGCCTCTTTCCACTTGAGAAGTGTTTTCCCATGACTTTTTTGCCAGATATGCGGAATCTATTCCCTTGTCAGCATCTATAATAGTTGATGATTGAAAATAACCAATTACATCATCACTATCAGCAGGATTAATACTGCTGATAGTTTCTTTTGAATTTGAATCTATCCATTCTCCATTAATATAATTCTTAAACGTTTCAGGCATTTATTTATTTCCTTTCAAGGCTAACTAATACGCTTATAACAAAAATTAATCCATTGTTGAAAAAAGATATTTCTATGCATTCTCCAACTATTTATAGGATTATTGTAATCAAAATTTGCAACATTTGGAACATTTGGATTATCTTTATCTCTAATTGCTTCTTCTGCAAATCTACTTGCTGCATACTCTGGGTGACCAATATGCATTAATAATTTATGATCTGAGGTTTCAAAAATAGTATGGCCAGATTTATCTCCCGTGGCTAAAATATTTATATCATTACTTTTTGAAGCATCATTTAATTCTTCATCATTCATGCCTGCAAATCTACTTTGAGGACACAAAAATTTATCATCAAGGGCATTCATAATTTCATGGGCAGGATCTAAATTGTTTAATTCATATAAACCAAATAATTTTTTTTCAAAATTTATTTTCTTAATTCCTGATATATAACCAAGTGCAAATCCTCCCCAGCATATGCCAAGAGTACTAGGAGTATTTATTCTAGAGTCGCTTACGATATCTCTAAATTCTTTCCAATATTCAACTTCTTCAAATTTTAAGTGTTCTACTGGAGCGCCAGTTACAATTAAACCATCCAAAGGATTATCTTTAATGGTTTCTTGATAAGTTTTATATAATTCATCTAGGTGGCCAGGAGCCCAAGTTTTATATTTATGAGATTCAAGTTTAATCCATATTGGCTCTATTTGTAGAACTGACAAACCTAATGGATGAATTATATTAAATTCATACTTTTCTCCAATTGGCATAATATTCAATATACCAATTCGGAGCGGCCTAATATCTTGCCGCTCCGCTTTTTCAACAGGTATCCATCGAACTAAACTTCGCTCTAATGCATTAATAGCGTGGTAGTTTGATGGTAAAACTAAAGTCATTCTATAATCTTACAATTTTATTTTATTTATTGCTTGATCAAAATCTTCAATAATGTCATCTATATGTTCAAGTCCCACAGAAACTCTCACAGTCGATGGTTCTACTCCAGCAGAAACTTGCTCATCAGCAGATAATTGCTCATGAGTAGTTGAAGCAGGATGAATCACTAGTGTTTTTGAATCTCCCACATTTGCAAGATTACTAGCTAGTTTTAGGTTGTCAATACAAGTAACTGCACTTTCAAAACCGCCCTTCAAAGTAAATGTAAGTACTGAACCATACCCTCTTTCAAGATATTTATCAGCTAACTTCTTATAAGGATTGTTTTCAAGCCCCAGATAACTAACAGATTCTACATTTGGATTATCATCAAGCCACTTAGCTAATTTTAACGAGTTTTCACAGTGTCTCTCAACTCTGTAAGATAGAGTCTCTAGGCCTTGAAGAAACAAGAAAGAATTGAAGGGGCTTAGTGCGGCTCCGTAGTCCCTTAGAACTTCGAATCTTGCCCTAATACCAAATGCTATGTTTTTGCCCTTAGGTACACCAAGTGCGTTACATAAGTCGCTTCCTGTACCAGAAACATCCCAGTGTACTAATCCATGGTAAGCTTCACTGGGTTCTGTGAAAAGAGGAAATTTTCCATTTCCCCAATTAAATGTACCGGCATCTATTATGATTCCACCAATACTAGTTCCATGCCCACCTATCCATTTAGTTGCACTATGAGTTACAACATCAGCTCCATAGTCAATAGGTCTAATTAATGCACCAGCTGCTCCTAAGGTATTATCAACAATTAATGGTATGTTATTTGTATGTGCGAGATTTGCTAATCCTTCAAAATCAGGCACGTTAATTCTTGGATTACCTAAAGATTCAATATATAAAGCTTTAGTGTTTTCATCTATCAATTTTTCGAAACTTTCAACATCATCTCCATCTGCAAAATGCACATTTATTCCTAATCTAGGAAATTGTGCTTTAAATTGATTGTATGTTCCACCATACAAATAAGATGTAGAAACAATATTATCTCCAGCTTGGCAAAAGTTTGCAATCGCAGTGAATTGAGCTGCCTGCCCTGATGCTGTAGCAAGGCCAATTAATCCGCCTTCTAAGGCTGCAACTCTTTTTTCAAAAACATCAGTTGTAGGATTCATTATTCTCGTATAGATATTTCCTAATTCTTTTAACGTAAACAGGTTTGATCCGTGTTCTTGACTGTTAAAAACAAAAGATGTTGTTTGGTAAATTGGAACAGCCCTAGAATTAGTTGTAGGATCTGTTTCTTGTCCTGCGTGTAGCTGTAATGTTTCATATTTATAATTACTCATGAGTTTTCCTTTCATTGAGTTATACTTTGTTTAGTTTAATTTGAATCCCAGACAATTTAAGAGAATTACTTATTTGTATTTACTTGTATATTTAAGGGATTATAGTTAGATATCTTTTAAAAATTTCAAGATATATATTTTTCTTTGCTTAAAGAAAATAACTCGCCGTTAGACTCAGGCAATTTAGCCGAGAGTGACAGCAGCAGCTTTTCGAAAAACAAAGAAAAAAATTGATGTAACATATAGTTCAATTTGATTTCCTTTTTATCATCGGAAAAGTAGCATACTGCTTACTTCCGGCAACCTAGAANAGGTTAATCGAGAGTGACAGCAGCAGCTTATGATCCGAAGCTCGCTGATTCATCGACATTCAATAAGTTCATACTTTAGGATCTGAACAATATTGAAGTTAGAATACATTAAGATTACATTTTATGAATTGTTTTGTCAAATAAATTAACAAAATATAATAAAAATTATATTATTAAGCCAATAAATAGTTTAGTATTAGATGGTAAAAATCATAAATATTATGTCACGTTTTTCAAGAGCTAAAAAAATACATTTTCAAACCGTCGAAGGTCGTAGGTCTGTGTTAGAAAGTATGCGATCAGACCGTAAAATTGAAAAACTATTAATATTTAAAAATATTGAAAAAGGCAAACAGATAGACGAGATTATTAAAACTGCTACAAATAAACAGATAGAAATAATTTATTGTGATTTGGATCAATTAGATAGGCAAAGTCATACCAAAAAGCATCAAGGAATAATTGCTGTAGTACCAGATCCAAAATATTATAATTTAGATGAAATTTTGGAAACTTTAGAAGATTCAAAAAATACTTTATTCATTATTCTAGACGGCCTAGAAGATCCGCAAAATTTTGGTGCCATATCAAGAACTGCAGAAGCAATTGGAGTTGNATCAATAATAATTCCACAAAGAAGATCTGTCTCAATTTCGCCCGGTTCTATGAGAGCATCAGCTGGAGCTTTAGAGCATATTAAGGTTTGTAAAGTTACTAACTTGAACAACACAATTAATNATCTTAAATCTAAAGGTTTTACCGTTTATGGTCTTGATGGTAATTCTAATAATGTATTTACAAAAATAGAATTTACATGCAAATCTGTAATTGTAATAGGTTCAGAAGGTAAAGGTATTTCTAGCCTGGTTAAGAAAAATTGTGACCAACTCATTTCTATCCCAATGTCGGGTAAAATTGAATCCCTAAATGCATCAGTAAGCGCTAGTATTGTAATGTATGAATATTTTATGAATTATGCTGAGAAAAAATAAAAAAAATATCTCAATTGATAATTACCATTGGGTAGTTTTTTATACAGTTGCCATTGCCTTGTTTGCAATGGTATTAGATTTTTCAATTGTTATATTAGCTTTGCCAACTATTGCTGATCAATTTGAAGTAAGNCTAAAAGCAGTTAGTTGGGTAATTATTTCTAGTTCATTGATTACTAGTGCTTTTATGCTACCACTAGGGGCTGTATCAGATATTATAGGCAGGAAAAAATTTCATATTNCAGGCATGATTTTTTTTGTTTTAGGCGCCATACTATGCTATACATCAACATCTTTNGAACACTTAATTTTTGGAAGGATAATTATGGCTATTGGCAGTACGATGGGGCAGTCAGTGGTTTTTGCCATAATCGTCGGAGTTTTTCCTAAAGACCAGAAAGGAAAAGGATTAGGAATGATAACCACAGCTGTATCAATTGGAGCTGCATCAGGTCCCTTGTTTGCTGGGCCAATAATAAGTATTTTTGGATGGAGAGAAATATTTCTTGTTACGGCAATCCCAACTTTNATAGGTATAATTTTTGCTGCTAAAATTTTAGATGAAAAAAAATTAGGTTCAAATGTAAGAGAAAATAAAAGTTATGATTTTATAGGGTCTTTTGTATCAATAATTTTTCTTTCATTGCTAATTATTGTTATATCTA
The DNA here is from genome assembly GCA_002712125.1 of Chloroflexota bacterium. Taxonomy (GTDB): domain Bacteria; phylum Chloroflexota; class Dehalococcoidia; order Lucifugimonadales; family Lucifugimonadaceae. Next base: position 109,305 of record PASL01000019.1, on the reverse strand, counting down.
ATCCATTTTCATATTCAATTACTAATATAGAATTCTTAACAATGATATTTTTCACGTTAGTATTTTTTGGATTTTATATTTTTTGGGAATTAAGAATTGATAATCCAATGATAGATTTAGGCTTATTTAAGTTTACAACTTTTCGATGGTCTACCTTAACAAGATTTTTAGGTTTTATTGCATCTGCTCCAGCATTTTTACTAGTTCCAATTTTTGTACAAAGTTTTATGGGTTATGATGAAACTGCAACAGGCTTATTAGTGTTTTTTGGAGCCTTTTTNATGGGTTTTTCTTCTCAGTTTTCAGGCAGGCTTTCTGACAAATATGGGTTTAGAAAATTTACATCATTAGGTATGATTTTTATAATAATTAGTAACCTCTCATTTTCTTTTTTTACTCAAGATACCAGTATATTCATTGTATTACTTGTACTTATAATAAATGGATTTGGAATGGGACTNTGGATGGCTCCAAATATGAGTGCAACATTAGCATCAGTTATTCCTAGTCAATATGGCTCAACATCTGCTTTTCTAAATTTAGTAAGAAATACAGCTACTGTGATTGGTCAAGCCATATCTACAGCAATAATTACTGGCATAATGTTAAGTAATAATATAAATGTTCAATTAAGTGAAATTTCTGATTCTATTAATCCTAATATTGCCTCAACTTTTAATCAGGGATGGGATCTGTCATTCAAGTTTTCAGCATGTGTAGCTTTTTTAGCTTTATTTGCATCTTATAAAACTAGAAAAATAAAAATTGATTAAGATAGGATAAAAAATGAGAAAAATATGTTTAATATTTATAGGAATAATTTTATTTTTAGCAATGTCTGTATCTGTTTTACTTAGTCATATTTCAAGCACTGTAAGTGATAAAAATTTATTTAGTAATACCTTAGAAAAAGCAAATTTTTATGATTATTTCTATGATTCATTAATTACTTTATTAGTGGAAGATATNGTTGAAAACGGTTATGAAATTAATGGAACTAACCAGAATTCTAAGTTAGTAAAGTTTTATGATAATGAATCTGCNAAAAAATCAATTAATTTATATATAAAGACATTGATTAGTAAAGAGTATTTTAAGGAAAAAACTAAACTTACTATAAATCAAATACTAATGCTAGTTAATAATGAAAATCATGATTTATCTATAGATTATGATTTTGATATCGTTATGAAAGATTCAATTACAGACTTTAGAACTCTTTCTAAAGACTTAAAATTTGCTCAATTAATCAAAGATATATTGTCCGTAGAATCTGTAGAAATTTTACAACCTTTGACCGAAGATCTAGGTTTTGAGTATACCGAAATAGAAATTAAGACTGCGTTAGATGATATATTTCCTGATGAATGGATTGAAAATAATTTATTTATAATACATGATTCTATTATTTATTTTATAGCTAAAGATACAGACAGTTTTCTTGTTACAATTCCTATTGATGACAGATTAGAATTAGCTGCTGATGTGATTAAGAATAAACTGAATGAAGATGATATTTTATATGACCTAGTACTTAAGAAATTATTAAATCCATTATTGGAAAACAATTTAAGTAACATAACAAACTTTGGATACGGTATTACTGTTACTCAAGAAGAAGTTGTATCTATATTTAAGACTCTAGCACCCAAAGACTGGGTAGGTATGCATGGTAATAATATTATAGATTCTTCGGTAAGTTACTTGATCTCTGAAAAAGATGATTTGTCTTATAGTATAGATTTATCTGATAGAAAGATAGCAGCAGCAATTGAGTTAAAGAAATTTGGGAAAAATAAATTGGATACCTTATTATCAGAATTGCCTGCATGTCAAAATTTCATACAATCATCTCTTGCTACCTCATCAATCGCTAAAAAAAATAAGCCAAGTTGTATACCTGGAGGTCAACTTGCTATTAATATTTTTTATGATGACATGATCAAAATAATTAATGATGAAATAGACAAATTTATAAGTGACCAATTTCCATCGAAACTAGATCTTACCTCTCAAGATGTAGAAGGGCTCATTGGTGATAATTCAGAATTTATTAAACTTAGAAAAAATATTTCTGATGGATATAGTCTAACTAATGATGATTTAATTAGTCTTATTTCATCGGAAGAAAGAAGTGTGGATATTGAAGATATTAGAAGTTTCCTTTCTGGTAATATAAATAATAAAAACTTAGAAACAATTATTGGTTTAGAAATTAGAGAAATAGATGAAATAAGGAGTTATATTAATCAAATTAAATTAATGAAAACAGTGATGTTTGCTATTATATTTATGCTTGTTATGCTTTTCGCTTTTGTTTCTATAAAAAGTGCTAATAAGAGTTTACGTTTTCTTGTATCTATTAGAAATACAAGTTTTACATTCCTAATTTCAAGCCTATCAATCGGTCTCATAATACAATCTGTAAAATTAATTGATATAACTCCTTACTTAGAAAATATATCTTTGCCAGACATTGAAAATACTTTTCCAAATTTAAGTAACGAATTGAATAGTAATAATTTTATTTTACAAATTGTAGATATAAAGGATGCTTGGATTAATGAAATGTTTATTAGTACTTTAATTTATATTTTACCTAGTATGATATTTTTCATACTCTCATTCGTTTATATAAAGAATAAAGAAAAAAATAAAAAAGGAGAAAGCTAATTATGTATATTGTAATGGTTAGGTTGCAAGTAAAAAAAGATAAAATAAAAGAATTTATAAATGAATCAATTAGTGATGCTAAAGGTTCAGTAGAGTTTGAACCTGGATGCAGAAGATTTGATATTGTTCAAGACAGTGAAAGACCCAACATGTTTGGTTTTTGCGAGATTTATAATGATAAAGAAGCTTTTGAAGACCACTTAACATATCCTCATTTTAAACAGTGGGATAGAGCAGTTAAAAACTTATTGGAATCCGAGCCTGAGGTTTCTTTTTGTAAACCAGTTTTTCCTTTGATGGATTCATTATGGGATTCAAAGAGAAATGGAGTTATAGAAAATGATTATTTTGAATCGGGTTTGCATATCATACATGCACCTAAATACGTAAAAATTGATAAAGTCGATGACTTTATTGCTGCTGTAAAATTAGATGGTTTGGGATCAACTCATGAAGAGCAAGGTTGCTTACGTTTTGATGTTTACCAAAATATTAATGATAAATCAGAAATTTATCTATACGAAGTATATGCTAACGATAAATCCTTTGATTATCATAAGGGTACTCCTCACATAAATTTATGGGTTCAAACTGTCAAAGATTGGTATGATGAATCTAGAAATGCAGACTCAGCAAGAAGAGTTGGAAAAAATATTTGGCCTCCTGATAACTGGAACTGGTCATCTGGAAAACCCTTAGGGTAAATTTTATATTTTATAAAATTTGGATGCGTTTTCACCAAATATTTTATTTTGTGATGCATGATCTATGTCTTTTAGTATCTCATCAAAAGAATTTTTCACATCTTTATATTGCCCAGCTAAAGTACAAACAGGCCAGTCACTACCAAACATTATTCTATCGACACCGAATAATGATAATGCATGATGAACGTATGGTCTTAAGTCATCAATATTCCAATTTTCATGATTTGCTTCGGTAATCATTCCTGAAAGTTTACAAAAAACATTATCAATACTAGCAATTTTTCTTAAGTCACTAAGCCAAGGTTGTATTTTTTTTTCTGCTATTTCAGGTTTTCCAACGTGATCTAAAACAGCTCTAAGATTAGGTACTAAACTCATGATTTTTGGTATGTATATTAAATTTTTTGGTCTAGCTAAGAAGTCGAAAGTCAAATTTCTTTCAGCGATAATTTTGAGCCCTCTAATAGCTCCAGAATTAATAATCCATTGGGGATCTTCATCAGTTTCCCATAGATGTCTAACCCCTTTGAAGTATTTATTCTCTTGTAATTTATTTAGAGTTTTTTCAATTTTTTGGTCTGTTAAATCTACCCAGCCTACAACTCCAGCAATAAAATCATATTTTTCTGCTATTTCTAAAAGCCAATATGTTTCTTCGGTCGATGGTACTGCTTGAACAATAATTGTTTTATTAACTTGATTTTTATTTATAAGTTTTGCAAGATCCTTGGGTCCATAATCTTTTCTCAAAGGACTTTTCTGATCCATCCATGAGTAATCAAATTTATCTATTTCCCAGAAATGTTGATGGCTATCAATAGTTATCACTTTTCCCATAATTTATATCTTTATTTTACCTATCTCAGGTTTCCCTAAAATAGCTGTTCCATGTTTTCCTGCAAAGTTTGAGTCTGAGTACCATAACTCTCCATCCTTAATACTTAATCCATGAATATAAGCATCTCCTTCATCTAATCTAATAGTCTCTTTTTCTTCACCAGAATCTGTGCAATATTTTATTATTACGTTATCTGTTGTATGTGCACACCAAATTCCATCATCTACTTTTGCTAATCCATGCAGTCTTGGCAAAGTAACAGGAATTTTTTTGATGATACTAAAATTGTTACTATCGAGTAGGTATAATGCAGATGGATTAAATGCTGTAACCCATATTTTCCCATTATCCCATTCTATTCCATGTATACCTCCACCATCTGGAGTTCTAAATCTATCTACTGGTTCTCCAGTCATTAAATCAAGCTTATATATGAATCCTAATCCTGTATCAGTAGATCTTTTAGGTCTAGATGCAGAATGCCCATTTGAGGCTGTCCAAAGATATCCATCTCCTACGGTTATTCCTGATCCATTTGCTGTTGGGGTATATATTTTTCTTATTATGTCTCCAGTTTTGCTAACAACATAAACGTTGTCAGTTTTTTGATCCATTATGAATAGACCTTCATCTGTCCATTGAAGCCCATTTGGCATTTCACACGGAGTAGAAAATTGTTCTATGGTTTTCATGTTTCCCAACCTTTATTTCTGAATAATAATGATTATTTATACTAATTTTTTTTTTTTAAATAAGTTAATGAAATTCTGTTATACAATGTTATTATATATATTTTTATTTTATTTACTAAAGATAGTTTTTACAAATTAAAAACTTCTTATTTACTAGATTGGAAAACTTATGCCTCCGAAAACCTCAAATTTATCAATTAATAATAATGACCGTGTAATGGTTTATATTGATGGAAGTAATTTATACCATGTTTTATCTCAAAATTGTGGTAGACATGATTTACAATTCGACAAATTTGCTACAAAACTTGCCAATGGAAGATCTTTGAGAAGGACTTACTATTATAATGTTCGACAAGATAATGAAACCTCAGCAAATATGGTACAAGATCAAAAAAAATTTCTAGATTCTATGTATGAAACACCTTTCATAGAAGTGAGATTGGGTATTTGGAAACAAAGAGGTGACACCTTGGTAGAAAAAGGAGTAGATGTAATGCTAGCTACTGATTTAGTTGCTCATGCATATCAGGATCATTATGACACTGCTATAGTAGTCAGTGGTGATGCTGATTTTTACCCTGCTTTACAAGCTGTTAAGGATGTAGGAAAACATATCGAAGTTGCAGCTTTTGATAGCAATCTTTCTACAGAATCTAGTAGAGTTGCTGATTATTCGTTAAGGTTAAACAAAACATTTTTTACAGGTTTGTGGATGACTAGGTCTAAGGCTAGGATTAGAGCAGCAGCAACAACAAGAAGATCAAAGGTAACTGATGAGGCTGCTTCACCGAATGGGGAAGATAAAGCTTTGACTAAATCATCTAGAAAAACAAGAACTTCATCCACTTTAAAAAAATCTTATGGAAATAAAAACTCTTCAATTTCAAAAACTCCTATCAGGAGGACGCCAACTAGAAGAAAGATAGGTGGTAGTTCTTCTTCTCAAGTTGATAATACTCCTAAGCCACCAGAACTAAGAAACTCAATTAATGTTGATAACAAAGAAGATGATAAAGCACCTGGCTGGTTGGGTAAGATTGGTTTAGGTTAGATTTACCAATCTGCATCTAAAAATTTTTCTAAGTTTTTGGTTAATCTAGTCTGTTCTGACCCATCTATTAACATTGAGTAAAGATCGAGAATGTTCTGGTTTTCTGATGAAAAAATAATATTTGAATTTTTATTGTTCCATCTAGGATTTATGTCATTTACTCTATTAAATGTTAGTTGTTTTACTGAAACATTTTTTATTTCTACCTTAAAAATTTCATTCATATTTGATTGTTTATCTTTTTTTGAAAAAATAATATTTTTACTATCACTAGACCAATCATAATCAATTTTATTTAAATTGTTTTTTATTAATATTTCTTCTTTTTCTCCATAAATATTTGTATAAACTAGGTCGAAGTTACCCGCAGTGTTTTTTCTCACAAATGCAATCCATTTTCCGTTAGGAGACCATTTTGGCTGATAGTCATTTTCTTCAGTAATAGAAAATTCATCAACTCCACTGATACTTTTTCTTTTTATTCCATTATTTTTTTCACCCTCTACAGTAAATAGTAACCATTTTCCGTCTGGGGACCAGTCACCAATAAGAGCTTTATCGTAAGGTAAGTTCAATATTTCTTTTGAGGTTGTTTCTAAGTCAATTATTATGATATTTAATTTTTCATTTATATTTACCTCAGCAACTATTTTTTTAGAATCAGGGGACCAAAAAAAATTATTAACTTTTATATCTGAATCTAAAACTTCTTTTTTAGAATTTCCGTTAGAATCCATTATCCATAAAGTGTTTGTACCATTAATGTCAGATAAATAAGCAATAGTATTTTTATCTGGAGACCAAGTTGGCTTAGTTTCAGAAGATTTGTCTGTAGTAAGTTGTGTCAATTCTCCACCAAGACTACTTAACTTATAAATATCTACGTTTTGATTTTTTGAAAAAGAAAATACTACAGGGAAAATATTTATATTTTGATTATTTTCGCTACTACATCCAAAAAATATAGAACTAAAAACTATAAAAAATGTAAATATATGTATTTTGGTAAACTTTGATATTAGCATAATATAATTATTTCATATAATTTAACATATTATATTGAAACCTGAAAATTATTGGTTATGGAGAAATAATGTCAAGTTTACAAAGTTTAATTGATCAAGTAGATGATTCTATTAACGAAATAATAAATATGAATCAAGAATTAATAAAAATACCTTCAATCAATACAGGGTCAATGCCTACAGGAAACGAAACTCTTGTTGCTGAATTTTTACGAGATTCATTACTTGACGATGGTATTTCTTCAAACCAGATAGGGAAGGACCCTAAAAGAAATAATTTTATTTCTGATTATCCAAGCATATCTGATAAAACTAAACTTATGTTCATGTCTCATACTGATGTTGTACCAGTTGAAAATGAGGAAAAATGGAAATTTGATCCATTCTCTGGAACTATCCATGAAGGAAGAGTATACGGCAGAGGTTCTAATGATTGTAAAGCACTGTTAACAACCCAAATGATGGCACTTAAGATTTTGAAAAGAAATAATATTACGCTAGACCATGGACTAAAATTAGTAAGTGGAGCTGATGAGGAACATGGAGGTAAATGGGGTTTTCGTTGGCTTGCAGAAAAACATCCAGAATTAATTACCTCAGACTACGCTATTAATGAGGGAGGAAGTGTATCAATTCAAGCTGATAATAAATTAGTTTTATCAATAGGTATAGGAGAAAAAGGAAGATTAGAATTAAAGTTTAAAATTAAAGGAGAAAGCGGACATGCTTCTACTCCTTGGATGGGGAAAAATGCTAGTTTTCAACTGGGTAAATTATTAAAAAATTTAGAGGACTATAAACCTGAAATAATAACTACNCTACCATTCTTTAGGTATTTACATAATTTTGGTATTGAGGAAAAAATAGATTCAAATAATTTNGATGAANTAATTNATAAATTAGATAATTCATATCCTNTGGTTTCNTCCNTAAGTAAAGCATTGTCACAAATGCTTATTACACCAACAATGNTCCAGGGNGGAATTAAATCNAATAGTATTCCTGAAGAAATAACCNTAACGTGTGATATTAGAAATCTACCTTTNCAAAAAATTGATTACATTACATCGGAGATTGAAAAAATTTCTCAAGATATAGANGGATTAACTTANGAGTTAGAATATATGTCAGANCCGAATGAATCTAAATTTGATTCAGTGCTAGCCGATGCAATTATTNNTTCACAATCAATNNTTCAAAANAATAAAGAAATAAAATGGATTCCTCTACANAGTCCAGGGTTTACTGATTCTACTTATACAAGGAGATTAGGCANAACAACTTACGGATTTTANGGTTCNGACCCACAAGATGATGCTACATTAAATAATATTCANGGNACNAATGAGTCAGTTGGTATAGCATCTCTNATATCTGGTACTAAAAGTATGCTTATTATAGCCTATAAAATGTGTNTNAATAAATTATGANGTTACAGCTCCAGTTGAGGCTGGCTTTACTAATTTAATATATTTTCCTAATGTACCTCTTTCGTATAAGGGTTTTCTTGGCTTCCAGTTAGATAGCCTATTTTTTATTTCTTCATCTGATATTTTCACATTAAGTTCAAATTTATCTAAATTGATTTCTATAACATCTCCATTATTTACTGCTGCAATAGGACCACCNACAGCNGCTTCAGGCCCTANGTGGCCGATGATAGCNCCNGTGGATCCACCTGAAAATCGACCATCNGTTATAAGATAAACGCTTTCACTNAATCCTTGACCAACTAATGCGCCTGTNATTGATAGCATCTCTCTCATACCTGGNCCACCTTTTGGGCCTTCATATCTAATAATTACNACATCNCCCGCTTTNATTTCTCTTCTTCNAAGTGCTTCCATAGCCTGTTCTTCTTGATCAAAAACTTTTGCTGGGCCAGTAAATTTCTTACCAAAATCATGACCTGCAACTTTAAGTACACAACCATCTGGAGCTAAATTACCAAACAATGTGACTAAACCGCCTGTTTTTGAAATTGGATCATCCATCAATCGGACAATATTATTTTCTTTAGGATTAATATCTATATTCTTGAGGTTTTCTTTTATTGTTTTCCCTGTCACGGTCATTTCGTCACCATTCAATAAACCAGCCTCAAGTAATCTTTTCATCACTAATTGGACTCCACCTACCTTGTCTAGGTCAAACATTACATATTTTCCTCCTGGCTTCATATCCGCAAGAAGGGGTGTTCTCATAGAAATATCATGAATTTCTTTTAGGGTTAGTTTTATACCCATCTCATTTGCAATTGCAGGAAGATGTAANGCTGTATTTGTTGAACCACCCATTGCAACAACTANTGTAACGGCATTTTCAAAGGCTTTTTTTGTTAATATATCTGATGGCCTTATGTTTTTTCTAACTAGGTTCATTACTGCAATACCAGCTTCCCTAGAGGAATCTTTTTTTCTTTGATCAACAGCTGCTTCAGAAGCAGAACCCGGTAAACTTAAACCTATAGCTTCTCCAATACTTGACATAGTATTGGCTGTAAACATCCCTCCACAAGAGCCTGGTCCTGGGCATGCATGCATTTCTATATCTCTTAGTTGTTTGTCGTTAATTTCTCCAGATTGTCTTTTTCCAACTGCTTCAAATGCACTAATAATAGTCAAATCTTGGCCATTTAAATGTCCAGGTAAAATTGATCCNCCGTAAACGAATACGCTTGGTATATTTAATCGTGCCATTGCCATCATTGCACCTGGGAGTGATTTATCGCAGCCTGCTATTGCTACAACACCATCATATCTTTCCGCAAAGCATACAGTTTCAATCGAATCTGCAATTATTTCTCTTGAAACTAATGATCCTTTCATACCTTCAGTACCCATAGATATTGCATCTGAAACAGTTATAGTTCCAAATTCAAAAGGGGTACCTTTTGAGGAAATAATACCATTTTTAACCTCATCAGCTAAAGGCTTGATTCCTGCATTACAGGGTGTGACTTCGTTATGTGTAGAAGCAACACCAATAAATGGTGCGTTTATGTCATCATCATTTAACCCCATTGCTCTCATCATAGACCTATGAGGAGCCCTTGCTACTCCTTCAGTAGTTTCCCAACTTCTCCATTTTCCTACCTGTCGCTTAAGTGCTCTTTTTTGATTTAATTTACTAATCGATTTTTTTGTCATTTTTATTTACAGTTTCTTAAATTTATTTTTGTTAATATTATATTATTATGTATTTTAATTTAAATAAAAGAAAGTAAGAAATGAATAATTATTTACCTAAAAAAGGTACTCCTGTAGATGAATTAGAAACACCATGTATTATTGTTGATTTAGATATTGCTGAAAAAAATATTACGACTTTACAAAACAATGCAAATGAATTAGGAATAGATGTTAGACCTCACGCAAAAACTCATAAAAGTTCATACTGGGCAAAAAAGCAAATTGCAGCTGGTGCTATTGGCGTATGCTGTGCTAAATTAGCCGAAGCTGAAGTTCTAACGGAAGGTGGTATAAATAATATTTTGATAACAAATCAAATTATTGGAGAAGCAAAAATTACGAGACTTGCGAAATTAGCAAAAAAAACTAACATAATTATCGCAGTTGAGAATGAAAAAAATATAAATCAACTATCTCAAATTGCAAAAAAATATTCTGTAAAAATAGGTGTGATTATTGAGATTAATGTTGGTATGAATAGGTGTGGGGTTTCACCAGAAGAATCTGTAATTCTAGCTCAAGAAATAGAAAAATCTAAGTCATTAAATTTTCATGGAATAATGGGATATGAAGGTCATGCTGTTGCAGTAAGAGATCGTGAATCTAGAGTACTTGAAACCCAAAAATCTATGTCCATATTAAACGATTCTGCAGATAAGATTAGGTCTATAGGAATTAATGTAGAATTAGTTTCTGCATCAGGAACAGGAACTTATTCAATTTCTGGAAAAATACCTGGTATTACGGAGGTTCAGTGTGGTTCTTATATTTTTATGGATGGTGATTACTTGAATGTTCTTGACGAATTTAAGTCTGCGCTAACAGTAATGTCCACAGTCATTTCAAAATCAGAAGATAGAGTTGTTGCAGATTTTGGCCTGAAATCTATCTCTGTTGATAGAGGTATTGCTGAAATCATTTCAAATGAAAAACTTCAGATAAAAAAACATTCGGAAGAGCATACTGTAATTGAATCAGCAAGTCAGGAAAAAATACCATTGGAAATAGGTGACAAAATTTTTGCCCTTCCTATGCATGGAGACACAACTATTAATTTGCATGAAAATTTTTATGGTATAAGAAATGGTAAATTAGAGGAAGTAATACCAATAAGTGGACGAGGGAAATTTTTATAGAGGAAAGTATAATTCTGATTTTTCTTTGACGTGTTCTATGGCCTTAATACCTAGGACTTTAACATCTTCAGGTGGTGCTTTAGAAGCTAATTCGTTTTCCTTAAGAGGAATATTGATTTTTAGAGGTTCTAAATCTTTTAATTGATTTATGTCAACCCACTCCCAGATGTTAGCCAGTTTAGGCATTTTTTTTTCATCTTTTATATACAGTGCAAAAAAATATATATGATCAATATGTTGGTGCTCACCAATTTTTTTGTCATAAACATTTTCTAGCATAATACTAAATGGAGCGTATACTTGTTCTAAATTACTTATACTTAAGATTTCGTTGGTTGGGACAGGGAAAACAAAATCGTTATGCTTATTATAATTAGAAGATAATCCTGTTTCTTCATTGATTTCACGGATAATTGCTTCTAATGGATCTTCGTCTTGTTCAATATGACCTCCAGGTGGAAGCCACTCTCTTACTTTAGGATGATAATGAAGTAAAATTTTTTGCCTGTGAACTATAAACCCAGTTGAAGTTTGATGCCTTATCATCTAGTGCCATTCACTTTTATTAACTACATTTTTTAGTTCTTTATTTTCTTGAAAGTTTTTTATATTTTCTTTTAATATTTCATATCTTCTTTCATCTAAATATTTACCTCCATGAGCGGCAATATGTGGGGTAATTAATACATTTGGATATTTCCATAAATTACTACTAGAATCTAAAGGCTCTTCTTCAAATACATCTAAAGCAGCACCAGCTATTATTTTATTACTAATTGCATGGTTTAAGTCATTTAATGATGTAGTTTTCCCTCTTCCAATATTTATAAAAAATGAGGATTTTTTCATGTTACTGAAAAAGGAATAATTGAACATTCCTTCTGTAATTGGGTTATGAGGTATTGTTGAAACTATGAAGTCCCCTTTAGGAACTTGGCTTATTAGATCTTTTGATAAAAATACTTCATCTAACCATTGAGAAGAATCTATTTTTTTTGCATCTATTCCAATAGTAGTCATTCCAATAGCTTTGCAAATTCTTGCAGTTTCCAGACCAATTCCCCCTACTCCAATAATTATTACGGTTGATTCAGGTAAAAATATTTCATGCTGAGTTTCTGGTAATTGCTTCCAAATTTTTTCATTTTGTTGGTCTCTATAAATATGTGAATTTTTAGCAAAACTAAGAATATAACTTAAAATTTGAATCGATATGTGATCATTGTAAATTTCTTTGAAATTTGTAACAACTATGGGATGCTTTATTAACTCATCAAAATAGAATCCTTCATCTGGAGCAGCTGCAGGAGCTTGCAACCATTTTATATTTTGTGCTGCTGATAATAAATCATTATCCATTGTTCCATATGCAGCATCAGCATCAGAAATTTCTTCTAAAGCCTCTTCTTTATTCTTTGGCGAAAGAAATGTCCAGTCGGTAAATAAATCAGATAATTTTTCTGTCCAAATCTTAATACTATTATTAGTTAGTACGTTTGAATTTGGGATAAAAACAAATTTTTTTTTCATAGAATTTTCCTTACGATAATCAAATTTTTTCTTAATGACAATTAATAAAGTATAATTTATACTTCTATAATAACTACTTAATATATTATTGTATGCATATTAAAGATTTCGAAATATATGATTCTGAATTTAATATTACTGATCCTCATTGTATTGTTATCCTAAAACCATGGATAAATGTAGGTAATGTTGGTGAAATTGTAATTAAGAGGCTATTCAAAGAGTTCCTTGGGGTTAAAATAGGTAAACTTAGTAAACCCAGTAAATTTTATGATTATACACGCTTTAGGCCAACTGTATATTTAGACTCAAAAACTGGAGACAGAAAATTTAAAATTCCTAACACTGAACTATCATTAATTAAAGCATCGGGTCAAGATATACTTCTTCTTCAACTTTTAGAGCCACATTCTTTTGGTGAAGATTTCAATGACTCTATTATAGAAATGCTAGAATATTTCAAGGTTAGACGGTATATTCAGCTTGGAGGGATGTATGATTCTGTTCCCCATACAAGAGAACTCATTGTTACTGGTAGTGCTAATAATTGGGATCCAAAGCTTACTCAAAATATTTCATTTAGAAGATCAAACTATGAAGGGCCTACCTCGATCGTTTCACAAATTATTGAGAGGATAAAAAATATACTAACAATTGAAACAATGTCACTTATGGTTCACCTACCACTATATTTGAAACTAGATGATGATTTTGCAGGTGCTTCAAGATTATTAAAAGTAGTATCTGAAATATACAAAATTGATAATAAATTTTCAGAATATAATTTAGGTAAAAATCAATACGATCAAGTTACCCCAGCTCTATCTGACAATAATGAATTAAGAAATATGATCCAAAGATTTGAAAAAGAGTTTGATTCTAAGAATGATATTGTAAATTTAGATTACGATAGCGAAATATCATTGCTACCTGAAGTTGAACAATTCTTAAATGATATTTCAAATAATGATGATTTAGAATCTAAGTAAAATTATTTTATTACTCGTCATCTTTCCAGAACCTCTCCTCTAGGAATGTAAAATCTGTATTAGAATATCTTTTTTCCACGTCTTCTATCATTTGTGGGTGTCCACAAGCATATACACATGTTTCTTTAGGGTCTATGCCTAGTTTAGAAATATAATCTTCTACTAGGTTATTAATTCTACCTTTTGCTCCGTTCCAATCACTATTTTTAGATTCATCTGGCCTTGATATTGATGGATAAAAATGAATAAAATCATGTTCACTAGAAAGTTTTGTCAATTCTTCATCATATCCGAATTCATCAACATAACTAGCACCTTCAAGAACATGAAATTGATAATCTTCTCTTTTTAAATTTTCCATTTTTTCAGGATCAGGCCAGCTTGTATCGCTCAAGAATTTCCTAAGCATTGAAACATATGGAACTACTCCAGTAACAGTACCTACAAATATATGATTTTTAAATTGAGGTTGCAGCACAAATATACCTTTACCACGTGGCCTCAATGTCATTTCTGACCCAATACTTAATTCATGAAGAAGCGGAGTTAAGTTACCATCCGGTGGAGGGACTACTTCTATAAATAGTTCTATATTTTTTTCATCTGGAGAGGAAACTATTGAATATGGTCTTTCAATACCTCCTGTACCTATAGTGCAATATTGTCCAGGTTTGAAAGTAAATGATTCTTCCGGTTCAAGCCAGAATTTAATTAAATCATGAGTAAGGTCTTCTCTTTTTATTAATTTGCATGTAGTGAATTTACCTTTTATCTGGGGTTGAGATTCATTTGTCATTTTATTCTCCGAATTAGTATTTATAATAAATAGAATATCAAATTTTTTTATATTCATCTTTTTTTTTTTATGAATTATAATTAATTCATATACATTTTTGGAGTAAATTTTGAAAATTGGGATAATTGGTGGTGGTATAGTAGGTTGCGCAGCTGCTTACTATCTATCGGAAAAGACATCTGAAATAACTATTTTTGAAAAAGATTTTATAGCTGGTCATTCTTCAGGCAAATCTAATGGATCAATTATTCCTTATATTGATTATGATATTAATTTAACAGCAGGCCAGTTATCTGATTATGCAATAAGTATTCATAATAATCTAAAAATAAAATTTCATAAAAAATTTTACTATGTGAAAAAACCGGTAATGCACTTGTTCAAAAAGAATGATTATTCAAAAATTTATGATAATTATAAAAAAAATAAACTAAATAAGGATTTTCATTTTTTATCATTAAGTGAGTTAAGGCATATTGACGCTAGAGTATCTGAAGAAATTGATGGGGGCTTATACATAAAAAATTCACTTGAAGTTGATTCATACATGTTATCCAAAACATTTTTTGATAACGCTATTCAAAATGGAGTTAATTTTGTACAAAAAAATATTAATAAAATTGATGCTGGTTCTGGAAAACAAGTAAGAATATTTAGTGATGATGAATCGTATAATTTTGACAAAATAATCATATCTAATGGTTCTTGGGCTGAAAAATTTTTTATGGATTTTTATGGGAAAAGTATTTTAACCCCCATTAAGGGTCAGATTTTGCGTATGAAAAATATTACCCCAGGATTTAATGTTTCATTTTGGTGGGGTAAAAATTATATTACTACTAAAAATCAAAATATTACTTGGTTAGGTACTACTCATGAAGATGCGGGCTATGATGAATCTATAACCAATGATTCAAAAAATCAGATTCTACAAAATGCTAAAGAAATTTTTCCTTTCTTAGATGAAGATTTTGTTGTTGATCAGACTGCATGTCTTAGGCCTATGACCAAAGATTCTCTGCCAATCCTGGGAAGACTTAAGGACTTTGAAAATATTTTTGTCTGTGGAGGTGGTAGTGCTAATGGGATATTATTTGGTCCAGCTATGGGAAAAATAATCAGCAAAGATATTTTTGAAGAACAATTAGATACTTATATAAGTGAGTTTAGTGTCAACAGATTCTTGTAATTTTGAAAACTGACCTTATCCATAAAAGTGCTATCATCAAATTATGCAATTAACTTTTAATTTCCTAAAAAATTCTGATCCTATTGAGAGTAATATTATTGAATTTTCAATTCCNNATTTAATATATTCTATAATCGAAGAAACAATTAATTCAAATCATTATCAAATATTNTTCCCNGATATTAAAATTTCAAAAAGTATGAAAAAAACTTTAGGTTCATACAATTATAAAAATAATCAAATTACTCTGTCCTTTAATTTGATTTTGTTTGGTAAGAGAGAAGAAATAAAATCAGTTGTTCTTCATGAATTAGCACATGCTTTCACATTTAGTGAATATGGTCCATACACTCCAAGTCATGGTAAAGAATTTAGGCTTATTTGTAAAAAATTAAATATACTACCCAGAAGTTATGTTGATGTAAAAATCCACAAATGGAAAAAAAAATTTATGTTTTTAGTTAGTTGTAAAAATTGTTATAAAAATATATTNAAAAAAANTAAATTGAATCACTTATTTTGTACATGTGGAAACGAGATTTTCCCAGATAAATNGGAAACCGTTGTTTATTCTGAAAACTTTAACGAATCTGATTCTGGTTTATGGGTTAGGTTGTGAATATCAAATTTTGATGATACTATTGTCTAAAGGAATAACCTTTAAATCAGTACAGAGAGACTGGCAAGGTGGTAAGTTTTTTTGTTGCCTTGCNTTAGCAAGGTTTTTTTTTGGAAAAATTTATGTCAAATTCAAAAAAAACGAAANTACTTNTATCAGAGATAGATTTATTCAAATGTATTAAGAGGATTTCTTTTGAAATAATTGAAAAAAACCTAAGTGTAACTGATGTGATTTTGGTTGGAGTTGAAACTAGAGGGGTNTTTTTAGCGAAAAGAATTTCTGAAACTGTTCGCGATATTACTAATAAAAATATTTTAGTTGGTAATTTAGATCCTAAACTATGGAGAGATGACCTTGAAAACTATCACATTAAGCAAGCTAAAAATTCCATTATTCCTAGTGATATAAAAGATAAAAATGTCATAATAGTAGACGATGTTTTATATACAGGTAGAACTATAAGAGCGGCTATGCAAGCTTTGCTTAACTTTGGTAGNCCCAAAAAAATTCAATTGGCAGTTTTAGTCGATAGAGGCCATAGAGAACTACCAATAAGGCCAGATTATATAGGTAAAAACATTCCTACGGAATATGAACAGAAAGTTAANGTAAATCTTGTTGAAGTAGATTCTAATGATTCGGTGGTTTTACATTGAATATAACTAGCAATAAAAGTTTACTAGATGTAGACCAACTAAGTGAAGTTCATATTCAAAGTATAATGAATGAAGCTGATAAATTATCAAATGATAATATTGCATCAACAAAAAAATATACTAGTGGTAAATCAGTATTAACATTATTTTATGAAAACAGTACAAGAACTCGAACATCTTTCGAGTTAGCAGCCAAAAAACTTGGTGCNGATGTTATAAATATTTCACTAGGAANTAGCAGTGTTAAGAAAGGTGAATCTTTACTTAATACNGTAAAGACTCTAGAAGCAATGCAATTTGATCTTATTATTGTTAGGCATTCTGATGCAGGAGCTCCCTATTTTATCTCTAGAAATATAGATATACCAGTTATCAATGCAGGTGACGGATTACATGCACATCCAACTCAAACNTTACTTGATATTTATACTATTNAAAAAAAATTAGGAACATTAAAAAATAAAAAAATATCTATAATTGGTGATATATTGCATAGTAGAGTTGCTCGTTCAAATATATTAGGTTTTTCNAAANTAGGNGCTAANGTATACATTAATTCTCCTAAAACATTATCTTTNTTCAAGNATAAATTTTTTGAGNAAAAAAATTCTCGCGTTAACTTTGTTGANGATNTAGATCATGCTATTGAGAATGCTGACGTGATAATGCCACTAAGAATTCAATTAGAAAGGCAAGAACAAGGAAATATACCATCTCTAAGGGAATATTCCAAATACTGGGGTATAAATGAAGAAAAAATAAAAATTGCTAANAATAATGTCATGATTATGCATCCAGGTCCAGTTAATGAAGGTGTAGAAATTTCTTCTGGCTTGGTGCACGGTGATAAAAGTCAAATAAATCTTCAGGTCGAACACGGTTTATATATTAGAATGGCGATAATTAAAACTATCCTAAGTGAGGCAAAATAAAAATATGAAATCTAAAAAGTTGGTAATTAAGGATGGAAATATAATTGATCCCAGTTCAAGAACAAATTGTATAGGGGATGTAGTAATTGAAAACAATTTAATAATTGATGTTATACCTAATTCAAATCAAACATATTCGGATGAATATGAAATTGTAAATGCAAAAAACATGATAGTTTCTCCAGGATTTATTGATGTACATACTCATTTACGAGATCCTGGCCAAGAATGGAAAGAAACTATATCAACAGGGAGTAAATCTGCTGCAAAAGGCGGATTTACAACTATAACTAGTATGCCTAATACAATACCTGTATTGGACAATGCAAATATTGTTAATGATTTGGTAAATAGATCTAAGATAGATTCAATTATAAGAATATTGCCAATTGGTTCAATAACAATTGCCCAAAAAGGAGTTACCCTCTCTTCTATGAATGAACTAGCAGAGGCTGGAGTAATAGGTTTTTCTGACGATGGAAATCCTGTGAGTGATTCAAATATTATGAAGCAGGCACTAACCTATAGCTTAGACTTAAATTTACCCATAATAAATCATGCAGAAGATAAAAAAATTGTTGGGAAAGGGTTAATGAATGAGGGTATAGTTTCGAATAGATTAGGACTCTTTGGTGCAGATTCAAGTGCTGAAACTGTAATGATTGCTAGGGATTTAATTTTAGCTGAAAATACTGGAGCACAATTACACATACCCCATATATCATCATCATCATCTCTTGATCTTCTAAAAATTTATAAAAATATGGAAGTGAACGTTACAGCAGAAGTTACACCTCATCACCTAACCTTAAATGAAAATTGGGTATACGGTAAAAAAGGTGAAGTTCCAGATTATATTGATGAGGATTCATATGATACTAATGCTAAAGTAAACCCTCCTCTCAGAACAATTAGTGATGTTAATGATATGGTACAGGGTTTATCTGATGAGGTAATTGATATTATTGCTACTGATCATGCACCTCATTCTGATATTGAAAAACAATGTAGTTTTGCAGATGCGGCTCACGGAATTAACGTTCTTGAAACTGCATTTTCATCAGTTTTTGATTTATATTTGAATAAATCTATAAGTATGGATAGAATCATCGAGTCTTTGACATCAAGACCTGCAGAAATTTTCAAACTTAATAAAGTTGGGAGACTTAAAAAAGGTTACTATGCCGATGTAGTCGTTATAGATCCAAAAGCAAAGTGGAAAGTTGAACAGAACAAATTTGTATCTAAAAGTTCAAATACTCCACTACTAGAAACTGATATGAATTCAAAAATTTTAATTACTATCTATGATGGAAAAATTATTTATAAGGATGGAAATTTTAATGAATAAGACAGATAAGAAAATTTATTTAATATTAGAAGACGGCACAATATTTCCCGGTAAAAGTTTTGGTGCAAATAAAGAGGTTATTGGTGAGGTAGTTTTTAATACCTCTATGACAGGATACCAAGAGATGCTTACTGACCCATCTTATGCAGGTCAAATACTCATGCCGACTTATCCAATGATCGGTAATTATGGAATTAATGCCCATGATGTTGAATCTAATAAAATACAGGTAAATGGATTTGTAATTGGAAATTTATGTGATTATCCATCTCATCCTATGTCTCAAAATACTATCAGAGAATATCTTGAAAAAAATGATATCCCTGGTATTTATGATCTTGATACAAGAGCAATAGCAAGAAAGCTCAGAGATTCTGGTGTGATGATGGGAATATTAACTACTTCTAATGATATTAGTGTTAGTCTAGATAAAATTAGTAAAAGCCCCAGATATGGTGAATTTGATGTAGTCAGTAAAGTGACTACACAAAATATATACGAATGGGAATTACCTGGTTCAGATTCTAATAAAAGAAGTTTTATTGATTTAATTAATAGAACCAAAAAAACTACCAAAAAATATAATCTTGTTCTTTTTGATTATGGTGTTAAGTTCAATATTCTTAGGTCTTTGTATGCAAGAAATTGTAGTATAACTGTAGTGCCGAAAAATGCATCTTTAGAAGATGTACTAAATCTTGATCCAGATGGCATTGTGTTGTCTCCTGGACCAGGTAACCCTGAATTTTTAGATGATTCAATAGAAGTCATTCGATCATTGGCAGGTTCAAAACCCATTCTAGGTATATGTCTTGGGCATCAATTACTTGGTAGAGCATTTGGTGCCAAAACATTTAAATTGCCTTTTGGCCATAGAGGGGGTAATCAGCCAATTCGAGAGTTGAGTACAGGAAAAGTATACGTAACAGCTCAAAATCATGGTTATGCTCTTAAGTCAGATAATTTATCAAATGATGTTAAGGTAAGTCATATAAATATCAACGATAATACTGTAGCAGGTTTAGTAAGTGAAAAATTAAATATTTTGTCAATTCAATATCATTCTGAAGCTTCACCTGGACCCCATGATAGTGAGTATATTTTTGACAAATTTATTGAAATGTTAGATAAGAGTTAGGTAAGAAATTATGAACGAAATAAATAAAGTTTTAGTACTTGGGTCAGGACCAATAATAATAGGTCAAGCAGCTGAATTTGATTATGCTGGTACACAAGCATGTAGATCGCTAAGAGAAGAAGGAATAAAAGTTGTTCTTGTAAATTCTAACCCAGCCACCATAATGACTGATGAAGATATTGCAGATCAAATTTATATCGAGCCTCTAACTCTAGAAGTAGTAGAAGAAATAATAAAAATTGAAAAACCTGATGGGATTCTTGGTACACTAGGTGGCCAGACAGGCCTTAACCTTTTATGTGATTTATACAATAATGGAATACTTGAAAAATATAATGTTAAAACTCTTGGCACTTCCGTAAAATCAGTAGAAATGGCTGAAGATAGAGAACTGTTTAGAAACTTGTTAGAAGATTTAGGACAACCCGTATTGCCATCGTTTGCAGTAGATAATATTAAAGATGCAATTAAATCCGCTGAAAAGATAGGTTTTCCTGTTGTTATCAGACCAGCATATACCTTAGGAGGTACAGGAGGAGGAATTGCAAAAAATCAAACTGAACTTGTTGAAATTGCTAAAGGGGGGTTGTCTGCTAGTAGAGTAGGGCAAGTCTTGATAGAAAAATCTCTAGTTGGCTGGAAAGAAATAGAATACGAAGTGATGCGCGATGCAGATGGAAATGTAATAACTATTTGTAATATGGAAAATTTAGACCCTATGGGAGTTCATACAGGTGATTCAATAGTTGTTGCACCAAGTCAGACTTTAAATGATAAAGATTATCAAAGATTACGTACAGCGTCTTTGGATATTATTACAGGTTTGGATATAAAAGGAGGTTGTAATGTGCAGTTGGCATATAGACCAACAACTCTTATATCTGAGAATCTAGGAGAGGGTTCAGGTTATGAGGATGAAGGCTCTATGTATTATGTAATTGAAGTTAATCCGAGAGTTAGTAGATCTTCAGCTTTGGCTTCAAAGGCTACTGGTTATCCAATAGCAAGAGTTGCCGCAAAAATAGCTATTGGTAAATCATTGCATGAAATATCTAATGCCGTAACTAAGAAAACTACAGCCGCATTTGAACCTGCATTAGATTATTGTGTAGTAAAAATACCTAGGTGGCCTTTTGACAAGTTCCCATTAGGCGATAGGTCTTTGGGTACACAAATGAAGGCAACAGGTGAAGTTATGGCTATAGATAGAAACTTTGAATCTGCACTACAAAAAGCTGTTAGGTCTTTAGAAAATGGTAGGTCAACTTTATCCTGGGAAGATCCTGATTGGGATGCTAATGATTTAAAAATTTTATCTCCAGATGATGACAGAATATGGAAACTCGCAACTGCTATGAGGAGAGGTTTAGGTTTTGAAGAGGTGTCAAAAATTACGGGAATAGATCCTTGGTTTACATTTTCGATAAATAAAATTGTTTCATTTGAAAAAACTTTAGAAACAAATGAAATGACGCCAGAACTGTTGCTTCAGGCTAAAATTTTAGGGTTTACTGATGATCAAATAGCGAATTTTTCAGATTATTTATCGGAGGATATTCGAAACTTAAGAAAAAAATGGGAAATTTTACCAGTTTATAAAATGGTTGATACATGTGCCGGTGAATTTGAAGCTTACACGCCTTACTTTTACTCAACTTATTCACAGGAAAATGAAGCTGAAAGTCTAAAATCTGATAAAGCTATAGTTATTGGTAGTGGACCAATAAGAATTGGGCAGGGTATAGAGTTTGATTATTGTTCTGTCCATGCAGCATTTGCCTTGAAAGAGATAGGGGTTAATTCAGTTATGATTAACTCTAATCCAGAAACAGTATCTACTGATTTTGATACTTCAGATAGATTATACTTCGAACCCTTGGACGAGGAGTCCATAAGAAATATTATAGAAAATGAAAATTACTCAAATAAAATGCCTTCAAGTTTAGTTCAGTTTGGAGGCCAAACGGCAATAAATCTATCTCAACGATTGGGAAAATTAGATTTGCCAATACTGGGATCTTCTTCTGAATCTATTGATAATGCATCTGACAGAGCGAAGTTCGAAGATTTGTCTAAACAAAACTCCATTCCTTTACCACCTGGAGGTATGGCTAAAGATATTGATTCTGCGATGATTGTAGCAGAAGATGTAGAATTTCCTGTACTTTTACGTCCAAGTTACGTTCTAGGTGGTAGAGCTATGGAAATTGTTCAAAATAAAAACGAATTGGTTAATTATTTCCAAAAATCACAGAAAGAATTTCCTAATCAAGAAATACTTATTGATCATTATTTGTCTGGTATCGAAGTAGAAGTTGATGCTATTTCAGATGGAAATGGGGTGTTAATTCCAGGTATTATGCAACACATTGAAAGAGCAGGTGTTCATTCTGGTGATTCAATGGCAGTATATCCAGCTCAATCTTTATCAGATGAAGAAATAAAAATGATTGTTGATTATACTAAAAAAATAGCAAGTTCTTTAAAAATTATAGGCTTGATGAACATACAATTTATAGTTGCAGGTAATAATTCTCGAAGAAGCATATATAGTAAAAATAATTATTCAGATAAACCCGAGATTTATGTTATAGAAGTGAATCCAAGGTCTTCAAGAACTATTCCATTTATATCGAAAGTGACTAGAGTGCCAATGGTAAAAATTGCCACCAAGGTTATGAATGGAAAATCGATAAAAGAATTAGGTTTTAACTATGGTCTTCATCCCAATAAAAATTTAGTAGCTGTTAAGGCGCCAGTATTTTCTATGTCAAAACTTTCAGGAGTAGATTCTTTTTTGGGGCCAGAAATGAAATCAACAGGAGAAGTTATGGGTATTGATTCTAATTTTACTGCGGCTATGCAAAAAGCTCTTATTAGTTCTGGATTAAATGTAAATCCAGGTTCTCCTATATTGCTCAGCATAGCAAATCCAGATAAACTAGATTCAGAAAATTTAGTTAAGATTTTACAAAGAAACGGTCATAAATTATTTGCTACTGAAGGAACAGCCAAAATGATTTCAAAGCTTGGAATTAAGGTAGAAATAGTCGAAAAAAGATTAAGTAATAATTTACGAGAAAATGTAGTAGATATTATACAAAATGGAACAGTGAGCGCAGTAATTAATACAGTAACAGGAGATAGGCAAGCTTTACAGGATGGATTTCATATAAGAAGAGCTGCTACTTTAATGAATATCCCGTGTTTTACTTCGATTGATACTGCTCTTTGTGCTATTCAATCTGAAGATATATCCTCTGATTTTTCAGAAAGTAAGTATAACGTCAAAAGTATTGCTGATTACTTAGATGTTTAAGCTTTAGGAGAAGCGCTAACTGATAACCATATTCTTGGAATAGATTTCAGCTTAAGTTCTTCCCAGATTTCAGCTAAAGATTTTTGTAAAACTTCTCTACCTATATCCAAAGGAATTCCAGGTAAAATTCCTTCTATCCAATCTGAGAACCCAGATATATAATGCCATCCTTCTATAGGCACATCAATTCTATTAGTTTTTATAGCATTTATTTCAAATCCGTTATCTATTAGTAGATTTTTATATTCTTCTTGATTCAACTGTACCCTTGATTGAACTTTATCACTTTTTTTTGCTGATAGCCCATATTCTTTTTTTACTTTTCTAAGAGACCTTAACATCCATTTTCGGAAAAATTCTAAACTATCCTCGGGATGTGACCCTTCAAAAAACGAAGTATTAAAGGCTAGTATCCCTTTATTATTTAATTTACTTTTTATTTTGGTAAGTAAATCTGATTTGTCTGGAACGTAGTGTATAGAATTACAGTATACGATTGCGTCAACTTTATCTTTTATAACGTCAGTCAGACTTTGTACCTCCGAATGGCAAAATTTTACTAAAACATTTTTGGTTTCTTCAATTTCACTTGCGGCAGATTTTAATGCTGTTTTAGAGTGGTCTATGGCATAAATCACGGTTTCCTTAGCGTCTTTAAGTCTACCAATGAGTAATTTTGTTATTCCTCCAGTACCACACCCTAAATCTACAATTGTTTTTTGATCATCGATTTTAGCGAATTCTAAAAAATTTGCATTTATATCAGTATAGAATGGCAAGTTTGAAAATTTATTGAAATTATATTCTTCACTGCTGTTCATTTAAAATTTTCTCCATTTTTACCTAATTAAGTGTATCTAATCATCTAAATATTACTATATTTTTTTTATCTAATATATAATTTTCTAAGATGAAAGCAGTTTATATTACTATATTTATAATAATTTCTATAACATTTATTAGTTGTGAAAAAGACAATAATAACCAAAAAGTTGTTATTTATGCAGCATCTTCAATTTCAGATTTATTGATTGATGCATATGAAATTTTCAAGCAAAAAAACGATATTGAAGTTTCATTTAATTTTGGTGGGTCCATATCCTTAGCCAATCAGATTTCTAAGTTTGACAGTCCTGCTGATGGCGTGATTTTTATTGGAGGTAAACCGATTAGAATTTTAGAAGATAGTGATCAAATTGATGAAGAATATAGGTATGATTTTTTGACTAACACACTTGCATTTGTTGGGCACAAAAACTCTAATCGAATAGATGATTTAAAGGAATTATTATTACAAAGTAAGCAAAGAATTATAATTGCAGATCCTGCATTAGCACCATTAGGTGTTTATTCAGAAGAAATATTATCCTCAAACAATATGTATAATCAATTAGAGAAAAATTTAATTCTTGCAAGTGATGCTAAATCTGTTCTTCGCTCGTTAGAAAATCATAATGCAGATTATGGGATAATTTATTATTCAGATTTTTTGTTATCGAAAAACTTGGTTCATTACGAACAAATTGAAGAAGTTTCTATGTACTCAGTTGACTACTATATGCATATTATGAAAAACACTGACAAAAAAAATCAAGCAAATGTATTTCTGAAGTTCTTGGCAGAATCTGGTGATGCTAGATTTATTGAACAAATTACTTCAAGAGGATTAAGTAGGATAAAAAAATAAATTGGAATCCGATTTATCTATAATCATATTATCTTTACGGGTAGGTATTATATCTACTCTTATAACATCAGTTTTTGCTTTTGTTTTTGCTTTGATTTTAGTAAAGAAAAATTTTAAAGGAAAGTTTTTCCTAGATTTATTGATATCCTTACCTATAGCTTTGCCTCCTGTACTTGTTGGTTATTTTTTACTATGGCTTTTTGGGCGTAATAATATATTTGGAGAATTTTTATATCAGTTATTCGGNATTAATATAACNTTTACNTGGTTCGCTGCAGTATTAGCNTCTTTCTTNGTNTCNTTACCNTTGGTAACAAGGTCATTTATGATTGCTATCNCTGGTGTNGATAAAAATATNGAAATAGTNTCTAAATCTCTTGGNTTGAATAGTTTTCAAACAATTAGATACATAATATTACCAATTTCTAAAAATGGTATTATTGCTGGAGTAATTTTAGGNTTTATTAGATCTTTATCAGAATTTGGCGCAACGATAGTTGTTGCNGGGAANATTCCNGGCAAAACCCAAACNATACCANTAGGTATATACACTAAAATTTCAAGTAGCTCNGAGACCGATATTTGGCCNTTGATTTTNGTGTCAATAACAATTGCCTCNATAACTTTATCAATNTATTATTACCTATTAANACAGNCTGATTAAAGGCAATTTTNTACTANATAATTATGCTATCCTATATATATTCNTAATTGGAGATAATTCTATGAAAAGTATTTTTAATAAGCTNGCAAAANTTATNTTAAAGAAGCAATCAAATGTATGCATTGGTTTAGANCCTATCTCGTCTAGAATGCCNATAGNTGATTTACTAAAATTCAATTNTGAGATTATAGANTCTACTCACGATTTAGTTAGTGCTTATAAACCTCAACTTGCATATTTTGAATCTTTTGGTCCTAATGGTNTAGAAATTATGANAAAAATAATTGAATATATCAAAAATAANTCNGATGAAATAATAATTATAGGNGATGGGAAAAGAGGTGATATTTCNACCACTTCTGAAGCATATGCAAAATCCTTATTTGANTTNTATGAATTTGATATNGTAACNGTTAATCCNTACATGGGATACGATTCTATAGAGCCTTTTTTATCATACGANCAAAAAGGTGCTTATATCTTATGCAAAACTTCTAATAGTGGTTCNGAGGATTTCCAAGANCTTACANTGAAAAATGGAAATAAATTATATGAATATATTGCAAAAAANNCTTCNACATGGGGTTCTNCTGAAAATTTAGGATTTGTTATAGGNGCTACTTATCCTGATNANCTNTTNAATATGAGGANAAATTTACCTNATTTTAATTTNTTAATNCCTGGGATTGGAGAGCAAGGAGGTGNTGTAAGTGAAGTNGTTTCCGCAGNAAATAATNATGGNAAAAAAAATANTTTCTTAGTAAATTCNTCAAGAAGCATCTTATATGCATCAGAAAATAAAGATNATTTTTTCTATTATGCTAGAGAAAAATGTATAGAATTAAGAANTAAAATTAACGAAGCATTGAAATAATANTATTTATGATACAAGTAGAAATTAAAAGCATCAGAGCTAATATTATAAATAATCAAAGAGTTGTGATACTAAAAGAAATAAAAAAAAATAGATATCTCCCNTTNTGGATAGGAGAATTTGAGTCAGAATCTATNATTGTTGCATTGCAAAANATAGAAGTTACNAGACCNTTAACACATGATTTNTTCATAAATTTATTTGATAAAGAAAATATAATTCCTAANTTCATNGAGATCCATAAAATAGAAAATGATACTTTTTACTCTAGGATATATTATGATANNGAAAACGANGANCAATTCATNGATTCNAGGCCATCNGATGCATTAGCTATAGCAGTNAGATCAAATGTTAATATTTACGTTGCAGAGGATGTTATGAAAAATAATNGTATNTCAATNGGNAANTCAGANAACCTATCAATTTTTGAGGATTTTATNGAATCTTTGGANATAGAATAAAAAATTANCAATGAATAAAAAAGGGAAAAATACAAATTCNTGGGGAAATACATTAGCATCTCTCGGAAAAATGGGTGGTTTTGGCTGGTTCATATCCNTAACAATCNTTGTTTTTACTTTTNTTGGGCACATGATTGACCAAAAANTTCAAACATTACCCCTTTTTACTATTTTGGGAATACTATTTGGTCTGTTAGTATCTTTAATTGGAATGCGAAAATTATTGATTAATTTAATAAAAACAAAAAAATAATTAGTTATTTAGGCAACTATAATTGAAATCTATAATTAAAAATCCAAAAATCTTAGCACTTTTACTTTTTTCTATTTCTCTATTATTTTTCTCAATATTAGGTGGCGCGTTGGGTGCTTCATTAGGGTTTGGTTTTTTGGGTGGTCCTATCCCTTTTATTTCTATACCAGCAGAAAAAGTAACAAGTATTGGATCTTATAAATTAATCAACTCTTCTATTATGTTTTGGTTTGCTGGAATTATTCTTGTTTTATTGTCTTGGAGGGCAACACGTAATATGTCTGAAGTCCCTACACGATTACAGGCTCTTTTTGAATTGATATATGAATTTTTCTCAAATACAGCAGATGGAGTTGCAGGCGGGAAAAAACATTCTGGTAGATTGTTTCTGCCGTTAGTAACAACAATTTTTCTTGTTGTTATGATGTCAAACTGGGTAGGAATAATGCCGGGCGTTGGCTCAATAGGAAGAATAGAGGATTTAGATGAATGGGTTCATCATCATTCACACAAATATGAATTGGAATTGAGTGAAAAATATGAAGATGAAGAAAAGGTCACATACCTAGCTAAACTTCACGTTTTAGAAAGCCATGCTAATGATACTTTTGTAATGTTTGATGATGGTCCGATTGGAAAGGTTGTACCTTTGGGATTTGGTGAGGCTCAAAGACCTAAATTATCTTCAATACTAGGGTATGATATAGAACAAATCCATAAATATGAAGATGAAGTTAAGAATGGCAATTTCGAAAATGTCAAAAAATTAAAGAAAAAAATTATATCAAGTGAATATGATTATAATGGTGAAGGTGAAAAAGTCGGTACAAAAACTGTTGGCCTTCTAGTCCCATACCTAAGAGGAGCAAGCACAGATATCAATACAACTTTAGCTATTGCTATAGTGGCTATGATTAGTGTTCAAATCTGGGGATTTAGACGACTGGGAATCAAAGGATATGGTGGTAAATTTATCATAAATCCAATCAAGAAAGGTCCAATATCAACATTTGTTGGAATACTTGAAGCTTTTGGTGAACTTACAAGGACTATTAGTTTTACTTTTAGGTTGTTTGGTAATATGTTCGCAGGCGAAATTTTACTTATAGCCATGGCTTTTTTGCTACCATTAATTGGAATTATTCCATTTATGGGTCTGGAGTTATTTGTGGGTGTTATCCAGGCATTTATATTTTCAATGCTCACATTAGTATTTGGCGTAATGGCTGTCGCCAGTCACGGTGATCATGACGACGGCCACGCAGAAGATCACTGATTTAGAAAAAATAGAGAATAGGAGAAAGTGAATTGGACGCAGAAGCAACTAAACCTTTAGCTGCAGCTATCGCTATTGCTGTTGGTGCATTAGGGCCAGCATTAGGAATAGGATTACTCGCAGGTAAAGCAATGGAAGCATTAGGAAGAAATCCTGAAGCTTCAGGATCTGTTCAACAGAATATGATTTTGGCTCTGGCGTTCGCAGAAGCTATAGCGATTTATGCTCTAGTTGTTGCGATCATCATCCTGTTCGTATAATTTCGGAATCCGCTTGGCTTTCACGTAAAAATTTATAGTTGATAGCCTTAGCGGACAACCGTTACAAATAATTATTTTGTTGAATAAGGAAGATAAAACATGGACGCATTAGGAATAACATATCAGCAGCTTTTAACTCAGTTAGTAAGTTTTTTGGTATTGTTTTTTTTGCTTTACAAATTAGCATATAAACCAATAATTGGAATGCTGGATAGTAGAGCAGAAAAAATAAAAAATAGCCTTGATGCAGCGGAGAATGCAAAAAAAGATGCTGAATCTACTGCTGAAAAAATTGAAGAAGAGATTGCATCGGCTCGAATTGAAGGACAAAAAATTGTTTCAGATGCAAGAGATGCTGCAGCTAAACTTAAAGTTCAACTTGAAGAAAAAGCAAAAGATGAATCAGAAATATTGGTTGAGAAAGCTAAAATTGACATTCAAAGAGAGAAATCGGCTGCAATTGAAGAGATAAGAAAAAACTTTTCTGGAATAGCGATAGCTGCTGCTGAGAAAATTGTAGAAAATTCTCTTGATGAAAAAACTCATTCAGAACTAATTAATAAAGTATTAGATTCAAGTTTAAAGGAAAATTAAGATTGGTTTGTAAGTAATGGCTACAAGTGCAAGAAGATACGCTCAAGCAGCTTTTTCAATAGCATCTGAAAATGATGAGATTGAGAAGTGGCTTTCAGAGATTAAGGATGTATCAAAGATCTTAAGTGATAATGATTGCATAACATTTTTTGATGCTGAGCAAATACCTATCGATGTGAAACTTGATGGTGTTAAAAAATTATTTTCAAAAAATATAAGTTTGGTTCAAAATCTGATTTCTTTGATGGTTACTAGAAAAGATATATCTAAAATTTTAGAACTTAGCAATATTTTCATTTCGATGACAGATGAATATAAAGGAATAGTGAAAGTAGACATTACTACTGCTGTCCCTATCGCTAAAGAAAATCTAGAAAAAATAACTAAAAAAATTGAAAATATAGAGAATAAAAAAGTGGTCATTAACAAAAACGTAGATAAAAATATTTTAGGTGGTATTGTGATAAGAATTGGGGATAAGTTAATCGATGGCAGTACAAAAAATAAAATTAATTTATTGAATGAACAATTGATTGGTCATAGAAATTTATGAATAAAAAAATAGTAATAAATGAAAGAGAGTCTAATGGCAGTAAATAGTCATGATATTGCTTCTGTAATTAAGAAGCAAATAGAAGAATTTGGTGGTGATCTTACTCAGGTTGATATTGGTACAGTTGTAGAAGCTGCAGATGGAGTTGCCAGGATACATGGTTTATCCGGAGTTAGATACAGTGAATTATTACAATTCCCAGGAGATATTTTGGGATTAGCACTAAACCTTGAAGAGGATAGTGTTGGAGCTGTAATACTTGGAGATTATTTGAAAATTAAAGAAGGTGATGAGGTCAAAAGCACTGGTAGAATCATAGAAGTACCGGTTGGTGAAGATATGAAAGGTAGAGTTGTTGATTCTCTAGGCAGGCCTCTTGATGGTAAAGGTTCCATAAACACAAATGAATCTTTTCCCGTAGAGAAAATTGCTCCAGGTGTAGGTGAGCGTCAGTCAGTAGATCAGCCAGTAATGTTTGGGCTGAAAATTGTAGATGCTATGGTTCCAGTTGGTAGAGGTCAAAGAGAACTTGTAATCGGTGATAGAGCAACTGGAAAAACATCTGTTTGTGTAGATGCATTAATTAATCAAAAGGATAGTGGGATAGTTGGAGTATATGTTGCGATAGGTCAAAGAGCATCGAAAGTAGCTCAAACAGTTACAAGATTAGAGGAAAATGGTGCATTAGATAATACTGTAATTGTTACTGCTAACGCCTCAGATCCTGCACCAATGCAGTATCTTGCTCCCTATGCTGGATGTGCAATTGCTGAATATTTTATGGCTCAAGGTAAAGACGTATTAATTGTTTATGATGATTTGACAAAACACGCTTGGGCTTACAGGCAGATGTCCCTCTTACTTCGAAGACCTCCAGGTAGAGAAGCTTATCCAGGAGACGTTTTTTATTTACACTCAAGATTACTAGAAAGAGCTGCGAGGTTAAATAAGGATGCTGGTGGAGGATCAATAACTGCTTTGCCTATTATTGAGACACAAGCAGGGGATGTTTCCGCTTATGTCCCAACAAACGTTATTTCTATAACTGACGGTCAATTATATTTAGAACCAGACTTATTCAACGCTGGAATACGACCAGCTGTTAATTCTGGTTTGTCAGTAACAAGAGTTGGTTCAGCTGCTCAGTTAAAAGGTATGAAATCGGTTTCAGGATCTTTGAAATCGGAAATGGCTCAATATGCTTCTTTGTCAACATTTGCTCAATTTGGAACGGATGATTTAGATGCTGTTACTAAAAGGCAGTTAGAACGAGGGTCTCGTTTGACAGAACTCTTAAAGCAAGATGAAAACTCACCATTGCCTTTTGAAAATCAGGTTTCACTATTGTATATTGCTAATCAAGGTGCCTTAGATGATATTCCTGTAGAAAAAGTAAGAGAATTTGAGTCTCAGTGGCATGATTTTGCTGCGGCCAACTTGTCTGACGTTCTTAAGTCTATTTCTGAGTCTGGTGATATTGCAGATAATGAGAAAAATAAACTTGATGAAGCAGTCAACTCTTTCAAGCAAACAGTAAAGATTTGAGGTTGTATTTTTGCCAAGCACAAAAGACTTAAGAGATAGAATTAGATCGGTTTCTAACACTGCAAAAGTTACTGGAGCTATGCAGATGATAGCTGCGTCAAAAATGACTAGGGCTCAAAATATGGTAACTAATAGCAGACCTTATTTTGAAACAATTCATAATATGTTAACTAAAGTAACTAATTCTTCAAATAATCAAGAAATAGTATCAGGGGTAAAATTACTCCAGTCAAGAGACATAAAGAAAACCTTGGTGCTTTTTATTACGCCAGATAGGGGATTAGCTGGAGCGTTAGTTGGTAATTTGGCTAAAGCATTAGATAACTTTATATCTAAAAATGAATCGGAGGTCAGTTTTATTACTGTGGGGAAAAAAGGAGAAAGATATCTATCTAGAACTACTCAAAATTTATTTAGAAATTTTGCTGTTTCAGATAGACCTACCTTCGATGAAACTCTCCCTATTTCAAGCACGATAATAGAAAATTATGAGAATGGGAATTTTGATAAAGTTGTTATTGTATACGCAAAATTTATTAATACTGCTGTTCAAAAGATTCAAGCTCATCAGGTTTTACCAATTGAAACAGAGAGTAACGATGAAAATTCGAAAGATTATATTTTCGAACCTCAAGTAGTTTCTCTTCTCAAGTCAATCGCACCAAAATATGTGCAAAATCAAGTGTTTCATTCTGTACTTGAAGCATTTGCTAGCGAACATTCGGCAAGAATGGTTGCTATGCAAAATGCAACTGATAATGCAAATGAATTAGTCGAGGGACTTACTCTCGATCTTAACAAAGCTCGTCAAGAATCAATTACTGGCGAATTATTAGATATAGTAGGCGGCGTTGCTGCCTTAGAAAAATAAGATATTGGAGTTATAAAATAATGTCTAAAGGAAGTAAGGGAAAAGTAGTTCAAGTTATAGGTACTGTTGTCGATGTTGAGTTTTCAGCAGATGACTTACCAGAAATATATTCGGCTATAGAGGTACAAAATGAAGGCGAAAAGCTTGTTCTTGAAGTAGAACAGCATGTAGGAAATAATTGGGCTAGATGCTTAGCATTAGGCGCAACGGAAGGATTGCCAAGAGGTGCTGAAGTTGTTGATACTGGGGCTCCTGTTTCTGTGCCAGTTGGAGAAGCTTCTTTAGGAAGACTGATGAATGTTCTTGGAGATCCTATTGATGGTGGTAAACCAGTGGATTCGAAAGCTGAAAGATGGCCTATTCATAGAAAGCCTCCATCTTTTGAAGAACAGTCAGGAACTACTGAAGTTTTAGAGACTGGAATCAAGGTTATGGATTTGATTACTCCATTTGCTAAGGGTGGTAAAGTTGGTGCTTATGGAGGTGCTGGAGTAGGAAAAACTGTTATCATTACTGAGCTTATTAGAAATATTGCCCAAGAACATTCAGGAGTATCTGTATTTGCAGGTGTTGGTGAGAGGTCAAGGGAAGGTAATGATTTATGGCACGAAATGATAGAATACGGTGTTATGGGCTCAACAGCACTTGTATTTGGTCAAATGAATGAGCCGCCTGGAACAAGGGCTCGTATTTCATTAACTGGTTTAACAATGGCAGAATATTTTAGAGATGTTCAGAAGCAAGATGTTTTATTGTTTGTAGACAATATTTATAGGTATATTTTAGCAGGTATGGAAGTTTCCGCATTACTTGGAAGAATGCCTTCAGCTGTTGGTTACCAGCCAACTCTTTCTACAGAGATAGGTGACTTACAAGAAAGAATAACTTCAACAAATGATGGTTCAATCACATCTTTTCAAGCAGTATATGTTCCTGCAGATGATTATACCGATCCTGGCATTGTAACAACATTTGGTCATTTAGATGCAAACGTGTCATTAGATAGGTCATTGGCTGCTCAATTCTTATTTCCTGCCGTGGATCCACTTGCTTCTAATTCTAGAATATTAGAGCCTTCAGTTGTTGGTGAAGAGCATTACAATGCAGCTCAAGGAGTTAGGCAAGTTCTTCAGAGGTATAAGGACCTCCAAGATGTTATTGCTATATTAGGAATTGAAGAATTATCTGAGGATGACCAAGTTATTGTTGGAAGAGCAAGAAGAATACAACGATTCTTAACTCAGCCGTTCTTTGTTGGTGAAGTATTTACTGGTATGCCAGGAAGATATGTCCCTGTTTCTGAGACCGTTAGAGGTTTCCAAGAAATATTGGATGGTAAGCATGACGATTTACCTGAACAAGCTTTTTACATGGTTGGCAATATTGATGAAGCTGTAGAAAAAGGTAAAAAAATGCAGGAGGAGGTAGAATCAGAATAATTTTTTCTGGTTTAGTTTATGTCAAAGT
The DNA here is from genome assembly GCA_002712125.1 of Chloroflexota bacterium. Taxonomy (GTDB): domain Bacteria; phylum Chloroflexota; class Dehalococcoidia; order Lucifugimonadales; family Lucifugimonadaceae. Next base: position 74,959 of record PASL01000019.1, on the reverse strand, counting down.
TATTTCTAGAATTAGTTACTAACCAAGGAATTGCATTTTCAGGAGAAGTAGACAAAGTTACTGCAAAAGGTGGCTTAGGAGAGTTTACTATTTTACCATCTCATGCAGATTTTATGTCTACGATTTTATCTGGAAACCTTGTAGTTACTACTAAGGGTGAACCAAAAAAGTATAATCTTACAGGTGGGTTTGTAGAGGTGTCAAACAATAAAGTTACAGTTCTAGCAGATTCTATAAAATAATTTTAAGTAACAAAATTATTTAGAATGTGCCAAATGTTTATCTTCAGATAACTTTTTTGCAGCATCTTTGGAATCAATGCTAAGACCACATTGAAGACATTGTAAAAATTTGTTGTCAGGATATGATACTAATTCAATATCTCCATGACATTTAGGACAAGCTTTTAAGTAAATCATTTTTTTTCCCTATTTCAGAGTTTCCGCGTTTGTCGGAACTATAATAACAAAAAATTTATTTATTAAATTAATCATACTACGAAATATATACCTTTTCAAGTATTTATGCCATTATTCGTAAAATATTAAATTAATCGTATTTTTCGAAAAGTTGACATAAAGCGTGTCAAGTTTTACAATATTAATCATGTAACGTAGGTTTGTTAATATATATAACTTTCTTAACATATATTAGTCTAATGAGTTCAAATAATGAAAGAACAAAATTTTCATAAAGATAATAAAAAAATAAATATTGATTCCAATAGAACTGAATCGTTATTATCTGATTTGTTAAATTTAAGTTTATCGGGTGACGAAAATCATCATAATCAACCAATTATGCATATTAAATCGTCAAATATTGTTAGTGGCGATATAGTTAGTCGTAGTGATAGGTTTGTCGGCGTTTACGTGATAAGCGTGGCTGCAAGATTAGCTGATATGCACCCTCAAACTTTACGTAAATATGATAAAGAAGGACTTGTAAGTCCTCAAAGGTCTCAGGGTAGCAGGAGGCTATACTCAGATTCGGATGTAGAAAGGCTCAGAGTTATTCGAAGATTAGCAGATGAACTTGGATTGAACTTAAATGGTGTTAGTCTAGTTTTAGATTTTGTAGTTGCTCTTAGTGAAATATTAGAATTACTTGAAAACTCTGTAGATTCACCAACAATTGAGTCAAACCAGTATGTTATTTCTCAAATTAGAAAATTATTATCTTTTGTAAGGGCTGTCTAAAAATGTCAAAAAAGAAAAACACTGAAAATAAAGTATCTGAAAACAAAATAGCTGAATCTAAAGACAACGAAATTGAATCCTTAAAGGATGATGTTGCTTCTTACAAATCTCTTGCTCAAAGAGCTCAGGCAGATCTAGTAAATTTTAGAAAAAGAATTGAAGGCGAGCAATTAGATATTAGAGTAAGAGTTAAAGAACAAGTTATATTAAAGTTTTTAGAGGTTGTTGATCAATTAGATGTAGCTTTAAATAACAAAACCTTAGATCAATCTTGGATTAATGGTATAGATGCAATTCATAAAAATTTTATAAATATACTATCTTCAGAAGGGTACACAAAATTTGACTCCAAAGGAGAAATTTTTGATCCAAGAAAACATGAGGCTTTGCTTTCAACAATTAGTAAAGAAACGGATGCTAATACTATATTAAATGAAATAAGACCTGGTTATATTAGAGGAGAAAACGTTGTAAGACCTGCACAAGTTGAAATATCAAAATTAGAAGAATAAAAAAATATATTAAACAAAAAATATAAGGAGATAAAATGGCAAAAATTATTGGAATAGATTTAGGAACTACAAATTCAGCTATGGCTGTTATGGATGGTGGCGAACCACAAATTATTGAAAATAACGAAGGTAGAAGGACAACTCCATCAGTTGTTGCATTCAATGATAAAACTGATGAAAGATTTGTTGGTGAATTGGCTAGGAGGCAGGCAATTACCAATCCAGAAAATACAATTCATTCTGCAAAAAGATTTATGGGTAGAAGATTTGCTGATAAATCAGTTAAAAACGATATAAAAAATGTTTCATTCAAATTGGATAAGATGAAAGGCGGTGATGTTGGTATCGTTTTGAATGGTAAAACTAGTGCGCCGGCAGAAGTTTCCGCAATGATTCTAAGAAAAATGAAGGAAGATGCAGAAGCAAAACTTGGAGATGATGTAAAACAAGCTGTAATAACGGTTCCTGCATATTTCAACGATAGTCAAAGAGAAGCTACAAAGATAGCAGGCCAAATTGCAGGCCTCGAAGTATTAAGAATTATTAACGAGCCAACAGCTGCATCCTTAGCTTACGGATTAGATAAAGAAGGTGAGAGAACTATAGCAGTATATGATTTAGGTGGTGGAACCTTTGACGTCACAATACTTGGTCTTGGTGAAGGTGTTTTTGAAGTAAAAAGTACAAATGGAGATACTCATTTGGGAGGCGATGATTTTGATCTTTGTATAGTTGATTTTCTGGCTGATGAATTTAAAAAGGAAAATTTAATTGACCTTAGAGAAGATATCTCTGCTCATCAAAGGTTAAGGGTTGAAGCAGAGAGAGCTAAAATTGAACTTTCTTCAGTAGCATCTACCGAAATAAATTTACCTTTTATCTCCGCAGATTCTTCAGGCCCAAAACATCTTCAAATGACCCTAACAAGATCTAAGTTAGAAGAACTTACCTCTGATTTAGTTAAGAGAACAGTTAAGCCAACACAAAATGCTCTTAAAGATGCTGGGCTCTCTACTAATGACATTGATGAAATTGTATTAGTTGGTGGTATGACAAGAATGCCATCAGTTATCGATACTGTCACAAAACTTTTCAAAAAAGAACCCAACAGGTCTATCAATCCAGATGAGGTTGTTGCTGTTGGTGCTGCTATCCAAGCTGGTGTTCTTCAGGGAGATGTTAAGGATGTATTATTATTAGATGTTACTCCATTGTCCTTAGGTATAGAAACTTTAGGTGGTGTAAAAACGACCCTAATAGAGAGAAATACAACGATACCTACATCGAAAACTGAGAACTTTACTACCGCTGCTGACAATCAGCCTAGTGTAGAAATTCATGTAGTACAAGGTGAAAGAGAAATGGCATCAGACAATACTTCTATAGGAAGATTCAATCTTGACGGCATTCTTCCAGCTGCAAGAGGTGTTCCGCAAATCGCTGTTACGTTTGATATTGATGCTGATGGTATTCTTAAGGTTTCTGCTAAGGATAATGGCACAGGAAAAGAGCAGAATATTACCATAACTGGACGTTCAGGTTTATCTGATGATGAGGTTGATAAATTAGTGAAGGAAGCTGAAGAAAATGCGGAAGAAGATAAGCAAAAAAGGGAGGCAGTAGATACCCGTAATGCGGCAGATAGCGCAGTTTTTCAAGCTGAAAAAATAATAAAAGATGAAGGGGAAAAAATTCCTGTTGATATTAAGGAGGACCTTGAATCCAAAATTAAATCCCTGAAGGACATATTGTTAGACGATAAATCAGAAAATACGGAAATAGCAAGTGCAACAGAAGAATTGCAAAAAGCATTGCAGGCAGTAGGTCAATCTGTATACAATGCACAACAACAAGAACAAACTTCGTCTAATGAACCTGGAAATAATGATGATCAGAATGATGATGATAATGATGATACAGTTGAAGGGGAATTTAGAGAAGTTTAAAATTCACAGAAAAGTATTAGGAGTAAAATTATGAAATTTTATCAATATATAGATAAAAATACAGGTGATAAATTTATAGCTTATGAATCGATTGATAAAAAAATTTATAAATTGGATTCACCGGGCATTAATAACACCTTAGATTTATTCACAGATAATGGTGAAATCAAAAATATTGATCAACAAAATCTTGTTTTTTTATCAAAAAATTATAATGAATTTATAAAAATGAACATAAAATTACTTCCTCCAGTTGATTCTCCAGAAACTTGGGCTTTTGGTGTAACTTATATGGACTCAATGAAAGAAAGGCAAGCTGAAAGTGATTCACCAGATGTCTATGATAAAGTCTATAATGCAGATAGGCCTGAATCATTTTTCAAAGCTACTTATGATAGATTGGTAGAACCGGGTGGAAATGTTGGTATTAGAGGAGATTCTGAGTGGAATGTCCCTGAACCGGAGCTAACGTTTTTTATATGTAAAAATACAATCNTTGGTTTTACAGTAGGAAATGATATGAGTAGTAGATCAATTGAAGGAGAGAATCCTCTTTATTTACCGCAGGCTAAAGTTTATAGTAAATCAGCTTCTTTTGGGCCAGCATTTGTTCCAATTGAATCAATAAATGATCATCAAAAATTATCGGTTGAGATGAAAATTTTTAGAAATGATTCTGAAGTATTTTCTGGTAAATGTAATACTAGTCAAATGAAAAGAAATTGTAACTATCTTCTTAATTGGCTTCTACGTCATAATGATATTCCTGATGGAACGGCGGTAATGACGGGTACTGGAATTATTCCACCGCCAGAGTTTACTCTTATGCCTTCAGATAAAATATTGATTACAATTGAAAATATTGGAACTCTTGAGAACGAAGTAATTATAGTTTAGTGAATTTCAGGTTCAGGCAATGTAACAACTCTAAGCAAATTAGTAGTTCCTTTAACTCCAATTGGTACTCCGGCTATTACAACAATTTTGTCCTTATTTTTACCTAATTTATTTGAAAGAATAAATTCCGATGCACTATGAAACATACTTTGTATATCCGATAAGTTTTTTTGGATAATGGTATTAACTCCCCAAACTATGGTTAGATTTTCAGCAGTTTTTTCTGATTCAGTTATGGCAATAATACTTTTATTTGGACGATAAGATGCAACCATCTCAGCAGATCTTCCAGATGATGAATAAGCTATAATATATTTAGCTTCAACTGCTTCAGCAGTGATTGAGGATGAATAACCTATAGCATCATTAACAAAAGTTCCTTTATTTGAAGTATATGATCTTCTTCTTTCAGATAATTNTTCATANTCCAGAAACTNTTCAGCTNTTNTTGCTATTTTTTGCATTGCTTCCACAGCTAAAAATGGATATTTACCAATTGATGTTTCTGCAGATAACATTATCGCATCAGTTCCGTCTCTAACAGCATTGTACACATCAGTTGCTTCAGCCCTAGTGGGATTTGAAATTGANATCATTGATTCAAGCATTTGTGTNGCNGTTATNACNGGNTTACCTCTTTCNTTNGCAACNCNAATAATCNTTTTTTGNTNNNAAGGAANNTCNTCNAATGGNAANTCAACNCCNAANTCTCCNCTNGCAACCATAACTCCATCTGATGAATCTATAATTTCTTCTAANTTNTCNACAGCNTNANNAATNTCAATTTTNGATATAATCTGNNTTGATTTTTTTANTTTTTTTCTAANATNNNTTACATCATNTACGTNNCTTACGTATGANGCNCCAACAAAATTNACATCNGCTNTATTNANGAATTCAATAGCTTNTTNNGTTTCTTTTGTNAAGTAATNAAGNNNTGNTGTATNNCCAGGNGNANTNACTGATTTATTACTAACTANNTATCCANNAGTTNNNACTTTACANNNNANNTCTAGACCATTAAGAATTTTTTNTACTTNNAGTNNTANNTTTCCATCNTCTATCAANATTTTNGANTTNTTTGNATNNAANTNNTTAGCATCACTAGCTAGACCNNTTGGCCANACNTGAGCAATATTTTTATTACCNTTNATTTNTNTATNTGTTAANGTAAAATCACNTCCANNANNAAGATANGTGTNNTTNTCAATATCTCCCAATTCTANATTTTGGNCCAGGAANNTCANCNAATATTCCAACAATTATTCCNGTTTTTTNTGATGCTTCTCTNATATTTTTTANATAAGTNATATGATCTTTTTNNNTCCCNTGACTTAAGTTNANTCTNGCNANAGACATACCTGATTTTATCAACTTTATTATTGAATNAACTTCATANGTACTNGGNCCNATAGTNCATATNACTTTAGTNTTNGATCTAGATTNAATAAAGGATTTTANNTTNATAATTTTTGATTTTTTTTCCAAATTTCAGTCCTATGTTATAATTATATGGTCTCTAATTATTTTTATATATTAATAGTAACGTATTTATTTTTATAGACAAAGTAAGCACCAAAACAATTTTTTTTTGTTTGATTTACGTTTCTAGGAAAGGAAAACATTGACTCTATCTAATTCTTTAATTTCTCTTCAACTAACCGACAANCAGTTAATTGAAAAAAAACAAACATTTGTAACGTTACAAAATGAGATTCAATCTCAAGGTGGTCTAGTANAATTACGAGAACAGTGCGAAAAACAAAAGCAACAGGAATTAGANGCAAAATTAGAAGTAGCCAGATTACAATCAGAATTAAATNNTCTAAAATCCAAAGTTTCNGAAATNGAACAAAGACTCTATGGTGGATCTATAACAAATGTCAAGGAACTTAATGCTATAGAAGTTGAATATGCATCTATGAGGAGAAACNTAGCGCAAGTTGAGGAATCCATACCTTCAAATGAGAAACTTGCTTCCGATGCTAATGAAAAATTTTCAGAATATTCCAAAAAATTAGAAGAAAATGAGCAAGACTGGAAATTGCGATTAGTAAAAATTCATGGGCAAGCAAAGATAATTATGGACGAATACAATAACATGTTAGCTGAAAGAAAAAAAGAACAATCAAATATTTCTAAAGAATTCTTAGATCACTATAATAGAATTTCTAAATCTAATCCAGGCTCAGCTATTGTTAAGGTTGATAGAGGCGTATGTCAAGGTTGTTTAGTGAAATTACCAATGAGTGAATTAAATAAGATTAGGCTATCAGAAAATCCTATCATAGGTTCATGTTGTAATCGATTATTAATTTTTTCTAACTAGATTTTTTGAGGGTAGTTGGATTTCATATAGATAATTTTGATAATCATTTATACCCTGATTTGCCTCAAAATAGACTAATTCCTGAATTTGAAATAAAAGAATATTGCGATATAAATAATCACAATATTGTTTCCTGGTTCAAAATTAAATCACCATATTCTGACTCTGATATATATGATAATTTCAGAAAACTAATTTCTAAATTTAGTGAACCAGATGCAAAATTAGCATTAGTCTTAATTCCTGATTCATTTCACCTAGCTAATGACATTGAAACTTTAGCAAGAAGAGTAATTCGCATAAGATCGCTAGGTGCTGATATTAGATGTACTAATCAAGAGTATCCCGATCCTTTTCAAAATGCCTTGAANTATTTATCATTCTATAATGGAAAGAACTTTTCTAATTTAAAATCATCTAAAGAGATTATTAAGAAAGCCTATAGAGGAGAAGTTTTAGGCAAAATACCATATGGATATAAATCNCATAATGGAAGATTAGTAATTAATTGTAAAGAATCAAAAATTGTTAAGATGATTTTCAAATGGTATTCTGAATCATCNTACGGGCTAAGAGTAATTTCAAAATTATTNAATCAGAAAGGTAATAGAACTAGAAGTGGTAAGGTTTGGACACCTCTTACAATACGAAGTATAATAACAAATCGTTCTTATATAGGAACTTACGCAAGATATGGTATTAGGATTACTTCTAATCATGATCCGATCATAAATATAGACTTATTTAATAGAGTTAATTCATTGTTNAATTCCAAAAATACTAGNAAAAAAAAATACTATAAATCAACATTTTTATTGTCAAGAAAAATTATTTGTGAAACATGTGGAAACACACTTAGTGGAATAACTAGAAAAAGAACATGGCAATTACAAAATAATGAATATAAATCTAAAATTTATAGGTATTATCGTTGCAAATCTAGATTTGAAAACGTAACGGAAAATTCAAAATTTCATTCCTTATATAACGCAGATATTGTTGAAAAAAAAGTAAAAAAGATTATCTGTAATTGGGATGACAATTTTATATCTAATCTATCCCCAGTTAGTATAAAATCGTATGCGAAAGAAATTCAAGATGCCTATTCTGATTTTGCAAAAACTTTCCAAAATTATGCTATGAGTAAAGAAAATATTTCTCATNTAGAAAAAACACTTAAACGTTTAAGTGAAATTAGAGAAAATAAAAATGTATATATAGATGAGCCAAATCGTAAAATATATGATCAAATTTTCAGCCCTGATATACAAGAATCAAAAATTTCTATAAATNAAATTATATCCAAAATATTTATCCAAAATAACAAAATTAATGTAATCCCATATTTGTAAAATATAGTTTGTTATAATAATTTTATGAGGAGAACGGACGGTCGCCGCTTGTTTCTTTTAATAAATTTTGACAAGGGGAGGAAAGTCCGAGCACCATTGGATAGAGTGCCTGCTAACNGCAGGACGAGGTAACTCGATGGAAAGTGCAACAGAAAATATACCGCCTATATATTATTTTAGGTAAGGTTGAAATGGCGAGGTAAGAGCTCACCAGTCGAATGGTAACATTTGGCGTAAGGTAAACCCCACTCGGTGCAAGACCAAATAGGAAAACGAAAATCGAATCCACGTAGTTTTCGGGTTGGTTGCTTGACCTTGTAAGCGATTATAAGGCTAGATAGATGACCGTTAGTCTTTNCTCTAAAGATACAGAACTCGGCTTATAGTTCTCCTCTANATTGAATTTATANACTTGAANGNTCTAGTCGTCTGCAATAGCAGGAACTATTTCCTCNGGAAAACCTAGTTGTTCTCTTTTTTGNAATGTCTTCCNNATNCTATTTCTAGCAGATGGATGATTTCTCAAAAATGGAGGAATTTCAATCATTCCTTTATCACNACTTAAGACTTCAGANGCATTTTTTATTTCATCTTCNTCAACATCATTTGCAGATGGAAATCCNGTAGCNATAAGTGTTATTTTAATNTCATTTTCCATNTTNGGATCNGTAGTTTGNCCNTAAATTATATTTGCATCAGGATGNACTGTTGAAGCTACTATTTCGGAAGCANTTTGTACCTCGTGAATAGTNACATCTGGNCCNCCAGTNACGTTAAATATTACNCCNTTAGCACCAGTAACCTCAACCTCAAGTAGAGGAGATTGAAGTGCTTCTTCAGCTGCCTCAACNGCTCTATTTTCTCCNGAACCNTTACCTATNGCCATCCACGCTGCTCCAGCTCCATCCATAACTGCTTTTACNTCTGCAAAATCAAGATTGATTTCTCCAGGNCANAGTATAAGTTCAGCNATAGATTGAATTCCTTGTCTTAANACATCATCAGCCATTTTGAATGCTGNTTGNATAGTTACATTTGCATCTGAAACGGCAGTAAGTCTGTCATTTGGAATAACNATAAGNGTATCAACTTGTTCCTTTAATGCTTCTACNCCTTCTAATGCNTTAGTTTTTCTTACTTTTCCTTCGAAGTTGAAAGGNTTTGTTACAACTCCAACNGTAAGTGCACCTATTTCTTTAGAGATTTCAGCAACTACNGGGGCTCCTCCTGTTCCTGTTCCACCACCCATTCCAGCNGCAATAAACACTAAATCAGCGCCTTCTAGGACAGATTTGATTTCNTCTCTATCTTCTTCGTGACATTGTCTACCTTTAGATGGATCACCGCCAACACCCAAGCCTCTTGCAGTCTGATCTCCTACTCGTAATTTAAGTGGTATTTCAGAATGTTCTAAAGCTTGTGAGTCTGTGTTGACAGAAATATACTCAACTCCCTCCACTCGCTCTTTATACATTCTGTTGACTGCATTTTGGCCGCCTCCACCAACTCCAACAACCTTTATATTTGCTGTTCCGACTGTATTCTGTACATCAATTTTTTTCTCTAAATCATCATTTATCATAATAAAAACTCATTTTTTATATTTATTGATTGTTATTTTTTTATATAAATAGAAAATAAATCATATTTCTTAATGATTTTATTACTACTTATAAGTTAGAATCTTAGAGGTTTTAATACGAGATTTGACAATTTTTGTTATTTTTAAATTAAATTAGGAGAAAAAAATGAATGATATTGAAAAAATAAGCAATGGATTTGATCTTATAGCTTACACATTAAAAAGTGAAGGTGTTGAGTGGTTAGCATGTTTCCCTAATAACCCATTAATTGAATCATGTGCGAAGTTTGGAGTAAGGCCAGTAGTTTTTAGACAGGAGAGGGGAGGAATTATGGCAGCTGATGGTTATTCTAGGTTAATGGCAGAAAAAGGTAAATATGGTGTTTTTGCATGTCAACATGGTCCTGGTGCTGAAAATGCATTCGGTGGTATAGCGCAGGCTTGGGCAGATGGAGTTCCTATATTATTTTTACCAGAAGGACAATCCATCGAAAAAGAAGATGTTTATCCTAATTTTACATCAACTGAAAATTATAAAAATATAACAAAATGGTCTGCATCTGTAAATTCATATCACCGTTTACCTTCTCTTATGAGAAGAGCTTTCTCTGCTCTAAAAAACGGCCGTCCTGGTCCAGTGCTTTTGGAAATTCCTAGAAGTCTTAGTGAAATTGAAGTCAAGAAAGAAAAAGGTCAAATATTGGGTATGGAAAATTTTCATTCTCCTAAGTCATATTTAGCAGCACCTGCAAAAGAAGATTTAAGAATAGCAATAAAGAAAATAATTAATGCTGATAATCCTGTAATTTGGGCTGGACAAGGTATTTTGTATTCTGCGGCAACAGAAAAACTTAAAGAATTAGCTGAATTATTACAAATTCCGGTTATTACAACAATGCCAGGTAAATCTGCTTTTGACGAAAGACATCCATTATCCTTAGGTTCTGCTAATAGAACTGCACCAAAAGGAGTTTTTAAGTGGTTGTATGAAAGCGATGTTTTGTTTGCTATTGGGGCAAGTTTGACTGTTACAAATTATGGTATAGACATTCCAAAAGGTAAAACTATAATTCACTCGACAAATAATTATGAAGATATAGACAAGCAATATCCTACAGAAATAGGTTTGATTGGAGATGCAAGAAAAACTTTATGTATGATGATTGATGAGGCAAAGTCAATTTTAGGAGAAAATGGTAGAGAAAAAAATACAATTCTTGAGAACGAAATTAATCGTGTTAAAGAAGAATGGTTAAGTGACTTTGACAAATTACTAAATTCTGATGATGTTCCTATTAATCCTTATAGATTAATAAATGAAATTAACAAAAATGTTGATCATGAAAATACAATTATGACTCATGATGCAGGTCATCCAAGAGACGAAATTATGCCATTTTATACAGCTACAGTTCCTCATAGCTATATTGGTTGGGGGAAGAGTACACATTTAGGATATGGAATACCTTTAATGATTGGTGCAAAAATTGCAGATCCGTCCAAATTTTGTGTTAATTTTATGGGTGATGCAGCATTTGGGATGTCTGGTCTTGATCTTGAGACAGCAAATAGATGTGGCGCACCCATTACTACCATAGTATTAAACAATAAAACCATGGGAGGGTATAATCACCATATGCCTACAGCTATGGAAGGTTTTGATGCAGGAAATATGACCGGAGATTATGCTGCTATTGCAGAAGGTCTAGGAGGGGTAGGAATAAAAATTACTGAACCTAACGAAATTGGTAAATCACTTGCCGAGGCAAAAAGAGTAAACTTTGAAGAGGGAAAAAGTGTCCTACTTGATGTCAGTACAAAGCAGAGTGATGAAATGTCAATATATTCTGAATAAAATATAAAGTTTATGAATAAAGGAGAATTATGAAAACAACAAGTTTTAAGACTTTGGTACTAGGAACACCTTGGAGAAATTTAACTTATTGCATTATTGAAACAGATGAAGGTATAACTGGTATTGGAGAGGCTAGGGTGTTAGGTAAAACTCATACAGTCACACAGTATCTAAAAGATGTCGAGAGGCATTTTATTGGCCATGATCCTTTTGATGTAGAAGCTCTTTACAGGAGAATGACTTTAGAAGATTTTGGTAAGCCAGGAGAGGTAGTTTATACTGGCCTAGCTTTGGTAGAACTTGCATTTTGGGATATCATTGGAAAATCATGTAATCAACCAGTATATAGGCTTTTAGGCGGTCAAGTAAAAGACAAAGTTCAGGCTTATGCAAATGGATGGTATACAGTTGAAAGATCTCCTGAACAATATGCTACTGCTGCAGAAAAAGTTTTGGATAAGGGCTATAAAGCAATGAAGTTTGATCCATTTGGAAATGGAGATTTAGAACTTGAAAGGCCAGAATTCTATAGGTCATTAGACCTAATAGAGGCTGTTGCATCAGTTGCTGGTACTCAAGCTCAAATTATGATTGAGATGCATGGTAGATTTGCTCCATTACAAGCAAGAGAAATTGCTAGATTTATTGAAAAATATAATATTGGCTGGATTGAAGAGCCTGTTAGACCAGGGGATATACCTGCATTAAAATCTGTTAGACAGCATACATCCTTGCCTATAGCAACTGGAGAAAGGTTGTATGGTGCACCAGAATTTAGAGAATTATGGAGCACTCAAAGTGTAGATGTGCTTCAACCAGATATTACTCAAAGTGGAGGTATTTTAGAAACTAAAAAGATTGCTTCAACTGCAGAATCATATTCAATAATGGTTGCTCCTCATAATGTTGGAGGTATAGTTTCTACTATGGCAGCGTTGCATTTATGTCTTACACTAAGAAATGTAAAGATTTTAGAACATTTTAATGACTTTGCTGACCCACATGTAAAAAAAGCAGGATCAGGTTACCCAGAAGTTGTTGATGGATATTTCCCTGTACCAGATAAGCCTGGTTGGGGTATAGAGTTAGATGAAGATTTTATTCTTTCAAATCCTCCTGAATTAACTAACTCGAAAGTCATGGCTGATCCAGGACTGAATATGTTTGTAAATTCAGAATGGGCGCAGAGAGGTCAAAAGAAATAAAGTTTGTATGAAAGCTTCTAATCTACTATTAAAAACACTCCGTGATATACCATCAGATGCTGAAAATATCAGCCATAGGTTACTTTTGAGAGCTGGATATGTTCAACAAGTTGCAGCTGGTATATTTAGCTTGTTACCTATAGGAAATAGATCTATTTCTAAGATTAGAGAAATAATAAGAGATGAAATGAATCTATCAGGTTGTGCTGAAGTTAATATGCCTGTAATTCAACCAAAAGAATTATGGGAAGAATCTGGAAGAGCTGAAACCTTTTTTCCTCCACTAGCAAATTTTAAGGATAAAAGAGAACGTACTTTAGTTATTGCGCCAACTCATGAAGAAACTGCTACAGCTATGATTAGATCATTCGTTTCAAGTTATAGAGATCTGCCTGTAACAATATATCAAATTCAAACCAAATTTCGTGATGAAACAAGGCCTAGAGGAGGGTTGTTGAGAGTCAGAGAGTTTGAAATGAAAGATGCCTATTCTTTTGATGTGGATGAAAAAGGCTTAGATAAAAGTTTCGAAACAATGCTAAAGACCTACAAAAGAATATTCTCTAAATGTGGATTAGAAATTGTAATTGTTGATGCTGATTCTGGAGGTATTGGCGGAAAAGAATCAAAAGAATTTGTGTTAATTGCAGATAGTGGTGATGATACTATATTAATCTCACCTGATGAAAGTTATGCAGCTAATTTAGAAAAAGCAGAATTTATAAAAACTGATTATTCTGAGGATAAAATATTAGTTAAAGAAATTATTGAAACTAAAAATATAAATACCATAGAAAAATTATCTGATTTTTGTAAAATACCAAAAAATAAAATAGCAAAATCTGTTATTTATAATTCAGATGGCGAAATTATTATTGCAGTTATACGAGCTGACTACGATGTTAATGAAACAAAACTAAGAAATATTTTAGGATCTAAGGATTTAAGAATAGCTTCATCTGAAGAAGTAATCAACGCTGGATTTATTCCTGGATATGCATCTCCAATTAACAGAACCAGTATAAAAAGTGTTATAGATGATTCTATAGAAATTGGTTCTAATTATACAGCAGGAGCAAATAAGGAGCATTTTCATTTTAAAAATGTTAATTATCCAAGAGATTTTAGATCAGAAATAGTTGGTGATATTGCTGAGGCTAAAGAAGGATTTCAATCTCCTAATAATTCAGGCAAACTAATCGCAAAAAAAGGTATAGAAGTTGGACATGTTTTTAAGTTAGGATATACTTATTCTGAAATTATGGGGGCTGATTTCACAGATAAAACTGGCGAAACTAGACCTATATTGATGGGATGTTATGGAATTGGTATTGGTAGATTACTTGCTGCTGCAATAGAAGCTAATCATGATGAAAATGGAATAAATCTTCCAGCATCAATTTCACCTTTTACAGTAAATTTAATTGGAATTAATCTTGAAGAAAAAGAAGTAAATGATAAATGTGAAAAAATTTATCATTTATTATCAAAAAATCATATAGACGTACTTTTTGATGATAGAGATTTGCCACCTGGTGTAAAATTCAAGGATTCGGATTTGGTTGGTTTTCCTGTAAGAATAATTATTAGTAAGAAAAATTTCCAAGAAACTAATATTGAGATAAAGTCACGTAAAGATTCAAATAGTAGTTATATTTCTGAATCTAAATTAGTAGACTTTATAAATAATTTAATTCAATAAATACATAAAAATATACGTAGGACTTTCAAAAAAAAAAATGATACAATATATTTATAATATTATTTTGTGAGAGAAGTGGGCTATGCCCGCTTTTTCTTTTTTAGGAAACAAATGGAGTTTATTTTTGAAGAGTGATTTATTATTAGCTGTAAATCAATTAGCAGCAGAAAGAAATCTACCAAAACCGGTTGTTTTACGTGCAGTTGAAACTGCATTGGCTGCAGCATACAAACGAGATCCGTTATCTAATGGAAATGATGTAATAGTAAATATGGACCCTATTACGGGAGAAACTGTTGTAAAAACAGTGCAGCATGTTGTTGAAGAAGTTGAGGATGAAGGCATGCATTTAACTATTGATCAAGCAAAAGAAATTAACCCTGATTATAAAATTGGAGATATTATCGAAACTGGTCAATTAGAATTTAATCCTGGAAGGATAGCTTCTCAGACTGCTAAACAAGTTTTAATGCAGAAATTAAGAGATTCTGAAAGAGATATAGTTTTTGAAGAATATATTGATAAAGAAGGTGAAGTTCTTACAGGTACCATTCAAAGAGTTGAATCGAGATGGGTCACAGTTGATATTGGTAATACTGAAGCAATTATGCCTCCATCTGAACAATCTTCTTTTGAAAGATATAGGCCATCTCAACAGTTGAAATTCTATGTTGTTCAAGTGGCTAGAACGATACGAGGTCCTGAAATTATAGTTTCAAGAACTCACCCAGATCTTCTTAGAAAATTATTTGAAGTTGAAGTTCCAGAAATTTATAATGGTGTAATTGAAATTAAGGCTATAGCTAGAGAGCCTGGTGCAAGATCAAAAGTTGCTGTTTTATCTAATCAAGAAGGAATTGATGCTGTAGGTGCATGTGTTGGACTTAGAGGTATAAGAATCCAAAATGTTGTTAATGAATTATTAGGAGAAAAAATAGATGTAGTTGAGTGGAGTGAAGATCCGGTTAAATTTATTTCAAATTCACTTAGTCCTGCAGTGGTTGATAAGGTGGATATTAATAGAGAAGAAGAGACAGCTTTAGTTATTGTTCCTGATAAACAACTATCTTTGGCTATTGGTAAAGATGGTCAAAATGCTAGACTTTCTTCTAGATTGACTAATTGGAAAGTTGATATTCAAGGAGCTAGTGATGTTCAAACTGAGGATGTGTCAGATACTATGGAGGATTCTTCCGAAATAACAACAGATAATATTGAACTTAATCAAACTAAAGAAACTAATGAACAAATTGACGAAGATAAAAATCATTTAGAAGAAAATCAAAATAACCAAGAAATTATTTCTAAAGAAACTGAGCAAAGTGCAGAAGACGAACTACTTGCCCTGGAAAAAGAACTTGAAGAACTTGAAAAGCAAGAAAAGTTAGAAAAAGATTCAAAAGAAAATGAAATGCTAGATGTATCATCTGATGAATTATGGCAGGTAGATAATTCTATGTATAATACACCTAAAAAAGAAGAAAGTACTGGAATAAGGTTTGCCGAAGATATATCTGGATTTTATGAAACAGATGAAGGGCGAAAAGGTGGAAAAAGAGGTGGCAGTAGTGCAAAAAGTAAAAGAAGAAAATAAACTCATAAACCTTTAATAACTATAATCTAAAGATTATTCTTAAAACTTTTTCTTAATCTTATTTGATAGAATTAGGTAAATATTCCAATTTAAAGTAAACACATGGTACAAGATTCAAATCAAATAACAAACAGTAACGAAAATAAAGCACCGGTTGAGTTGCCATCAAACATTAGTGTAGGAGAGTTAGCTAATATTTTAGAACTTTCAAATGTAGATGTAATAAAATCTTTGATGAGATTAGGGGTTATGGCAACAGTTAATGAAACAATTGAGTTTGAAATTGCTGCTAAGGTAGCTGCATCTTTTGAAATTGGAGTACTGAAACCTAAAGAAAAAGAAGAGAGTTTAGCTTCAAAGAAAACTGGGGTTGATTCAGATTTATCAGAAGAAAATGCCCTTCCTCGTCCCCCTATTGTCACTATATTAGGACATGTTGATCACGGAAAAACAACCCTTCTTGATTATATTAGAGGTACAAAAGTAGTTGATTCCGAAGCTGGTGGAATTACACAAGGGATTGGTGCTTATCAAGTTGAAAAAAATAATAGTAAAATTACATTTATAGACACACCGGGACACGCTGCTTTTACACAAATGAGAGCAAATGGAGCTCAAGTAACTGACATAGCAATAATCGTGGTTGCTGCGGATGATGGAGTCATGCCTCAGACTATTGAAGCAATAGACCATGCTAGAGCAGCAAATGTTCCATTAATAATAGCGATGAATAAAATAGACTTGCAAGGTTCTGATGTAGACAAGGTTTACGCACAACTTGCTGAACACGAAGTAATAGTTGAATCATATGGCGGCGATACTATTGCAGTCCCAATTTCTGCACTTAAAGGTGATGGCGTTGATGAATTGCTTGAAAATATTCTATTACTTTCTGAAATTCAAGAGTTAAAAGCTAATCCAAATCGATTAGGTATCGGGGTTGTTATTGAGTCGAAAATGGACAGAAAAAAAGGTTCTATTGCAACAATTTTGGTTCGTTCAGGTTCTGTAAAAAATGGAGATATTATTGTTGCTGGAAAACTTAGAGGTAAAATTAAATCTATGATAGACGGTTTTGGTGAAAATATTGATTTAGCATTACCATCTACTCCAGTAGAAATTTTAGGATTAAATGGATTGCCTAGCTCTGGTGATCAGTTTGATGTAATGGAATCAGAAAAAGATGCTAAAGAACTATTACAAACTAGAGAAAGATTATCTTCTCAACATAAGGCGAATAAATCTGCAACAACTATGGATGAAGTCCTGAGAAGGGTAAAACAGTCTGGTGATCATGAATTAGCAATAATCATTAAAACTGGTAATAGTGGTTCAATTGATGCAGTAAGTAGGGCTGTTCAACAGATTTTTATAGAAGATGTAGAGATAAAAATTATACATTGCTCCTCGGGAGCAGTTACAGAGTCAGATATATTACTTGCATCTGCTTCAAATGCAATCATTTTAGGTTTTGAAACCAATGTAGAATCAGGTGCTCGTAAAAAGGGATCATTAGAAAACGTCACAATAAGAACATATGACATAATTTATAACCTCATTGATGATGTCGCTAATTCTGCTAAAAACCTTTTAGAACCAGAAAAAATTTCTGTTGTGTTAGGTCATGCTAATATTTTAGAAGTGTTTACAAGAGGAAAGCGAGAAAAAATTGCAGGTGTTAGGGTTACGGATGGATCAATGAAACGTTCAGGTAGAATGAAAGTAATCAGATCTGGAGAAGAAATTTTTGATGGAGCTATAACATCTATGAAGCATCTTAAAGAAAATGTGAATGAACTAGCAAATAACTTTGAAGGTGGTATCATGATTGATGGTTTTCATGATTATGAAATAGGGGATGTATTAGAAGCCTACGAAATTAGGCAAAATAAATAAAATAATATTTTGAAATTAGTATGTCTAAACGTATCGAAAGAATTAACTTTACAATTAGGAAAGAATTAGGAACACTCCTCTCTGAGAATATTAATGATCCGAGATTCTCCATGATGACATCCATAACTAATGTTGATACAAGTCCAGACCTTTCCAATGCAAAAATCTATGTTTCAATTTTTGGAGATGAAAATGAAAGAATGTCTAGTATGGAAGCGTTGTATTCTGCATCAAATAGACTAAGAATTTTGTTATCAAAAAAAATTAAAATAAGAAAAATTCCTAAGTTAAATTTTTTTCTTGATAATGATCTAAATTATTCCTCTGAAATGAATGATTTAATTGATAATGTGATTTATCAAGATAATAACAAATCAACTTTTTCAGATTAGTATATTGAATTCTATTAATACTACAAATGGTTATATTAATATTAATAAATCTATTGATTGGACTTCAAATGATGTTGTTAGGAAACTTAAGGGTTTGTTGGGGGTTAAGAAAATAGGGCATGGTGGAACTTTAGATCCACTTGCTACTGGCGTTCTTCCAATTTGCTTGAATTCAGCAACAAGGTTTTCCGAATATATTTTACACGGTAGTAAGTCGTACTTAGCATCAATAAAACTTGGAGAATCAACGGATACATATGATTCTCACGGTAAAGTCATAAATACTAAAGATTATTCATTTATAACAAAAAAACATATTCAAGATGCACTCTGTGAACTGAAAAATATACAATTTCAAATAGCCCCTATGTATTCTGCACTAAAACATAATGGTGTGCCATTATACAAATTAGCTAGGGAAGGAAAAACTGTAAAAAGAAAAATTCGAGAAATCAAGATTTATAAAATAGAACTTATAAACTACAACCTACCATTTTTAACATTAAAACTAGATTGTTCTCACGGCTTTTATGTAAGAAGTTTTGCTAATGATTTAGGAGAAAAATTAGGTTCTCTTGCTCATTTAGTTAGTTTAGAAAGAACAAGGGCTGGAGTATTTGAATTGAAAAATTCCATAAAAATTGATGATATAGATCAATATGTCAAAAATGGAGATATTAATAATTATATTATGCCAGTAGACTACACTCTAAAACATCTAAAAAATTTTAGTTGTGATATTTCCCAGGAGAAAATGGCTCGTACAGGTCAAAAAATTTCATTAAGTAGCATAAATAAACCCATAATTTACGATGATAAAGAAGATATTGTTGCTTATTCTGAGCAAAATATGATGATTGGATTATTAACTTTTTCAAAAAAAGATTTAGAATTAAAAGCAAAAAAAATTATTAATAATTAGAAAGAGGTATGTAATTTGTCTCATGAAAGCCCCTTAGAAGTAGTTGCACATATTATTTTTTTGTTAGCTATAATTTTATTTGTAGCTAAATTAGCAGGAGAAATTTCCGAAAGATATATAAAAATACCTCCAGTTTTAGGCGAATTAATTGCTGGGATATTAATTTCTCCATATCTTTTGGGTGGTATTCATTGGTTTAACTCCAAACCAATTTTTGAGATTTTTGATGATGGTCATTCAGTATTACCAGTAGAGCCTCAATTATTTTTTATAGCTCAAATGGCTGCTGTAATTTTACTTTTTGAAGTGGGATTGGAAACAGATCGAAAGAAATTCTTTCAATATATTAAACCAGCATCTGCAGTAGCTTTAGGAGGAGTTTTTCTTCCTTTCCTACTAGGTTTTTTCGCTACTATTTCATTAGGTTTTGCTTCATTTGATTCTATAAATGAATTAATACCTGCTTTATTCGTTGGGGCTATTATGACTGCAACTTCAGTTGGTATTTCTGCTAGAGTATTAACTGATATGGGGAAATTGTCATCCCCTGAGGGAGTAACTGTTCTAGCTGCTGCAGTAGTGGATGATGTTTTAGGTATAGTGATATTGGCAGTAGTAGTTGGTATTTCAGCTGATGGTAATGTAACCTTGAGTTCAATTGTTACTATACTTCTTAAGGCGCTGGGCTTCTGGTTAGGACTAATGTTTTTTGGTTCTTTACTTGCAAGCAGAATTTCCAGAGTAATAATGTGGTTTAATGTGCAAGGTGCTACTATAGCTATAGTTTTAGCTTTAGCATTGCTTGCTGCTGCAGTTGCAGAAATTTATTTTGGATTAGCTATGATTATTGGGGCATACACAATGGGTTTAGCGTTGTCAGACACAGACTTAATGCATCATGTAGAAAAACCTATGAAATCAATTAATGATTTTCTTGTGCCTATATTTTTTGTTGTTATAGGAATGCAGGTTGATTTTTCAGCTTTTGGTAGTGATCCAGACGTTTCTTTATCATCTGCGATTATATTTACAGTTGTGTTAACTATNTTTGCNNTTTTCAGTAAAATGTTTGGNTCTGGNTTNCCNGCTTTATTTGTNGGNTTTACAAAAAANGGATCATATAGAATTGCATTAGGTATGTTGCCAAGAGGCGAAGTGGCTTTAATTATTGCAGGTATAGGNTTNTCAGCGGGAATAATNGATCAGACAATATTTGGAGCATCTATAGTTATGACAGTTATAACTACAATTATTGCCCCAATATTATTGAAGTCAGCNTTTAAATCAGGTGATGGTGTAAAAAAATAATATTATTTTATTACGNTTAAAGCTGATTTTATAGTACTNTCNGCTTGCTNTATTGTACCCATTCCAAACATACATGAATTAATTTTTAGTTTNTCAAAAACATATTCAAATGCTTGCTCTCCTAGAAATCNTCCTCCTGCAAGNGGTTTCATTCCTATAACAGGTTTATTAGTATTCTTAACAGCGAACTCAACTGTCTCTCTGTTAGGAAACATCATCATTCCTAATTTATTCGTAGGAGTAAGATATCCATCAATATCTATATTGTTTTCTTCTAATAAAGGTATAGTTATACCTGCATGATGAACGCTGGTAATTACTATTTTNAATTTTTTTCTTAAGAAATTAATATATTCTTTTATAAGNTCAAATCTTCCAGTAATTGCTAATAAATCTATTTCTGCTCCAGGGTCCGCAATTAAAATATCACAGCCATGAAAAAATCCTATATATTGTTCAAGTAGNCTATAATCTATTGTAAAATTTTCAGATTCCATTTCAGTGTAGGGTTTAGTATTATTACTAGTTATTAGNTTATTATAATCACCNTCCAAATTATATTTTAATATTTCATCTTTATATATTTTATTTATATATTTTTCATNACCTATATGATTCATATCTGCATGAAAAAGAGTTGCATGNCTTCTTTTACTGTANGATATNATTTTATTTTCATACTTAATCGGTATTAGTATGTAGGCTAATAGGTCAATTTTTTTCTTAGTTTTATTTTCTGTTTCTTGTAAAGCTTGAATATGTTGTCTATTTAATCTAGGATTCATATGGTCAATTTGTGCCATTGAAAGATNATATTTTTTTATGACATATTCATATACTTTTGAAACAGAANAAGTGTTTTTNAATAACTCAAGATTTTTTTTGTCGATATTTTTATTCTTATAAGANACTCCATCATANGGATGNAGCCCCATAATTAAATTTGGTAGTNTGCTATTTATAGTTTTTTCCATGAAATCAATTTACTTTTTATACTCTGCCTGNCAAAAGCCATGATTACAGTAGCCATTTGGTATTTTTGCAAGATATTGTTGATGATATTCTTCTGCTATATAAAAATTTTTATGGAATTCTATTTCTGTCTTGATTTCACCATAACCAACATTTTTTANTATGTTTTNATATTTGAATTTACTTTTATTNCAAAGANTATAATCTTCATCGTNATATATATAAATAGTACTTCNATATTGACTTCCAATATCGTTTCCTTGTCTCATGTATTGNGTNGGATCATGGTTTTCCCAAAAAACTTTCAGTAGATCNTCTAAAACTACTTTTTTAGGGTCATANACTACTAATACAACCTCAGCATGATTAGTAATTCCAGAACAGACTTCTNNGTAAGATGGATTTTCCTTNGAGCCGCCAGAATANCCANCTACAGTNACATATACNCCTTCAATTTGCCAAAATAATCTTTCAGCACCCCAAAAGCAACCCATTCCAAANATTATTTTTTTNTTATCTTNTGGATATGGTGGGTTTAAATTAATATTATTTATATAATGTTTCATTGTATTTTATAATAACATTTTTTTTAAATTTTAAATTATAAATTCTNAAAAAACATGATAATATTTGTATATGTCTAAGTTTATTNNAGATAAACACATAGAANTATTAAAAAATAAAATTANTGAGATAAGATCTANCGATTCGACGGAAACTATTTCTATAGTTACCCCTACAAATTTTTCTAATTTTTATTTACGTAGATACTTGTCATCNATGGGTTTATTTAATGTCAATNTAGTTANTTATAAGAATTTTTTATATGATATTTATATTAAAAATAATAAAATAAATAAAAAATTTATTAATCAAACTATATCNAAAGATTTAATTTATAGNTCAATAAGTAAATCNAANTACCTTGCATCTTTAATTGANACAAANAACTATGAAAATATTTCNGAATTTTATTATTTNTTTTTTGAATTACAACGAATGAATTTNGAATCANTAGATAAATTANTAAAAAACTCGAATGATTTTTTTTCGCAAGTTTTATATGCATATAAGGATTATAAAAAAGAANCATCAAAATNTTTAGATGAAGACGAAATTTCTACTGAACTTTACTATCTTTTTTCNAATAAAAAAATAGAAATATTATCATTAGGGAAAGTTATATTTATTGATATTTATTATGCTAGTAATCTACAAAAAAAACTTTTTAACTATTTATTAAATCATAATAATATATNTCAAATAAGTACTTATGATACTGAAATTATGAGTAAAGAAAAAATAAATTTTGNTGCTATTACAAANAAACAATCNAAAAATATTGCTGATGTTTCATCTGTGTTTAATATTCATGATNAAATTAGATTACTTTTTAGNAACATAAAAAACATTTTAATAAGTGAAAAAAATATACAAATGAATAANATAGCAATTATTTATGAGGACGAAACTTATTNTAATATTGTAACTTCTAATTGTGATAGATANGGATTACCAACTACCACATTTACAAAGACAGCATTGTCTCAATCAGAGCTCGGTAGNTTTATTAATGAATTTTTTGATTTACTTTTATGTAAATTTGATTTCCAAAGTATTNTAAGTATTTTTGAGAACTCGAACTTTAAAATCTTACAAAATGATAATAAGTTTTNACCAAATTTAACNATTGAAATTTTATATGAAGCTAACCTTAATTTTGTTGAATANGAACTAGATGAATCTATNGATAGAATAAATANGTATATTGATTTAATCACAAAATTTATAAANTATAAAAAAAATATATTTGNGTTTGAGCAAGATTCAACTAAAGATAAATACGAAANNAATAAAATACTAATATCACAAGATATATTAAGCTTTTTTACAAATATAAAAAAAATCTTTGCTGAGGAAAAAATAGANTCTTGTTTTTCATGGAATCAATTTATTGACTTAGTAAGTAAATTGATTAANNAATTTACTTTTTTAGAGCCTGATGATAGATTTCAACTTTTTTTTGANACNTTTAGGAAAATTTCATTAGATAATGAAGTATCTCCACTATCTTTTCATATGACAATGTTTTTAGAACAATTATCTTCATTTCCATCAGAAAAAGATAATCTCGGTAAGGGAATAGCAATTGGTCATATTGATAGCTTTAAGGGATGTGTTTTTGAGTATGTTTTTTTTATTGGTATGAATCAAAATTTTGAAAATAGAAAATCTTATATAGAAAATTTCATTTCAAAATCATCAAATAATACAAGCCAATCTAACGATGATATTTACACNTATGACAATAAGATNGAAGAAAGAAATCATACNCTTTCAAATATGCTNTGTAATTCAAGAAAAATATTTTTTTCTCAATCTAGGATTAATAATAAATATATAGAATCTATACCNTCAATGGAATTTATTGAATTNTTTAAAATAAAAAATTCATCAATTTCTATAGATAATAATAATCACTTTTATAGAATGATTATTGACNCACCCNGTTACTATACAAGAGAAAAAATTAGAATTAGTAACAATGGNATTTATATAGATTCAAAAGATTATGAACTTAGTTGGATAAATTACTCTTATAATATTANTGATCTAAGCAAAATAAAAAANTTATTAAAACAAAATGAAANATTAAGTATTTATTTAGAAAATTATAATAATTCNAACTTTCTTAGTAATANCTTGGGTATANTTTCTAANTTTAANCACTCAATTAATTCTTTCTCATCTACCTCTTTGGATAGATATATAAGATGTCCTTATGATTATTTTATTCATGATATATTAAAAATTAATACAAATAATGAAATAAATGNTAAACTGTTTTTTTCAAATAAAGATTTAGGAATTTTTATACATGATATATTAGANTCTTTTGTAAAATGGAAAAAACAAAATATAAATAGAAATTATGAAGAATATAAAAATAAATTATTACATTTTTCTCAAATAAGANTAGATAGAGAGTATAGTTTANTTGCATTGAAACCCATACATCTATTTGAAATTGAAAAAAAGAAAATTAATAATTTATTAATAGATTGGCTTAAGCATGAAATACAAAATAATTACAAGCCATCTTTAACAGAAATTATATTCGAGAAAAAATTACAATTACTTGATGATAAAATTTACTCTTTTAATGGTCGAATTGATCGTTTGGATATAGGCTCTGATGGAGATATTAATCTTTATGATTATAAAACAGGTAAGGTAAGAAAAAATAAAGAATTTTACACTTTAGATTATTTTTCTATCCAATTATTTTTNTACTCTATAGTATTATCAAATGAGCATTCAGGAAAAAATATAATGCCTCATTATTGGTATATAAATAATGANAATANATCTATTTTTAGTTTNGAATTCTTAAAAAAAGATGTGTCATTACTTCTTACTAAAATATTAAATANAATTAATGATGGANATTTTTTTCCNTCTAATAGTAAAGTACATCATGAAACATTTGNATGTTCTTGTAAGATAGTTTTTAGTAACGAAGTAATCAATAAAAACATTAATAANGACTCTTTTTCAGAATCTGATGAAATAAAAAATATAATAGAGTCTATGNATAAAAAATGATAGATAATATAAAGGATAAATTAGATAAAAATATATATGCTAGAGCTGGTGCTGGTACAGGTAAAACTACGAAACTTATTCAAAGACTNAATAGTTTATTAAAAACTAATGTAGATCCTAAAAAGATNGTGATAATAACATTTACTCATGCTGCTTCAGATGAAATTAATAATAGAATNAAAAATGAGATTACANACTNTGAAAATTTATCTGATATTTTCATAGGTACCATACATGAATTTTCATTGAAAATTATAANACAAGGTAAATATTTAGATAAATCATTGGCGAAATCNATTAGAACTTTGTCAGANAACGAATCATTAGAAGTGTCAAAAAAGTTTTTTGAATTTTGGTCATATAATAAATTTAANAATGANAANGGCTTCACCGATTTAGTTTTTTTTCTACANTTCTTTTTTCCTAAATCGATTGAAAAATTTATATTTGATATTTTTTCATTATTTAATTCTAAATTTTTACATCTAGGTGAAATATCGTTTAATATATCTAACATAAAAAAAGAAAATAGAATNGATGATATAAATTTATTTTATAAATCNAGATATCAAAATTTATATTTTTATTANGAAGAAATTATTAAGTTNNTNAAAGNATCAAAACAAAATATTTCTTCTATGGATAAATTACTAGATGATAAATTATATGTTTACTTATGTGGTGAATTTANCTTATTAATTAACGAANTNAAAGAAAAATANGAATCTAACTCTCCTTCTGACATATANGAATTTTTTTCAAAAGATAAAAAAATAAAGACAAATATAGGCAAAAAAGACAATTGGAAAACAGAAAATGCATCATTTGATTCAAACTTAAGTTTTATAAAAGATAATATAAAAAAGCTAAATTCTCATTTTCAAGAATTACGAGAAGAAATTATTGATGATTTATTAATAAAATTTTCTAAGTATTTGTTTCAATATGTAAAGGATTTTTATAATTTTAGAAAGACTCAAGGAACAATAAATTTTGATGATCAAATATATATAGCTAAAGAAATCTTAAGTGATGATAATAATTTAGACTTTTTTAGAGGGAAATATGATTATATTTTCATTGACGAATTTCAAGATACTGACCCATTTCAGATGCAAATTACAACTAATCTTATTAAGGATTATGAGAATAATATTAAATCGGGTTCATTATTTATTGTAGGAGATGAAAAGCAGTCAATATATAGTTTTAGAAGGGCTGATATTAATAAATTACAAAAACATTTAGAAAAAATTAATATTGATAAAGAATCTTTAAAAATTAATTACAGATCCGATAAAAATATTATAAATTTTATTAACGATTTATTTGAAAAATTATTTCAAAGTACAAATATTGAATACGAGCAAATGTTATTTAGCAAAGATTATTCGGAAGGAATGAACTCAGTATTTTATGATGAAGAAATTACAGAAGAAAAAAATATAAAATTATTGAGAGATAATAGTGCTGAAAAGATTTTAAGTTTAGTTAAGTTTATTAATGATGGTAATATCAGATTACCTAGTCTGAATAGGATAGCTAAAATAAGTGATATTTGTGTACTTGTTAATAGAAATAAAGACTCTGAATTACTGTCTGAAAAATTTAAGGAAAATAAAATTCCATATCTTATAGCTGGTGATAATTTTTTTATTAAATCTAATATTTTTCATCTAGTAAAGATGAACTTTAAAGCAATTTATGATTCTAGTGATGAAATATCTGTATTGGCAGCATTGAAATCCTTCGCCTGGGGATGTTCAGATGATGATATATATAATTGGAAAATAAAAAATAATACTCTGAATTATAAATTACTTGATTTCACAAATATTGATATTTCTAAAAGTAACAAAAAAGTATTTCAATCATTAAGTAAATTAAATCAACTTAACCAGTTGATAGACAGGATTCCTTTGTCAGTCATATTTGATAAATTTGAGATTGCAACTGATCTAGCTAATAAAATATCACTTTCTGATGATAACGAAAATGAACTTGCATATTTAGAGTATATTAAATTGAAAATTTTTACGGACTTTGACTCGGGTAAAATTTCACCTATAAAATCTTTGATTAATTTTTTTGAAAATGATAAACAAATTAAATTAAAAAATATTCATGATAGTAACGTAAATAAAATAAATATCATGACTATACATGAATCAAAAGGAAGAGAATTTCCAATAGTGTTAATGTTTGGAATTCCAAAAAAAAGTCGTGGTAATAGTTATGATTCACTAAACTCAGATAATTTAATTGTAGATGATGGTGATTTTACATATAAACTATCATCTAATTTACAGATGAAAAATTATGATCAAATGTATCAAAAAGAACAAAAAAATAGTTACTCGGAAAATATAAGAAAGCTTTATGTTGGACTTACAAGATCAGAAGATTTTTTATTTATATTTAATTTTTTCACGCAAACGAAATCTTCNATTTATGATTTACCTTACGAAGTCTCTAAAACAATTAAAAATATAGGATTAAAAAATAGTTTTTTAGAATTATTTAAATCAAAAAATGTAATTAGTTCTAAAATTACTAAAACTAATAATAATATTGAATTTTCTATTCATGATAGGGATTATATTAATAGTCAATTGGATTATTTAGTTTCAAAATCTCAAGATTATGGTTATAAAAAACCATCTGATGATCATAAATATTCTAAAAATTCAATAATAGGTACAGTTGTTCATGAAATAATGAAAAACATAGATTTTAATGATATAAAAAACTTAGAAAATATAGCTGGAATTTATTGTGATAGAAATGACATACCCTCTGAAAAATCTAAGGTTGTTTTTTTAACCAATAATTTGCTGAATTCATCGTTGATTAAAAGTCTTAAAAATAAGAAATATTATAAAGAAATTTGGGTTTCTAACCGTATTGATGATTACGATTTAGAAGGTTCTATCGATTTACTTATTGAAAATAATGATAGATCATATTCAATTATTGATTATAAAACAACCAGTGAGAAAAATTTGTATAATCTTTCAAAAGTTTCAGAAAGTTATAAATCTCAGATTTTAGATTATGTGAAAATTTTAAAAAGCCAAAAAAAAATAGTGAAAGATGCTAAACTTTTATTTGTTAGTGAGTTTATGGAAGAAGCATTTGAATATAATATTGATATATAAAATAAACAAGGAGACAATTTATGAAATATTTGGAAGGTAAAAATGTTTTAATTACTGGCGCTAGAAAAGGTATTGGTAGAGGTATCGCTATTACACTTTCCGAACATGGAGCTAATGTTGGTATTAATGATATAGTCGAGGATGAAATTATTAATAAAAATCTTTCAATAATTGAAAAAAATGGTGTTAAAGCTTCATTTCATAAAGGTGATGTTTCTTCGATTACAGGTATAAATTCTGTATTTGACTCATTTATCAATTCTCATAAGCAAATTGATATTCTAGTGAATAATGCTATTTTTCCAGATCAACAATGCTCCTTTTTTGAAACTGATGAAGCTTATTGGGATAGAATGATGAATCTATCATTAAAAGGCTATTTTTTTGCTTCCCAAAGAGCAGCTCATGAAATGGTAAATAATGGAAACTCTGGTAGAATTATCTGCTTATCCAGTGTACATTCTTACGTAGCAATGCCAAACTGGACTGCTTATGGTACTGCTAAGATGGCACTTAGAAGAATGGTAAAAGGTATTGCTGCGGATCTATCTGGAAAAAATATAACTGCTAATTGTATTGCTCCTGGAGCTATTTCAAATCGTCTTCCGGATAATATTCAAGATAATTCAATAGATGGGCCGCCGCACAATGCAGAAAATTTTAAAAATTTTGTACCAGCAGAGAAGGGTGGATTGCCAAGTGATATTGCAAATGCGGTTCTTTATCTATCCTCAGAGCTTGGTCAATATGTTAACGGTGAAACATTACTAGTTGATGGTGGTATGATCGCATCAAGGAAAATACACGATTAGGAGTTATAATGACAATANTAAATGATACACCACCTCAAGTTTTAGACCAAANTACAATTAATAAACTTANGAACGTCAATACGACTGCAATAATAGATGTTATGGCAAGAAATAACTATGATCCAAGGTATNTTTATATGCCTAATATCAAATCTATGAATCCAGGAAAAAGAATTATAGGAAGGGCTATAACTGTAAGATTTGTACCAGCTAGGCCNGATGCAATGATTGAAAAACCTACCGGTGAAGAATCTCCAGAATATGCCGCCTTNGAATTGGCAGGTCCTGGAGACATAATAGTTATGGAATCTATGAGAAATAAGATAATGTCTATTGGAGGTGACATTAAATTTCTAAGGTTAAAACAAAGAAAAGTCGAAGGATTAATTTGTGATGGCGGAATAAGGGAAATGCATACAGTTAAAGATTATGGGTTAGGTTTATGGGGTTATGGTAAAACTTCCAATCTTGGCACCAAGATTGGCACCCCTTATTCAACAAATGATTCAATAAATGTTGATGGCGTGCTAGTAAGGCCAGGTGATTATATGGTCGCAGATGATGATGGTGTTGTGGTAATTCCTAGAAAAATAGTTAAGGATATTGCCATAAAAGCAATTGAATATGATGATCTAGAAGAATGGATAAGAAAAAAATTAGACAAAGAAAATCTCACTCCAGGTAAATATTATCCTCCTGATGATAAAGTAATGAAAATATATAGAGAGTCAAAAAAATAAATTAATCTATAAACACTTTTTGGATTAAACCATCGTGAGCATATGAGACATCAAGATTGATATCTGATAATTCTTCTAATTTTTTGTTTACTTTTGAGTGATCAATGTCATGTGTAGCATTTGTTAGTAGAGCTTTTTTAGGATTAAAATACTTAATTTTTTCTATAGCTTGCTCCAGTGTAAAATGAGTGCCATGAGTTTTTTTTGGGCGCAAAGCATCTATTATTAATAAATCAAGGTTATATAAATATTTTTTGCTATTTTCAGGAATCTCTGANACATCAGAAATATAANCNGTATTTCCGAATTTGTATCCAAAAATTNTATTTGTTTTTCCATGAAAAACNGGAATTGGTGTAAATTTTATATTCTCAATTTCAAAAGTNTTTGATGTNATAANATTAAAATTTAATTTTGCAACTCCTCCTTTAGAAAAATATTCTTTTTTAGTGAGATAAAAAAACATCTTATCTACTGCTTTATAATCAATTTCTCTTAGATATACTTGGATGTTTTTCTGAGTATTGTTAGTCCAGTCTCTTAGGTCATCTAACCCACCTATTGCATCGGCATGAGCATGAGTAATGATAAGTCCATCAATAGACTTTACATTATTTTTGGGGAAAAAATTTAATGATGAATCATAAAAGGTCTTTCCAGCATCAATTACAATATTTTTATTATTGTGTTGAATTAATATTGATGTGTTTCTTCTTCGGTTTTTTGAATTTATTTTTACTGAATCAGAACAAACTTTACAACTTTTATTTTTATCTATTAAGCATGATATTCGCGGAACACCTTCAGATGTTCCGGTACCTAAAAAAAGAATTTTTGCATTACCCATACTTATAAAATATCATTAATTATAAAATTTTTATTATTCATTTATTATGTGATCAATCAAATAAATGTATAATATTCATAGTTAATTACTAGGCGTAAGGAAATTATATGAAAAAAACAATTCGTGGAGATCTAAAAAAAAGATTACTTAGTGGAGAGACAGTTATAGGGCCGTTTGTAATAGTTCCCTCTATGACTCTTGTAGAAACACTAGGTTACTCTGGAATGGATTTCTGTATACTCGATACAGAACATGGACCTTTATCTATTGAAACTGTTAATGAACTTGTTATTTCAGCACAAGGCTCCGGAGTAGCCCCCATAATAAGAATTCCTAGTAACGAGGAAAGTCTAGTATTACGAGCTTTAGATATTGGTGCTGATGGAGTTCAAGTACCTCAAATTAATAGTATAAATGATGCAAATAAAGTAGTTGAATCTGCCAAATATTCACCTTTAGGCCATAGGGGTGTTTCAATATTTACTAGAGCAGGGAATTACTTTAAGAATGAGGCAGAAAATCATACAAATATTCAAAATGATGAAACTATGACAGTAGTCCATATTGAGGGTAAAGAAGGATTAAATAACTTAGATGAAATAATGACAGTAGATGGTATTGATGTTCTTTTTTTAGGACCATATGATATATCTCAGTCACTTGGTGTTCCTGGTGATGTAAGGTCAAAAATTGTTGAAGATGCTTTGAAAGAAGCTGCAAAAAAAGCTAGGTCTGAGGGTAGAGTAGTTGGTTCCTACGCAAAAGATGTAGAGATGGGAAAATGGTTGATTGACTTAGGTGTCCAATATTTATCCATTAACGTAGATGCAACAATATATATGCAAGCTTGTGAAAATATAGTTAGCGAATTAAAGTAGTTTAATACATTAAAATATCTATCTTTAATATTGATATTATTTATATAATAACAGTGTATGTATAACGGGGCGTGGCGCAGCGGTAGCGCACCCGCTTTGGGAGCGGGGGGTCGCAGGTTCAAATCCTGCCGCCCCGACCATTTTTAATCATTGACAATCATGAATTAGTTTTTTGTCATCTATCAATAAATTAATTATTTCTGATGATGTAATCTTTTTCTCTAGTAAAGTACTGTGATTTAATCCGAAGAGTTGATTATCTACTTGATGGAAGCAGTAATATGGGAATTTTTTTTCTAATTTTGCCGATTCACTACTTACTACTAGGTCATACTTATTAATAATATTATATACTTTGGTGTTTTTATAATCATGATTACTAATTAATTTTATTATATCGCTATCATTACTTATATCATCCCATATTTTATTTTCATTATTTTCTTTTGAATTGCATGCAAATAATTCAATTAAACTTCTTATTCCTGAATTTTCATCCGATTTGCTAACACCTCTAATAGGACTGCTAACGGTTACAATACTTTTTGTTTGCGAATTAATTTTTTCACTCTTTGCAGCTCCTGTCAAAGCTATAATACCTCCAAGTGAGTGTCCTAAAATATAAAATTCGCTATTAGGATATTTTTCATAAATTTTTTCTAAGTTTCTAATATGACTCTTAATTGGTAATAAAGTTTCTTCAGGATAATAGTTTTCTGTCCAATCAAGCTTTGAGTAACTAAAATCAATAATTTGATCATCAATACTTCCAGTTTTTGTATCGATAAATTTATAATTATTAGTTATTATTTTTTTTATTTTTGGTCCCCAGTGTTCGCTATCTTGAGGATATTTGGAACATATTCCTTGTATGATTATTACTTTTTTATTTTCGTTGTAATCTATTTCATTTGAGCATGAAATTAGCAATATAAACGTAACAAAAATTATTAATTTTTTAAGCATTTATTTTTTTTCTAACAATTACAAACACACATATCATGATAAATATTATGATAGGCACCAAAAGACTCTTAATAATCGATACAATTACAAAAAATGAAATAACAGCAATGGGAATAATTGATTGTTTATATTCGTCTGTATAAAATTTTTGTATGACTATAAATATTGGCAA
This sequence comes from Chloroflexota bacterium, assembly GCA_002712125.1. Classification (GTDB taxonomy): domain Bacteria; phylum Chloroflexota; class Dehalococcoidia; order Lucifugimonadales; family Lucifugimonadaceae. Next base: position 42,117 of record PASL01000019.1, on the reverse strand, counting down.
ACTAACTATACCCCATCCAATAAAATTTGATATTGGAACTCCATAATATAATCCTTCATCTATCCATACCCAGGCATTCATTGGCCCCGTTGCTACTGGTTCAATTATAAGGTCAACAACAATCATTAAAACCGGTCCCATTAACCACCATAGTTTTTTACTAACATTAGAATAATGTAATATTTGTATAACGAATACACTAATAATAATCCAAGCAGAAAACAAAGAAAAAGGTACGTCATATAATCCAATTCCTAATTCTGACGTATAGTAATATTCTCCAAAAGGTAAATGATAACTTGAACCAATTATTTCAATTAGAAATCCAAATAACCCGATATAAATAAGAATAAATATATTATTTTTTTTATGATTAATTAATATGATGAATGACGCTAAGTATAAAAATACTCCACCTGCCCAGTTATTTTCAGTAAAAACATCATTTTTTACTAAGAATGATAAAATACCTCCAATCCAAAAAAGTAAGAAAATTAAGTTTATAATGTAATTTTTTTTCTTATATAGATAATTATTTTTCATGATCATTATTAATCATTTCACTTACTATTTTTGCTGATTTTATAACGATTGGAGTTCCACCTCCTGGGTGGGTACCACCTCCCACATAATAAACTCCGTCTATTTTTTTGTCTTTCATACTAGGTCTAAGGAATGTTTTTTTCCATCCATGAGAAATTTGACCATAAATTGATCCGAATGGTGCATTATATTTTTCCTCAAGAATGTTTGGTGTAATATACTCGATAAACTCAACATCATTCATGAAATTTTCTATTTTTGATTTAGAAATTCGATTTAAGATTTTATTTTTAGCATCCATGATTTTTTTATTATCCCATTTTTTTCTTGAAGCTGGCGCATTTGCCATTATAAAAACTGTTTCACTGCCCTCAGGAGAAATATTTTTATCCGTTATTGATGGTATATTTATATACACAGTAGGGTCGTCAGGAAATTTTTTCTGATTTATTAATTGATCAAATTCCTTAACATAGTCATCAGAAAAACATACTGTATGGTGATGAACGTTTTTAATTTTTTTATTAATTGCAACAAGCATCATAAAGCCGGACATAGATAAATTATTTTGCATATTTGTATCCAATCTATTTGTAACTATGTTTTTTACATACATAGGATCGCAGTTGAAAACTACTCTTTCACAATCATATATTTCTTTATTTTTAGTTTCTAAATATTTAATTTTATTTTTATCAGTTACAATATTTGATATTTCAGTATTCTTAATAATATTTACGCCTAAATTAGTCGCAATTTTTTCTAGATTTTCGATAATTTTAAATAGACCTCCCGGAACATACCAACCTCCCATCGCAATTTCAATATATGGAATAATTGCAAGCATTGCTACTGATTCGTATGGTGAAGATCCTACATATGTTGGATACCTATTAAACAATTGTTGTAATTCTTTTGATTGAAAAAAACTACTTATCATTTTTGAATATTTACTTATAGTAAATCTTTTTGGTGCAAATAGAAATTCAAATAATTCTGAAAATTTAGGCCTAGTGTAAGGGTTTTTACTAAGAAATGTTTCATTTGAAAACTTGAAAATTTTTGCACCATGTTCAAAAAATTTATAAACTCTGAAGATTTCTTCCTTGTCTCCAGTGAGTTTTTCTACTTCTTTTGAAAGCTCATCAATATTAGTGGAATATTTCATAGTTTTTCCTGAGGGGAATATATATTGGAATAGTGGATTTATTTTTATAGGATTTAAATCTTTATAGAAACTTTTCCCGGCAATGTTGAATAAATCTTCAAATATATTTGGCAATGTGATTAATGATGGGCCTGTATCGAAAGTAAAACCTTTTTTTTGATATCTATTTAATTTGCCTCCTAACGTATCATTTTTTTCTATTAGAGTTACTTTCCATCCAAATTTAGCAAGATAAATAGATGTAGATATACCTCCTAAACCTGCACCCACTACTAATATTTCTTTTTTATTTTTCAAAATTATACTTTCTCTTTTTCCAGGTAATATTTTTTTTTATAGATGAATGATAATAAGATCTAAAACCAATATATAACATTATAATTATACTTATAGGGTTTAAAACTAAAGATGTTATTCCATATCTAAATTTTATATTGATCATTATTCTAGGTACTAAAGATATAAAAATTACAATAAAAAATAAAATATTTATTCTAGATTCAAAAATAAAAACTAATATCAGTATTGGAAACAAAATATAAGAAAATAAGAAATATATTTGAAAAACAAAAAATCTTATAATATTTCCTAGTGCAGGGTAGAAATTCTTAGTAAATCCTTCAGTAATCTCCCTAAAAGATTGATACATTCTAACTTCTATAATATTTTCACCATTAATTATTTTTGATTTTTCACCAAAAATTCTCCATATTTTTGCTAATGAAGTATCTTCAAAAAAATTATTTTTCACTAATTTATGACCACCAAGTTTCAAGTATTTTTTTTTATTAAAAAAAATACACGCCCCATGAGCTATCCCTAAGCTAGGGATATTTATTTTTGTTGATATTATGTATGGGAAAATTGTGAAAACTATTAAGTTTAGTATAGGCATAAGTAATTTTTCTATATTATTTTTCATTACTATTTTTGGCCAAGCTGAAATCATTGAACTATCACTTTCATTGTAAATCATGAATAAATTTGATATTGCATTTTTTTTTAATGTTGTATCAGCGTCAATAAAAAGTATATTTTCACTTTTTGAACTAATTGCTAGTCTATAGCAAGCATAATTTTTACCAAGCCAACCTTTTGGTAAATCTTTTGTTTCAGTTTTTTTTACTAAATTTTTATATTTCTTAACAAGTGATTTGATAATCGTATCTGTTTTGTCAGTTGAGTGGTCATCATAAATTAAAATTTCACCAACTATTTCTCCTTGAATAATGACACTATTAACACATTTTTCTATATTCTTTTCTTCATTTCTTGCAGGTATTAGTACGGAAACTTTATTTTTTTGTTTACTTATTGAGTTGTGATTATTTGAATTAAAGAAAACTAAATTCAAAGATGCCACAATTGTAGGAATTAGGTATAAAATAAATGACACTATTATTATTATAAATTCTAAATTATTCATTTTTATTAAAAATAAACTTTGCTACCATTTCAGGTTGGTCTTCAATAGGAAGATGCCCAGCATTTTTAACTTCATATATTTCAGTATGCTTTATTTGTTTTTTTATCTTTGATATTGAGCGTTTTACAGCCTTAAAGGTTTTATCACCATGAATAATTGATAAATTATTGTCTAGATCTGAATATATTTCCAATCCTGAGTGATTATGCATCATTCTTAGAAAACTATATGAATTTTTATGGTTCATTTCTGCGAAATGTTCAGTTAAATTAGTATCTTCATTTCTTTTTGATTTGAGCAACAAATTACTTATGTATCTTCCTACTTTTGATGCGAAAGTTGCCATATAAGCTTTTTCACCAAAATATTTATTTACTAAAAGATGAAAATACCAAGGTGTATAAAGAAAAGGATCAATCATCACTAATTTATTAACTTTATAATTAAGTAATTTTGAAATTTCCAAACCCAGAACTCCACCCGTGCAATTACCTACTAAGTTTGTTTTTTCATTTATTCCTAATTCAGCAATTATCTCATGACAAATATTTTGTATATTCCATTTTTTAGGGTCTTTTGATTTTCCAAATCCCTGTATATCAAAACTTGTAAAAGAAACATCTTTAGGAAGATATTTGATGATAGGGGTATATGTATTGTTATTACCTCCCCAACCTGATATACCTACATATTTTTTTGGACCTGAACCATAATTTTTACAATATATTTTACTATTCATTATTTTGTAATACTCTTTCTGCAACCATTTTTCCNCTTANNACGCACATNGGTAANCCNGTNCCTGGTGTTGTGGATGCTCCAACAAAAAATAAGTTTTTATATTTTTTAGATTTATTTGAATTTCTGAATGGGCCNACTTGAAATAGGTTATGTGAAGCACCAAAAGCAGAACCCATATGAAGACCAAATAAATCNTNCCATTTTTTTGGNGNAATAGTTTCTTNANTTATAATATCTTCTTTGTTGATTATAATTTTNTGTTTTCTTAATCTTAATAAGACTTTANTAAGTAGNTGNTCACTCATTTTATCCCAAGCANAATCTNTATTTTTNANTGGTACAGGAATAAGTACGAATACNCCTGATTTATTTTTTGGAGCTAATGANGGATCATTATTGGATGCTACAGAGATATAAAATGGAATATCTTCAGGTATATTATTATTTTTCATTATTTCTTCATANGCNAACTTTGTATTTTNTGGGAAAAAAACGCTNTGATGCTCCAANTTATCTAATTTTTTATTTATNCNCAAATAATAAGTTATGACTCCTGGCGTCATTTTAGGTGATTTNAATTTTTTATCTTCAAGTAATTTATTCATCGTTGTAGGTAAATCTACATTAGAAATTATNTGGTCACAATATAATTTTTNANCATTTATTAATGTAATTCCTTTGACATGNTTTTTTTCTTTAATTATATTTTTTACTTTAGTATTTTTGTGTATTATTACCCCTTGTTNTNNAAGAGATTTTTCTAATGATTCTACTAATTTATACATTCCTCCTTTTGGAAGCCATAACCCNTACTCAAGTTCNCCAAATGGTAATATAGAAAAAATTCCAGGTAAATCATGNGGAGCTCCTCCCAAATACATAGCNTANGAACCAAATGCTTCAATTATTTTTTTATTTTTGAAATGTAACTTAAGTTGTGATTCCATTGACCTGAATAAACCTAGTTTAAATATATTTCTTAATCCAGCGGAAAAAAACCATTTAAGTGGAGACTGGGTATTTTGAGTTACTAAATTATCAAAAGAAATACTATATTTTTTTCTTCCATCAGACAAAAAATTTAATAAGCCTATTCCATCTCTTNGATCTAATCTTATGCATTCTTGTGAAAGTTTTGTTAAGTCAGATGATAGTTGAAATGTTTCTCCNTCTGGCCAATAATATTTAATTGCTGGATCAATTTTTTGTANTTCTAATTCTTCANTTAAAGAAGTTCCAATAAATTTNTATAAGTTATCAAANACCCANGGGTAATTTANTAATGATGGTCCGGTATCAAAAATAAAACCATCTAAATCTAAGANATTNGCTCTTCCTCCTAAANTACTATTTGNTTCGAATATATGAATTTCATAATNACTTTTGGATAGATATAAACCNGCGGATATACCTCCCATTCCTCCACCAATTATAAATAGTTTATTTTTCATTTGTTCATTANTAATGCTATNGCTAATTTNAAATATTGATTTTTAGGNATAANNGAAAATTTTTCAANTANTGATAAACTTTCTCTTTGAAAATTATTTTCCTNTTTAAGAATTTTNTTATTTAATTTTGAATATAANGTATGACANGCTTGAATTGCCAATCTACTATCNTCCGTAAAATNATCTATTNTATTNGAACATTTTTCGTACCATTTTTTAGCCTCTTNTGCTAANANAAGTTTTGNTGAAATTATGTCATCAANATTTTTNTTAATTACTCCATTNNANATAATTTGATTNTTATNATCTTTTTGGTCTTTTGGTAGATAGCATCTTCCNCNAATNGNATCTTCAGAAACATCTCTAGCAAAGTTAGTTAACTGTAGTGCTATTGCAAGTGATTTAGAAGTTTCCATACATTCTTTTAGGGATGAANTTTTGGAATNTCCATATATATANGAAAGAAAGTANCCAACAACAGTTGCTGANCCATANATATAATTATCTATAAGATCGTTCCAATCTTTGTACTGACGAGGCTCTATNTCTTTTTTCATAGCNTCAAGGAAAGCCATATAGTATTTCTCTGGNATTTTNTANCGATTACANACATCTCTAAATCCAGCAATTGTTAGNGAAATATTATTATTTAGCATNTCATAGATATTCTTNTATTTCTTAGATCTAANAAAGTCTNATTCAAATTTTTTTAAGATCTGAACTTTTTCNGAATTTGAAAGGTTNAAGGAATCTACAACTTCATCTGGATATCGAACTGCTGCATATATAATTTGAACGTCTTTTTTTTTCTTTTCAGGAAGCAACCTAGTAACTGTATAAAATGATGAACTAAATTTTTTTAAAATCACTTTTCCCCATTTTGATGCATGTTCTATGTTTTCACTATTATTTGGAAATTTAAGTACTTTTTTCTTAGCTTCAAAATGTTTTGTATCCCAATCATTTTGAGTCCAAACTAATTTTGCTTTTTCATTGTTTATATAATTCATATGTTGAAAATTATAAAGAACCATCAATTATCATATCTATTACTGCTGGTTCTCCTGAATCAATTGCTTTATTTAAGGTTTTGCCTATATCATCAGGGTTTTCTATCCTGATTCCGTTGATCCCGTATGCTTTAGCTTGCTCAGCAAAATTAATCTCATGGTGAAAATCCATTGCAAAATATGATTTTGGAGGATCAAAATTATTTAATCTATGGTAATGATTCATGTTAACTTTTAAAACTCTNTATGATGAATTATTACATATGACAAATATAGATGGTATTTTAGAATTTGCAGCTGTCCATAAACCTTGTATGGTCATNATTGCNCTTCCATCACCAATTACACCTATNGCAGCTTTCGAAGGATCTCCAAGNTTCATACCCATTGTTGCACCAATTCCCCANCCAATTGCCTGTCCTCTNCATCCATAGTATGANCCTTTTGTAGATGGCAACATAGATTCGAATAATANCTGNCTGTTNCTTACTCCATCNTTGAATACTGAACTTTNTTNNGGAAGTGCTTTTGATAATTCNTCTAGCATTTTTGCTGGCGACATAGCATGTCCATTTTTTACTTCCTGGTTNATAAGATTTTGGTGNNTTTNTTTTCGNGTATCACTTTCATANTTTGCTTCTATTGCTCTAAAGGANGATGCTTCCCTGTATGGACCTGTCATATGTGATTCAAGATTTTCACATAATTTTTTCANTGCATTTTTAGGNGATGCTATTATNCCGATATCAGTTGGTTCAGATTTACCNATCTCATTATTATTTATGTCTATNTGAATTAGTTTNGTATTGGGACTAACAAATTCTCCTTTTTGAAAAAAGAAGTCTTCAAAAACAGGNCAACCTACTGCAAGAATTACATCAGCATTTTGTACAGCNGTAACAGCTTCAATAGTTCNCATATTTAGGTTACCTTGCCACAATGAGTGATTAGCAGGGAAATTAATTTCAGTTGAGTTGTGTCCATATACTCTCATNCCTGCAATTTCCGCAAGTTTTACGGCCTCTTCAACAGCGTTAGTTTGGGATATTCTGTCTCCAACTATTAAGATTGGTTTTTTTGATGGCATTATAATATCGCATATTTCTTCTGAGGTTTTATCGTCTATGTTTGTAGATATATGTACATTAGAAGATGGAATCAAATTAACATCAGCAACATCATCAAAAGCATTTTGAGACATTGATATAAATGTTGGACCAGTCGGAGGTGTTTTTGCTTCTTGAAAAGCTCTTCTTATAACTGAAGGGACTTGCTCTGCATGAGTAATTTCTGTGCTCCACTTTGCAAACGGCCTTGCCATATCAGCTAAATCTGACCTACCTGCGGCCATTTTTCTAATATCCTTATTTCCTGCTGTCATTACCATAGGAGTACCAGAATATAGTTGATCAATCATTAATGAAAGTCCGTTAGCCATTCCGTTATCGATATGTAAACTTACAAATGGAACTTTATTTGATGCCCTTGCATATCCCTCTGCTAACCCAACAGCAACACCTTCTTGTAAAACAAGAACATATTCAATGGATGGGTATTCTTTCATTATAGCCATCATTGGTGCTTCGCTTGTCCCAGGATTACCAAACATATAGTTAACACCTTCTTTTTGAAGCATTTTAAGTAAAGCATGTTTTCCAGAAATATTTGTCATAATCGTCCTTTTTATTAAATTATACTATTCTACAAATACAAATTATATTTAGTATTTATTTATTTTTATACTTTATTTATCTTTATTGTTTGATTTAATTTTTTTTATCCATTCATCTTGTGATGGGATTTTTGAAGGGTTTTCCGACCTTGCAAGATAATAGTTATGCATTTTACGGTACTCTTTATATGCTTTTGACAAATCCTCAANAGGCTTATTTGAAAAATCTACTCTTATATCTATTGGAAAAATTTCATTTTTAGACCCTATCATCAAACATGCAGACCTTTCAGGTAAATATTGGCCGTCACTTCCGAATTGTCCACCTGCTTTTTTACCTGCTTTTAGGCTCATTATGAGTCTGTCACCTAATTCAATATCAGAATTTTCTTCAAATGTTTTCATCATATTTATAAGAACTTTCTCGTTATATAAAAAGTTACCAATTGAAATAGAATTTTTGCCTGTAATAAATCCTTTGAAATCCTTAGTTTTTGAACCGGTATGTGTAAATTTTTCACCATTAATAGATAATACTGCCAATTGACGATATTCCCGAAATTTATCCTTATTTAAAATTTCATTGATAATTGATTTAGGATCTTCATTCTTTATTTTTTCAGCAATATTTTTTCCAATCATTGGATTAGTAGATGCCTGAGACGTTATCGCATATTTATTATTAACTAATTGAGGNCACGTAGATCCTACGGCTAATGAGTAAGTAGCTATAGCTATTCCTATTTTAGAGTTTTTTTNATCTAAACCCAGTATTGTAAATGTCAAATTAGCTCTTTTAAATATTTCATGTATCTATAATTTCTTTTTTTGTATTTTTCAAAAACAAAATTATTATTGAAGCAAAAATACTAAATATTGCTGATAAAATAATAGCTAAATTATAGTTATTATTCAAGTCAAAAATAATACCAGGTAATATTCCTCCTAGTGCCATACCTATTCCGGCTCCAAATACCTGCCAACCATAAGTTGTACCAATTGGGAATTTTCCAAAATATTGACGATTGATAATTGGGAACGCTGCTCCTTCACCACCATACGGAATAGCCCATAAAACAGCAAAAGTATAAAATTGCCATGCCTCAGTTGCATTGAGAAGTATCAACACGCCAATTCCTTGTCCAAATAAACTAAAGAACATTATTGGTTTTGAACCATACTTATCTGCAATTATTGGAGTTATTATTCTGCTGATAATGCTTATTACTGACAATGTTGTAAGAATACCTGCTGCACTTAAACTAGATAATCCTGCATTTATGCCCATTGGTATGATTCCTACAAGAATTATTGAGTGGCTTACACAACCTAGGAAATGAATATTAATAAGGTTCCAAAACTCATTTTTTTTATAAATTAGTTTTTGTATGTTTTTTTGCTCTGTAATAGAAAAANTCCTATTTTTTTTATTAATATTTTCTACTGAAAAACCGTATGGAAATTTTTTGATTTCTTCTGGAGTGTCTTTTAAGAAAAATAANAATAATAAAAGAACTAATGTGCCAGCAACTCCTATAATTATAAATGAATCTCTCCAACCATATATTTCAAAAAATATTGCTAATATTTGTACAGATATTGCTGGCCCTAGACTCCATGCTCCCATCATTAATCCTGTTCCTAATCCAAGATATTTATCAAACCAATTAGAAACTATAGGTACGGCTGGAACTAACAAAAAGGATTGAGCAACTCCAAAAATCAATCCATAGGATATATACAACTCCCATATTTGACTAATCTGAGATATCCAAATCATTCCAATGAAAAATAATATTGTTCCCCAAATCATTGTTTTTTTACAACCTATTTTGATACAAAGGTAACCAGCAATAGGTGAAGTGAAGGCGGTTATAATCGACATTAGAGCGTATGCTAGGCCAATAGAACCTGTTGACCATCCAAAAATTTCAACTAATGGGTCTACTAGTACTCCAAAGCCTATTCTTATTGCAGCTCCAACCATTTGAACAACTGCACAAATTAGAACAATTATCCATGCATAATGGTAAATATTATGATTTTTATAAGTTTTTTCCATTATTTCCTAATGAAGTGGGCAAATATAAAGAATTTGGTCTTCCCACCATTGTTTTTCAGCATCTTGGTCAATATTAGTTCTTTGAATGCTCCTATCAAAAGCTATTCCAGCAGATAAATAAATTAGTAGAAAGATCGAAAATATAATACTAATTATCATGAATGTAATTCCATTATTTATTCTAGGAAATAATTTTATATTTTCGCTAATCTTATTCATAGTACTCTGTTTCCAATATTGATTAATTAAATTTAAAATTCATAATAGATATTATATTTAAAAATTAAATAAATACTATGACCAAAATAAATTATCATACGTTAATAGAAGAAAATTATGCTAATGATTTTTCAAAAAATGCTCTGCCTCAAAATTTTTCAATAGGAATTTATAATGAAGATCAAAAATTTTTTTCCTCCTATACTATCAATAATAAAAAATTATCTAAAAATCAAGATATAAACAAAAATAGTATTTTTCGTATAGCCTCTATAACTAAAACATTCATTGCTACAGCAATTTTACAACTAAGAGACTTAGGTAGGCTTGCGTTGGATGATCCTCTGCTAGTTCACATGCCTGATTTTACAGTAGCAAACTCTTCATCAGGAACATTAGAAAAAGTAACTATTAAGAGAATGTTAACCCATTATTCAGGGTTATCTACAGAGCATAAATATAATAATTGGGATACTAAAAAATTCATTACAAAGAGTGAACTTATTGATAATCTTTCTGAAATTGATATTGTAGCTCAACAAGATGTTCAATGGAAATATTCTAATTTGGCATATTCTCTTCTAGGAATTTTGATTGAAAAGTTAACTCAAATACCATTAGAAAAATATATAAGGGATGAAATTCTTGAGCCACTTGGTCTTAAAAATACTTTTTTTTATCCTTCGTCAACAGATAAAAAAAATCTCATTTCCGGCAATAAATTTTCTTTTCAAATGAATAAATTAATTACTGAAGACTTTATTGAAATGCATTCTATGATTGGGGCAGGAGGCCTATTTTCTTGCACTGAAGACTTACTCAATTGGATTTTATTTCAGTTGTCTTCAGAGGGATTTTCGGCTGGAAAAATACTTGACCCAGATAGTTTAGTTGAAATGCATATGCCAGCATATATTTCTGATAATTGGGAACATGCTCAAGCATATGGATGGAGAATTTTTAAGAATAATAATAATAACTTACTTGTACACGGGGGAGGTATATTTGGCTACTCATCCAATGTTGTTTTTTCAAAAAAATACAATTGTGGTTTAGTAATATTATCAAATTTATGGCCTAATAATTTCCCCAATGATTTTTCTATATCTCTAATAAATACTCTTTTAGATAATAGAAATCATATTATATTGGATAAACCAAACTATAATTCATCAAAAAATAATTATATGAATATTACTGGAACGTACTTTGCTGAGCCAGGTCTTTATCTTGACTTAAAATATGTTAATGACGAATTTTGGTTGCTAAATAATGATAATTACAATCAATATAAAATGCATGCACCTTCTAAACTTAGTCTTGTCGGAGATAATAAGGAAGATTTTATAGTTTCATCTGGCAGGGCAAAGGGCGAAAAAATTAAAATTTCATATGAAAAAGACCTACCTTTTTTTATACTAGGTGGTTTTAAGTATAAGAAATTATAAAATATTATTACTTGTTCATTCATTTTTTTCAAATTTTCTAAATTAGTTAAAACTCGTAAAAATTTTCATATGCCCAAAATACTCGATACCGGATATATTTATATTCATAGTTAGTTTAAGAGGATAGTTTATGCTTTATTTTAAATCATGTGGAAGATGCGGGGACGGAACAGTAGAATTGGGAACAGATAACTTTGGCTCTTATCTTAGATGTATAGTTTGTGGATACACCATAAATTCAAAATCTATACGAGATGAAGTAGATAATCAAGCAACCCGTCAAACTGTTAATTCAAATAGATAAATATATTGAGGTGGAAATGTTTTGTTCACATATAATAAAAAATTTTATTACAATTCAAACAGGATTTGATTCTAATAAACTTTATGCAAAAGAATGCAATTTTTGTTATGAAATAACAGATATATTAGAATCTTATATTTTCAACATGAAAATATTAGAAACATCTTCAAAATAAAATATAAATATTCAACTATAATTTATATATATTGTTTTATTCTAGTTGAAATTTGTTTATTATGTTAATAATTATCCATAAAATTTTCGTTTGACTATTAAAAAATTAGTAAATAAAATTCATTCTTCAAACTTTCAAGGCTGTTTTTCTATAACTGGTGGGGGCATGAAAATTATTGAATATCTATTTACAACTCCGGGAACTTCAAAAACTATTTTAGAGATCTTGATTCCTTATTCAAAAAATTCATTATCAGATTTTTTATCTGATGCTTTGGATTCTCATGTTTCTCATGTTGAGGCAATTAATATGGCTGAAAAATCATACTTAAGATCTAAAACATTATCAAGAAACTCTAATACATTTGGTATATCTTGCACTGCTGCTATTTCTACAAATAGATTACGTAGAGGTGATAATAGAGCTTATATTGCTTGGAGAAGCGAGTTTTCTAAAGGATATACATCTGTTATTTTTCAAAAAAATAGAAGAACAAGACAGGAAGAAGATATAATAATATCTAAAATAATCTTAAACACGATTTCAAAAATAATTGGTATTAATGAATACCTAAAAATAAAATTATATGAATCAGAAAAACTTGAAGAACATAATATCTGAAATAATTTTTCAGAAAATTCCATTTTGCTTTTTTTATGAGGAAAATAAATTTAGTTTTGAAATACCTCAAAATCTATTAATTTTGTCAGGTTCATTTAATCCTTTTCATGATGGTCACAAACATATGCTTTTAGCCGCTCAAAAAGAAACTCATTATAATCCTTTTCTAGAAATATCTATAACTAATGTTGATAAAGATCCATTAGTCATATCAGATATTCAAAAAAAAATAGATATGATAATTAGTCATAACTTTCCAGTAATTATTTCCAATGCACCTAGATTTTTAGAAAAATCTAATCTATTTCCGGGTTCTATTTTCTTAATTGGCAATGATACATTTCTAAGATTGTTTGAAATAAAATATTATAATGATTTTAATTCAAATACTTATTCATCTACAATAACCAAAAATTTAGATATTATTAAAGATAATAAATGCCAATTTTTAGTAGCAGGTAGAATAAATGAACAAAATATTTTTACTAATATTGACTTGTCATTAATACCAAAAAAATATGAAAGGATGTTTTCTTCATTAGATGAATCTAAATTCAGAAATGATATTTCATCAACAAAAATAAGAAAGTTTTTACAGGAATAATAATGAATATTGATAAATATAGGCACCCTGAAAATAATATTGAGAATTTTTTTTATGAAAGATGGTCATCAAAATTGTTCAAATCTAAAACAATTGATAAAACTCAAATTTTATCATTATTTGAAGCTGCAAGATGGGCACCATCTTCTAATAATGCTCAGCCTTGGAGATTTGTTTATGCTACTAAAGGTGAATTTAGAGAAAAAATAAATATGGTTATGAACCCATATAATAGAAAATGGGCTACTAAAGCCCCTTTAATTATTTTAGTTTTTTCAAAAAATCAAAATGATGGTAAAGAAAACCGTAGTGCAAAATTTGATACTGGCGCAGCTTGGATGTCTATAGCCATACAAGCAAAAATTATGGGTATGAACACAAGAGCAATGGGTGGGATAGATCATGATGTTGCTCACAAAGTATCAGGTCTTCCTATAGGCGAATATTCATCGATTTGTGCAATAGCTGTAGGTTTTTCAGAATCAGACTATAATGATCTTTCTGAAAATATCCCTAGTTCAAGAGTCAAATTAGAAGAGTTTATAATGGATAAACCAAAAGCTTATTAATTTCTTTGTTTTTCAGACTTGAATAGTGCAAAACTTGAGGTGTATCCATGCAGAAATGTTTGATCTCCAATCGATCCTATTTCTCCATTTGAGAAAAAACCGGTTATAGGTACATCTCCGACAATGTTAGCAAATAAATTTGAGTCATGATTTGGCGCTCCATATAAATATTGACCTCTTCCGAGACAACTAAATAATAATGCAGATTCTAGTTTATTATCCGCAAATTTACCAGCATATTTTTCCAATATTATTTTTAAATCTTCATCTGCTGTTTGTGCATCTCGTATATAAAATTGAATTATTTGACCCTCATTAATCATCTCACCTATTGCAATACTTCCATCTTCTTCATCTGCTCCAAGAATATTTCTTATTAAGAATTCTTCATCATTTACTGAAGAGAATCTATCCATTATTATTCCAATTTGTAAAGATCTTCTTATAAGCCTCTTTTCTCGTATGGAACTTTTTTCAAATATTTCTCCTAAAATTTCTAATGGCGTTTTATCTCCTATTTTATTTATAACATTTATATCAGAATCAGTAACAATCATAGGTTCTCCTATTGGTCTACAACCTTGAGCAACGATTGTTTCTACTGATAAATCTCCAGAAAATCCAACTCCAACTGCTCCATAACTATAGCATTTATCATTAATAAATAGTGCATTATTACCTGGTTGCCCACCTCCACTAGCTAAAGCCCCAATTTTAGTAGTTTCTGGAAATGCATAATCTAGGCCTGCAAGTAAATTATCACTTCTTAATGTGAAAGGATCAGGTAGAATCATCATAGCTTTACATTTATTTGAGAATAACCCTGTAATCTTAAACCATTCATCTGGAGTAGCATCTTCATTTGGTAAATCATCTTGCCCAATATGAAAAGAGGTTATTTCTACATTTGGTAAATTTGCTGCGCATACAGCTATTCCTGCTCTTCTTTCAACTTCATGGCCATTACCAATAACACCTGCTGCGGAGCAACCTATAATACATTTAGTATCTATTTTTTCTGAAAATAAAGATGCAATTTTTTCATAATTTACAGAATGGTGTGATGAGACGAACAATAAAACAAGATCGGCTTTTTTTCCATTTAATTTTTCTTTTATGTCTAATGTAATATCTGATATAGCTTTTTCATAATCTGAAATATCAGAAACTGCAGAAATCCAGTTCAAATAATTCTCCTGTCTAAATTTATTACATGAAGAAATTAAATCTAAATTTTAGATAATACCTTTTCTGTAGATGAAATAGTTTTTTCTAAATCTTCTTGACTATGTGCTGAGGATATATGCATTCTTCCATTTGATGATAACCTGATTCCATTTTTAAGCATTTCGTATGCAAAAAGAGAATATTTTTTTTCATCACAATTTTTAGCATGGTCTCGCCAGTTAGTTATTTCTTCCTTATTAGTAAAAGATATAGATAATAAGGAACCAACGCCTTGAACATGTAAGTCAGAGTCTTGCGATTTTGAAACAGATTTTAGGTTTTTCATCATAAACTCGCCTTTTTTATTAAGATTTTCATAGAAGGTGGCTTTGCTGTCATGTAGATATTTTAATGTTGCATATGTAGCTGCAGTTGACATCACGTTAGAATTGAAACTACCACCATGATAAACATTTCCATTGCCAATTTCTTCCATTATTTGCTTCTCTCCAACTATCATAGACATTGGAAAACCACCTGCCATAGATTTTGCATATGTGGCTATATGAGGAGTGATTTTCAGCAATTCTTGTGCTCCGCCAGCAGCTACCCTGAACCCGGTAATTACCTCATCAAAAGCTAATAATGCATTATGCTTTTCACATAAAATTTTAACTTTTTCTAAATATCCTTTTTTAGGGAGGATACAGTTGGTGTTACCCAAGATTGGTTCTGTAATAACTCCAGCAATGTCATCACCATATTTATTAAAGACATTTTCAATTTTTTCTTCATCATTCCATTCGCAAATAATTAGATTTTTTGATGTGTTTAAGTCCATTCCAGTAGATTCTGGAATAGGATTAGGGTTATTTTCATCACCAGCAAGATTTAGGGGAGGGTGGACGCTATAATTAACAGAATCCATCCATCCATGGTAATGACCTTCAAATTTAACAATTTTATTTTTCTTTGTATAACCTCTCATTACTCGAAACAATAGTTGGTCTATTTCGGTCCCTGATATTGCAAATCTAGCAGTTGCATTTTTAATTGGGATTAATTCTAGAGCCATTTTTGCGATTTCTATTTCTTTATCAAATTGACCAGCAANGACATAACCTCTATCCATCTCTTTCTTAACTAAATCTGATATGAAATCTGGAGCATGCCCAAATAAGTTAGGCCCCATCCCTTGTATGTAATCTATGTATTCATTTCCATCAACATCCCACATTTTTGAGCCTTTTGCATGAGAAAAAAACATCGGAATTTTAGCTGGGTCGTTTATTCTAATTTGGCTAGAAATGCCTCCAGCAATATATTCTTTTGCTTCATCATACATTGTTTTTGATTTACTGAATTCATTAGTCATTATTATAAATTATTTCCTCTATTTCATTTATGTTGTTAATGTCGTAGTCTGCTTTCTCAGTTACGTTCCTTGGCTTCTGAATTTTATATCTACCATTTAGAAGTCTTATAGTTTTTATTCCTAGATTTTTTGCAGGAACAATATCATTGTCAATTCTATCACCTATCATAATACTTTCATATGGATTTGCATTAATATATTTACACACATGCAAAAAGAATTTTTCATCAGGCTTGTATAGGTTTATAGATTCAGATACATATTTATTTGAAAAAAAATCTAATAATCCTATTTTTTTCATTATTTCTATGCATCTAGTAGGCTGATTTGCAACAATTCCTAACTTGTATTCTTTTCTTTTTAGATTTTCTAGGATATTAAAAATATTTTCTTGTGGCTCAAAAAAACCTCTTTTTTTATTACGCTCCTCTTCTGTACTATAAAGCTGTTTCTCAATTATTGATGCTAATTTATAGTTTTTATTTGATAAATCCCAGATAATATCCTTATATAAATCTTTTGAAAATGAAAATAATAGCTTTTTTTGAATTTCAATATATTTTTTCTTTGAGATATGTATATCAAAAAACTTAAAAGAGTTAATTATTTGTTCATCGATAAACTTGTCCATCAAGGTTTCTTTATCGATAGGACCGCCAATATCGAATAAAATATTTTTTATCATAATTTATTATCTTAAGAATTTCTTAGGCACTTTTGCCACGTATGTATATGTAGGGTTTACAAATTGAGTTACTCTAGCTTCTAGACATTGTGATAAAAACATAAATGCTTCACCTTGATGCATATTGTAATCTTCTTCAAGCCATAGTATCATTTCGCATAGAGCAATTCTGAAAGCATCTTCAGCTGGTTTGTCACATGCNGTTGTCATTATATAATCTTCATTTTCAATACGAGGCCATGTCATACTCTGAGGCTTATCAACAACCCTTACTTTCAATTCTACTTCTCCACCTGTNTCAATTCCACCTCCACCACATATTTCTCCATCTCCTTGACGGGCATGCATATCACCTATGTGTAGTAATGCTCCCTCATGTTCTATTGGTAGATAAACCTTTGCACCGGTAGTAATTTCTTGGATATCGAAATTTCCACCCCAAATTCCTGCCCATCCATTATGCATTGACTCAATTTTTGGAGCTAATCCGATTACCCCAATCATAGGTTCAATAGGAAATGACAAATTTTTATCCCATAAAATCATATCGTCCTCAATTAAACAAATCTTAAACTGTTCGCCTATATTAGATTTTCCTAAATAACCTGGTAATGCTCCTGTTGAACCCCTGTATCTAGTCCAACCTATTGGGTTAACTTTTATTTTTCCTATTTCAACTTCAAGTACTTTACCCGCATTTGCACCATTTATATGAATACATCCTGAGGATGGGTTTCCATAATCTTTAGGTTGATTATCAGATCTATACTGATTATATAAACTTCTAATATTTTTTGGTACCAACTCTGAATCTGGACCTCTATTCATTTGAGTTGTTACCTTAAACCACTCGTTCTGTTTAATATATGCAGTAATTTTATTTTTAGAAGAGTGGGTATAGTAAAGTATTTTTGAGTCTAAATGTTTCATTTGATAATTATAATAGATTATCATGGNTAATATGAAAAATAGATTNCAGCATTTAAANGGAAATTTTAATAATTTTGCTAAGGAAGTNTTTTTTNTTGATACTACAGAATCAACTATGAAACTTGCNTGGGATTATGTAGATAGAGAAAAGNCAGATGGAATTCTAATTATTACNGATTATCAAACTNAAGGAAGAGGTAGGTATAATCGTAAGTGGATTTCTCAACCGAAAAAAGATTTACTATTATCNTTNGTAGTAAAATCTCCNACAAATATACTTAATCAGTTGTTGATGGTTGCTTCTTTATCAGTTTNTGATTTATTANTTTCTTTGGACCTACAGCCTCAAATTAAATGGCCTAATGATGTTTTAGTNGATGGGAAAAAAATTGCNGGTACNATAGCAGAATCNCGAATTATTTCTNAAAAATTTTCATATGCNGTGATAGGCATAGGNTTAAATGTTAATCTNTTATTNGATGAATCNTCTCCAATAATTAGTNCCTACACAAGTATANTTAAAGAAAAAAAAGTTGAATATGATAGATATGAACTACTAAAACAATTATTAATAAATTTAGATNACTATTATTCNTATATTTTATCTGGNAANAATATTATTCCTAAATGGAAAGATAAGATTATAAATATAGGTAAAAGTATAANAGTNAGTTTTACTAATAAAGAANAAGATAATTATGTNATTGGCAAAGCAATTGATATCGATAATGAGGGTATGATAGTCATTTTAGACGAAAATATGAAGGAGTGGCATGTATCATCAGGTGAGGTAACAGTTAATACCTAAGGGCATTAGATAGCGTCAAAAGCACTATAACAACAATCATTGCTGAAATATCAATCATACCAATTGGCGGTATGTATTTAGAAGCAGGTTTCATTACAGGATCTGTAATTTTGTATAGTGTCTGGACTATTTCATGATTCCTAAACTGAGGAAACCAAGTTGAAAAAGCTCTTATGATAATCAAGTAAGCATATATTCTTAACATAATGCTAAGTAAATCTGAAATTATAATCATATTTTCTCCTCGTTTGAGAGTTCTTTTCCTCTCTCGTATGCTTTCTTAACTCCTGTAACAATACTTTTATGAAAATTATTCATTATCATTGAATTAATTCCAGCTTCTGTTGTACCGCCTGGAGACGTAACTAATTTCCTAAGTTCTTCTGGGCTTTTATCTGAGTTACTTATGAGTTCTACGCTTCCTGAAATTGTTTTTAAGATCAGTTGTCTTATCTTATCATTTGGTAGCCCTATTTCTACTCCAACCTTTTCTAGAAATTCAATAAATAAAAAAACGTACGCTGGACCACTCCCGCTTATTGCGGTTGCCATATCAATATATTTTTCTTCTTGAAACTGTATTTCTTCACCTAACATACTTAGAATTTCTTTGACTGCTAATTTTGATTTTTCACTGACTGTCAAAGTTGAATGCCATGCGGAAATTCCTTTTCCTATTTGTGCTGGGGTA
This sequence comes from Chloroflexota bacterium, assembly GCA_002712125.1. Taxonomy (GTDB): domain Bacteria; phylum Chloroflexota; class Dehalococcoidia; order Lucifugimonadales; family Lucifugimonadaceae. Next base: position 22,448 of record PASL01000019.1, on the reverse strand, counting down.
TTAGGCATTACCCTAATAATATTCATTGTAGATAATGAGTTTGAAATAGTATTTATATTCGTACCTGCCATTATGGATACAATTGTTTGAATATTTGTAATTTTTCTACGTATCTCATTTGCAACTATTTTAAAATTTTGAGGCTTTATACATAGAATTATTATGTCAGAATTTTCTATGGCTAATAAATTATCATTTATTGCAACTAACTCAAATTTTTTTTTGATTTTATTTCTAACAGTTTCTATGGGTTCAGAAACTATAATCTCATATTTTTTAGATGAACAAGTTAGCACAGAGATTATAGCTTGCGCCATAGTTCCTCCACCAATAAATGCAATTTTCATATTTTTTCCTAAATTCGCAACTTAATTGTTATTATATAGCCAAAATTATAATTTTTGATTATTTATTAGAACATAAGCTTGCTTAATAGCTTCTTTCATACTAGTGGGATCTGCAATATTTTTATTTGCTATATCAAATGCTGTCCCATGATCAACAGATGTTCTTATGAAGGGTATTCCAAGATTTACGCTGATAGATTCTTCAAGTCCATGAACTTTGATTGCTATATGCCCTTGATCATGGTACATAACTATAACGACATCATAATTTCCATTTATAGCTTGATTAAATATTGAATCTGCTGGATGAGGACCTGATACTGATATACCCTTACCTTGCATAATTTTCACAGCAGGGGCTATTTCCTTCGATTCAGTATCTCCAATTAAGCCATTATCTGATGCATGTGGATTTAAAGCAGCCACTGCTATTTTTGGTTTATTGTATCCCCAATTTGTGAAACTTTCATTTGTTAGTTTAATTGCCTCTATAATATTTTCTTTTGTAACATACTTACACGCATCAATAAGTGGTTTATGAGTGGATAAATGCATACATCTCAGATTACCTGTTATTAGCATAGTTGCTACATATTTAGACTTTGTCATCCTTTTGAAAACTTCTTGATGGCCCGTATCTTTTATACCTGCCATAGACCACGCTTCTTTATTNATTGGNGCTGTAACCATTGCTGATACTTTNTTTGTAATACANAGTTTTGCTGCAAATTCTACCCATTTATGACTTTCTATNCCAGATCTTACATNTAANTTTCCANTAGGAAATCCNGANGTTGTTTTNNCAGGANTAATTANAAAAACTTCATAAGGATCATGANTAGTAACCTNATTAATACTNTTAATTTCTTTTATTAATAATTTAGACTTANTAATATNTANTTGNCTGNNAATTNCTTGTTTNGAACCAATAACAATTGGTATGAAATTATCAAANCTNTNANCNGAGAGTGNTTTNACTATTATTTCAGGACCNATNCCTGANGGATCTCCCATAGTAATAGCAATTTTTTTTTTATTTATCATANTNAATTATGAATTAACATTTGCTATATCCACATGAATANCATTTCAAGCANCCTTCTTCATGGGCAAGTGTAGCNGGACATTCAGGGCACGATTCNCCAAGTAATGAATTNGCAGGNACTTTATGNTTAGAATTTTCTAAAATTTCTATTTCCTGNGCGACNGGCATACCTAANTCNTTAGGAGAAGGAGGTGTNAACATNTTTGCTTGACTTGTTTCNTTNTCTTNAAGATTTTCTGNGGAAGNAGAACTAGTATTTATTTTTTCTAACACNGANGCTATAGCATCTGGTACAGATCTTATCATCTCNCCNGCATCCCAAGTTGGTACATCGGTTATACCTCTTAGCTGNTCAGTGACATTTACAGGATCAATNCCTGACCTTAATGCTAAGGAAGCCATTCTAGATACAGCTTCTGCCATTGCAGCATCATTTCCTCCAGCTTTTCCATGAGTAGCAAAAATTTCAAATGGCCTATCGTTTTCAGCCATATTTACTGTAACAAATAGATTTCCTCTTCCTGTACGAACTCTCCTTGTAATACCATTTAGAATAGCTGGCCTGTCTGCTTCTGCTATATATTGATTGATATCTTTTGTTTCATTTTCACTAGACTCACTTGTAGAATCGTTTGTTCCTGTAGTAAGTACTTCTTTTTCTCTAGACCCAGCTCTGTAAACTGTTATTCCCTTACATTTTGTTTCCCAAGCAAGCAGATATGCATCTTCTACATCTTCTACCGTTGCTTCATTAGGGAAGTTTATAGTCTTNGATATTCCTGCATCAGTACTTTCTTGAAATGCTGCTTGCATAAGAACGTGGTCTCTAGGAGATATATCTGATGCTACGTGGAATAATTCTTTAATATTTTCTGGAACTTCTTTTCTTTCCTGCAATGATCCACCATTTGATAGATGCTCAAGCAAATCATCGCTATAAAATCCTTCTTTTTTTGCAATTTTTTCAAAATTTTTATCAACATAATAAAGAGTTTCACCTTCAAGTATATTATGTTTTCTATAGGCTAATGAGAATATAGGTTCAATACCACTTGACGCTCCAGCAATCATGGATATAGTACCAGTTGGAGCTACAGTTAGTCTGCATGCATTTCTAAATTTAGCGCCCCCTGATTTTGCCTGTTCGGAATCATGCCATGCGGGGAAAGGTCCTCTTTCGTTTCCAAGATTTATTGATTCTTCATCAGCATTTTCTTGAATGAATTTCATAAGTTTTCGACCTAATTCTACAGCTTCTTCGGTATCATATGGAATACCAAGTTTTACAAGCATATCGGCAAATCCCATGACCCCTAAACCTAGTTTTCTAGTTGAATGCGTCATTTCTCTAATTGCATCAACAGCATACTTGTTGGCATCAATTACATTATCAAGCATCCGAATTGAAACCTTAACAGCTCTTCCTAAGTCGTTCCAGTCAATTAAATTAATTCCATCACTGTTCTCGTTTACAAATTTAGCTACGTCAATCGATCCTAAGTTACAGGATTCATTTGGAAGTAAAGGCTGCTCTCCACAAGGATTAGTTGCTGTTATTTTTCCTATATGAAGTACGGGGCTATTTCTGTTTACTTCATCTAAAAATATCATTCCAGGCTCACCATTTCTCCATGCACCATTAATTATTTTATTGAAGACCATTCTGGCGTCTATTCTATCTACCTCAACTGAAGCACTGGTTGGATCTGCTGGGTCTTCTAATCGTTTCAATGGATATGTAGTGCCATCTTTAACAGCTTGCATAAATTCATCTGATGCCCCTACCGATATATTAAAATTGTGTATTTCACCTTCGATTTTTTTGCAATCAATGAATTCAAGAATATCAGGATGATGTACATCCATCACAGCCATNTTGGCTCCATCCCTCTTGCCCCCCTGAGTCACTAATGTGGATACAGAAGATAAATGTCGTAATACTGATATTGGACCACAAGCTTTACCGTGGGTAGTTGCTATAGGAGTACCTTTTGGTCTAAGTTCAGATAAAGCAAAGCCAGTTCCTCCTCCAAATTTTTGTACCATTGCAGCATCATGTGCTGCCCCCATTATACCTTGCATGCTATCTTTCAAAGGCAGAACAAAACAAGCAGATAATGTTCCTGCCCCTGTTCCTGCATTCATTAATGTAGGTGAGTTTGGTAGATATTTTAATGTAGCCATCAATTCGTAAAAATCATTTTCTATTTTCTTGATTTCATCATCAGACTTTTCATAATTTTTTTCTGGTTGAACTAAAGCTTTAGCCACACGCTTAAACATTTCATTAGGGGTTTCTACTATATCTCCTTTAGAGTTTTTTTGCAGGTATCTTTTTTCAAGTACTACATTTGCATTATCAGAGATTTCAGCTGGTTGAAATTNATAGTTNGTTTCCTGGTCAGTATTTTTCATTTTTTCATTCTCCATGATTAGCTATTTTTATNTTTTTAGTAGTTCAACTTCTTTTGTAAAAGAGTCTATATTTTTGAAATCTCTGTAAACTGAAGCAAATCTTATGTAAGCAACATGATCAAGTTTTTTCAGGTACTTTATACACATTTGTCCGATTTTTCCAGCTTGTATTTCATTTTGATAATTTTTATTAATTAAAATTTCAATTTTTTCGACTATGTTTGAAATTTCAACATTTGTTATTGGTCTTTTAACACAAGCCATTTTTAAGGAGTTTTCAAGTTTTTCGGTAGAAAAAANTTCTTTTTTACCATTACGCTTTAGGACCATCACTGGAACAAAACTAACTTTTTCATAAGTTGTAAATCTTTTTTCGCAATTATCGCAAATTCTTCGTCTTCTTATCCCAACGGAAGACTCTCTAGAATCCAAAACTCTAGAGCCAACTGTATGACAATACGGGCACTCCATAAACAATATTCCTTGTAAAAAAAGTAAGCGAGTACGCAGAAAAAATTGGTAGTAACAGTTATTAGTATAACTTGATACGCCTTATCTACTGCGGACACAGCAAAGACTACATATAGTAGTTATCATAAAGGCTACCACTATTTGTTGTGTAATTGCAAGGTTAATTAAATCTAAATATTTCTTTTTTTTTATTAATTTATCGATATTCTAAGAATGTTTTTTTTCAAAATAAGTATAAATATTAAAATAACTTAAAAAGAACAGANTTTTTTTTTATCTGAACTTTTTTCTGGGATATATATTTTTGTAGATTGGATTTCCCAAAAAATAAGATATTTAAGTAATTTTTTCCCTTTTTCTCATAAAAGGTGGTGTGTTCAAATCATCTAAACTTAATGATGTTTTTTCANAGTTATTTTGATAGGCAATAGAGTCCATAAAATTATTATTTAAGTGAATTTTATTTCCTGAAGCAATTACTATAAGTTCAATTTCATCATGTAATAAATTTTTTCTTTTAAGGCCAAAAAATATGCTACATTTACCACTTGCAAATGATTTGATTTTATTTGATAATTCTTTAACTTCTGACATTTTGATTTCATTACCTGAAACTATCTGAACTATCATGCTTGTGGCATTAAAAACGCCTTCTTGGTAAAACTGTAAATCAAGTAATTTATTAATAACTTCGGTTAATTTATTTTCACCGTTACTCCTACTTTTTCCAAACCATGAAATTTTTGAGTCTTTTATTACTGAAATTAAGTCTGCAAAATCTATATTTATATCCCCTGTTTCATAGATGATTCGATTTATTGAAACTATTGAATTTATAAAGTTTTTGATCAATATACTTCTATTTTCTGATCTTTTGATGGCACTAAATACATGACTAGAATGCGACTGCTCGTTCACAAACATAGTTGTAGTGGTATTTTTAATGATTTGTCTGATAAGGTCATATGTTAAAAAATTACTTTTCTTAATTAGTAATATTACCTCACTTTTATTTTTTATTGAATTAAGAATTTTANTAACGAANTCGTAGTCATANAAACTCTCAACTTCACATATAACNATATATAAGTCTAAAGAATCAAAAATATAATTTATTTGATCTAAGTCTTTTGTACTAGTAATAATTTTTCNANTATTANGTANATTTTNATCAAAAATCAGACCTGAAAGNTTTTTTTGATCTTGTANNTGATAAATATCTAAATTNCCTAANATNTCTGTNGGTAATGANTGAATAACATTTATACCTAATTTATTAATACCAATAATTCTACTTTTCATGGNTTTNAGTAAACTATAGTTTAATTTTTTTNATGAATTTGGATAATGTTGAAGAATTTTCNTCTNCCTCGTTNTTATCGTTATTATCATNTATCATAAATGCGTGGCTTGAATCTTCTTTATTTTCTATNCCCCAAAGCATTATNCCTNCAACAGTAGATATANTNGGNTCATTNTGNGTATTTGGTATTCCANANAGACCTCTAGGCTCAGCCAACCTTACGTTAGCNTGTANAATATATTTTGCNACATTCATAAAACCATTTAATTTTGAACCCCCNCCNGTAAAAACAAATTTANTTATATCNGTATCTACTAAGTGAGGTTCATCAAGNGAAANAGANANCATTCTAATTAANTCTGCAGCTCTCTCTTTTANTATTTGNCCTAATTCTCTNCTTGTAATNTGAATTTCCTCATCCATTTTTATTGGTTTTATGGTTATTTCATCNGTAGCATTNTTTTGNTCTGGCCCAATATTTCCATAATTAATTTTAAGATTTTCTGATNCATTNAGTTCTAAATCNAATGCGATGCTTATGTCACTAGTAAATAAATTNCCTCCTATTGGTAATACCTTACTGTGAACAATATTNCCATTATCAAATACNGCNATATCTGTTGTTCCTCCACCAATATCTANAACTACACAACCNTCCTCTTTTTCNGTAGGNGATAAAACAGCTTCNGCACTTGCTAAGGGTTCTGCTACTATTCCTGCAACTTTAATTTTTGATTTGCTTAGACAATTCTGAATATTGTTTATACTGCCTAATGAACCAGTTATGATATGTGTTTCAACATGAAGTTCAGCAGTATGCATTCCTAATGGATTTACTATTCCGTGCAACCCATCCAAAGTATAACTTCTGGGGATAGCATGAAGTAATTTTCTATCATTATTTAGGTCAATTTTACTCGCAATTTTAAGTGCCTCGTCAATATCATTTTGAGTGATAGAAGTCATACCTGAAGGCCTAGAAATATTAGTCCAATGATTTTTTGATTCTAAATGGGCTCCTGATACACCAAAAAATGCTTTATCTATATTTATCCCTACATCTTTTGATATACTTTCTATCGATTTGGTTATACATTCTGAAACCAACTGTTCGTCAACAACTAAACCTCTATTCATGCCATTATTAGCGATAGTAGTAATATTAATTACTTCATATGTGTTTTGGTCTTTTATTCTTCCAACCATAGTACAAATTTTCGTTGTACCTATATCTATTGCAACTCTAATGTCATCTGATTTCATAACTTGAACTCCATTTATATTCTCTCTGCTATTCTTAATTTTGCACTTCGTGATCTAGGATTATTATTAATCTCATTTGTCGAAGGAATTATTGGTTTTTTACTTATTATTTTTATTGTTTTTTCATGTTTGCATATACATACTGGTGATCTTGGAGGGCATATGCATTCAGAAGATTGCCTCTTAAAAAAGTTTTTTACTATTCTGTCCTCTAATGAATGATAGGAAATCACAGCAATTCTTCCACCTTCACCAATAACAGTTAAGGATTCATTCAACGCAGTTTCAAGCGCTGACAATTCATCATTAACCGCTATTCTTATAGCTTGAAAAGTCTTTGTTGCAGGGTTGATTTTTTGATTTTTTTTTCTTGGAATTACTTCGCAAATTAAATCTGCAAGTTCTAGAGATGATTTTATAGGCCTATTTCGTACTATTGTTTTTGCAATTTTACGTGATTTTTTTTCTTCCCCGAAGTAAAAAATTAAGTTTGCTAATTCATTTTCGTCATAATTATTTATTATCTGAGATGCCGATAAATTTTGATTATAACTGAATCTCATATCTAATGGATCAGCTCTTCTAAAACTAAAACCTCTTGACTCTGCATCTAATTGTAATGAAGAAACACCTAAATCAAATAATATTCCATGAACAGGTGAGAAATTATACTTCATAGCAATGGATCTAATATTTTTGAAATTATCGTTAACTGCTAGAAATTTATCAGAAGAATAATTTACTCTTTTTTGCGCAACTGAAACTGCTTCATGATCAGCATCAATACCCAAAACTTGACCACCTGGGTCAGACTTAATAAGAATATTTGTTGAATGCCCACCCTCTCCTAGGGTGGCGTCAATATATCTTCCTCCAGGAGTTATATTTAATCCTTTAATAACTTCATTAGTTAGCACGGGATTATGATATAAATTTAGCTCTTTTAATATCAATGTTTTTATTGCCTCAGTTGATTTCTAATTCAAATATAAGCATTTATTTATTTCTCTATCCTAATTGAATTATGACATATATAAAAAAATTACTTCAATACAATATATTTACACGTTTAAGGGTAATTTGTGATTTAATATTAACTAATAAGGAAAATTATTAAGGAGAAATTATAAATAATCATGACATTCAGTAAAAATTTATATTATTCTATCGTAACTAGTAGTGACAGGTGTGCTGCTGGATTAATGCGTGATAAGAGTGGTGAACTTATAGAAAATATTATGAGTAAATCTAAATTTTTACTTCATTCAAAAGTTGTTTTACCGGATGAATTTACCATATTGGAAACTCAATTAGTTGAGTTTTTTGAAAACAAAAAAATCAATCTTATCCTCACGACTGGAGGTACTGGACTTGCAAAAAGAGATGTAATTCCTGATGTAACAGAAAAGTTGATTGATATTGAAGTACCAGGAATCCCAGAGATAATGCGAGTTAAGAGTTATCAGGGAAATAAAATGTCAATTTTATCTAGAGCTAAATGTGGAATTAAAAATAATACTCTTATATTAAATTTGCCAGGTAGCCCCTCTGCAATTGATGAAAATTTAAATAATCTTATAAGTACAATTGAGCATGCTGTAGAAATAATTATGGGATCACATGAAGGTAATCATCCGAAATGATCTTATCTATAATTACTCTTTTTCCTAAAATGTTTGATAGCGTTTTTGATCATAGTATTATATCTAGAGCTATAAAATCTAAAAAGATAACGATAAACATTTATCAGTTAGCAGATTTTGCACAAAGTACAAATTCCTCAAGAAAAATTTTAGATTCTTCACCTTATGGAGGTGGTCCTGGAATGGTTTTAAGACCAGAGCCTTTGTACAAAGCAATTGAAAAAATCAAACAAGATAATTTTCCAAATCAATCCACAGTAATATTACTCTCCCCCCAAGGAAAAACTTATAACTATATTAGAGCAAATAATCTTTCAAAAGAAAAATCTGTTATTTTAGTTTGCGGTCATTATGAAGGAGTTGATCAAAGGTTTATAGACCTTTGTGTCGATGAAGAATTATCAATAGGTGATTATGTACTAACAGGTGGGGAAATACCCGCGATGGTAGTAATCGATTCAGTTTCTAGGCTATTAGTAGGGGTCTTAGGAAATGATAATTCTAGTAAAAACGATTCATTTTCTCAGAGTAATTCTTTCCTTAAGGGTCCAGTATACTCAAGGCCAAGAAAATTTTTAGGTCTAGAAGTGCCCGAGATACTTTTAAACGGCAATCATAAAGAAATTGATAATTGGAGAACTGAAGAATCTCAAAAAAAGACTAGAAATAATCGTCCAGATTTATTAAATGAAAGATAATACGTATAATTTTATTTGTTTTTAAGTTTAAATATAATTACTTACATGTATAATAGTATTTTGGTAGTTACACGAGTTACACGCGAGAAATCTCTTAATGAGTAAAAAATTAGATACAAGTTTATATATAAAACAAATTAATAATTTAGATGAATTTCAGCCTGGAGACACAGTAAGTGTGAATCTGAGAATTATTGAGGGTGATAAGGAAAGAATTCAAACTTTTGATGGTAATGTTATTTCTGGTAGATTCATCTCATCTAAAACTCCCGGGTTGGGTGATACTTTTACTATTCGTAGAATCTCTTATGGGGTTGGAGTAGAGCGTGTTCTGCCTTTTCATTCTCCTAATATTGAGTCATTAAAAGTAACTCGAAAAGGTAAAGTAAGAAAGTCGAAATTATATTACCTAAGAGGCCTAACTGGTAAAAAAGCTAGGATAAAAGAAAAAAGATCGTAAATTATACTTACTAATTTTTTATAGCCCTCTCAAAATATGAGAGGGTTTTTGTGTTAAAAATCAACATATTAAGGAATTTTAATGAAATATGCTGAAATAGCGGTTGATTTTCCTGACAACAGTCAGAGATCCTATACTTATAAGGTTCCTAGTGAATTATTATTAGAAATTGGAGATTTAGTTTGGGTTCCATTTGGTAGCAGAATTTTGTGTGGTGTTGTTTTTGACTTAACAAATAAACATAATATAGATGAAAATATTATAAAAAATATAATTAGTAAAATAAATGATGGCCCATATTTTGATAAAACAAAATTAAAATTAATTAAACATATTGCAAATTACTATCGGGTTTCTTATTTTTCAGCTGCTAACTTATTTCTTCCGCCAAGCGCCTTCTCTAAAATAAATACAATTATTAAGCATATTAACAATAAAAAAATAAAAGATTATAAATTTTCTAAAATCGAAAAAAAATTATTAAGTTATGTTGAGAAAAATAAAAATATAACTAAAAAACAATTAGTTAAAAAAATGGGTCTACCTGGAAAAACTTTAGTAGATAAAATGATAAGGAGAGATTTACTAATAAGTGAAAATATATGGGAGAAGCCAAAAGTTGGGCCTGTGTATCACAATAGGATTATTCTAGGAATTTCAAAAACTAAAGCTAAACAGATATCAGAAAAGATACATTACAAAAAAATTAAGCATACCCAGCTTATCAACTGGTTTTTAGATGGAAATTACTCTGATACAAAGACATACTTAAACAAGCAATTTGGCTATACTGCCACTCAGTGGTCTTTTGATCAAGGAATAATAATAAGGAGAAGAATTAAAAGGCTAAGAGACCCATTGAGTAAATATTTTTTTCAACAAGAATTTTCGCATTCACCAACTAAAGAGCAATCCGATTCAATTTCCAAAATAAAAAAATCAATAAATGAAAATAAAACATCAAAATTAAATTATAAGTTTTTGCTACACGGTATAACTGGTTCTGGAAAAACGGAGGTTTATTTACAAGCAATAGAAGAATGCCTTAAGTCAGACAAAAATGTAATTTTTTTAGTACCTGAAATTTCATTGACGCCACAAACATTGAATAGGATTGCATCAAGATTCCCTGGTAAGGTTGCTCTTTTGCACTCAGGGCTCTCCTCAGGAGAAAGATATGATCAATGGTGGAGAATAAAAAATAATGAGTATAAAATTATACTAGGTTCAAGAAGTGCAATATTTGCTCCAGTATCGAATTTAGGCTTAATAATTATTGATGAAGAACACGAATGGAGTTACAAACAGTCAGATAAATCCCCACGATATGACTCAAGAAAAATTGCAGACTTGATCTCAAATATGTATAAAGTTACTTTGTTATTGGGTAGTGCAACACCTGATATTGTTTCGTATAAGAAATCTGCAGGAACAGAATTAGAATTATTAAAACTTACTTCTAGATTTTCAAAAACAAAAAAAGATAGCCTTCCTATCGTTCAAATTATTGATATGCGTAAAGAAAGAAGAAAGGGTAATTTTGAAATGTTTAGTGAATCTATGTTAAAGGATATAAGCAAAGCAATATCATTAGATGAAAAAGTAATACTTTTTTTAAATCGTAGAGGCTCATCATCTTATGTTCAATGTCTAAATTGTGGCGAAATTCAAAAGTGTATTAGATGTGAAATAGCAATGACATACCATGAAAATTTATCTGGATATAAACCCAAGTTAGTATGTCACTATTGTAATAGTAAAAGGCAACCTAATAGACCCTGTAAGAATTGTAATTCTATACAAGTTAAAAGATCCAATCCTGGGACTGAATTAGTAGAAAAAAATATAAAAAGATTCTTTCCAAAAATAGATGTTGTTAGATGGGACTCCGATACAGCAAAAAATAGAAAAAATCACCATGATATTCTTAGTTCNTTTTCGGAATNTGGTTCNAAAATATTANTTGGNACNCAAATGATTGCAAAAGGTTTAGACATATCTTCAGTATCATTTGTTGGANTTATATCNGCTGATACAGGACTTTCTTTACCAGATTTTAGGGCNAACGANAGAGTTTTTCAAATTCTTACTCAAGTCGTTGGAAGAGCAGGACGAGGACACAAAAGAGGTAAGGCAATTATCCAAACTTTTAATCCAGAAAATATAGCNATTCAATATGCTGCAAACCAAGANTATATTGGTTTTTATANTTCAGAAATAAATTTTAGATCTTTGTATAGCAAATCCACCNTTTACTAANCTNATAAAATTAGTTTACTCGNCTAGAGATGAAAAAAAAGGATTATCAGANGTAAACAACACCATAANNGTAATAAAAAATGCGATGGAATTATATGGNGAAACNTCAAATNTTGTTTTGGGTCCTTCTCCAGCATACCCATATAAGATAAGAAATTATTATAGATGGCAAATAATTATAAAAGGTATTTCTCCTCAAAGAATAGTTGATATAGTTAAACCAAAAAATGATTGGTACGTAGACGTAGATCCACTAGTTATATCTTAAAATTTAGAGAGGAAAATATTGAGTATAAGAAGAATAAGAGTTTATCCTGACCCTATACTAAGAAAAAAATGCAGACTAGTTAAAAGGATTGATGAAAAAATTATTAGAATATCTAAAGACCTTGAAGAAACTATGCTAGCTGCTGGAGGGGTTGGTTTAGCTGCTAATCAAATAGGTGAACTTTCAAGAATTATAACTTTACATATGCCTGAGGAAACAAAGCCTATGGTACTGATAAATCCAGAAATTACTNGTAAATATGGTGAGAGAGAAGTACTAGAAGGATGCTTATCTTTTCCAGGTTATCAAGGTTTAGTAAAAAGATCAGTATCTGTTTCTGCAAGATGGTTAGATCTTAATAAGTCACTCTACAAGGTTACTAAAGAAGAATTATTTGCCCAAGCTCTTGAACATGAGATTGATCACCTTAACGGAATTCTTTACACTGATCATTTACTAGAACATGAAAAGCTAAAACAAGCTGGCCTAGATCACGATCAACCTCATTTGCATGATGTTGACATGAAAATAATCGCTCAGAAAGAACCAGATGAACCTAGTGAAATATTAGAATCTANATTGAATTTGTCGAAACTATATTCTGATTCATCAATATCACAAATGCAATATAATCTTTTCANTGAAGGATTTTTAGAAAAATAGAATTTTTATTACAAAAAATAATAATAATAAGTTAAATTCAAGATGAATATTTTTATTTCGAATGTTATACTCAATTGGNGTGATTATTTAATGTTTGAATAATTTTCATTCTAAAAATAATAATAATATTTACTAATTATGAAAGATGCTTTTTTTGTCTAGGTACAAATCATTAATATTTATACTTATTTTAGTAGTTTTTTCTATTTCAATTCTNTCNTTGAAACAATTTAGTATATTTGGTATGCAAATTGGTTCAGATTCTAGNTCNTCATTATTAGGNNTAACNTTAGGCTTAGATCTTGAGGGNGGAACACACCTTGTTTATGAAGTTATTCCAGANGATGGAAGAGAACCTACCAAAGAGGATATGGAAGGTGTCAGAAGAATTATAAATCAACGGGTTAACGAATTTGGAGTTAGTGAAGCAAAAGTACAACTTTTAGGCGGAACAGATGGGACTGTTTCAGACAGAGTACTTGTTCAAATTCCTGGTCAATCTGGCGCAAATATAACTTTGAAATTTAAATCTAACACTCAAACAAAAGATAAAGTTAAATCTTTTTTTATTGATAATTTTGGGCGGGATGATATAACAATATCTGAGAATGATGATGGGTCATTTAGTCTAGGGTTTGATAGTGTTAGTTCTGCAACTTTTGATGATAATGGAAATATACTTACGAAATCTGAAGTTGATATTTGGAGTGATAAAATTATCGAAGTTTTTCCAGTAAATATTCAATTAGGATATAAAACTTCAACATCAGAAGAATCAGTCGATACAAATACACCTAAATTAGAAGACATAGCAAAAATATTTGGTGAATTAGGTAAGAGTGATGCTCAAATTTCTCAGATAACTGAAAACGATCCATATTTTACTATTAGTTTTTCTGGCTTAGATATAAAAACAACAGATTCCAACGGAAAACCTATTCAAAATGAACCCCANATTATTTTTAGTAATCTTAGTGAATTAGGTGAAATTGAATTTTTTGACATTCAGGGATATTTAGAACAGTGGACTGTAGGAGGAGGTGTTCAAGAAGCCAAAAATCTAATTGGAAAAACAGCCCAGTTAGAATTTAGATACAGAGAATGCGGTGACTTAACTTCTTCTNGTCAAGATATTATGTGGCCTCCAGATGGATTAACAGAAGAACAGTGGATTAATGAAAGATGCGTGAATCCAAAATACTTTGTTGAATCGGATACAGAAATTATGGCATCAGACTTAGAGAATGCTTTTCCTGACGTTTCTACACAAAGTGGCATTAGTAAACCTATAGTATCACTTGTATTCAATGATGATGGAGCTGATGCTTTTTATCAAGCTACTGACCGTATTTCGAGGCATGATGACAGATTAGCTATTTATCTAGACGATGAAGAATTAGTTGCTCCTAGTGCTACTACAGGAATATCTGGAGGAAGAGCAATAATTGAAGGAGGTAGTTTTACTAATGAAAGAGTAAGAACTATAGCCATTCAACTTAGATCTGGAGCATTGCCAGTAGGGCTAGAACTAATACAAGAAAGAAATGTAGATGCTTCCTTGGGAAAAGATTCATTAGAAAAAAGTTTGCTAGCGGGAATAATTGGTTTAGTTTTATTGATGGCGTTTCTAATAATTTATTTCAAAATTCCTGGAGTTGTTGCTTCACTAACATTGATTATTTATACTATCCTATTACTCGCCACATTTAAGTTTTTATCTGTAACTCTAACGTTGTCTGGAGCAGCTGCTATTATTTTATCTCTAGGGTTTGCTGTTGATGCAAATGTTCTAATAGCTGAGAGAACTAAAGAGGAAATTAGGTCCGGAAAAAATATACTTCCAGCAATTACTTCTGGTTTTGATAGAGCCTGGCCATCAATTCGTGATGGAAACTTTTCTACGATTATTGTTGCCATAGTGCTATATTGGTTTGGTGATAGATTTAGTACTACTGTTATGCAAGGTTTCGCACTTACATTAACTATAGGAGTTTTGCTAAGTATGTTTACTGCATTTTTTACCAGCAGAGTNATATTGCGCTTACTAGCGAATAGAAGNTTTATATCAAAAAGTTCCCTTTTCACTCCTGTTGGAATCAAATTAGAGAAAGANAATTAGGAGATAAGAATGGATTTTGTATCAAAAAGAAAATATTTTCTTGGTTTTTCNTTCNTANTATCGATTATATCTATTTTTATGCTCNTANCTAGTGGANTAAATTTGGGCATNGATTTTACTTCTGGGTCAACTGCCAGTTTAGAATTTAAAAAAGGAGATCCTGGAACANGCGTTATTCTTTCTAAATTGGAAGATTTAGGATANTCTGAATCAGTGGTACAAAATATAGGTGAAAATCAATATTTCATACGAACAAGAGANTTGGGTGTTACTGGCTTGACGGATATNAAAGATACTCTAANCGAACTTGAAGAATCTCCNGTTATTATTCTTGATAATACAACTGTTGGAGCATCCATTGCTGAAGATACTGTAAAAAACGCTATTATAGCTGTATTAGTTGCATCTTTATTTGTAATGACTTACATAATGTATGCATTTCGCTCTGTTAATAAATCATATAAGTATGCTTTCTCAGCAATTTTTGCACTTACTCATGATGTGATAATAGTTCTTGGAATTTTTGTAATTTTAGGAATATTATTTAATGCACAAGTAAACGCGATATTTATTGTTGGGATATTAACTGTGATTGGTTATTCGGTAAATGATACGATAGTTATTTTTGATAGAGTACGAGAAAATGCTATATCTAACCCAAATAAAAACTTAAGGAATGTAATTAATCAGTCTATTAATGAATCAATCACAAGATCTTTAGGAACTAGTATAACTACTATAACAGTCATCCTAGCTATGCTTTTGTTTGGTGGTAGCACCTTGAGAGATTTTTTACTTGTTCTTTTACTTGGTGTAATTGTAGGTACATATAGTTCAATATTTGTTGCATCTCAAATTCTAGCTACTTGGGAATCTAAGTCTCTATTTTTTAGAAAAGAATCCTAAATTATAAATTCTTGAAAAACCTCATTACCTAATAACCTTCCGTTACTAGATAATTTTATATGAGTATCACTTAGTTCAATAAGATTTAACTTTTGTAATTTTTTTATTTCATTATAAAAAATTTCTTTAATTGTTTTACCAAATTGCATTTCAAATTTTTTTAGACTAATGCCTTGATTTAATCTCATACCCATCATCATTGTTTCAGATATTTCATCTGAATATGAAAGACTCTCAAGATTTTCAATGAAATTCATTTTCATTATTTTAGATTTACTAGATCTATGATCAACTAAGCTATTTGTATATGTTTTTGGAGACTTAATATTAGAAAAACGAAAATTGTTAATATGTGAATGAGCTCCAGCACCTATACCTAGATAAAATTTATTTTCCCAATAAATTTTATTATGAATACATTCAAATGACTTTTTAGACCAATTTGAAATTTCATATTGAAAAAAGTTTTTTTCAAATAGATTCTTTTCTGCTTTTTCATACATTTCAGCAGCCAGATCATCATCTGGTTTTTCGTAAATACCTGAATTAATTTTGCTTTTTAGAGGTGTACCATTTTCTACTTGTAATGAATACATTGATATATGACTGGGGTCCAAATATAAACTTTTTTCTAGGGTGTTTTCCCAACTTTCAATAGTTTGATATGGCAAGCCATACATAAGATCGATTGATAAATTACTATAACCTATTTCTCTTAATGTTTTGTATGAATTTTCGGCTTCTTCTGAGTCATGCCTTCTACCAAGTAATTTTAATAAATTATCATCAAAACTTTGAACACCCATTGATATTCGATTTATTCCTATATTTAATAAATCTATAAATTTATTTTTATTAACATCATTAGGATTTGTTTCTAGTGTGATCTCAATTTTCTTGTCAACATAAAAATTTTCACATATGCTATCAATAATAATTTTTATATATTTTGATTCAATATACGATGGAGTTCCTCCGCCAAAAAAAATACTAGTTATTGACAATTTTCCTAAAATTTTGCCCCATATATTAATCTCACTAATTATTGATGATATATAGTCATCAATTTGATCTTCAATTTTTGAATAAGTATTAAAATCACAGTAAAAACACTTAGTTTGACAAAAAGGAATATGTACATAAATTCCTAGAGGTTTATTATTTTGAAAATCTTTTGGGTTTATTATTATCCCGGAGTCCATAATTTTGAATTGCTACTTCCGTCATCATCACCTTCAGCATTTTGTGTTGGTTCAGACTGCTGCTGTTGTTGCTGTTCCATTTGTCTTCTAATAGCTTCATTAGTTTCATTCACCCATCTTTGTAATTCATCTAACTCAGGCGGAGAAATTATAAATTTTTCAACTTTTTCTGGAAGATTCATTCCTGTATTTCCTACAATTAAAAGTACACTGTCGGAGTCTAATATGTTTTTTTCTAATTGAGACTGAATAAAATTATTTCTTTTCTCAGTAACAGAAGTATAATTTTTGTGTATTTCTTCTTGTACTTTTTGGTTTATCAGTCCCACCTGTAAACATCTACTCCAGTCTATTAATTGACCTAAAATTTCTTTATCTTCAAACTCTTCAAAAATTGCTCCTGAGGAAATTCTTCTTCTGACTATGTTGTAAGCACTTGGGTTGCTTTGCTCCAACATTAATTTTGCGTCATCACCTTTACCAACTATTCCTTCACAAAAGATTTTGTTTACTACTCCAGCTTTAGTTTCTATTTGAGATAGATGATTTTCGATAGCCTCCCAGTATTTGTTATATTTCTCCTCAAATCCCTCCGGTGCACCCGGCTGAGCTTGTACTAAGGTAACTATATACACTTTTTTATTTTGCATTATATCTCCAGCCTCCGGCTTATTTATTGAACCAAGTTCTTCACTCATTTATTATCCTTTCGTAAATTAAATCAAAAAACTAATTATTTCTCTCTCTTTTAATATTTAATTATAACTTATCTGTTTTTTTTTATTACTACAAAGATACAGATTGTATAAATGTTAGTAGTTAATATGTTCAAGAATTAATACTGCATTTTTTTGAAATGTTTATTTTATCAACTAACAATAGAAACTAGATAATGCCAATTAGACTTATACATTGAATCTGAAATAAATTACATCACCATCATTTACTACGTAATCTTTACCTTCTATACGCATTTTTCCTGCTTCTTTAGATTTTTTTTCTCCTTCTAACAATACATAATCTTTATAACTTACTACTTCTGCTCTTATAAATCCTTTTTCAAAATCAGTATGTATTTCTCTTGCAGCTCTTGGTGCATTAGATCCCTTAGGTATAGTCCACGCTCTAGATTCTTCCGGCCCAGAGGTGAAATAAGTTATTAGATCAAGAAGTTTGTAAGATGATTGAATTACCTGGTCTAATCCAGACTGCTCTAATCCTAAAGCTTGTAAATATTCTTCTTTTTCTTCTATATTTAATAAAGATATTTCAGATTCTATTTTGGCGGAAATTATTATAGAAATAGCATTTTCTTTATAGGCTATATTTTTAATTACTTCAGAATATTTATTTCCTGAAATTGCGTCTTTCTCGGAAACATTACATATGTAAAGCACTGGTTTACTAGTTAGGAGTTGAAGATTTTTTAATTTAGGCTTGTCAGATTCGGAAACTTCTAATAAACGAGCTGGTTTACCTGAAGTTAATAATTTATGCACACTATTTATAATAGGTAATAATTCCTTAGATTCAGTATCACCTGATTTTGCTTTTTTTTCTATTGATGGGATTCTTGATTCAACACTTTCTAAATCTGATAACATTAATTCTGTTTCGACTATTTCACTATCTTCTGCTGGGTTAATTGTTCCGTTTATATGAACAATATCGTTGTCTTCGAAGCATCGTATCACATATGCTATGGCGTCCATTTCTCGAATATGTGCAAGAAACTTGTTTCCTAACCCTTCACCTTTTGATGCTCCTTTTACTAAACCTGCTATATCAACAAATGAAATTTTTGTAGGTATCTTTGATTTAGAATCATTGATTTCTGATAAAGTTTTTAATCGAATATCAGGTATAGCTACTTCCCCTACATTAGGATCAATAGTACAAAATGGGTAATTTTCAGCTTGGGCATTACTTGTTTGGGTTAGTGCGTTAAACAATGTAGATTTTCCGACATTAGGTAATCCAACAATTCCAATTTGCATTTATCTACTCTTCATCTATGAATTCATATTCTGCATTCATAGTCTTTTCATTTTGTTTTTTATTATCAATAGTTAGTTTTTCAATAATTATTTTGCCAGGACTTGTTACTACAAATAATATTATTAGTCCAAATAAAACTATCAAATCATCTATAAATCCCAAAACTAATATATAATCTTTAATTAAATCAATTGGGTTGATTAAATATAAAAAACCAATTAAGGGTATAATTTTTTTATATTTAGGAATTCTTTTATCTGAAAATAGTCTCCAGGCTAACCTTAATAACCCTAATGAAAGTGAGAATATGCGCAAAAATTTTAACATAAATTATTTCTATTATAATAATAATAACTATTTTATTTAATAATATATGATTAGAGTATTTCATGGTGAGGATAGTTATACTATTTCTCAAGAAATAAGAAAAATAAAGAATAAACTTGGACATAGAGATATTGCCTCAAGTAATGTTTCTATTTTTGACAATCATCCTATAAATTTTCATGAGTTTTTATCTACTTCTAAAGCAATACCTTTTATGTCAGATAGAAGAATCATTATTATATCTAATTTACTTTCAAAGATTCAAAATAAGGTGAAATCTATTTCTGACGAATGGCTTGAATTTTATAAATATGTTGATGAAATTCCTCCAACTTCTGAGGTTATTTTTGTAGAAAATATTGAACTGAAAAATAATGGCAATGGACTTAATGCGGTAGGTGATAAATGTGAGGTAAAGGTTTTTCAAAAGAAAAAAGGTTATGAATTAGAAAACTGGATTAAGAATAAAATATTAGAATCAAAAGCTATGGCTTCCCCAAATGCTATAAAAAGGTTATCTTGGATAACATCAGGAGATTTATATAGGCTAGAAAATGAAATTAATAAACTTTCACTTTATGTGGGTGATAGAGAGATTAATGTATCTGATGTAAATAAAGTAATCTCAAGTTCTAGGCAGTCTAATATATTTTTGTTTATAGACGCAGTAATGGATAAAAAAGCTGGAGTAGCATTAAATGAACTTTATTCCCTAATTTTAGATGGAGTAAGTATTGGTCAAATTATTAATATGTTAGCTAGGCAAGTGAGATTATTAATATTATGCAAAGATTTGTCCAGCAAAAATTTAAGTAGAGAAGATATAGGTAAGCGAATTTTTATAAACAATAACTTTGTTCTAGAAAAAACACTAGCTCAATCTAATAGATTTGATTTTAAAAATTTGATTAGAATCCAAAAACAATTGCTTAGTACTGATATTTCCATAAAAAATGGAACTATGGAACAAAGAGCAGCTGTCGAAATTTTGGCTTCAGAATTATCAAAATAATTTGAATTAAAATTCAGGAACTAGGTTTACGTCTAAATAACCAATGGGGCCTCTATCATCACAATACCATAATCTTTCAATTTCTTCGTTTTCAGAAATAATTGACTGAATTGTCATACCGTGAACTTGTAATGGATCTGGTACTCTAAATGCATCATAACATCTACCATCACTTAGGCGATGTCTACTTACTACACCCATAGCTGTATCTGCAATCCAAATATTTTGCTCTTCCTTAGCCCATGCGATACCATGCACTCTAAATCCAGGTGCTTTCATTTTATGAATTTCTTTCCATGTAGAAACCTCAATTACATGCACATATTGTGATGGAGGAGATGCAATATAAATATTTCCATTTCTCCATTCTAGTCCATGATCTCCTGTAGGTTCCGAATTAGGTATGTGCTCTCTAGTTGAAAGAACAGTTGCACCTGGAGAAGGAAATTTTTCTATCGTTTTACCTGATTTTATGTCAATTTTGAAAATTTCTAAACTAAAGGTTGAAGACACCCATGCAAAACCATCTCCAATAGTTATTCCACTTGGATGTTTTGTTTCAGTTGGTACATCATGAATTATTTCTCCATTTTCCCAATCAACTTTATATATGTGACTATTACCTTGGTCGATTATCCATAATCCATCTTCTGATGCTTGAAGACCGTTAGGTTTTGGTCCTGGAGCGTTAAATTTAAATATTGGATCAGCAATTTTATGGTTTTTGACCATAATTTACCTCCTAGATCTCTGTTTTGGTTATTTTTGTTTCTGAATCCTGAATAAAACTATCAAGAAAATTAGTTCCAACTCCGGAACCTTCAGGAGGATATGCAAAACCATTTTTTATAATTGGTAAACTGTCTACAATGTCGCCATACCAACTATTATTATATGCTCTTACAGTCTCTTGGATTAATGCGTTGGGAGCTGATAAAGATAGGTGTACGCTAAACATTAATGTTACTGGGCCTACACAGTCATGAGGTGCTGCGGGCATATGATATGTGTGAGCCATATCTGCAATTCTTTTTGCTTCAGAAATACCTCCAACCCATGATATATCAAACATACATATACTCATGGCTTGTTTTTCAAACATTTCCCTAAAGCCCCACCTTGATGTAACTATCTCACTTGCAGTTGTAGCAATGTGAGTTGATTTCCTAAACTCTGCTAAAGCATCAATATTATCCATTGGAATAGGATCTTCAAACCAAAATGGTTTTGTAGGTTCAACACTTTTAGCAATTCTTATCGCAGACGATAAGTTCCATAATGAATGCATTTCGCACATTATGTCCATTTTGTTCCCAACTTTTTCTCTAATTCTTATAAAAGGTTCTGTACCTTCTTCTAGTTCAGCTGATGAGATAAATTGGCCGTTATTATCTACTGAATATTTATCGAATGGCCAAATTTTCATTGCGGTAACCCCGCTAGATAAAAGATCGTCAGCTAATGCACCAGCGTCTGTCATAAATGCATGATAATCTTCATATGGATTATCCGGTTTGTAATCTATTTCACCTGGTTTATATTTACCTTTTAAATTAACTCCATATGAATAACCTGCACAAGTATTGTAAATTCGAATTTTTTCTCTAGATAATCCACCAAGCACTTGGTATAGCGGTTGATTTATTTTGTTTGAGTATAAATCCCATAAAGCCATATCGATAGCTGATACAGCAGAGAAATCTACCCCTCTAGCTCTAGATTTAGCACCGGAACCAACAGTTTTCGTAATATTGTCCCAATGAATGTTTAAGTTATCAGGGTCCTTCCCAATTAAATAAGTAGCAATGTCTTTGTGTATTTTTTTTTGTACTGTGTCTGGTGAAAAAGAAGTTTCACCTATTCCAAAATTCCCCATAGAATCATAAATTTTTGTCCAAACTATTTGAGGATATTCTGGATTTGAAATTGTTTCAATTCTAATGATTACATTTTTTTTCAATTTTAATCCTACTTCACATATTTTTTCATATAAATAATACATTATAATATTTTTATAAATATGTCACTTTTAGAAATAATAATTTTATC
>PASL01000018.1 GCA_002712125.1 Chloroflexota bacterium | reverse complement strand
GCTGCAATGTTGACTGGTTGTTATCCTCCACGAATTAGTTTCGGGTCTTTTGATGATAACCGAAACGTTCTTTTTCCCGGTTCACCTACAGGGTTGAACACCAACGAAATAACCATTGCTAATCAGGTTAAGAGTGCAGGATATAATACTAAAATTATTGGAAAATGGCATTGCGGAGACCAGAAAGAATTTCTTCCGACTAACTACGGTTTTGACAGCTACTATGGAATTCCATACTCAAACGATATGGGGCGTGCTGTAATACCAGAAGATATGATCCCTGGGGGATCATTTGGACCTATTGATGAAGAAACACGTTCGCGTAGAGAAAAATTTCCTCCTTTGCCATTGATTAGCGATAATGAAGTTATACAAGAGCAACCAGATCAAGCCGGTATAACAGAAAGATATGTTGAAGAAAGTATAAAATTTATCAGAAAAAATAAAAAACAACCATTTTTTTTATACTTAGCTCATATGTATGTTCATCTGCCATTATATGCTCCTGAAAGATTTATAAATAATTCTAGAAACGGTAGGTATGGTGCAGCAGTAAGCGGCATTGACTGGTCTACAGCTATGATATTAGATGAACTTAAGAAACTAGATTTAGATGAAAATACTCTTATAATCTTCACAAGTGATAATGGTTCCAATACTAGAAATAACGGAAGTAACGCACCTCTTCGAGGTAAAAAACAAGAAACTTATGAGGGAGGACAAAGAGTACCTATGATAATGAAGTGGCCAAAAAAAATTCCAGCTAATTCAACCTCTGATGAACTAGTCTCATCTATTGATTTTTTTCGAACAATTTCTTCTATATTAGGTATAAAAATAGATAGTAAAAATAAAATTGACAGTCTTGATTTTTCCAATGTAATGTACTCACCAATTAATTCAAAAAGTCCAAGAGAAACTTTTTTTTACTACAAACAGAATAATCTTGAGGCTGTGAGAAATAAAAAATGGAAACTTCATCAGCAAAAAGATGGTAAAAAAGTAAGTGAATTATATAACTTAGAAAATGATATTTCAGAAAAAAATAATGTTTATGAAAAACACCCTGAAATTGTTCTAGAACTACAAAAATTACTTGATGAATGTGCTAAAGAACTAGGTGATGAATTTTCAGGTATTCAAGGCAGTGATATTCGACTTCCAGGTAAAGTTAAAAATCCTTCAACACTCACATCATTCAATCCTAATAGTCCTTATTTTGCTCCAATGTACGATATACCTGATTGGGGATAAATCCAAATTTACTGAGCTGTATACCCACCATCTACAGGCATATTAATTCCAGTTATAAATGAAGCATCATCTGAAGCTAAAAATAAAGCAGCCTTTGCAATTTCTTCAACTTCCCCAAGTCTTCCCATTGGATGAAGAGAAATAAGCCTTTGATGTTCATCTGAGTCATCAGTTAGAGTTTTGGTTAATGGTGTATAAGTAAAACCCGGGCACAAGGAATTAACTCTTATTCCACTTTTACCGAATGCAACAGCCATATCTCTAGTCATCTGTACTATGCCCCCTTTTGAATGAGGATAAGGGTTAAATCCATCGCTAAGTCCTTGAGCATAACCAACTAATCCTATAATAGAGGCTAGGTTAATTATTGAACCGCCATTATTTAATTTCATTTTCTTTATGGCATGATATGACATCATCATACTACCTTTTAAGTTTACATCTATCACCCAGTCCCACTTTTTTTCAAAATCCCAATCTTTAGGAGCATATCTAGGCGTAACTCCAGCACTATTAATTAAAATATCTAACCTGCCATACTTTTCATATGTTTTTTCTACTAACGATTTACACTCATCATTAGAAGTAACATCCGCATTAGAAATAAAACTCTCACCCCCCTCAGAATTAATTTTTTTAGAAAGTTCAATCATTGAATCATTTTTTACATCTGCAAGAGATAACTTAGCACCATGTTTTGCAAAAAGTACAGAGCATGATTTACCAATACCAGAACCTGCACCTGTTATTAATGCAACCTTATTATTAATACGTCCAGTCATAACTTTCTCCTCTTTAATAAATGTAAATTAAGTTTATTTTTAGATACTATTTATCTTACAATACAAATATGAATAAAAAAAATCAAAATAAAAAAGAAAAAATTAATCCAGACTCAAAAAATATATCCAATTTAGAAATAGCTGGCCTAATAAGCCGATTATATGCATTTATGATTGATTTAGGTTTAATATTTATCATAATTTATACTTTTGGACCAATCTCAGGTAATAAATTATTTCATGAAGATGCAGCAACTCAAGATATCTTAGTACTTTTTGGATATTTTGTTATACCTACTATAATATGGGGAAGAACCCCAGGAAAATGGGTGGCCGGTATAATAGTAGTAATGAAGGACGGAACGCCAGCTGGGCCAGCTTCAATACCAAGAGAAATGGTAGGTAAATTTGTTTCATACATATCATTTGGAGTTGGAATATTATGGATTATATTAGATAAGGAAAATCAAGGCTGGCATGATAAGATAGCTGGTACATATGTTGTAAGATGTGACCAGAAATCAAGGCTACCTTTTTTCCTGAATTTTTTAAAAAGTAAAAAGAAGTGAAAATATGGATATTTCAAAAAAGGTTCAAGAACAGATGGAAAATAGCTCTTGGATAAGAAGGATGTTTGAGCAAGGGATCGAGCTAAAAAAAACACATGGAGAAAAAAATGTATTTGATTTATCCTTAGGAAATCCTATTGTAAATCCTCCAAAAAAATTTTTTGAGATATTAAGAGATTTAAGTAATTCCAAAGATAAAAATGTTCATAAATATATGCCAAATGCAGGTTTTTATGAAGTAAGAGAAGAAATAGCTAAATCAATTTCAAAAGAGTCGGGTCTACCTTTCAAAGCTTCTGATATTGTTATGACAGTAGGAGCAGCAGGGGCTATTAATACATTGTTTAGATCTATCTTAGACCCTGGAGACGAAGTAATAATTATTTCACCATTTTTTGCAGAGTATATTTTTTATATCGAACATCAAAATGGGAATTATAGAATTTGTGATTCAGATGAAAACTGGATGCCAAACCTCAAGAACTTAGAAAATATTATAGGTGAAAAAACGAAAGCTATATTAATAAATTCTCCAAATAACCCAAGTGGTGTCATTTATTCAAAAGAAATTTTAGAAAAAATGTCTTCAATTATAAAAAATGCAGAGAAAAAATATTCCACTAGCATTTATTTGATTTCAGATGAACCATACAGAAAAATTATTTATTCTAATAACGATTATCCTTTCATATACCAGTATCACGAAAGATCCGTTGTGGCTACATCTCACTCAAAAGATTTAGGTTTGGCAGGAGAACGAATCGGTTATATAGCAGTCAACCCTAGTTATAATAACAAAATAAAACTTATTGATGCTATTATTTTCTCATTAAGAACGTTGGGCTTTGTTAATGCTCCAGCATTAATGCAAAGAGTTGTTGCTAAATTACAGGACGAGGTGGTTGATGTAAATATTTATAGAAAAAAACGAGATTTACTTTATGAAAACCTTATTAAAATTGGTTACGATTGTGTAAAACCTGATGGTGCTTTTTACCTTTTTCCTAAATCACCAATACCTAATGATGAAGAATTTGTAAAAATATTACAAAAAGAACTTGTACTTGTAGTACCGGGCATAGGGTTTGGAACCAAAGGTTTTTTTAGAGCTTCATACTGTGTTGAAGACTGGGTAATAGAAGGCTCTTTAGATGGATTTAATCAAGTATTAAAGCAAATTAATAGTTAGAAAGAAAATAATGTCAGAAAAAAAATGCTGTTCTCCAAATGATCCTCATAAAAGTAGCAGTGATATTAACGAAATAAATTTTTTAAGTAAGCAAAAAATTAAACTTGGAGAAATGATATTAATTGATCAAGAAAAATTTTTAATGGGAACAAATTATAAAAAAGCCTTTTCTTCTGATGGAGAAGGACCACTTAGAGAAGTCACTCTATCAAAATTTTATATAGATCAATATCCTGTAACAAATATAGATTTTGAAAAATTTTGCATTAGTACTGGGTATACTACTGAAGCAGAAAAGTTTGGATGGTCTTTTGTTTTTTATCAATTAATATCTGAAAAAACAAAAAAAAATGTATCTGAATCCGTTTACGATGCTCCGTGGTGGTGGAAAGTAAATGGTGCAAGTTGGAAAAATCCATATGGGCCTGATTCAAGTATTAAGGGTATAGAAACTCATCCAGTAGTTCATGTTTCATGGAATGATGTAAACGCATACTCAAAATGGGTAGGAAAGAAAATTCCATCTGAAGCAGAATGGGAAATGGCTTCAAGAGGAGGATTAGTTAATAAAAATTTTTCGTGGGGCGATGACGATTCGGAAATATACAAAAAATGTAACATATGGGATGGAAAATTTCCTGATCAAAACTCTCTAGATGATGGATGGTTAGGAACATCTCCTGTTGATTACTTTGAACCTAATAAACTAAATGTATACGATACTGCTGGAAATGTATGGGAATGGTGTAGTGACTGGTTTTCATCATCCTTTCACCAAATTGAAAGTCAAGAAACAAGAATAAACCCTAAAGGACCTCCTCAAGGTAACACCAAAACTATGAAAGGTGGATCTTATTTATGTCATAATTCATACTGTAATCGATACAGAAATTCAGCTAGAACTCAAAATTCACCTGATTCTTCAACAGGGAACTTAGGATTTAGACTCGCTTATAGCGATTAATTTATTTCGATTCTTTTAATCCAGTACCGGTTAGAGGAATTAGAACTTTTTCATTAGGCTCTATTTTTTTTTCTTTCAATAATTTATTTAAACCTGCTAAAGCTGCTGAACAAGTAACTTCTATAAATAAACCTTCATTTTCTGACATGTATTTTTTCCAATAAATCATATCCTTTTCTTCCACAGTCATAACAGTACCTTTAGATTTCCTAATAGTGTCAGAAATCTCAAAAATTCTTGGGGGATTTGAAACAGCAATACCACTAGCCAGTGTAGGAAGAACTTGACTAATATCCCAGTCTATACCGTGAAAATAGTTATAAATAGGGCTAACTGAACTCGCTTGAATTGCATGAAATTTGGGTATATTAGTAATTTTTCCTTGTTTATATAATGCTTCGTAAGCAGAGTACATCCCAAGCAATAATGATCCATTCCCAACTGGTAAAATCACATGGTCAAACAAAAAACCTTCTTGTATTATTTCATAAGTAACATTTTTCATTCCTTCACTAAAATAAGGACTTAAGTTATGCGACAAATATAAAATATCATTACCTTCAGAATAACTCATTGCTGAAATTGTAGTATCATTTCTAGATCCTTCAATTGGAAATAGTTTAGCACCATACACTCTAATTTGCTCTTTCTTAGCATCAGGTGTTTTGTGAGGAACGAAGATGTTAGCATTTATATTCATAAAACTTGCATATGCTGCTAATGATGCACCTGCGTTTCCTGATGAATCTTCTACAAATTCATTAACTCCAAAATTCTTTGCAACATTCATTAGGACATTAGCTCCTCTATCTTTAAATGATCCAGTAGGAGATAAAAATTCAAGTTTAGCATATAAAAATTTATGTGCTAATTTTTCTCCAAGATTATTTAAGGGAATTATTGGAGTGTCACCATCACCCAATGAGGTAGAATTTGAGCTCAACAATGAATCCATCATAGAATTCTTATCCTGAGGAAAATCTTTATACTCTACTTTTACAACAGAATTACAATCATCACACCTTAGAAGAAATATACTAGGTTTATGTTTCTTTTTACAATTTGTACAAATTAAGCAATGTTTCATAAATAAAACTATACATCTATTTACAAGAAGAATAAATATAGTATAAATAATAATAAATATCTAAAAATTGACTTAATGGAGTACTATAAATGGGAAAAACAGGAGTATCAGCAGTATGGCATGATTCAAATGAAAGTTGGGAATTCAGGGAATTACCTTTACCAGAATTAGAAAATGATGCAATCCAAGTAAAAGTAGAAGCTACCAGCGTATGTGGCTCTGATCTTCATATTTGGAGAGGTGATGGAATTGATACAAAAAAACATCCTAGAGATCCTTTTGTATTTGGTCATGAAATGATGGGTACAGTAGCTTCTATGGGGAACAAAGTTACTACAGACTCCCTAAGAAAACCTTTAAAAGAAGGGGATAGAATAGCATTTTCGTATTTTTTCCCATGTGCAAAATGTTACAACTGCATAAGAGGTGAATTTGGCGCATGTAAGTTTAGGCTAGGCAGAAAACCNCTTGAAGAATGGCCTGTTTGTAATGGAGGCTTTGCACAATATTATTANNTAAGGAGTCCTCACTATATATTTAAACTTCCAGATGAAATTTCTAATGCATCAGCTGCTCCTATTAACTGTGCTCTAGCCCAAGTGTATGATGCGCTTCATCTTGGAGGAGTCATGATGGGAGATAATATAGTAATTCAAGGAGCAGGAGGATTAGGAATTAATGCTACAGCAATTGCAAATGAATTAGGAGCATCAAAAATCATAGTTATAGATGGTCAAAAACCTAGACTAGATCTAGCAGTACAATGCGGAGCAACCGACATTATTGATATGAACGAATATGATACACCTCAGTCAAGAATAGATAGAGTAATGGAACTTACAAATGGTATTGGTGCAGATAAAGTAGTGGAAGTNGTNGGTTTCCCTCAGGTAGTTGAAGAAGGTGTTGACATGGTAAGAATGAGAGGTAAATATCTAGAGATTGGTAATATTATGCCTGGATCCAAAGCATCNTTAGATATGGCTAAATTTATTACTAACCAGATAAGGTTTTACGGCATACAACACTACGATCCATGGATAATACCTAATTCAATTGATTTCTTACTTAGAACAAAAGATAAATATCCATTAATGGATGTAATATCTCATGAGTTTTCCNTAAAAGATATNGATAAGGCTTTCAAAACGGCAGAGTGGCTTGGNACACAAGATGGTAGTAAAGTAACNAGAGCAATTGTTACACCTAANGCNTAAGAATANNNTTNTGAAAAAAGTAAGATTAGGTATTATTGGGGCNGGTAAATTTGCTGATACTCATATGCAACATTTTTCNAACATAAAANATGTTGAAATAGTTGCTGCTTCACGAACAAATGAGAAGAAATTATCNGANTTTCAAAAAAAATGGAAAATAAATAACATTTATACCGATTATGAAGAAATGATATCNAAATCTAATATAGATGGNGTANTGATTATTACNCCAACTAACTCTCATAAAGACATAACNCTATCTGCAATCNATAAAGGACTTCATGTTTTATGTGAAAAACCATTAGCCTTAAGTGCTAATGATTGCAAAATCATGCTAGAGTCAGCAGAAAAAAAAGGAATAATTCATTCAACTAATTTTAATCAAAGAGGAAACACATCTCTAGGTAAAATTAAGAGATATATTGATAATGATTTCATTGGAAGAATATTTCATGCAAACATATGGTGGGGAATGTCTCATCAATATGACGCAAGACCAGACACACTAGCTTGGAGATTCAAGTCGGAATTTGGAGGGGGTTCAGTTTATGAACTTATTCATGTTTTTGATATGCTTAGATTTATAAATGGAGAAATTTCAAGAATTGTATCTACTCTAGATACAACGACTAAAAAAAGACCGACTGCAGACTTTCCTGATGGAATAAACGTGGATGTACCAGATGCATCAGGTTTTTTATGCGAATGGGCAAACGGAGGTTTTGCAGTAGTTCATACTTCATTTGCATCTAGAGGAACAGATCCAGATGGGAGTACATCAGCTAGAATTGAAATCTCAGGTGAAAAGGGTAAAATTGCTACAAACGGAAAATATCTCATAGAAGGTGTTACAGGTCACAATGGACCAATTCATCAATTAGACCCAGGCCCCGAATATGCTCAACCTTATTCTAGGTTTGTCGAGGCTATTATGAAAAATGATCAAAAAATTATTGATACATCTTTTTATGATGGATTAAAAGCGGCAGAAATAGTTGATGCTGCATATGAGTCATTTAGTAAATCAAAATGGATTCAAATATCNCATTCATAAGTTGTAAGTAATTGAAAACGANAGNGTAAATACTTATAATTGACAAAAAAAGTAATTANTTATTTATGGATANCCCNTAACAATGAAATTAAAACACTGTCACAACTTTCATGATTTTAGAAAATTAGCAAAAAAAAAGATACCTTCACCAGTTTTTCACTATATTGATGGAGCTGCGGATGATGAGATGACTCACAGAAGAAATACCAGGGCTTTTGATGATGTTGATTTAGTTCCGAATGTACTAAGAGATGTATCAGAAATTGACTTATCTACTACCGTGTTTGGTAAAAAATTAGATCTACCCTTTTACTGTTCCCCTACTGCCTTACAAAGACTCTTTCATTATGATGGAGAAAAAGCAGTTGGACGGGCTGCTGCAAAATTTAATACAATGTTTAGTGTTTCAACTCTTTCTACTACAAGCATGGATGTATTAGAACCAATAGATGCACCCAAACTCTTTCAATATTATTATCACAAAGACAAAGGTCTTAATGATGCTATGGTGGAAAAAGCAAAAGAAGCTAATTTTGATGTTCTAGCTCTAACTGTAGANACAATAACATCAGGTAATCGTGAAAGAGATTTTAGAACAGGTTTTACATCACCACCCAGAATAACTCTTTCAAGTGCATTTAGTTATGTTACAAAACCAATGTGGGGAATAAACTATCTAACTAAAGGAAAATTCGAACTACCATTATTGAAAGATCATGTAACTGAACTTAGTAATGTAGCAACATCAATAGGTGATTATTTTGGNAAAATGNTAGATCAATCTATGAGNTGGAAAGATGCAGAGGAACTTAAGTCAAAATGGGGAGGACAATTCGCATTAAAAGGAGTTATGAGTGTTGAAGATGCAAAAAAAGCTGTAGATATNGGTTGNAATGGAATTATTGTTTCCAACCATGGTGGTAGACAATTGGATGGATCACGCTCTCCATTTGATCATATTTCTGAAATTGTAGATGCTGTAGGAGATAAAATAGACGTAATAATGGAGGGAGGAATTCAAAGAGGAACGCATATATTAAAAGCTCTTTCTATAGGTGCAAAAGCATGCGCTGGCGGAAGAATGTATCTTTATGCTCTTGCAGCTGCCGGGCAAGATGGTGTGGAAAAAGCATTGGGAATTTACAGAGATGAACTCGAGAGAGACATGAAACTAATGGGATGTACAAAAATTAGTGAACTTTCAAGAAAAAATTTACGATTTAGGAATTAACTTAAATTATTCATAAAATTTTTTTATGCCATTTCTAGAGTATTCGTTACTAGCAGCATTCACAGCATTTCCCTTAGAAATTTCAATTCCAAACTGAGGCAATATATTTTCCAAAGCCTGTAAAATAAATAAAACGTTTGGAGGATAACAAGATTCTCCCATCAAGCCAATTCTTATTACTTTACCTGCAAACTCTCCTAAGCCCCTTCCTACTTCAATAGAATANTGATCTAAAATTCTTGACCTTAACTTAACGTCATCTACATCTTTTGGTAAATTGATAACGGTAAGTTGGTCTAATCTATCACTCTTAGTTATTGGTAAATCTAAACTTAGTGCCTTCAAGCCAGATCTAAGAGCTGATGCATTAATTTTATGCCTTTCCCATCTTTCATATAATCCTTCATTTAGGGTTAGTGCAAGAGCTTCTCTTAAGCCGTATATCATGCTTACAGGAGCTGTGTGATGAGGTATATGATTTTCGGACCAGTAATCCCAAATCAATGATAAATCAAGATACCAGGATGAAGGCAATGTTTTTCTATTTCTTATAAATTCTAAGGCTCTACTTGACAATGCAACAGGAGATATACCTGGAGGAGCAGCTAAACATTTTTGTGACCCTGAGTAAGCATAATCAATTTCCCATTCGTCAAATTGAAGCTCACATCCAGCCAATGATGTAACCACATCCGTCATAAACAAAGCTCCAAAGTCATGAGAAATTTTTGCCATTTCTTTAATTGGATTTATAGTTCCAGTGGAAGTTTCAGCATGAATACCTAAAACTAATTTAGTATCAGGATGTTCCTTTATAGTATCTAATAAGACTTCTGGATCAAATGATTTACCCCATTCTGTTCTTATTGGTATTACGTTCAACCCCAGCCTTTCAGCCATAATAATTTGACGTTCACAAAAGTAACCGTAAGAACAAATTATGACTTTTTCTCCAGGTTCAGCTAAACTAACAAGCCCTGCCTCCATTCCAGCGGAACCTGAACCAGCAACAGCAAAAGACATTTGTTTAGTTAAAAAAATGTCATTAAGCATGCCTGAGACTTTCTCCAATAAGTCAAAAAATGCTGGATCTAAATATCCTACAATAGGCAATGACATAGCTCTAAGAACTCTAGGATTCGCNGAACTTGGTCCGGGGCCTAGAATAACTCTTCTTGGCATATCTAATGGTTCATATATTTTTTTTTCGTCCAAAAAACCTGTTCCTTATTTGACGTATTTATTAAGAATACTTAGAATTGTTTCTAATATCATTGATTATTCATGTCGTATTTAATAATTTTTTTATTTTTAGGAGAAAACATTGACTTTAAAAGAAAATAACGGAAAAGTTGCAATTGTAACTGGCGCTGGTACTGGTATAGGTAAAAGTGCGGTATTACATCTTATTAAGGATGGATACCAAGTTGTTTTAGCTGGTAGACGAGAGCAACCTCTCATTGACACTGCTAAAGAATCAGGTGCCGGCGAAGATAGATTTTTAGTGCAAAAAACGGATGTAAGTAAAGAGGAAGATGTAAAAAATTTATTCAATGTTACTATGAAAAAATTTCANAGAGTNGATGTTCTATTTAATAATGCTGGTATTGGAGTAAAATCAACTACCGAAGACCTTAGCNTNANAGATTGGCAAAGAGTNCTAGATATTAACCTAACTGGTAGTTTTTTATGCGCAAANGAAGCAATACAAATAATGAAAAATCAGNATCCAATGGGTGGAAGAATTATNAATAANGGTTCGATATCAGCNTATGTACCAAGACCGGATTCTGNAGCTTATACATCAACAAAACACGCAATTTCTGGNCTAACTAAACAAATCTCATTAGATGGGAGAAAATATAANATTTCATGTAGTCAAATTGATGTTGGTAACGCTGCAACGCCAATGACTGCTACATCTGATTCGGGACAACCTCAACCAAATGGTGATATAGTTCCAGAACCTAGATTCAACGTGTCTCACGTTGGTGAAAGTGTTTTACAAATATCGAATCTACCATTAGATACAAATATTCAATTTATGACTATAATGGCGACAAATATGCCATATATTGGAAGAGGTTAGTTTTTAAGATTATATTAAGGAGGTAAAGATGGATTTAGGATTAAAAAATAAAATAAGCATAATTACTGGTGGAAGTGACGGTATAGGTAAGGCAACAGCAATTTCTCTTTCTAGTGAAGGTTCTAAGGTAGCTATAATTGGAAGAAATGAAAAAAAACTAGACGCTGCAGTTAAAGAAATTATTTCTATTACTTCAGGAGAAGTTATAGGTATATCTGCCGATGTATCTAATGAAAACGATGTAAAAAAAATGGTAAATAATGTTGTGAAAAAATGGGGTGGAATAGATATTTTGATAAATAACGCTGGAACATCATCTGCTACATCATTAGAGAATATTACTGACGAACAAATTAAAATAGATTTTGGTATAAAAGTATACGGGGCAATATACTGCGCTAGAAACTCACTGAAATACTTAAAAGAATCTGGTTCAGGAGTTATTATTAATACAACTACCCCAGGTGGTAAAGCATCAGGCCCATCTGGCCAACCAACATCCCTGTCTAGGGCAGCTGGAATATCATTAACAAAATCTTGGGCCGGAGAATTAGCAAAATATAATATAAGAGTTAATACAATTTGTGTAGGATTATTGAAATCTGGGCAACATAGAAATAGATGGGAAATTGCAAACAAAGAAAACCCTGAATACTCAATAGAAAATCACTGGAAAAAATTGGGTCAAAACGTACCACTTGGAAACAGAGTAGGTGAAGCACACGAAGCAGGAGATGTAATTTGTTTTCTTGCATCAAATAAAGCAAGTTATGTTACAGGTACAGCGATAAATGTAGACGGAGGTACGTCACCAGTTATTTGATATCGCTAAGATAAATAATCAAGTGCGCTTCTTACAAAAATCTCAGTTCCTATGGGAAGACAATTTTCGTCATAGTCAAATTTAGAGTTATGATGAGATTCGATGCCCCTTGATTCAGCATCCTTAAACCCTGCTCCTAAAATAAAATATGTACCAGGAACACGATTCAAAAATTCTGCCATATCATCTCCTACACTTATTGGTTCTATACTAGTTGCATTTTCCTCACCAACAATTAGACTAGATATCCTTGCTATAGAATTAGCAACCTTAGGCTCATTAATAACAGGAGGTGCTCCATGTATTCTTTCAAAATTTATATTTGCTCTTGTAGCATCAGCGACATTTTTTGATATCCTTTTTAGGGAATCCATTATATTTTTTTGTACATCATTTCTATAAGACCTTAGTGTACCCTCAACAACAACAGAGTCTGCAATTACGTTCGGAGCAGTTCCACCATGTACTTGACCAAAAGTTAAAACTGACATCTCATTAGGAGCAATTTCTCTACTAACAATCGTTTGAGACATATTAATTATTTGAGACAAAGTAATTATTGGATCTATTGCAATATGAGGCATTGCACCATGACCACCTTTACCTTGTACGGTTATTCTAAATTGATCGGCTCCAGCAAAAACAGTTGAATCATTGATTCCTACCTGACCGCATGGAACTTGATTCCATAAATGAGTACCTATCACTCTATTTGCTGGATATTTTTCAAAAAGTCCATCTTTAATCATAGCTAAAGCTCCTTGCACAATTTCTTCTGCAGGCTGGAAAACAAAAACTATATTCCCATGTAACTTTGATTTTAATTTACTTAATATTTCAGCTGCACCTAATGCCATTGTTATGTGACCATCATGCCCACACGCATGCATATTTCCATTATTTGAACTAAAATCTAAATTTGTATTTTCATCAATCGGAAGCCCATCAATATCTGCACGAATCATTAGTGTTGGACCATCATATTTTCCGATTAGCTTTCCAACCACGCCGGTCTCCCCAATTCCATATTCAACCTCTAAACCTAAATCTTCCAATCTCCTTAATATCTCCTTTGATGTCTTAAATTCCTTAAAACCAAGTTCCGGAATATTGTGAAAAAACCTTCTTGTTTCTTTTAAACTAGAAATTTTACTATTTATAATTTCTGATATTTCATCTTTCATATTAAAGTCCTTGCCTAGCCAAACTAGCCTCTTTACATCTTTCTATAAATATTTTTTGAGCTAATATAATATTTTCTTTCTTACCACGCCACTCATGCATTGCAGCTGACTGTAAACCTCTTCCGTAGGAAAAAGTAATCTCCAATGGAATTTCTTTTTCTCTTGCATATTTATTTATATTTCTTAGGTTCAAAATAGAATCATGATCACTCATGCCACCAGATAAATATGCAATGCCCGGAACTTGAGATGGTACATTGTTTATTAAAAACTCTAAATTTATTTCTGGAATTTTTTCATCCGGTAATTTATCTGTATTTTTATCACCTTGTATTATCATACTCGGCTTAAGAATAATACTTTCTAAATCAACATTTTGATCTTTCAATTCCATGAAAACTTTTTTAAAAACTTTTTCATTGACATCTTTTGATTTATATATTGAATGCTGACCTTCAATAAATACTTCAGGCTCAACGATTGGGACAATACCTTGTTCCTGACATATTGCAGCATAACGAGCCAAGGCATGAGCATTTACTGATATACAATAATCGGAGGGTAATTTTTCTGTAATTACAATTAACGCCCGCCATTTAGC
The DNA here is from genome assembly GCA_002712125.1 of Chloroflexota bacterium. GTDB lineage: Bacteria > Chloroflexota > Dehalococcoidia > Lucifugimonadales > Lucifugimonadaceae. The sequence continues at coordinate 56,537 of PASL01000018.1, read as the reverse complement.
AAAAGATAAACCCATATCTCTATAATTAATCAATCTTTCTGATAAACCATCTAAGCCTTCCGTTATATTTTCTTCATTAGATCCTGCAAGTTTATGAAGAGACTTATCAACTTTTATTCCTGATAAAATATTTTTTGAGGACAAAAGATTAATGAAAGATTGATTATTATCACTATTTTGATGAGTAGTTTCATCGTACAAAATTACTCCACTGATAAATTCTTCTATNCCTTGTGTANTAAAAAGAATATTTCTNCAAGAACGCCTNTTTTCTTCATNTAAATCTATGGATAATTCCTCAAACCTTNTNGAAATAGTTGNGTTGCTTTCNTCAGCNGCNAAAATACCTTTTTCNTTAGCAACAAGTTTTTTTGCAATATTTTTTATNTTCANTANNNAACTACTCCATATTTCTTAAACAAGTCNGCTAAAAGTTTAATCCCATCTCTATTTTTCTCNNGAGATTCAAAAGCAAAGCATAGNCTAGCATAGTTATGCCCTATTCTACCACTTGCATCTGCTTCAAAATTTGTACCAGCTATATATCCCACCCCATCACTAAATGCTTTATCTCGAACTGAACTTATATCACAACCTTCAGGCATTTTTAACCATATATAACATCCGCCTTCTGGATTTGACCATTCAGCACCCAAATCAGAAAAATTTTCAACAAGTGAATTACTCATAAATTCATATTTTTCCTTGAGAAGTGGGTTAAAATTATTTTTATGATATTCTTGATTACCTCTCAAGTAACCATCTATTGCAAGTGCGGCAAATTGATTAGGACCACTCCCCACTCTAAAATCTAAAGATCTTCTAATTAACTCATCGGATCCAGTAAAATAACCTAATCTTAATCCTGGAGCAAGAAGTTTAGAAAAAGATGCAACATAAATCACTATGCCAGAATCATCAAGAGCTCTAAATGCAGGTTCTGGTACTGATTTGTATCGCAAGTCAACATAACAATCGTCTTCTAAAATCGGTAAACGATATTTATGAGCAATTTTAAGAATTTCCTCTCTTCTAGATTTTGGCAATGAAGACCCGGTTGGATTTTGATGTTCAGGAATAGTATATATATATTTTGGTTTTCTCCCCGATGAGATCATATCTGATATTTGTTTATCCAATAAATCGGGAATAATCCCTTTTTCATCAATCTTCATACCAACTACCTCTGCTCCAAATTTTCTAAATTGATTGAGCGTACCCATATAAACAAATTCTTCAGCTAATACTATATCTCCAGGATTGGTCAATGCCTGAATAACCAAACCAATTGCTTCACCAGAGCCATTTGTAAGAACAATTTGATCTTTATCTACTATAAAACCTCTTTCATTTCTCAATTTTTGACTTGTGAATTCCCTTAATTCTTCCGAACCTAGAATGTGAGGGTAATATGCCATCTCATTACTAACTTTTTCACTATTTGTATCCATAGCGGTGGTAAGTGACTGTATAAGACCNTCCATTGGCAAAGTTTCGGGGGCCGGATAAGCAACTGCGAAATCATACTTAGCATGAGAGACTATATTTATTGGAGTGTCCGAAGATTTTTCTGAAAAAATTTCATCATAATTAAATTTATTAGACATAGGTAACTAATCCTTTTTATATTTANGTATTAGGATAGCAAAAAATAAAATATACTCAATATTTATTAGTTATCTTCTTACTATTCTGTANNAAAAAGGGGTTTTAGAATATTATAGTTTTGGAGTAAAATGATATTATAAGAAAAAAATAAGCAAGGAAAAATTACTTGGCAGAAAAAAAAGTACGTAAAGATGCTATCGAAGAAAATTTCAATGATATTTCAGCTGCACTTGATGGTGAAGTAGAAAAAGTAGATTCATTCACCAGGTTAGAATCAACAAATATAGAAGATGATGAAGTAACTACCGAGAGTGATGCCACTGCTATAACTAGTTCTGAACTGGATATGTGGGAAGCATCAAGAGCAATAGATGATGCATCGCTAGCAGCTCAAAATGTTATGAAAGAACTTCAAGAGTCTGAACTAACTGAAGACACTGTTAGGATGTATCTTCGAGAGATTGGAAGAGTTTCATTACTAACAGCTGATGATGAAGTCGTACTAGCTAGAGCTGTTGAACTTGCAAAAAAACTAGAGAGCATAGAAACTAGCCTCTCTGAAGAGCAACCAACCGAAAAAATAGAAAATATTGAAATTTTGAAAAGAATTTTTCATGAAATTTCTAAGACTTATGAAACTGCTANCGCTATTTGCAAGTTTTTAGGAATAAAGCCCCCAATTAATTTGGATATGGTTATAAAAGATGAGAGAATAAGAAGCCTTATCGACAATCAAAAAGATGAAGAATTAATAAACTACCTTTCAGATGCACTAGGTGTAAGCCCTGATGAAGCCCATCTTTTAGTTGTAAATTTTTCTGTTATTACTAGATTATTATCTGCAGACACAGTAGAAATGTTAGCACTAAACCCTGATATTAAGAAGCTTGATGTTGAATTACAAAAACCTCAATTCATTGAAAATTTACAACCGATTATAAGCGTTCTAAATGCTCACATTATTAGAGTTAGAGAAGAAGGCGAAAAAGCCCGTGAACACTTAGGAGAAGCAAATCTTAGGTTAGTAGTTAGTGTTGCTAAGAAACACCTAAGTAGAGGGTTATCAATGCTAGATTTAATTCAAGAAGGTAATATTGGATTAATGAGAGCGATTGAAAAATTTGACTTCAGGAAAGGATTTAAGTTCAGTACGTACGCNACNTGGTGGATAAGGCAAGGCATAACTAGAGCTATTGCAGACCAGGCNAGAACAATAAGAATTCCTGTTCACGTAGTAGAAACTTTGAATAAAATTATGAGAGCAAGAAGAGAGTTAAGTCAGCAATTAAATAGAGAACCTTCTATTGAAGAACTATCTGAAAAAGTAGAATTACCTATTGATAGAGTATCTGAAATCTTACAAATGTCTCAAGATCCTGTTTCCCTTGAAACTCCTATAGGAGAAGATGCAGAAAATGAACTAGGAGACATTATTCAAGATANCGGTGCACCNGCACCTGCAGATATAGCTGCACAGTCATCNATGAGACAACAAGTTGATGAAGTATTGGGCAATTTGCAAGATAGAGAAAGAAAAGTACTAGAATTAAGATTTGGTTTATTCGATGGAAGGCCAAGAACTTTNGAAGAAATAGGTGGTGAACTCAACCTAACTCGTGAGAGAATAAGACAAATTGAAAGAAAAGCTTTGGGAAGACTTAGACAGGATACTAATGTTGGTGAACTTAGGGAATTGCTTGCTTAGATTTTTGAGAATTTAGTAAGTCTCTGCCCTGAACCACGTTCACCAATTTCTGCTACATATATATTCTCATCATCATCTACCCACATACCGTGAGCACTTTGACATGCTGTATCTACCCCGCGCCACCTTGTGATAATATCTCCCTGAAGATTTAGNATTGATATACCGTTTTTGTTCTCTCCGCCTCCTTGTTCTAAAACATAAACTACATCCTCATTCTTTGAGAAAAAAATATCACCTGGTCCAGCAAAACCGTTCCATGAGTTTATATAGTCACCATCTGGACTAAATATTTGAATTCTATTATTCTCTCTATCACANACGTACACCAAGTCATTTTTATCTACTCCTACCTTGTGAAGAATAGCAAACTGTCCTTCTTTAGTACCNGCACTTCCCCATGAAAGNTCTAACTTACCTTCTTNGGAAAATCTATGCATCCTACGATTTGCATAACCATCAGAAACAAATATTTTCTTCTTACTATTTATANCAATNCCTGTGGGCATATTGAAAGGCATACCTTGAGCACCACTAGTAGTAATNGTNATNTTAGCATAACCAAATGTTCCTAAACTNAGTAATATGTCNCCATTTTCATTATGNTTTGTAACTAGGTGAGTCTGATGGTCAGCAAGCCATATNNTATCATNTGAATCTATATACATTCCATGAGGAACTCTAAATTCATCTTTATCAAGCCCTAAATTNCCCCATGANCCTATAAATTTTCCATCTTTTTCCCANCANGTAATAGGATGCTTAGATCTAGAAAATAACCAAACTCTGTCTTTAGAATCTAAGGCAACATCAGCTATCTGACCTAGTTCCCAAAATTTCGGTTTATATCTTAGCCAATTTTGATCAACTTCATACTTAAATTTTCCTTCTCCAACTTTTGCCATTTATTTTCCCTTATAAACTTTTTATCAAATTCCATTTCCTGAAACTTATCGGTTCTCTACCATTACTTAAATCTATATCATTTCTTTTTGACCAATTTGTAAATGAAACCTCCGCTATATATACTGACCCTTTACTATCTACACTTATACCATGCGGAGAAATAAATTGGTCTGCACCTTCACCTTCTTGTTCATCTCCAAATGATGTAACTAAGTTAAAATCATAATCTAAAACCTTAACAGATAATCCTAAATTAGGTACCCCTATTTGTGTATCAGCACCAGTTCCTGCTTCTGCAACCAACAGATAATTATCATTGAATGATGTAATAGCTTGCGGTCTATGCATATGATGTTGTGAAACAAATTCTCCTTCTAGTGAAAATACCTGAAGTCTAAAGTTTTCACGATCACACATAACAACTCTGTCATCACCCAACATAGTAATATTGTGCGGAAGAGAAAACTGACCTTCGTCTGCACCTGGTTCACCCCAAGATAAGATATGTTTCCCATTTTTATCAAATTTGTGAATTCTTGAATTTCCGTATCCATCAGTTACAAACAAATCTCCATTCATAGGATTAATCGCTATATCTGTAGGCCTATTAAAATAACCTCCAGATTGCCAATCACAAGGTTTTTCTTTTTTACCGATTGTAAAAATAATCTCACCATTTTTTGAGCGTTTTTGAACAAAATGACCAAGATCATCCACCAAATATAAATTATCTTCAGAATCTATCTCTATACCATGAGGTCTAATAAATTCTCCTTCACCAATAGTTTTGATAAAGTTCCCATCTTTATCAAAAATTATTAATGGATGCTCTCCCCTATTAAAAACATAAACATTGTCTTTTGAATCAACCGATACAGATGTGGCCTCCTTAAAAAATATGGGATGTGGTAATTTAGCCCAGAATGGCTCTGGTGAAAAATATGATTCTTTATTTTTCATAATACTCCTTATAATTTATTAAATTTACTACAACGTAATCAATTATCTATTGTTTCTAGTTCATTCCAAATTTCCTTAGCATAATCTAATGACTTATGATCATTATGCCATTGGTCACCCGCCCATGCACCTTCTATAGTCATATAACCGGAATAATTTGCATTATGAAGAGATGAAATTGCATATCTATAATCTATTTCTCCATCAGGTAATGGAACTCTTAAGAATACTGAACGGTTATTTTCAGGATGGTATATTGTTTGAAGATTTTTACAATGCCAATATTTTGAAATTGATGCCATAGAATCTATTGCATTTTCAAATGTTTCTTCAGGAACATCATAGTTCCATAATATATTACCTAAATCAGGATTTATTCCAAAGTTTTCTTTATCTACTTTGTTATGTAATAAAACTGCAGACCATGAATTATCAACAGGTGAATTCTGGTGTACCTCTGCGGTGATTACAATATTTTTATCTTTGGCTATATCGCATGCATGTTTATAGACCTTTGCTATTTCATCATATGTATATAACATTGAGTCCTTTGAAGAATCTTGTGAAATATTCCAACCTTTTTCACTTCCAGGAAGAGATCCGGGAGGATAACCAGGTAATCTAGCAGGAGCACTTAATGCACCATTCACGATTTCTGCTCCTACAGTTTCAGCTATTCTAATAGACTTATTTAAACGTTCTATATTTTTTGGTCCATTTTTAGCGTCATGCAAAGTACCTCCTGATCTCAAGCATCCAATATTCAACCCGAAATCATTTATTCTTTTTGAAAAATCTAATAATTGATTTTTATCATCAATATACTCAAAGGTCTCTAAGCCAATTTCTAAAGCATCAAAGCCTAATTCTTTTGTTTTTGATAAAAATGCATCAGTATAATTATCTGGTTTCAGATCAGTATACTCATATGAGATTGGAAAAATAGTATGTCTACGGTTTGCATAACAAAATCTCATTTGTAATTCCCCTTATAATATTAGATTTACATAGGATATTACTTCAATTTTTTATGTAAGTAAAATAAAATTCTCATTAATAATCAATTTTATTATGAACAATAACACTAAGAATCTTATATATGTATCAATTGGGACATGCTGTTTTTGGCTTTCTTTATATTTGTATGTTCCAATTCTGCCTATACACTCAACAGAACTAGGCGCGAATTTAGAAGTTACGGGATTTATTATTGCATCTTATGCATTAGGACAATTACTATTTAGAATTCCTATAGGAATTCTATCTGATATTTTTAGCAGAAAAATATTTACAATAATTGCTTTTAGTTTATCAAGTATAGGAGCTTTAACTTTAGGTCTGTCAGAAAACCCAAATCAGTTATTAATTGGCAGATCTATAACGGGCATATCTGCTGCAGGATGGGTATCTCTTACTGTACTTTTTTCAACATTTTTCCCAGAAGATAAAACACAAAAAAGTGTAACAATTTTAATGATTATTAATACTATGTGCGTAGTCATAGCAACATTTTTTGGAGGTATCTTAGCTGAAAATTACAATAATTCAATAACTTTTTATATTAGTTTTATTATAGGTATAATTGGGATATTATTCTTGGTGATTTCAAAAGAGCCGATATTTGAAAAAAGTTCAAAAAATTACTTATTATCTGTAAAGAATGTAATAAAAAATAAAACAATTATTAGAATTTCAATAATTGCAATAACTCTTCAATTTGTCGTTTTTGGAATAAATTTTGGATTCTTGCCCATATATGTTGAAAGTCTAGGAGCTTCAAAGTCAGAAGTAGGATTCCTTACATCTATGGGTATGTTATCCACTGTTTTTGGCACACTTATTTCTTTTTATCTCCAAAAAAAAATGAACCCTTCAGTTTGTTTATTTATATCATCTTTGATGATTGCTGGATCATTAATTATTTTTTCATTAAGCGAAAATTTATTACTAATTTTTATTGTTCAAATATTTAATGGATTTGGTAGAGGGCTTATGAACACCATTCTGATAAGTTTAACTCTCATACATGCGAATAAAAATCTTAAAGCTACTACTCAAGGAGTATATCAAGCGCTATACTCTATAGGTATGTTGCTAGGTCCTGCTATATCAGGAGTTCTTGCACAAAAATATTCCCTAGACTACGTCTTCATATTCTCTACCATTATAATTGGTTTTGGAGGTGTATTATCAATTATTAAACCATTTAATGAAAAAAAATGATTTATAATCATAAAAAATAATTTAATATTTTTTTGGAGTAAAAAATTGGTTGATAACATGCGATTTGAAAAGGATTCAATGGGAGAATTAGAAGTACCTTCCAAGGCCTACTATGGCGGAAATACTAGAAGGGCTGAATTAAATTTTCCTATCAGTAAGCTTAGATTAGGAAGGTCATTTATAAAAGCAATTGCACAAGTAAAATTGTCAGCAGCAATAACAAATAAAGAACTAGGAACTATAGAAAATCATATTGCTGATGCAATAATAGATGCTGCAAAAAAAGTTATTGATGGTTATTATGACGATCAGTTTGTTGTTGATGTATTTCAAACAGGCTCGGGTACATCAACTAATATGAATGCTAACGAGGTTATTTCTAATATAGCTATTGAATCTTTAGGAGGTTTACTAGGTTCTAGAGACCCAGTTCATCCTAATGACCATGTTAATAAAGGCCAATCATCTAATGATGTAATCCCTACAACTATTCACGTTGCTGCTGCTGTATCTATAAACGAAAAACTAATTCCTAGTCTAGAAATTTTAGAAAAGTCATTAGAGACCAAATCTAAAGAATTTTGGAACATAGTAAAAACTGGAAGAACTCATCTTCAAGATGCTACACCAATCAGATTAGGTCAAGAATTTTTAGGTTATGCTGGCCAAATTAAATTAGCTATATCAAGAGCAAAAAAAGCTCTAGATGAGTTGAAAATCTTAGCCTTAGGTGGAACTGCAGTTGGTACAGGAATAGGTATGCATCCAAAATTTAGCCAAGGGGTAATAAAAGAACTTAGCAAGATGACAAATATCGATTTCAGTGAGACTGATAATCATTTTCAAGCACAAAGCACCATAGATGCAGTCGTTACAGCATCGGGAGAAATAAAGTCTATAGCAGTAAGTATGATGAAGATTGCCAATGATATAAGATGGCTTGGATCAGGACCTAGAGCTGGTATTGGAGAAATCTCTTTACCAGAAGTCCAACCAGGCTCTTCAATAATGCCCGGAAAAGTCAATCCTGTTATTGCTGAATCAGTAACTATGGTTTGCGCACAAGTTATAGGGAATGATGCAACAGTAACAATTGCAGGTCAATCAGGAAATTTTGAACTGAACGTAATGATGCCTGTTGCTGCACATAATTTACTAGAAAGTATTGATCTCTTATCATCCTCCTCATCTAACTTTGCTCAGCAATGTATAGACGGGCTAGAGGCAACAGACAAAGGCCCAAATATGGTTATGCAAGGATTAGCAATTTGTACTGCATTGGCTCCAATAGTAGGATATGATTCAGCTGCAAAAATCGCACATATAGCATCAGAAACTGGCAAGACCATAAAAGAAGTAACAATTTTAGAAACAGATCTTGATGAAAAGCAAATAGATAGTATATTAGAGCCTCTTTCTATGACAGAGCCTAAGGAATAAAAGTATGCAAAACTTTGAAGAAAAAATTAAAAAACTTGGTATAGATTTGGGTAAAGGATCACCTCCAGTAGCTAATTTTGTTACTGCCGTAACATCAGGGAATTTAGTCTTTTTGTCCGGACAAGGGCCAATGAAAGAAGATGGATCTTTTATGAAGGGGAAATTAGGAGGTGAAATCAGTGTTGATCAAGGATATGAAGCTGCAAGATTAGTTTGTATTCAGCTATTGACTGCTTTGAAAAATCATATTGGTGACTTAAACAAAGTTGAAAAAATTGTTAAGGTTCTAGGAATGGTAAATGCTGAGATTAACTTTGATAATCATCCTAAAGTAATAAATGGATGTTCTGATCTGCTTGTAGAAGTATTTGGCAATAAAGGAAAACATGCTCGCTCTGCTGTGGGTATGGGTAGTTTACCTTTTCAAATTCCAGTTGAGATTGAGATGATTGTACAGATCAAGTGATCTTATATAACTGGAAAATTAATTGAATAAAAATCAAACATTAAAATCTACCTTAATTACCTTAGCTTGGTCAGTTTATATCCCATCTTTTTTATTGTCTGTAGCACAAGGTATGATAATACCAATACTACCTGGTTTTGCATCAGAAGAGATGGCCGCGACCACATTTATGATTGGACTAATTGTCTCAGCTAAAGCAATTGGTATGCTTATATTTGATATTCCTTCAGGCATTATTTTATCTAGATTCGGTATGAACAAAACTATGATGCTAGGTGTAATTTTATTTGCATTATCTTCTCTTCTAGCCGCTACAGCTCAGAATACAACTTTTCTATTCTTTGCTCGAATAATTTCTGGAATAAGTTTTTCTTTATGGATGATATCAAGACATTCATTTATAGCCATAGCTGTTCCTATAGAAATTCGAGGAAGAGCTATTTCAATATTTGGTGGATTTGGAAGATTTGCTACAATATTGGGCCCTTTTATAGGTGGAATTGTTGCTGAATTCATAGGGATTAGAGTACCTTTTGTCATACAAATATTTTTAGCAACAGTTACGTTTATCATTTTAATGATTAATTACCATAAATCTGAAAAATATAATAATGATATAAATAAACATCTTATATCGCAAAATAAAAATTTCTTATCTGGTTTTTCTACAGTATTTAAAAATAATTATAAAATTTTTGCAACTGCCGGATTTGTTGCATCTGTCCTTTCTTTTTTGAGAGCAGCAAGAGAGTTTATGATTCCTTTTTGGGGAGAGGAATTAAAATTATCAAAAGATATGATTGGATATATAGTTACTGCATCATTTGCTATTGACTCTTTATTATTTCCTTTAGTCGGATATGTAATGGATAGGTGGGGAAGGAAGTTTACTGGTGTTCCTGCACTCATAATTTTATCGATAGCAATATTTCTAATTCCATTTACTTCAGATTTATATAGTCTATTTTTGATAGGTATTTTAGCAGGAGCAGGTAACGGTCTATCAACTGCTTTTATACTAACTTTGGGAGCAGATTTATCCCCTGAAAAGAATAGGGGGGAATTTTTAGGTACATGGAGAATGTTTGCAGACACAGGGGCTTCTTCAGCTCCATTAGCTATTGGATATATGGGTCAAATTATTTCTCTATCTTTTGCATCAACATTTACAGCTATATTTGGTTTTATCGGAACAATTATATTAATTTTTCTAGTCCGAGATACTAAAAATATCAACAAATACTAAATTATACTTAATAATTTTTTCAAGCATTTAGAGTCATCATTGAAAGATCTACCATCAATCCACTTTTTTGATTCTCCACTCATTCCATCCACTGCACCTGCTAAAACTATTTTACTTAACCAATTATTAGTTTGATTTATACTTGGAAGTAATTTTTGATTTTTCATTATTGATAAAGATGTTATCAGGCCATAGGCTCCCCAATTAGATACGCTAGATATAATTAATTCTGTAGTTTTAGTAACTGCAGGTTTGTCGGGTAATCCATCAATATTTTTTATTTTTTCAAAAAAATTTCCCATACCAATTTCATTTCCTCCATCTCCAATGCCTATAGTTTTTTTATGGAAATTAAATAAGTAGTCAATTTTTGAGTTATATTTCGAAAAATCTAAACCTTTCCAGTTTCTATAAGTTCCATCTTCTAAAATACCTGCTCTTTCTATAGATATCAAAAGGGATGGATTGTGCTGACTTAATAATTTTTTTGCAAAATTTGATGACTCTTGATGACCAAGATTAGGAAACACTATAATCTCGTTTTCTGTGAATAATGGAATTAGGATATCATAACTATATTCATCAGTTATTATATATACCTCATTACCTAACTTCTTCAATGCATCACTTAGTGCTTTTGCACCTAATGGACCATCAGTTTCACCTTTTTTTGATTTTAAGATATAAAATCCTGTAGTTATGAAAACCACCCCTTGGTTTTTCAAAACTAAATCTGATGAACTCCTAATCCAGTCTTTCTTCATGTAGCAACTTAATTTCGAAATAGAACGAGTATCTTCTGAAAGTATAATGTCTTGTATGAGATTAAATTTATTCAATTTTTGTTTCTTGTACTCAAGTCAGTTATAAACATATGGCCGGGAGAATGAGTTATCATAAAATCTATTTTTGATGATAATGCAATATTTTGCGGAGTTACCCCACAAGCCCAAAATACAGGGACATAGTTTTTATCATCATTTATCCATTGGTTGCCATAATCTGGTTGTGTAATATCTTTTATCCCAATTTTTTCAGGGTCACCTATATGAACAGGAGAACCATGAGAATCAGTGTATTTAGATGAAATGGCTATAACCTCATCAACTCTACTTTCATCAATCCATCTCAAAGTCACAACCATATTTCCATCAAAATTACCAGATGGAGTTGTAGGAATATTTGTATTAAACATAGGAACCGTTCTTGATGAATTATAATATGGAAGATAAAAACCAGACTCAACTAATTCATGTTCGAAAGAAAAACTACATCCTAGCAAAAAAGTTACTAAGTTTTTATTCCAATACGAGTCAATTTGATGTAGTTCTTCTTTTAATTTACCATTCGTATATACTCTATATTTGGGAACATCGAACCTAATATCAGAGTTTGGGGTAGTTATTTTAGCTTCAAAAACCCCAGGATCTAAAACTTCAATTATTGGACATGGTTTACTGTTTCTTTGACAGAAAACTAAAAAATCATATGCGTATTTTTTATCTAAAATTACTACATTAGTTTGTATAAAATTTTTACACTCACCGGAGGTTTGACCTCTAAATAAGCCATTTCTTATATTTTTTCTAAATAAAATTGAATGCATTAGGTAACTTTCCTATTTTAAATTTAGTTATTATAAATTATACTAACAAAAAAGTAATTTTATTAAACGTGAGAAAAAAATGAAGATAACTAAAGTAGAACAATTTGCACCTTGGCAAAGAACTAGACTAATAAGAATAACAACTGATAATGGAATTGAAGGATGGGCAGAAAGTACCTTGGAAGGTAAACCTCACTCAGTCCCTGCAGCTATTGATGAATTTTCAGAATATTTGATTGGTAAAGATCCTTTACGTATTGAGCACCATTGGCAACAAATGTATAGGTCTTCTTTCTTTAGAGGAGGAGCTCATAATATGTCAGCAATAGCAGGAATTAATGCTGCACTTTGGGATATTGCTGGAAAGCATTTTGGAGTTCCAAGCTACATGTTAATGGGAGGAAATGTAAGAGATAAAATAAGAGTATATGCACATTGGGGAATTAGAGATCTTTCTGATGAAGGACTTAATGCATCAAAAGAAAGATTAAATATGTTACAAAAATCCGGATACACTGGATACAAAGCTGGGCCAGCTGGCACTTGGAGGGCCCATGAACCACCGGCTAGAATTGATGAGTTTGTAAAAGCGGCATATATGATGAGAGAATGGGTAGGAGATGATGTAGAATTATGCTTTGATTTTCACGGTAAAATGACCCCAAGCTTAGCTGTTGAAATTTGTAATGAAATTAAGGGAATGAGGCCAATGTTCGTAGAAGAACCTATACCTCAAGAAAACCCTGACGCACTAAAACGTATTCAAGAGCAGGTCACATTCCCTCTAGCTACAGGAGAAAGACTATTAAGTCGCTGGGAATTCAGAGAAGTTATAGAAAAACAAGCAGTATCCTTGTTACAACCAGATGTTGCTCACTGTGGTGGTCCGTCAGAATTAAAGAAAATAGCTAATTATGCTGAAGTATACTATCAACATATTATGCCTCACTGCGCAATTGGACCACTAGCTCTAGCTGCATGCATGTTAGTAGACGCTGTAGTACCAAATTTCTTGATACAAGAACAAGTTGATCAAGGCCTTGGAATAGGCCTATTAAAACATCCATGGGAAGTAAAAGACGGTCATATTGACCTATGGACAACCCCTGGCTTGGGTGTTGAGGTTGATGAGAAACAAGCTACTAAAGAGTATGATGGTGACGCTTATGGGTATCATAAAGAACTAGGTGGAGAATATTATTATGAAAATGATGGTTCAGTAGCAGATTGGTAAACTAATTCATTGATGCTCCACCATTAACGTTTAAAGCTTGACCAGTAATTTCTGAGGAGTCGGGAGATGCTAAGAAACTAACTGCATTTCCTATATCTTCTGGAGTCTGCGGTCTTCCAAGTGGCATTACTTTCTTAATTTGGTCAATAAAAATTTCATAATTTGTCATATTAGCATAATCTGAATTAACCTCTTTGTGATTTAATGCAATTGCCTCGTATATAGGTGTCCAAATTCTACCAGGGCAAACTGCATTAACATTGATATTATATGGGCCCAATTCGATGGCTAATAAATGCATATATTGAATTACTGCTGCTTTAGAAACTAAATATGGATGCTGTACATTTCCTCTATCTTTCTCTCCTATGCCTCTAGGTTTTCTTCCACCATGAGATGAGATAATTACTATTTTTCCTTCTTTGGAAGAAATAAAATTATCTTTAACTGAGTCAACTGTATTTTTTACTCCTATGAGATTTACATCTATTGTCATCTCCCAATCAGAATCATTGTAATCTTTTCTTGAAGAAAAATCTTTTGAACCAATAACACCTGCATTAGGAACACAAATATTCAGGTTTCCAAACTCAGAAATTATGTAAGATACAAAGTCATCTATACTTTTTTTATCTACGACATCTACATAACCAGATATAGCATTTCCTCCAGAACTATTTATTTTTTTAGCTAAAATTTTTGCTGCGCTTTCATTAACGTCACATATTGCAACTGATGCACCTTTTTCTGATAATACTTTTGTAACACCCTCACCTATTCCGCTAGCGCCTCCAGTAATCATTGCAACTTTATTTTCGAGTAATTTCGTCATGGTTTTCATCCCAACTGAATCTAATAAATCATTTATCATTAATTTATATTAGTAAAATATTTTTTTCAATGTAATAAATATTTATTCTTGTAAACTTTAGGATTTTTAGGAGAAAAAATTTTGATAGATAGAAATTTAAATGAAACTTCATTAGAAACTTTGGTTTCATTATGTAAAAGAAGAGGATTTATTTTTCAAAGTTCAGAAATTTACGGAGGACTTTCTAGTGTATGGGACTATGGGCCCGTAGGATCTGAATTGAAAAGAAATGTTAAAAATGCCTGGTGGAAAAGTATGGTATCTGATCAAGAAAATATTGTCGGTATAGATGCATCTATACTTATGCACCCTAATGTTTGGAAAGCGTCAGGGCATTTAGAAAATTTTTCAGACCCTTTAGTTGAGTGTAATAAATGTAAAAAGCGTTTTAGAGCTGATCATATGGAAAATAATAATTGTCCTGAAAAATGCGGAGGAACTCTTGGCGATCCAAGACAATTCAATCTCATGTTTAAAACATTTTTAGGAGCAATGGAAGATTCATCATCCGAAGTTTACTTAAGACCAGAAACGGCTCAAGCTATGTTTGTGAATTTTGAAAATGTTATTAATAGTTCTAGAAAAAAAATACCCTTTGGAATAGCTCAAATAGGAAAATCTTTTAGAAATGAAATTACTCCGGGAAATTTCACATATCGAACTAGAGAGTTCGAACAAATGGAAATGGAATTCTTTTGTGAACCAGGTACAGATGAAAAATGGCATGAACATTGGATACAATTTTCGTTTGACTGGTTCAATAAGTATGGAATTAGAAAAGAAAATCTTAAGGTGAGATATCATGATAAAGATGAACTTCCTCATTATTCTAAAGCATCCGCAGACATAGAGTATTTATTTCCGTGGGGATGGGGAGAGTTAGAAACTATATCTAATAGAACTGATTATGACTTAATTGCCCACTCAAAATTAAGTGGAAAAAATTTGAGTTACTTTGATGAAAACTTAAAAAAACGTTATACACCATTCGTTGTTGAGCCTGCAATGGGTGCCGATAGATCTGCACTAGCATTCTTATCTGATGCCTATGATGAAGAAGGCAAAGATAAAGATAAGAGAGTTGTTTTAAGATTTCATCCCGATATAGCACCTAATAAGGTTGCAGTGCTACCTCTTTCAAGAAATGAAAAATTAACTCCAACAGCAAGAAAAATATATGAAAATATAAGTAAAAAGTATAATGCTGAATATGATGATACTCAGAGTATAGGAAAAAGATATCGAAGACAGGACGAGATAGGAACACCAGTCTGTATCACTGTAGATTTTGATACTGTTGAAAATGATAATTGTGTAACAATAAGAAATAGAGACACAATGGAGCAAATAAGAGTAAATATAGATAGTATTGATAAAAATATAAATAATGTTTTAGAGCAAATTTCTAAATACTCAAGTAATTCTTAAAGGCTTTAATTTGGAAATAGATTTTATAAATTTAATTACAATTTTTATAAAATGGCTGCATTCAATCGCAGCCATGTCATGGGTTGGAGGTAGTATATTCTTTGCATTGATTATCAGACCTGTACAAAGCAGTATGAATCAAGAACATTCAGTTGTGTTTAAGAATATTTCGATAATTTATCGTGATTTAGTTGATATTTCTGTAATTGGAATAATATTATCTGGTATTTTTCTAATGTTTACTAAACTTTCAGAAAATATTACTAACGACTGGATAATAGTTTTTATAATTAAACTATTTATTTCAATCATAATGTTTTATCTAGTTTGGAGATTTAGACAGGAAGATTTTTCTTATAACTCAAAAACAAAAGGATTTTACGGTAAATTATCTTTTTTATTGGGTTATAACGCAATAATTTTTTTTGGTGTCATAATTTTCTTACTTACTTCTATGATGAGCCAGTTATAACTTTTTTTATGCCAGAATCACCTAATTCTAATGAAATATCCATAAATGATACTCTCGTAACTGGATGAACTAATTTTTCATCAATATCTAATAAAGGAAAGACAACAAATGCTCTTTCATGGATTCTTGGATGAGGGATAGTAAGTTTTTTACTCTCAATAATTTCATCTCCATACATCAATAGATCTAAATCAATAATCCTTGACTCATTTGTTCTTACTCTTATCCTTCCTAATTCTTTTTCAAATAACATTAATTTGTCTAAAAATTCATAAGGATTATAGCTACCAGAATGAACTTTTATAACTTGGTTAAAATAATTAGGTTGAAAATCGTTCACCTGAAATGGCTTTGTTTCATAAATAAAACTTTTCTTAATTATTCTAAATGTATTTTCAATTTTTGAAATAGCTAATCTTAAGTTTTCTTTCCTATTTCCTAAGTTGCTACCCAACCCTATAAATACATAACTCATATTTTCTCAATTTGTTTATAAAAATCAACTATTTTTTTTGTATTCATAACGTCATGAACTCTTACTATATAAGAACCATTCAATAAGGAGAAGAAGTTTGAAATATAGGTCCCAATATCTCTATTGTCTAATGTCTCTCCAGTAATGTTTTCCAAGAAAGATTTTTTTGAAGTACCTATCATTAATGGTATATTAAATCGGCTTATTAATTTTTTTAAATTCTTTATTATGTAGAATGATTGCTCTGAATTTTTTCCAAATCCTATTCCCGGGTCTATAATAATATTCTCCATAGGAAAATTTTTCGATAATAAAAATTGTATCTTTTCATCAAGATCAAGATAAATGTCATTAATTATGTCCGTAGAATGTTTTGTTTTTCTATGATGAGACAATATATATATAGGTTTGTATTTAATTAGTGTTTCGACCATTACATCATCGCTCATCATAGAAACATCATTTATTATCTTAGCTCCTGATTGTAATGCATACTTTGCCACCACACCTTTTTGGGTATCTATTGATATTGGAATTGCTAAATTATTTTTGAGTTTTTCTAAAAGAGGTAGCACTCTTTCCATTTCTTCGTTAGCTGAAATAGACTGAGCTCCCTGATAAATATGCTTTGGACGAGTAGATTCTCCACCCACATCTATAATATCAGCTCCATCTTTTTCCATACCTAATGCTTTTTCAAAGCCAAGGTTTAAAAAGCCCTCATTATTACCCATTATACCGTCTCCAGAAAATGAGTCAGGAGTAACATTGACTATTCCCATAATATAAGGCTTAGAATTCCACATTAGTTTATTTTTTTGAATAATCATACTTAGCAAATTAACTTTTTTAGACCTAATATATTATTATAAAAGTAATATATTTTTAGTGTTACATATATAATGTATGAACATATAATATATATTTAATATTAATTTTTTAACTCTGAACATAAAGGTCTGAATTTTATTATGTCAAATGAAGATAAATTACAATCGTTAATTGATCGAAGAAAAAAAGCCGAGTTAGGTGGTGGCGAAAAAAGGATAGAAAGTCAGCACAAAAAGGGTAAACTTACTGCAAGAGAAAGATTATTAGAATTTTTTGACGAAAATAGTTTTAGTGAAATAGACCCATTTATCAATCATCGTTCCAGAGATTTAGGGCTTGAAAAGAATATTATAGATGGAGATTCAGTAATAACTGGTTATGGAAAAGTCGATGGTAGGAAAGTCTTCGCATATTCTCAAGATTTTACAGTCTTAGGTGGTTCTCTCTCATTGGTTGCAGGACAAAAAATAGCTAAAATAATGGATTTAGCATTGAAAACAGGATGCCCAATAGTTGGCATTAATGACTCTGGCGGAGCTCGAATACAGGAAGGAATAGATTCATTAGCTGGTTACGGTGAAATTTTTGAAAAAAACACATTATCTTCAGGAGTGATACCGCAAATTTCTATAATATCTGGCCCAGCTGCCGGAGGAGCAACATACTCTCCTGCATTAACTGATTTTATATTTATGGTTGATGGAATTGGTCAAATGTACATTACTGGACCAGATGTAGTTAAGTCTGTTACAGGTGAAGAAATTTCTCATGAAGATTTAGGCGGGGCTGTTACTCATGCTTCAAAAAGTGGAGTTTCTCACTTTATTTCTAGTAATGAAAAAGATTGCTTTGAACAGGTAAAAACTTTACTTTCATTTCTGCCCTCAAATAACTCTGAAAAGCCACCTAGTATAGATTATGATTATAAAAATAATGAAATAAATGAGCAACTTAACAATATAATTCCTGATGAGGCAAATAAACCTTATGATGTACTAGAAATAATTGAAAAAATAGTTGATGATAATTTTTTCTTTGAAATTCAAGAATTATTTGCTCAAAATATTATAGTGGGTTTAGCAAGAGTATCTGGTACCGTAGTAGGTATTGTTGCAAACCAGGCAAATAAATTAGCAGGTATGCTAGATATAGATGCATCCGCTAAAGCATCAAGATTTGTTAGATTCTGTGACTCATTCAATATACCTATAATTACCCTAGTAGATGTTCCTGGATTTATGCCAGGTACTCATCAAGAATATAATGGAATCATAAGACATGGAGCAAAATTGCTCTATGCTTATGTAGAAGCAACTGTTCCTAAAATTAGCATCATTCTAAGAAAAGCCTATGGAGGTGCATATATAGTGATGGGTTCAAAGCACTTAAGAGGTGATATTAATTATGCTTGGCCATCAGCTGAAATAGCCGTTATGGGACCTGAAGGAGCTGTTAATATAATTAGTAGAAAGGAAATTGCTAATAGTGAAAATCCTGAAGCTCAAAAAGAGGAACTAGTTGAAAATTATAAAAATCAGTTTGCAAACCCATATATTGCGGCAAATAGAGGATATATTGAGGATGTGATAAACCCATCAGAAACTAGAAAAAAAATAATATCATCATTAGAAATGCTAGAAAATAAAGTTGATTCCATTCCTCCTAAAAAGCATGGAAATATCCCTTTATAATATGAGTAATAAATATCGACCTAACAATATTTCGAAAGAGGAATTTACAAATGCTATAAAAAAAATGGCAGATGAGGTATGGGAATTTCATAATAGATTTAAGGTTGGTTCTGGTCGTTTTGCAGATGAATCTCCTACTGAAATTATTAAGATGAGAAAAAAAATACTAGACGAAGAATTTATGGAACTTAATCAAGCATTAGATAACGATGAAGATGAATTATCAATAGCAGATGAAGTATCAGATATTCTTTTTGTAGCAATGGGTCATATCGAATCTATGGGTGATTTTGGAATAAGTTCGATAGAAAATGTAACAAAAAAAAATTCTCTAAAAACAATTGAAACCCACAAACTAAGAGAAGATACTGGTAAAATATTGCCAATCAAAGGAAAACCGCATAAATGGAAGTAGAAATCCTTAAGGAGAAAAAATGATCGACTTACTAAACATAGCTAAAGTAGAATCAGATGGAGGAAATTTAACCGAAAATTTATCTAAACTATTTACCAATTCTGACATAAAACCTAATGGATATCCAAACGCTATAGTATGGAAAGGAGGCTACCATAATAGTGAAATCAACCCAATCGCTCACGCCTTGACGGATGCCTATGCACTTCTAGGAACATTAGCCGCTATTGATATCCTAAATTTACCATTTTATGCTGTACCAATGTGGAGTCAATTTAGACATGATTCCAACCTAGAAGCTTTATCATGGTTTGGTAATATGCCATGTACATCTGTAAAGTGGTCTACTGCAGGTGACGCATATGTTTATGATAAAAACGGTGAAAAAGTAGTTGTCATGGGTA
Organism: Chloroflexota bacterium; assembly: GCA_002712125.1. Classification (GTDB taxonomy): domain Bacteria; phylum Chloroflexota; class Dehalococcoidia; order Lucifugimonadales; family Lucifugimonadaceae. The sequence goes on along the minus strand of PASL01000018.1, from coordinate 36,556 downwards.
AATCTGGCAATGCTCCTCTTAGAACTCAGGCAGGAGTATATTGTAACGTTAGACCTTATGGACCTATAACCGTCGTCAGAAGCATGCCATGCCTACCTTATTCTCAGGATAAGTCTAAGTTTAAAGTTGATGATAACGGAATTGTTCATTCTGAAATGAATACACCTGGAGTACAAATGGCATACGCTAACCGCCTTTTCCTAAAATTAGTAAATGAAAAAAATGCGATTGGAAGAATAGCTACTAAACCAACTCAAGCTATGGAAGATGGAATAAATGCTGGCCTACACTCCTGGCTTTTAAGAGATACAAAATTTGAAGTAGGAAGAAAGTATGCTGTTGATCCATATATAGAACATAAAGAGAAAATTGATAAAATTATCAATCTACTACCTAGTAACTTCAAGGATGGAATGGAAAATTGGTCTGGAAGAATTGAGCAAAATATATCTGATACAAATTATGGTTTATTACTTTGGGATTTAATTAATAATCAAGAAACCATAGTATATGCTACNGACCTTGATGGAGATAGACTTACAGATTTACTAGCTGATGTTTCAGATCCCTTAAGAGAATTTGCAGGNAGAGTAGCTAGTAATTTAGGTAAAAAAATAGANATTGACGAGTTATGGGAAAATATGGGATACACAACTGGTAATGGTAGAGANATGACATCAATTATGTATAGAATGGATGGNCCNCCAATACATGAACAAACACTTGGATCAGCAGATGCTATGTTATTAAGATTGCTTAATGGAGATGAGTGGGTAAACGGAACAAAGCAACCTTATGATCCTAGAATACATTTTGTCTTAATCAGAGATGCATATATTGACGCAAATCCAGAAAATAATGAACTAAAAAAATGGTTAGATGACCAACTTGATATTTTTGATAAAGTATATAGTGGAAATAGACCAGGATTTATTGAAGGATACAAAAAACTAAANCAGGAAATTAAACCCTGGGGAAAATAAATAAAGGAAAATTATTATGAAATTTAAAGTATCAGTTGTTGGAGCNGGAAATGTAGGAGCAACAACAGCTCAAAGAATTTATGAAAAAGGCCATTCTGACGTTGTTTTGGTNGATATCGTAGAAGATATGCCACAAGGTAAAGCATTAGATCTTCTTGAATCAGGACCAGTTATTGGCACAGATGCAAAAATAATCGGATCAAATTCATATGATGAAACTGCAAACTCAGATGTCGTAGTAATAACTGCTGGAATTGCACGTAAACCTGGGATGAGTAGAGATGACTTATTGCTAACTAATATGAAAATAGTTGGTTCTGTTACAGAAGAAATAGCTAAAAGATCACCCAATGCTATTTTAGTGATAGTCTCAAATCCATTAGATGCAATGGTTCAACATGCTTATAAAGTTAGTGGATTTCCAAAAGAAAGAGTTGTAGGTATGGCAGGAATTTTAGATACTGCTAGATTTAGATCATTTTTAGCGGCTGAGTTAAACGTGTCTGTTACAAATGTCTCAGCTTACGTATTAGGGGGACATGGAGACTCGATGGTACCATTAATAGGTTCCACATCTGTTGGAGGAGTACCTATATCATCACTAATAAAACCTGATCGCCTAGAAGAAATAGTACAGAGGACTAGAGATGGTGGAGCGGAAATAGTAAGCCTGCTAAAGACTGGATCTGCTTATTATGCCCCTTCAGCAGCTTCAGCTCAAATGGTTGAATCTATATTATTAGATAAAAAAGAAATTTTACCATGCGCAGCATTTCTGCAAGGTGAGTATGGAATTAATAATTTATATGCGGGTGTTCCAATAAAATTAGGAGCCTCAGGAGTTGAGGAAATCATTCAAGTTGATTTAACAGAAGAAGAATCTATAGCTCTTAAGAATTCTGCAGATTCTGTACAAGAACTGATTGAAATCATGGAAAAAAATGGATAGATTATATGGGAAAAAAGCTGTAATCACAGCAGCAGCACAGGGAATGGGAAGAGCTATCGCTGAAGCTTTTGCAGATGAAGGAGCAACTGTTTATGCTTCAGATATAAATAAAAATAAAATAAATGAAATTAGTTCAAAAAATAAAATATTAACCACTGTATGCGATGTAACAGATAATAATTCAATAGAAGAATTTCTTAATTTTTCTGGAACTCCGGATATTCTATTCAACTGTGCAGGATTTGTAGCTGAAGGGACAATACTTGATGCCACTGAAGAAGAATGGGATAAATCATTTAATATAAATGTAAAGTCCATGTTTAGAATGATAAAAACATTTCTTCCCTCAATGATTGATAANGGTGGAGGCTCCATCATTAATATGGCATCATTAGCATCAAATTTATCCGGAATTCCCAATCGTGCAATATACACATCTTCTAAAGCTGCAGTAGTAGGACTTACAAAGTCTGTCGCAAGAGACTATCTTGAAAAAAAAATTAGAGTTAACGCAATTGCACCAGCAACAGTTGAAACGCCCTCTCTACAAGAGCGAATAAATAATACTGACAATCCTATTGAAACTCGTAAAAGTTATATCGCTAGACAACCAATGGGGAGGATAGGCACACCTGAAGAAGTTGCTTCATTGGCTGTATATCTCGCATCAGATGAATCATCTTACATGACAGGACAAACAATTGTTATTGACGGTGCAATGAGTTTATGAAAAAAATTCTTATTGCGGAAATTGCTCAAGAAGTTTCAACTTTTAACCCTGTCCAGACAAATTATGATGCATTTCAAGTGCATCATAATGAAAATTTATTCAATTATCATAATGGTAAACCCACTCAAATGGGAGGAGCAATAAAAGTTCTAAAAAAATATTTTCATATCGTGCCAACCATAGGGGCAAGAGCTACTAGTGCTGGTCCAATGAGTGAAGATTGCTGGGAAAAAATTTCTGCAGAATATCTTAAGCATATAAAAATTCATAAAGAAAATATTGATGGAATTTATCTATCTCTTCATGGTGCCATGCAAGGAGTATCAGAAAATGACCCTGAAGGATGGTTATTGAAAAAAACCAGAGAAATTTTTGGTAAATCCGTACCAATAGTTTTTTCTATGGACTTACATGGAATTCTAACTAAAAAAATGATTACATACGGTGATGCTTTTACTAGTTTCCATACTTATCCTCATATTGATTTTTTTGATACTGGTAAAAGAGCAGCAGAGTTACTTAGNTATATGATTANNGGAGCNAAATTAANTATATCCAGGATNAGAATACCTGCTCTNGTTAGAGGANATGANCTCATAACNGAAACTGGTTGTTTTGGTGANCAAATTAATAAAATAAAAAAATTAGAAGAAACTAAACAAATCATTTCAGGTGGTTTTCATATAGGAAATCCATTCACTGATGTACCTGAATTATGTTCACAAATATATTTTATATATGATAAATACCATAAAAAAAATAATGAGGAAATAAAAACTATAGCAAAAGAGTTTTGGAATAATCGAGCAAACATGCAATCTAAATTATTTGACATTGATGAAGCATATAAAAATTCAAAAGCAACTGAAGGAACTATAATTTATACCGATGCTGCTGATGCTCCATCTTCAGGTGCAACAGGAGATTCAAACTATATTATTAAATTTTTACATCAAAAAAAATATAATAAAAAAGTCCTTGCACCAATCACCGATCCTGCCTTAGTTCAAAAAGCTATTAATTTTGGTTTTGATAATGAATTTATTGGACAACTGGGTGGATATTTTGATAATAGATTTAAGCCTTATGAAATGAAATTCAAAGTTAAATTTATTTCTGATGGTGATCATATAGAAGAAAGTAGAAACGTAAGAAGAAATTCAGGAAAAACTGCGGTCTTAATTTCTGAAAATTTTACACTAGTTTGCACTTCTAAGCCTATAAGTTTATTTGATAGATCAGTATTTTTAGGTGCAGGTATTAATCCAAAAAATTATGACTTGATAGTTGTCAAGTCACCCCATTGCAGACCTGAGTTTTTTGACGAATGGAGTCAAATAAACTTTAACATTGACGCTCCCGGATCCACGAGTGCGAACTTACATTCTTTGGGTCACAAAATATGTGAAAGACCTATTTACCCATTGGAAGAACACACTAAATTTGACCTAATTATTGAAGAAAAAATTATATAGAAACTTGTTCTAATTTTTTTATAATATCTTTTGTTGATACTATATGTTTTTGTAATCCTAATTCTTTCTCTTTCATACCCATAGCCAATCCAATCAATTGAGGAACGTGTATTATTGGCAAATCTGCCTTGTCATTTCTTACCTGTCTTCTCGCTTTAGCTTGATAACCATCTAAATTTAAATGACATAAAGGACATGGAGTAACCATTGCATCAGCCCCTTTATCTTTAGCTGTACCTGTATGATTAGCAACCATTTTCATAGAATTTGCTTGATTAATAAATAAAATTGGAAATCCACAACATGCTGTTTTACCAGCAAAATCTGTAACATTTCCCCCAACAGCTTCTATAAGTTCCTCAACTGAAGTTTCCCTGATCGGATTTTCTTTAAACCCTAATGCATCTGAAGGTCTAACCATATAACATCCGTAGAATGGAGCCATATTCATTCCAGTTAATTCTTTAGTGAAAGTTGATTTTAATTTTTCTAAACCTATATCTTCTATAATTACCCACAAAAGATGCTTTATATCCGTAGTGCCTTTATATTCTAAATTTTCCTCTGCTAAAATTTCATTTATTTCTTTAAGATATTCTGGATTTTTCTTTACTCTGTAATTAGCTTGACTCATTACTCCTTGGCAAGTAGAACAAAGTACTAATATAGGTAGACCCATATTTTCTGCCATAGCAAAAGTTCTGACGTTTAACACATCACCCATTTTTAGATTCTTTTCTTGAAGTACTCCTGCACCTGTACATGCAGCTTTTGTCAATTCTTCTAATTCAATATCTAGTTTTTTCATTACCGCCATTGCTGAATCATAAAGTTCAGGTGCTCCACCTCTAGCAACACAGCCTGGATAAAAAGCATATTTCATTATTTTTCTCCTTCTACTTGGTCATACAGTTTCTTTATATTTTTATGATCTTCAGATTTATGTGGCAAGATTGGAGGTAATTTACCTTTCATCATAGCTTTCATACCTACAGGAGCTAAATCTAACAGTCTTGTAACATTAGTTATTCCCGCGGAATCTACAGCTAATCTTGTTTCATCTAATCTACCATGTTTCTTTACAGAATTATAAAAAGATTCAGTATGGTGATAACCAGAAGTGTTTTTATGACCTGATTCGATAGCAGATTCTCTAAGTTCCATAATTCTATCCATAGGAGAAACTCCTTTTGGACAAACTTCAACACATTTCATACATCTGGTACAATCCCATATTCCGCCATCTTCATTATTTAATTCTGACAGCCTACTTTCCTTTTTAGAATCTCTTGGATCTTCAACAAATCTCCATGCTTTAGCAAGAGCTGCAGGACCAATAAAATTACTATCTACTTCTAGAACAGTACAATCTGAAACACAGCAACCACACATNATACAATTCATTGAGGTCAGTAGGTTTTCCATAGATTCGTTGGATGCTATATATTCACCACTTTCAGGACTTTCATCTGGTTGCACATAGGGTTTTATACGTTTAATTTGGTCAAAAAAAGTATCCAATGAAATTACTAAATCTTTTACTACATGCTGGTTTCCCATAGGCTCTACGGTGATTTGTTCACCATCAGGAGAAACTTCAACAACTCTAGTTTTACAAACTAATTTTGCATCTCCATTAACCTTCATTCCGCATGAACCACATATAGAAGCTCTACAAGCACACCTTAGAGCAAGTGAAGTATCTTCATACTCTCTTACTTGTATTAGAGCATCCAAAACTGTTGAATCCTTATGAATATCAACACTGTATTCTTGCCACCATGTCTTACCTCCAGAATCTGAAGGATCAAATCTTTTTATCTTTAAGTCAACTATCATTAATAAACCCTCTTAACTGGTTCCCATTGGGTTATTTTAACTGGTGAAGTGTCNGTCCTTACACCATTACTACTATTTTCGTCTTTATATACAAGNGTATGCTTTANCCAATTTTCATCNTCTCTTTCAGGCATATCTGTTCTGAAATGAGCTCCCCTACTTTCTTTTCTCATNAGTGCNCCATGAACTATAGCCTCAGCATTATCAACCATAAANTCTAATTCTANNGCNAAAAGTAAATTTGTATTGAACACTTTACCTTTATTTTCTACTGAAACATNTGGAACACGAGTCTTNACATTATTAAGATTTTCAAGAGCACCTTCCATNGAACTTTGATCTCTCCANACTCCAATTCCTTTAGTCATACCTAGNGCCATATCTTCACGGACCTTTGCAATACTTTCNNCCTTAGGCCTATCTAGTATNGATTGAAGTCTTGNTTGCTCAGATTTCAAATCAATTTCTGATTTAGAAGNTGATTCAACNGTTTTTATATATTCAAGNGCGTGGACAGCAGANCTTCTACCAAATACAACNGTATCAAGTAATGAATTTGCTCCAAGTCTATTGGCACCATGCACNCTTACATTCGCACATTCCCCTGCGGCATATANACCAGGCACATTAGTCGCACCATTATAATCGGTCTTTATTCCACCCATAATATAATGCATTCCAGGCCTCACAGGTACAGGTTCCTCAGCCATACTTATCCCTAAAAACTCTTGAGAGACTTCCTCAAGGTACCCTAGTCTTTGTTCAATATAATCTCTACCTAAGTGCCTAAGATCTAAATGAACATTACCATCGATTCCTCTTCCTTCATCAATTTCTGTTTGCTCAGACCTAGAAACCACATCTCTAGATGCCAGTTCCATATAATCAGGGGCATATTTTTCCATAAATCTTTCACCTTTTGAATTTAATAAATATGCACCTTCACCTCTAGCAGCTTCAGAGAGAAGTATCCCTGTACGTGCTAATGTGGTTGGATGGTATTGTATCATTTCCATATCCATTAATGGAACACCTGCTCGATATGCTAGGGCTAAACCATCTCCTGTACAAATTAGTGCATTAGTTGATGGTTCAAAAACTCTACCTGAACCTCCACTAGCCATTATGACAGCTTTAGCTTTTATTGTATGCAGTTCTCCAGATTTAATGTCATAGGCAACTACTCCCCTACATACCCCATCTTCCATAATTAATTTAGTAACAAACCATTCTTCATATACCCCAAGACCTAATTTTACTGATTGTTCATAAAGAACATGCAATAAAGCTGATCCTGTAATAGCACCCACAAAAAAAGTTCTGGCTACCTTTTGCCCACCAAAAGCTCTAGTTCCCAATCTACCATCTTCTCCTCTGGAAAAAATCACTCCCATTCTTTCCAATTCAATAACAGCATCACCAGCCTCGGAGGACATAATTTCTACAGCATCCTGATCGGCTAAGAAATCACTTCCTTTGATAGTGTCATATGCGTGACCTTCCCATTCGTCTCCTCTATCTGTAAGCGGGGCATTAATTCCGCCTTGTGCAGCATTAGAATGACTCCTAACTGGGTGAACTTTAGATATTACAGCGACATCAACTCCATGGCGAGTAACCTCAATACCGGCTCTTAGCCCAGCTAGACCACCACCAATAATTAAAACATCATGTTCGTACATTTAGTTGTTCCTAAATCTTTTCTAATCATTTTTTGAGAAAAAAAACAATAAAGACGCTAAAGTCATTTGATCTTCTAATTGTCCAGAAATAATCATTTCTTTTACATCATTTAGATTTTTTCTTTTTACTATTATATCCTCTCCCAGATCAGAAGGTAATGGATCTGGAACTAAATTTTCAGCCAAATATAAATAACAACATTCTGATGAGTATCCTGGAGCAACCCACATTTTATGAATCAATTTAATATTTTTAGCTCTAAATCCAGTTTCTTCTCTCAGTTCCCTGTTAGCTGCTTCATAGTGATCTTCATTTTTCCCCAATGTTCCAGCTGGTAATTCAATTATTTTTTTGTCTATAGCAATTCTATATTGCTCTATCAAAATAATCTCATGATTTTGAGTTACTGGTAATATAACAACAGAACCAGGATGTTGAATAATTTCTTTATTATAGGATTGATTATTTTGATTTTTAGCATTTACAATTTTAAGAGAAAATTTCTCTCCATCATAAATATTTTTTGAATCTAATATTTTATGTCTATATTGTTCCAACTAAATACCTTTTCTTATACCAAGCTTTCTTGTTATATCACCCCAAAATTCTGAGGATTCTTTTTTTCTCAAAAAACTTATATATTTCTTACTTTGATAGATCTCTATTTGATCGGCTTTGTTTAATTGTTTATCAATAAAACCATCGGAGGAGAAATTAATTTGTTGTTCGCTAATTATTTCGATCTTAATTCTTGAACTACCACTTAATACCACTCCACCAAATTGGCTCATGTGGCTAGCTATAGGCTTGAGTATAAAATCTTTTGATAAAGGATCTAAAACAGGCCCACCTAACGCGAGATTATACCCAGTGGACCCAGTTGCTGTTGAGACTACAATTCCATCACACCTATATGTAGCCAAATGGACTCCATCAATATATGTTGCTAGCTCAACAATCCTAATCAAATTCCCCCTTGCTACAGCAATATCATTTAATGAAATTGCAAAAACCTCTTTAGTTTTTAGAAACATTGCCTCAAGCATATACCTTTTTTCAACTCTAGCATTTCCTTCAAAGTACCAAGGCAAAGTATTTAAAGCTTCAGATTCTTCAATTTCACTCATAAATCCCACGCGACCCATATTAATACCTAAAATAGGAATATTATGGTCTGCTACTAAATGAGCAACTCTCAAAATTGTCCCATCCCCACCTACTGCAATTATTAATTCTGATTGATTTATCTTATCTTTCTGGCTCAATATATCTATCTCATTTGCTATCCAAAAAGTTTTATCATTAGAAAAATTATCAATAATTTTCTTAGAAAGTTTTGATGCTGCCCCAGATAAACTATTATAAATTATGCCTATAGTATTGTAAGATTTCATATTTTTTCTATATTTCTATGTATATATATCAATTATATAAAATTAATAGCCTTTTTTGACATCTCTAGCAATATGAAAGGAATTATTCCTAATAAAAGAACTAATATAGAGCATATTGACCCTGCTAAAATAGTTCTGTTGTCACGAAGTAAATGAACTTGCGTTAGTTTAGTTGTAGAGGGCTCTTCAAAAACAATAAATCTAATTATTCTCAAATAGTAAAATGCTGCAAGGACAGAATTTATAACTCCTACAAGAGCCAGCCAAGGATATCCTGAGTTTATAGCAAACCCAAATATGATTACTTTTGACATAAATCCAACTGTAGGGGGCATACCTATCAAGGATAATAAACCAACTACTAAAATAATAGAATACACCGGAGAAACTTTTATAAAACCACTTAGTCCTTCTATAGTTTCATCCTTAGTTCTTGAGATAATAATAGTAATAACAATAAATATTGACATATTTGTGAATAAATAACCTCCCAGATAGTACATACTCCCCTGAATACCGCTAAAGTTCATAGAATTACCGCCTGGTATAGCAGCTAAACCAATAAGAATATAACCAGCTTGAGCAATCGTTGAGTAACCTAATAATCTTTTTATATTCTTTTGGTTAAGTGCAAATAAATTTCCAAGTGTCATTGTTATAGCTGCAAGAACAGCAAATATCAAAGACCAATCAAGCATTAGATCTTCATTAGTAAAAGAAGTATAAAACATCCTAATTATTACTGCAAAAGCCGAAGACTTAGAGGCAACTGATAAAAAGGCAGCAACAGGCGTAGGAGCACCTTGATAAACATCTGGAATCCACATTTGCCAAGGAACTATCGCCATCTTAAAACTAAAACCCGCAATAATTAAAACAATAGAAATAATAATCCCATATGTAATAAAAGTGGACCCTTCATTTAGACTCATTTTAGATATAGATTCCTGAATTAATAATAAGTTTGTAGAACCAGTTAATCCATATAAATATATAAACCCATATAATAATATAGCACTAGAAAATGCAGACAATATAAAGAATTTTATACCTGACTCAATACCTAATTTTGTTCTATGAATAGATAGAAGTACTATTATAGGAAGTGCAGACAATTCCAGTGAAACATAAATTGTTATAAGTTCTGTTGAGGAAACTAGTAACATCATTCCAACGATTGATAAGAATATTAGTGAAATAAATTCTCCAAAATAATTTCTAGTTTTTTCTGATACAAAATATTGAAAACTGCCAAAAACTGTGATTAGGGAAGAAAGCAAAATTAGCAATTTGAAAAATAATGAAAAGTTATCCGACGAAAACGAACCTAACAAACTATTTTTTGACGAAGGTTCAAACAACCAACCAAACCATAAATTACAAACTAATAAAATAGTAATTATGAGTGAAATTATAGATAAATTTACAATCCTTTTCACATCTACTTTTGATAAAGATAATACTAGAAGAAAAAGGCTGGAGACAGATAAAAATATCTCCGGTGATAGTAATTTTAAATCGTTTAGATTCACCTTAATACCCCTTCTACTCCTAGGTTTATAATTTCAGTTAATAACGATGGCCATATGCCAACTAAAAATACCGGGATAGTCAATAATAAAATTGGTAACAAATCTATTTTCTTTACATCTTCAATTTGATCGTAAATTTCGTCTGAAAAAATTTCATCTGGGGGCTTAACTCCAAAAAATATTCTTTGGATCATCCACAAAATATACCCTGCTGCTAATACTACTCCAAATGCGGAAATGATTGTAGCTATTGGCCAAATCGTAAAAGTTGAAAGAAAGATCATTATTTCTGATACAAAACCAGATAACATTGGCAGACCTAGAGATGCAAATCCTGAAATAAAAAAGAATACAGCTATTATAGGTATTTTATGCCATAAGCCCCCTAAGTGAGGTATATGCCTAGTATGAGTTCTTTCATACGTGAATCCTACCATCAAGAAAGCTAATCCTGTAATAGTACCATGAGTAAACATTTGTAACGCAGCACCATTAATTCCTGCAATAGAGGTATTTGAGTTAGAAGTCCCAATTGCAGAAACTCCTAGCATGACGAACCCCATATGACTAATTGAACTAAATGCTATTAATCTTTTCATGTCTGTTTGCCTTACAGTAATAATACCACCATAAACAACAGAAATTGCAGCTAAAATTGATATAAATACAGAAGCGTCATATATAGAAAATCCTTTAGTATTTTGAAAAAAACCTATATTTATTCTTATTAGACCGTAGCCAGCCATTTTTAGCAATACTCCTGCTAACATTACTGAAACTGCTGTTGGTGCATCAGTATGAGCATCTGGTAGCCAACTATGCACTGGCCAAGATGGCAACTTAATTGCAAAAGCAATAAAAAATAGAATAAATATAAATGATGCGGGAAGAAGTAAATCAGAATATTGAATTAACTCAGGAATTCCTACTAGGTTCAATTCTGGGATTGATACCATAATTAATGTACCAACATCTGTAGACATGTATATTGATAAAATACCAACTAACATCAAAGCACCACCAAATAAAGTAAATAAAACAAACTTCATAGCAGAATACTTTGGCCTACCTGAACCCCAAATGGAAATCAGCATATACATAGGAATTAACTCAAATTCAAAGAATATGAAAAATAAAAGTAGATCTAAAGAAACGAAAACCCCAAAAACAGAAGAGATCAAAACAAGTAACCATATATGATATTCTTTTACTCTTTTCTCCACTCTTAATGATGCCAAAGTTGAAACAAATCCAAGAATTCCAGTCAAAAGAACAAGTGGAGCGCTAAGCCCGTCTATTCCCACTATATATGAAGACCGGAGATATTCAAAGGGAATCCATGTTTCAAAGTAGTCTATCATTTGGAAACCTGATATTTCAGTATCATAATTTAGAAACATCATTAAGGATAAAAGAAAAACAATTCCTGTTGTAAAGTTAGCAAAATAACGGATTGAATTATTATTTTTAAAGAAAAATAAAATAATTGCAGCAGATATTACTGGTAGAAAAATAGTAACTGAAAGAATTCCATCAAACATTTAGATTACCCTACTCTCAAATAAAATAATAAAAACAGAACTAAAATACCTATAAACATGCCATATACGTAAACTTGAGTCTGACCGTTTTGTAAAAATAAAATACTTCTACTAAATCGAGTAACTATACTAGATATTTGAACATTAATATTATCAGTATTTTCATCAAACCATCTCAAAAAACCTGAAAGTTTTTTATAAAACAATTTTCTAATAATGATATCTTCATATAAATAGTCTAAGTAGTATTTATTATTCAAAATTTTATACATTATTCCTTGACTTATATTTTTCTGAATAGATATATTCTTACGCATTACATATAATGCATAAGCTAACAAAATTCCGGATATTGCTATTATTGAAGAAATTAAAGCAATAATTAAGTCAAATTTTGGCGATCCTCCAGCTTTATATATCTTGGTTTTATCACCACTAAAAACTTCATAATTATCGGTTATAAAATGTGCAAAAGCATGTTTTTCAATAATAAACAAATCGATCAAAGGATTAACAATAAAGCCAATCATAATAGCTAATATACCGAGTACTATCATAGGATAAATCATAAATTTTGGAGACTCTTCTAAATGCGGTTTAACTATAGTCGGGTGTACTGATTGATGATTTTGAACTAACTCTTTTTCTTCAGATTCTCCTCCCCCTTTCCACTCACCATGAAAAACTAAAAATATGGCTCTAAACATATAAAATGCAGTCATGAAAGCTGCTATTAATCCTAGAATCAATACAACATAGCCAAGTAAATTTTCTTGATGAGCAGCATGGGCCAATATTTCATCTTTGGACCAAAAACCTGAAAGAGGAAAAAGTCCTGCTAAACTGAGACTTGATACCATCATAGCTATGTATGTTATTGGCATAACTTTTCTCATTCCACCCATATATTTCATATTAAATGTCCCAGAGGCATGATGTACAGATCCTGCTCCCAAGAATAAACAAGCCTTAAAAAATGCATGAGTAAAAAGATGAAATATTGCAGGTGCATAAGCGCCAATACCCAAAGCAAACATCATATAGCCTAGTTGGCTAATAGTAGAATATGCTAGTACTTTTTTAATATCATCTGCAACTAATCCCATAGAAGCAGCAAAAACGGATGTGACAGCCCCAATTAAAGCTACATAAATCATTATGTTAGATATATCAAATAATGGAAAAAATCTTGCAATTAGAAATACTCCGGCTGTTACCATTGTTGCAGAGTGAATCAAAGCTGAAACTGAAGTAGGGCCTTCCATTGCATCTGGCAACCAAGTGTGTAATGGAAATTGAGCCGATTTACCTATAGCCCCTACAAGAAGACCAGCTGAAATTATAGTCGCAGAATAATTAGATATTTCTCCATTATTTACAGCATTATAAAGTGTATTAATATCAAGATAAGCAGGATTAACTGAGAACAAATATAAAATTCCAAACAAGAAACCAAAATCACCGAAACGAGTCATAATAAAAGCTTTTTTAGCTGCATTAGCTGCAGATGGCCTGTTCATCCAAAATCCAATTAACATATAAGAAGATACACCTACCAATTCCCAAAAAACAAATAATTGTACAATATTTTTTGAAAGAACTAAACCAAGCATTGATGCTGTAAATAAAGACATATATGTGTAATACCGAGTTAGACTTTTATCCCCATGCATATAAGACAGTCCATATATTTGAACTAGTAAACTTACAGATGTTATTACAACCATCATGACTATTGTAAGATTATCCAAAATTATTCCAAAAGAAATATATAGATGAGAAATACTGATCCAGCTTATTGGGTCAAATAGAAATTGTTCAGAGTTAATTATTATTTGAAATAATAAAATTAAAGAAATCATGAATGACAAAAATATAGAACAAATTGTGATGTATCCTGCATAAATTGATGAAGAGCCAAGAAATTTCCTTGTGAATAAACCATTAATAATAAAACTAGATAACGGCAATAATATTACTAGATAAGATAAAAATTCATAATTCATTTCATAATTTCCTCAGAATTTCGTCAGCAACGTGCTCTCTGCCTTTAGGAACTAATATTCTAAAACTAACGTTTTCAGACCAGTCTAAAATATTTTTATCCGGTAAGATTTTCGAAGGCAACCCTTCTCCTTCAAATAAATCTTTCCACATTTCGGCAGATATTAAATTAGATGCTTTTTTATAATCGACCCACAAAATTATTCCCTTATCTCAGATACGTTTTCTATATTAAGGTTTTTGTTAACTCTTGAAAGAGCAAAAACTAATGCCAATGCTAATGCAGCTTCAGTAGCTGCAACAGCAATTATAAAAATACCAAACATATGCCCAGAAAGAGCACTTCTTAAGGTTGATGAGTGAATGTCTCCTTCATCTAAAATACCAAAAGGCAATATAAATCGACTAAATGCCACCCCAGCTATCACTAAAGAGTTAAATATTAGTTCCAATGACATAATTATGCTTATAAAATTTCTATTAGATAAAACACCATAAATTCCTATGGAAAATAAAGCTGCAGAAAGTATAAGTAAATTCTCTAAGGTCATAAAGTTTCATCCTTGTCTGGTTCCTTCATTATCAAAAGACCACCAACAACCCCTACAACTAATATTAAACCTATGATCTGGAATGCTAATAAATACTCTTGAACTAAGTAAGCCCCTATAATAGACGTTGAATCTATAAATACCCCCTTATTTTCTACAGATAAAAGACCTGAATCTAAATTTTCACTACTTGAAATATAAATATGTTCTCCATATCCTAATTCATAATATTTTCCATAAAGTGTTCCTAAAATATTTTTATCGTATGAATCATCTAAAATATCTATGGTTTTCCATTCAATATTATATATTCCTATAAGAAAACTTATGAAAATCAAAACTGAAATAATAAGACTAAATGGCCGATATGATGATGGAGTTGCAGATTTAGATAAAGTTCTCAAAAACATGACTGCAAAAGCCATCAATACTGAAATTGCGCCGACATATACTAGAATTTGGACTGCACCTATGAATTCTGCATTGAGCATAAAGTAAACAACGGCAATACCTAAAAATGTACCTGCAAGTGCTATAGCTGCTCTAAAAATATCACTTATGAAAATTACTACTATTGATAGTGAAATGATTACAGCAGATACAATATAAAATATTAAATCCATAAAAAAAGAATTTTCAATCATCTGTCATCTACCCATTTTTTCTTCAGGTCTTTATACTCAGGTTTCTCGTGTCTACCAGCCTTATAATGATCGTCTATATTATCTTTAAACGGGTCAAATTTCTTTTTTTCAAATTGTGGACGATAAAAAGAACTTGGTGATTTTTCTGATTCTGCTAATTTTTCTTTTGTAATAATCAAATTGTCACGAACATATGTCGATTTTTCAAACTTAGTACCCATATGTAATGCGTCATAAGGACAGGCTTCAACACACAGACCACAAAACATACATCTTCCAATATCAATATCAAAAACTTCAAGCTTGTAACTTTCCCCCTCTTGCGCATCAAAACCGCCAGGAACACTCACAATTTCAATTATCCCTAAAGGACAATATTTAGCACAACTTGCACATACCGTGCACCTTTCTTCAAAAAATGTAAACTCATTCCCCCGAAATCTCTGAGATTGTTCAACGGAACTCGGTACTGAAATTAGTCCTAGAGAAATTTTTATAGATAACATTGGCTGAGAAAAGAAAAGTTTGAAAATATTCTTTTTGTGAATTTTTGCATACTCGAACAAACTGACTTTTCGATCAGGATACTGAACAGTAACAGGAGTTCTAAAAAAGTTTTTTAAAGTTATAATAAATCCTTTTGGTATTCCTTTTCCAATCATTTTATTTTTCCTCCCTCACTTTTTTGATGATAAAACTCTGAAGGAAGAGTTTTGAATGAATAGGGGTACGCATTTTCATTTTTTAATGACTCAATGTTCTCATATTGTTTTGTACCTAAAATTTTTGATACACCCCAAATTGAAATTATCGCTACAGGCCAATTTATTGCCGCTAATATCAACAACTCTCTTAACCCAGGTTCAGGCCAAATAAATATAAAAATTGCAGTGGTTATAATATTTACCATTGTCAGTTCAAATAAGCCCTTCCAGGCAAATTGCAATACCTGATCAACTCTTAATCTCGGTAGGGTCATTCTAAACCAAACTATTAGGAATAACACGAATACTAATTTTGCACCAAACCAAAACTCAGTAGGAATAAATCCAGGCCCCTTCCAACCACCTAAAAAGAGTGTGGTAACAATTGCTGCTGTAGCTAATTCTGCCATAAATTCACCCAAAAAAAACAAAGCAAATTTCATACTTGAATAATCATTAAGGTGTCCTGCTGCTAGTTCAGATTCTGCTTCAGTAAGATCAAAAGGCGCTCTAGCCATTTCAGCCATTGCCGCAAGAAAAAAAACAAAAAAACCAAGTGGTTGAACTAATATATAAGGAATTTGCTGAGATTCAACAATTGTTCCAAGTGACAATGAACCTGACAACATTATTACTCCAATCACAGCTAATCCCATTGGAATTTCATAACTTATTAATAAAGCTACAGATCTCAAGGCAGATAAAATTGCTATTCTATTACCCGAGGACCAGCCAGCCGTCAAAACCGACAATGATGAAATTGAAGTGACCGCTAAAACAAACAGAATACCAATATTTAGATCCACAATATATGAGCCTAATCCAACAGGAATTACTGAAAAAACAATTAAAACAGGAACGACAACCATAATTGGTGCAAGGTTATATAAAAGCCTATCGGCATCTTTTGGTAAAATATCCTCCTTAAACATAGTCTTAATTGCATCTGCTACTGGGGTCAAAATACCGTAAGGACCCCAACGATTTGGACCGGTACGATTTTGGAACCTACCAAATAATCTTCTTTCTCCCCAAATTAGAACAATCACTCCACCCAATACTCCATTAATAAACAGGCCAATTATACTTATTGCAGACAAAATAAACGCTAGCCACTCAAAACCACTAGGAATTACCCCAAAACTATACCCCATATCAATACAGTCACTACTAGATTTAGAAACATTACAATAAATGTTTCTCCAAATCATATTTTCAACTAATAAGTTTGACATTATCTGTCTACTTCTCCCATATTCAAATCCACACTTCCAAATATTACGAAAAGATCACCAAAAAGTTCACCTACTAGCATTTCTCTCAGAAGAGTCAAGTTGATTAATGAAGGTGCTCTAACATGCATTCTATAAGGAGAAATACCACCATCACTCACTAGGTAGAAACCTAACTCACCCTTCGAACCTTCTATGGCAGCATATGAATCTCCCGGCTCTGGCCTAACAAGTCTTGGCACGTCATCAAACGAAGGTCTGACAGGACCTGGTTCAATATTTTTTATACACTGAGAAATAATTTTTAGGCTTTCTCTCATCTCTTGAACTCTCACCCAATATCGCGCATAGTTATCTGATGCTGTATGAAGTATACGCTTAAAAGTTATATCAGAATAATAGTCATATGGATTTCTGTGCCGAAGGTCCCAATCAACTCCGCTTGCCCTCAACATTGGCCCTGTTATTGATGCATTCACAAGAGATTCGGAAGATAAAACTGCGGTACCTTTGGTTCGAGAAAAAATAATTTCATTTCCAGATAGATACTCCTCAATTTCATCAATACTTTTTTCGATATCACCTAATGAACGATCTAAGGCGGGCCAGAATACTTCTGGTGCATCCATAAATACTCCACCTGGCCTAAGATATGAGTTTGTGATACGAGCTCCACATAACATTTCAAATAAATCTAGAATATTTTCTCGCTCTCTCATGCAGTATATTAATGGGGTACCCAGGGCGCCAAGATCTTGCAACAAAAAACCTGTTGCAACAAAATGGCTAGCAATTCTTTGTAATTCTGAAGCAATCATTCTCAACCATACTCCTCTAGGAGAGGGAACAATATTGCAGAGTTTTTCAACGGCCAAAATGTACGCTTGATTATTTAACATAGAGGAAACATAATCCATTCTATCCGTCAAAGTCACAATTTGTGAATACGTTCTTTCTTCAGCTAATTTTTCTGAGCCTCTATGTAGATATCCAAATACTGGCTCTACATCAACAATTTCCTCACCATCAAAAGTAACCCTCATCCTAAATACTCCATGAGTTGAAGGGTGTTGAGGACCAAGATTTACTGTAACAGGCCTAGTTTCAATAGACACTAATCATCTCCCTTACTGTTTACAATAGATTGATCATAAGTAACAAAATCTTTTCTCAAAGGATGACCAGGGAAACCATCCCATAGCATTATTCTTTTAAGATTTGGATGGCCGATAAATTTTACGCCCATTAAATCCCATATTTCTCGTTCTTGATAATCCGCACCTCTCCATAAATCAACAACGCTATCTACTTTAGGATTATTTCTTCCGTAACCTACTTTACATTTGATGATACATGATGAACGATATGAAATTGATGTAAAGTGATAAACGATTTCAAAATGGTCAATATAATCGACAGAAGTCAAACTATTAAGCAAATCAAACTCAAATAGCGGGTCATTTTTAAGAAGCTTACAAACTTCGTATAATTTTTCTGAGTTTATCCAAACATTTTTTTCATCAAATTTATCAATGGAATTTTTTACCTTTAATTCTATTTTTTCTGCTAAATAATTTCCTCGCCATTCTTGAATCATTCTTGACCAGCTACTTTTCCAACTAGACTGTATTTTCTAATTTTATCGTGAAGTTGCATTATGCCAAATAGTAAGGCGTCTGGCCTAGGAGGGCACCCAGGTACATATACATCAACCGGCATGATATGGTTCACTCCAGGCACGACCGAATAGCTTTGATAATATGGACCACCAGAAGTTGCACAAACCCCCATAGATATTACCCATTTAGGAGAGGACATCTGATCATAAAGTCTACGCAAAGGAACAGCCATTTTCCAAGTAAGCGTCCCAGCAACGATTAATAAGTCCGCTTGCCTAGGAGATGCTCTAAAAGCTTCCATCCCAAATCTAGATATATCGAATCTAGCCATTGCAGTACCTATCATTTCAAATGAGCAACAAGCAAGGCCAGATTGAAGAGGAAAAACTGATGATTTTCTAGCCCAATTAAGTAAAGAATCTATTGAACTTACGATAATATTTCTTTTCAAATCGTCAGGAACTTCTAATACTGGATCAGGAAAAGGCTCCAAATGAGTTGATTTCATAGAGTTTACCGCATCTCCTTCATTTATGTCCATATCTGTAGTCATCGTTTCCAGTATGCCTCTATCTGAAGAGTCTAAAATAGGTAAACCATAAGCGTTATTTTTTCCCATTTCATCTTTCATTGTATATCCAATCTAGATTTTTTTTCTTCCAAGCATATATATATCCAAAGGTAGCAACTAACAAAAATATAAGTGTACCGAGCAGAGCAACTATTCCAAATTGTTTAGTCAAGATGCCATATTTGACAGCCCACGGAAATAGGAAAACAGCCTCAACATCAAAAACAACAAATAAAATAGCATAGTAATAATATTTAAAATTGAATTTTTCTGGTCGTTCTTCGAAAGGTATCATTCCACCTTCATAGGCTGTAAGCTTCACATCAGACGGCCTAGAGGGCCTAACATTAATCAACTGAGCAAAAAAGCTAATAGCTAACATTCCAATAGGTACTGAAGTAGCAACTAAAGAAAAAATTATAAGTATTGCATATTGTCTAAAATATTCTTCAAACATTTATGGATAAATTTTATTATTTCCTAATCAATAAAGAGGTTATCATTACACAATGGAACCTTCAACCCAAATTTTGAGCAAATAATATGATTAGCGTGTAGCTTTCCTATTCTTTTAGAACATAGTTATAAAAACTAAAAAATTATTACACCTCGGGCATCCAAACCTTTAGCCAAATCAGAGTATGCCTCATTAATTTCATCAAGAGAATATCTTCTTTTGACTAGGCTGTCGATCTCTATTTTTTTTGAACTATAAAGATCTAATAATTTACTAAAAGTTTCATGTGGAGCGATAGACCCATAATAGCTGCCAACCAAGGTTTTTTGATTCCTAACAATGTCAATCATAGGAATTGATGCTTCCATACCTGCAGGAGCTAAACCAATCACTACAGTCGTTCCACCTTTCCTAGTAGAATTATATGCTTGACCAGTTGTAATGCTATGACCAAATGTATCAAAAGCAAAATCTACTCCACCTGGTATAATTTCGTTTATTTTTTCAAAAGGATCTTCGTTTTTTGAGTTTACAACATGAGTTGCACCAAAATTATAAGCAAATTCTAATTTATGGTCATGGATATCAACAGCAATAATCTTAGATGCATTCAACAATTTAGCACCTTGCAATGCATTAAGACCTACTCCACCAACCCCAAAAACTGCAATAGACATACCTGTTTTTATGTTTGGCTGATTTATTACACCGCCAATGCCAGTAGTAACAGAGCAACCAATCAAAGCTGCTACATCCATTGGAAAATCATCAGGAACCTTAAAGCATGATTGTTGAGGTATAACAATTTTTTCAGCAAACACGCCTAGTTTTGCCATCTGATGTACTTCAACTCCTTCATTCGTGTGAAGCCTAAATGTGTCATCATATTGTTTAGTACCTGTAACACGATTTGTATCACACATATTTGAAAATCCTTGCCTACAAGCTTGGCAAAACCCACAACTTGGAGCAAAGGTTAGTATACATTTATCGCCAGGCTTTAAATTTGTTACTCCAGGACCTACTTCTTCTACTACACCTGATCCTTCATGACCTAGTACGATGGGCATTGGCATTGGTGCCTCACCTGTCATAACATGATGATCTGATGCACAAACACCTGCAGCCGACATTTTAACTAAAACTTCACCTGTTTTCGGTTTAGATTGTTGAAGGTCCATTATTGGCATTGGTTTATTTGCTTCAATAAGAACTGCAGCTCTCATAAAAATCTCCTTTGGATTGAATCTATTGCTAACTTTCCTGTATTACGGAACTAGAGTTAACCATACTAGCAACTTTTGCTTTAATATCCTTAACTTCCATAATGTGAGGAGATCTCCCCTGCTCTTTTTTGTCCCAAAGAACTTCGCCATTAACAGTAATTTTTAGAGCTCCACTGTGCCCTGGAATTAATGATATTGCCAATGCAGGTCCTGCTGCTTGAAATAATTCGCTTACTAAACTTGCGGCTAAATTAGCGTACCCGCATGGTACACAATATTCGATTTGGGCTTCCATTTTCCAATGATCAGACATATAGTTTTTCCTTTATAATAATCTTTATCAATCTTGATAGTTTATAATGATTATACATTGTAATTATGAAAAATTTACAACAAAAAGAATCCAATATACAAAAATGACACAATTAGTTGAATTAAAGCCTGTTAGTAGAGAAGATGTAAACCGGATAAAAACATGGTTAGATGATAGTGATGTATCTGGAGCATGGTTTGGTAGATACACTTATGGTGACCCAGCCCATTTAGGCTATGAACCAGAACTCATGATTAATGCTAGTCAATCTGAGTGGAACGAAGTTTTCAATGACCCTCATCATGAACCACACAGGGATATTTTTTCTATATATAGAATCGAAGATAACAAACATATAGGAGAGGGACAACTATCCATAGATGAAGCATTAGGAGACGCTCAAATATCTATACTTATAGGAGATAAAAAAGAGTGGCATAAAGGTTACGGAACAGCAGCTTCACTTGCTATGCTTGAGCATATTTTTGTTCATCTAGATATGTATAGAGCCTGGGTAGATATACCTGAGTATAATTCTGCTGCAAAAAATATGTTTGAACATTTAGGATTTATTCACGAAGGTACACTAAGAAAAAGTAGGCCTCATGGGGGAGCCAGACATAATTCATATATTCTAGGAATGCTAGTTGATGAATTTAAGAAAAAATACCCTAAAGGTATAGATAACCACGTAATCGATTGGGAAAAAAATATTTAATTCATGTACTTGGCCATAGAATCTAAGTATTTATAACCTGAACCTGTATTTAGGAGTACAACTCTTTCATCCAAATCTATTATTTTCTTTTGAATGAGTTTCTTCATAGCTGAAAGTGTTGCACCACCTTCTGGGGCTGGAAAAATACCTTCTTTATTTGAAATTATCTTAACTGATTCAATCATTTCTTCATCGCTAACAGTTATTGCATCACCTCCACTTTCTATGATTGATCTAATTACAAGGAAGTCTCCTACAGCAAGAGGAACTCGCATACCAGCAGCTAAAGTTTTAGGTTTTATAATTTCTTCGGCATATTTTTTATTTTCTTTATATGCTTTTACTATGGGAGAACAACCATCAGCTTGGACACATATCATTCTAGGCCTTTTGGATCCAATCAGGTTCATTTTTTCCATCTCATCTAAAGCTTTCCATATACCTACTATCCCTGTTCCACCTCCAGTTGGATAAATAATTACATCTGGAACATTAAAACATAGCTGCTCAATAATTTCATAACCCATAGTTTTTTTTCCCTCAACCCTATATGGTTCTTTCAATGTAGACAAGTCAAAAAAACCTTCATCTTCTGATGCCTTAATTGACAATTTACCTGCATCATTTATGTAACCATCTACAAGATGAACATCTGCGCCAAAAGCTATGCATTCTACTTTGTTAGGGAGTGGAGCGTCTTTTGGCATAAATACCTTAAACTTCAAACCTGCTGCGGCTGCATATGCTGACATAGCACCAGCAGCATTACCTGCAGATGGTAGAGTTAATTTTTTTTGACCTAATTCAATAGCTTTTGAAACTGCGGAAGATAGACCTCTCGCCTTAAATGAACCAGTTGGGTTATTACTCTCATCTTTTATATATAGATTTTTCATTCCAAGAGATTTACCTAAATTTTTTGAATGAACTAATGGAGTAAAACCTTCACCAAGTGATATTATATTTTCACTATTTAATACCGGCATAACTTCAATGTATCTCCACATAGAATTTACCCTTGATTTCAATGATTCCTTAGTTAATGTTTTTGAAGCCTTTTCTAAGTCATATTTAGCAAATAAAGGTTTTTTTGCTACCGGGCTCAGATTATATAAAAGTTTATGGTCAAATTTTTCCGAAGTCAGCGAGCATTCTAAATGAGAAATAGTACTATTAGTTTTTACCATACTTAAGTCCTTATCTGTAAATGTATATTTCAATCAAGTTTAGTAATTTTTCTATAACATGATTCATATCTATATCGGTATTTTTTTCCTGAGACAATGATGTAGATTTCATATTCTCAATTCCGCAAGGAATAATTAAATCATAATAATTTAAGTTGGGTTGTATATTTAATGATAAACCATGCATACTAACCCCACTTGAAATTCTTAAGCCTATAGCACCAATTTTTCTCAAGTCATTACTAAGGTTTTGCCCTTCATTACCTCCTAACCATACCCCAATTTCTTTTTTTACCCTATGAGATTTAATTTCATAGCCTGCAAGAAGTGAGATCATTATCTCTTCAATTTTTCTTACGAAGTCTACAGGACCGTAATTTAATTTTTTTATATCGACAATAAAATAAACAATTAACTGACCTGGGCCATGGTAAGTAACCTGACCCCCTCTGTCAGTTTTATGTATCGTAACTCCTAAATCACTTAATTTATTTTGTTCTGCAAGGATTCCGCTATGATTAGCATTTTTCCCTAAAGTAAGAATATTAGGATGCTGTAAGAATAAAATTGTATCTTGTATTATTTGTTCACATCGTTTTTTATGTAATTTTTTTTGGAGTGCCATTGCATCTTCATAACCTACTATTCCTAGATCTAAATAATCAAAATATTTTTTTTTGTGTAAGTTCATGAAATTTACTAATTTTATGTATTTTTATAAATTTGTTTTTATTATTCCATACGTGCGCATTATAATAGATTTTTTCATGTTAGAATCATCATAAGGACTAAAATTTATTAAATAATAAAAATTTTGAAAGAAAAAAAATGAAAAAATATATCTCCTCAAAAACTTTTATATATAATTTTATGATAATTCTGATTTTTATGTTTTTTGTGTCTTGTACAGAAAATTCAAATAATTCATCTAATTTGCTAGACAATAAAAATAATCTTCTGCCCCCTCAAGGAAATATAGATATATCAAAAAATTATTACGCTGAATTTGATACTGATTCAGGAAAATTCACAGTTGAACTTTTTGATGATTTAGCACCATATACTGTTGAGAATTTTATTAATCTATCTGAAAAAAAATTTTATGATAATACAACTTTCCATAGAGTCATTCCAGGATTTATGGCGCAAGGAGGAGACCCAACTGGAACAGGAACTGGAGGGCCTGGATACAAATTTGATGATGAAATTAATGATAATTTATCTCATGATAAAGCTGGAATATTATCAATGGCAAATGCNGGGCCNGGTACAAATGGNAGTCAATTTTTTATTACATTCTCNCCGACACCTCATTTAGANGGNATGCACACTATATTTGGTGAAGTTGTTTCAGGGTTAGAAAACGTGATGANNATTACTCCAAGAGATCCATTTAGTGCNTCCGAGCCAGGNGTTNNGATTAATAAAATTAGTATAAAAAATCAACCGTAAAGAAATAATAATATATAATAATTTATATCTTATTATCATAAAAATTTTATCTATTTAGGAGANACGTAAATGAACAATCTAAATCCACCAGAAGGAAATCTGGATAAANAATTACAATATTTTGCAAAATTTGAAACTGATAAAGGTAATTTCACAGCTATCCTATACCCAAATGAAGCTCCTCTAACTGTTGAAAATTTTATTAATTTATCTGAAAAAAAATTTTATGATGGTACAACTTTTCATAGAGTAATAAAAGGATTCATGGCTCAAGGTGGATGTCCTAACGGAGATGGAAGAGGAGGTCCTGGATATTCATTTAATGATGAATTTTCTTCTAAATTACGTCATAGCAGTGAAGGTATATTATCTATGGCTAACGCGGGACCTAACACGAATGGTAGCCAATTTTTCATAACCTATGTTGCTACTCCTCATCTTGATGGGATGCATACAGTTTTTGGGAAAATAACAGAGGGAATGGATGTAATTAATTCTCTTAGGGAAAGAGACCCTATGTCTGACCCTGAACAAGGTGACAAAATAAACAAAATAACGATTGAAAAAAAGTAACTTTATTGCTTGGGCAATCTTTTATAAAAACTGAATAATTTACCACCCACACCTACTTGATTTCGACTGCTTAATTTTATATTTTTCGGGGCAGGCTTNCCATTAACTCTAACTGATATATCTTCTCTGTTTTCAGTNAGTCTCAATTCCACATTATTAGGCAGGAACTTAAATCCTCCTGAATTCAGTGCAATTGCTTTTAATTCAGAAGAGTTAACGAAATCTTTAGATATTATTTTGTTAATTTGTGACCTATCTAAATTGTAAAAATTAACTAGTACTTTACCTTGGTCATCTATTAAATAGCCATAAGGAGAATTTTTTCTTCGTATTATCACAATTGATAAAGTTAATAATCCCAATATAAAAATTAGAATTAATATGTATATAATCCTTATACCAAATAGTTTAATTGGATATGTAATTATATTTGCGCTTATTTCAGTATCAGGTGAAGAAACCTCAAAGTTTCTATCCAAATATTTGTCTTCTAGTTTTAAATTAAGTTTGTAATTTCCACTTTCAGAAATTTTTGCAAAAACATCAAACTTCCATGATTTACCTGGTTCTGGCTCTGATAGCATAGTCAAACTTGCATCGTATACATTAGTATCATTTGACAAAGTACCTAAAATATTCTTGGAATTCGTTAGGAATGGATAATCCGAAACAGTTAAAGTTATACTAGCAANATTCAAATTTTCATCCTTAGAACCCTCGACATTTGATGTTCTAGTAATATTAATTTTTGGGAAAATTTCAGTTTGAAAAGATGTACGAGTAATAATCTTAGATGAAAATTCTGGCCAAGAAAGCTCTAAATCAATATTCTTTGTTCCTGGATCAAAATTATCAACGATTTCAAATGAGTATATACCATCATTAGACTTTTTATCTCCTGAAAGCCCTGAATCATTTAGTTTATATGATTTGATATCTATACCATTTGTAACTGTAGCTTTAATAACTGCATCAGCAATTATTTGAGGAGAATTATCTATATTTATTGAAGCCTCAATTAAAACTGGTTCGCTATTTGAAAATGGACCTGCTTCNATCATTTTTAATTCTAGAGGATTTTGAATCTCTGAATATACATGTATTTCTCCTCCAGTTTCACTAACTGATCTAAGACTCCAAGTACCTGGTGAAGGATTATTTATAGTTATTAAGTCTAAGTTCATAGTTTCTAACACATCTACGTTAGACATTTCAGGTAATGCTTTTGTTCCATTAGGAGAAAATAAAGAAACTTCTGTATCAAAGTCTTCTCTGACTAGCAACAAAGATAAAGATTGCGTAAATGGAGAAATATCAATGGGAAGAAGCTTTGGGTTATTTCTACCTAGTTNTGATTTCATAATTTCAGTAAGTTTTTGTTGCTTTAAATAATTTACAAAACCACTAAATCCACTTAGAGTACCTAAATCAAAAAACTTACCTAATGAAGCAGATGAAATTTCTCCCATTAAGTCTCTTGAAATAAGATCTGAAGATGGTAGAGTAACTACATCTATTGTCCATTCTTCTAAAGCAAANAACTCACCTATATTTCTAAATCTTTCTCTTGTTTTCTCTGATTCTCCTGATATTCTACCCGGAGTAATTATCAAAACGTTTGATCCAGCAAAGGCATTTAATTTATTGAATTCTGAGTATATATCTGTAAGTGCTCCAAGTTGATCTGATTTTATATTAGGATTTTTCGTTGAAGTATTTTCTATGGAATTTAGCAAATCATCAATCCATTTGACCTCTTTATTAACTTCAGAATAAAAATTCAACTTGGTACTATCCGAGTCAAAAGTTCCAACAAAAACATTTTCGATTTGTGAGCTATTATCTATAATTTTCAATGCAGTATTTAGTGCTATTTCATCACGGTCGGACCTGATTATCTGCTCATCAACAATAATTGAATTATACTTTTTTTCATTTTGGATTTCTTGGGCAAAAATTTCTTCTAAATTTTGAGTAGTTGATAGAAATATAGTAAATATGAAAATACTTAAATATAAAAATCGAGATATGAATTTACTATAATTACAAATCATAATTTAATATTACTGAAAAATATACGATAGTCGCAATATAAATATCNAACGAGATTTTAAGACTTTAAAACATAAAGCGCGACAAAATTGATCGCGCTTTATGAATATATTATTTATCTATTTATTTTGATTTCTGTAAATCGTTACTCCAACTGTAACTATTAATAAAGCCCAAACAAGGTATAGGTAACCAACAATGGTCACTCCTTCTTCTGTATTAATATTCCATATTGACGTAACAACTATTCCTAATAAACCAACCAAAGCGATAGCCTGAGAAAGTCTTATATTGACAATTTTGGCCGGTACTAAAGCTAATCCTAAGACAAGGACTGACAAGGAGGCAACATATACAAATGCCTGATTGACTCCAAACGCTGCAGCATGTAATGCTCCGGCGTAACCCATATAGGTAGCAGATCCAGCAGCATTACCAGCAGCTCCTGCCGCGGCTCCCTTTTCAGCCAAATCAGTCTCTCCTAATGTTAGTCCAATGAAAACTGCTGATAAGGCCAAACTTGCAACTGTCAAAGCTAACGCTGCATTCATACGAATTTTAGCCTCACCATCCGGAGTGATTGATGAAAGTCTTAGAACTCCACCTGTATATATAACGAATCCAAATAAAATTAGTATTGAGTAAATTCTAATACTATCTCCATTTGCTGCTAATTTACCTAAATATGCCCCAGCATCCTGAGGGTCTGTAGGTTGAATACCAACATGTGGTTGCAATAAATTAAAAANAACTATCAAAACTGGTCCAAGAATCAACCAGACAATTCCAATATTTGGCATTTTTTTTGCTGCTGCCATAAAAATCTCCTTTACATTAAACTTTTTGTTACAAAATTATTTCAAAATTGTAAATATACAAGAAAGATAGCATAAAAATTGACAAATGTATAATTTTTAAATGTAATTAATTTAACTATGAGGTATATTAATATCAAGTAATTTCAGAGGAATTTGTTAAGAATGAAAATAAAAAAAATTGAATCCTTCAATGTTAGAGGTGAGACCGGAAGGACTTATTTGATAGTAAAAGTAAGTACTGACACCGAACATTATGGTTTGGGAGAAGTAGGTATAAAAGGCTGGGGATCCGCAATAATGAGTGCTGTTGAACATTTATCAGAAATACTACTTGGTGAAGATCCGTGGGAATCTGAAAAACTATGGCAAAAAATGTTTAGAGGTGGATTTTTCCCAGCAGGCACAGTGTATTCCTGTGCCATATCAGCTATTGATATTGCAATNTGGGATATAAAGGGAAAATCTATAAATAAACCTGTTTATAAGTTATTAGGAGGCCCAGTTAGAGACAAAGTAATTAGTTATCCTCATGTGCAAGGGATGAATATACCAGATTTGTTAGANAGCGCAAAAAAACATATTGATGAAGGTTGGAAGTTTCTTAGATGGCACCAGTTAGAAACAGAACCTTTTGATAAAAATAACAATGCAACATTTGATCCACTAAAATCAATTCAGTTGTCTATAACTTCTTTTGAAGAAGTTAGGAAAAACTTCGGAGATGATATCCAGTTATGTTTTGATGTCCATACAAGATTAAATCCGACATTGACGATTGAAATGTGTAAAGAATTAGAACAATATAAACCATTCTTTATTGAAGATCCATCAAGATCTGAAAATCCCGATATTTACAGACTCCTAAGAAAAAAAATAAACTTGCCGTTAGCCGCAGGAGAACAATGGGGTTCTAAATGGCCATTTAGGCAAGTTATAGAAGAAGATCTCATAGATTATGCAAGAATAGACCTGTGTATTGTTGGAGGAATTACTGAAGCATTAAAAATTACACACTGGGCCGAAACTCATTATATCGACATAGTNCCTCACAATCCACTTGGGCCAGTTAGTGCAGCAGCCTGCGTTTCTTTATGCATGGCATCAACCAATGTAGGTGTTCAAGAAATGCCTACAAAACCTGGTTCACTTGACAACAAATTATTTCCTAAACAAATAGAGTGGAATGAAGGATATTCCTGGTGCCCTGATGTGCCNGGATTGGGNGTAGATTTCAGCATTGAAGAAGCCGAAAGATGTNCAGTAAAACCATCTAGATTAGGTGGTAATTTNTATAAACCAGATGGTTCATTTACAAATTGGTAAAAGAAAGGAAAATGTAATGAAAGTTACACAAATTAGAAGTTTCCCAGTATCAGATAAAGAAGGAAGATCTTATTTTATAGTAAGGGTAGATACAGATGCAGGANATCACGGACTTGGTGAAGTAGGTATTAGAAATTGGGGTAAAGCTATAAAAAATGCCATTGAGCATTTAAGTGAGTTGGTAGTTGGATCAGACCCTTGGGAAACAGAGAGATTATGGCAAATGATGTTTAGAGGAGGCTTTTTCCCTGCAGACAAGGTTTACTCATGTGCTATATCTGCTATTGATATAGCCCTATGGGATATAAAGGGTAAATCTGTAAACATGCCCGTTTATAAACTTTTGGGAGGACCAGTAAGAGATAAAGTCATTTCCTATCCTCATACTCAGGGAAATACAATAGATGAGTTAATAGAAAATTGTAAAAAAGCAGTAGATGACGGTTGGAAATTTGTACGTTGGGGNCAACCAGAAACTGAAGGNAAATTTGAAGTTTCANCAGGTACANCTCCATGGAATCAACCTACAAAATTAGAACCATTAGAATCTATGAAAATTGCAGTAGAAATGATGGGTAAGGTAAGAGATGCTGTAGGGCCTGACATACAAATGACATTTGATGTTCACACAAGGTTAGATACCGCGCATGTTATAGCAATGTGTAAAGAACTTGAGCAATTCAAACCATTTTTCATAGAAGATCCAATAAGATCAGAAAATCAAAATACTTACAGAATAATAAGAGACAAAATTAATTTACCTTTGGCTGCTGGAGAACAATGGGCTTCAAAATGGCCTTTTAGACAAGTCATAGAAGAAGATTTAATAGATTATGCAAGAATAGACCTGTGTATAGTCGGAGGACTTACTGAAGCTCTAAAAATCACTCATTGGGCTGAAACTCATTATATTGATATAGTGCCTCATAATCCACTTGGACCGGTTAGTGCAGCAGCATGTGTATCTTTATGTATGGCTTCAACAAACGTAGGAGTTCAAGAAATGCCAAAAAAACCAGGTTCTTTTTCAAATGACCTATTTCCTGAGCAAATTGAGTGGGAAGATGGATATTCCTGGTGCCCGGATAAACCAGGCTTAGGTGTTGAATTTGATATTGAAGTTGCAGAANAGTCATATTCTGAACCTNATGGCTGGCCAGCATTTTATGAAAGAAATGATGGCGCATTTACTAATTGGTAAACAAAAATATAATGTTTTTTTTATACACGCCATCAATATATGGATTTGCTAGTGCTTTTATATTTCTAATTTTAGCAATATCTTCATTCAATGAAGATTCTTTTCTAAAATCAGCAGGATGGATGATATTAACNATGTCTTACATAATTAAGCACTTACCCAAATTTTTTATACTAAGGTTTGTGAATTTATTCGCATTGATATTATTACTGATTGGTTTTACTATAATTTTTTATTCTTATAGTGATGAGATAAGATTTTTAAGAGATTTAGTAAATTAATCTATCATTAAACCACCATCAATTACTAACTGAGTTCCAGTAACATATGATGATTCTTTTGATGCTAAAAATAGTGCACCATAAGCAATCTCTTTAGGATCTCCCATTCTCTTTAAGAGAGCATCCTGACCAAATTCTTTATATGCTTCATCTGGATTTAATCCCAATGAATTAATGTGCTTGTCTGTCGCTCTTGTTCTAATTGAGCCAGGACATATAGAATTTACTCTTATATTATACTCTGCAAGATCCATTGCTAAACATCTAGTTAATTGAATGACTGCTCCCTTGGATGTGTTGTAAGGGACAAACTCGGGCTGAGCAATAAATGACGACACTGAAGCTATATTAATTATAGAACTGTCATTGTTCTTCTTTAATGAATCTAGTGATTGCTTAACACAATTAGCATATCCTATCACGTTAACTCCAAGAACCTTTTCCCAATCTTTAATTTCAACGTTTTCAATTTTTCCAAATACAAATGCGGCAGCATTATTTACTAAAATATTTACTTCAGAAATTTTGCTTAAGGAATTTTTCACCATATTTTTTACTGATTCTTCATTCGATGTATCCACTGGAATATAAAAACTGTTTCCATTATTAGAATTAATTAANTCTACTGTTTCTTTACCTGCATCTTCTTCAATATCAGCAACTACNACATTTGCACCTTCTTCTGCAAACAGGCATGCTATTGCNCTTCCAATGCCATTACCTCCACCAGTAACTATTGCGTTTCTATTTTTTAATCTCATAATTTGCTCCAAAAAATATATTAACTGTTGATAATTTTATAGTATAAAATTATATTTATAACAAAAAAATTGTTTATTTAAGAGGTGCTTATGTTCAATGAAGGCTTCGGTGAAAATAAAAGTAAAAATGAAAAAATCCCNCCAGGACAATATCTAGAAAAGTCTTTTCCTGTATTATCTGCTGGGCCAACAGTTCATATTGATAAAGAATCATGGGATTTTTCCATCATAGAAAATGAAGANNTNATTTTTAAAATTTCNTGGAAAGATCTAAAGNATTTTCCTAAAAAGGAAATAAACACNGANATACATTGTGTTACAAAATGGTCTAAATTAGATACTCNNTGGGAAGGAATATCTTTTAAGAATATATTTGAAGCTGTTTCTATAGANAANAAATATAAATATATTATGGCTGTTTCTGAGGGCGGNTATAGNACTAATATACCAATNGAGGANGTAATTAATGATAAAGGATTTTTAGCATTCAAGTATGATAATNAAGATATTTCTCCTGAGCATGGTGGCCCAGTCAGATTACTTATACCTCATTTATACTTCTGGAAATCTGCAAAATGGATAAGAGGAATAAAATTACTTGAAAATGACGAGCCAGGGTTTTGGGAGAAATATGGATATCACATGTATGGAGATCCCTGGAAAGAGCAAAGATATCAAGGTGATTAAAAGTAAAAAATTAAATTGGATAAAAACTAAAGTAACAGATATCAAGTCCATTTCTCCAAAAGTTAAAATTTTTACACTAGAAACAGAAAAAAAAATTCATATAGAACCTGGTCAGCATTTTGAAATAAAGCTTATTTCTGCGTCAGGCTATGAAGCTCAAAGAAGTTATTCTGTAATTTCAAATTTTAGTGATACAAATAAACTCTGTTTCGCTGTATCTAAAATTAATAATGGTGAAGTTTCAGAATATTTACATGAAAAATTAGAAATATCCCATAATTTATACATAAGGGGGCCAATAGGTAAATATTTTAATTTAAACAAAATTTGCAAATCAGTAATTCTTATCGCTGGCGGCATAGGTATAACACCTTTTATTTTTTACCTAAGACAAAAAAATTTTGATACAAAAATATCTCTGATCTATAGTGCAAAAAATCAAAAAGAGTATCTTTTTAGAAAAGAATTAGAAGATAAAAACAAATTACACAAGAACTTTAACCTTATAGTTACATTAACTAAAGAATTTGAACGAACATGGAAGGGTTTAAATTCTAGGATAAATAATGAGATCATAAAAAGCGTAACTAATAAACATTCACCACTTAAGACACAATATTTCGTTTGTGGAGGAAGTAATTTTGTAGAAAACATGAGTAATATATTGATGAATTTAGGAATAGATTATAAAGATATAAAACTAGAGAGATTTGGGCCCTAATTTAATTTTGAAGGTTTATAGGAAATCAATGTTTCAGTTATAGCCTTACGATAAGGTATTGAAGTAGATAAATTCCATATGCTATTAGGACAATACATAGTTACTCGCCATAATCTATCATTTTTATAGAATAAGTGCGTAATATCGTTCCATAGAACTCCGTCCGTATAAAACTGATGAATTACTTCCAAACCTTTCAACATGTTTGACTGTTCAAAAGTTTCTTCGTCTTCTGCATAATTTCTATAAATTTCTGATTGACCTACGTATTCCATAAATAATTGCCATGACTCTCCTGAGTATTCCCATCTAGTAGACCAATCAGTTATATCAAAAAATCCAGGAGTATCATCATTATGTTCAATACGCATCCAGCAACTTGTAGCCTGATGTAACAAACTAATTGAAGCAGGATTGCTTGTATCTAATATCCAATCAACAGGGGCATTAACTTTATAACCAAAAGCCTCGGATGTGTAAATACCATTTTCTGTATCAGGATGTGGTTCTGGACTCAAAGATTCATTTTCGCTTATAGAGTTTGAATTAGTTATTTCCAATAGTGTTGACACAGAAATAGCAAATCCAATTCCTTCCGTAGGAACTCCTGATTCAGAATTTATAACTTTGTATGTGTTTATTCCAGCTAATTTTCCAGACATTAATAAAAGAGGGCCACCACTATTACCAGGATTTATTGCAGCATCTGTTTGAATTACATTACGATTATTATCTGATTCATACTCAACTCCAGAAACTATTCCTTTAGATACTCTGATTGAAGAAGCTCCTAAGGGATAACCTAATGCAGCTACAGTTTCTCCGAGTTTTATTTCTTCTTCATTTGCAAAATCTATAGAAGAAAATTCTGAAGAACAGCATATTTTTACTATAGCAATATCTTTTTGAACGTCTATAGTGAGCACTTCTCCTGAAAAAGTTTCAATATCGGTAATGAGTACATCTACATTTGATGCATAACCTACAACATGCTGATTTGTAAGAATAAATGCATTTTCATCGGACAATTCATAAATTACCCCCGAGCCAACTCCATTTGACGATGAAATTTTAACAACAGATTTTGATGCCCTAGATACTAATTCTGCTAAGCTTAGTTCATCAGATTGAGAAATAGGAGCTGGAATTGGCGTAGGTATAATAGTAGGCACAATAGTAGGAGTCGGACTAGGGGTAGGAATGGGTGTTGGAGTTAATATTACCTCCTTTACAATTACTGGCATTGGTGTAGCAGTTGGCATTGGAGTAGAAGTCGGGAGTGGTGTAGGATCTGGTAAAGATGATATAGTTGCTACAATAGAATCAACTAAATCTTCATCTGATTTTTCAATAGATTCTACAGTTAAATCAACTAAAAATTCTACGGTGGCATCAATATTAGTTTCGTCTTCAAAAAAATTTTCTGATGTTTTTTGAACTAATTCAGAATTATCACAAGAAAACAATATTGATAATATTGTTGACATAATTATAATTACTGTAAATTTACTTTTAAATTTCTTAAACATAACAACTTAATAATAATTTTACTTTATTAAGAAATTGTCAGGGTGTATAAATTATGAACGAAAAGCCGAACATTATTTTAATTTTAGCGGATGATATGGGGTTTTCTGATCTAGGTTGCTTTGGATCAGAAATAAGAACACCTAACATAGATAAATTGGCAAATAATGGATTAAAATTCTCCCAAATGTATAATACTGCAAGATGTTGTCCTTCAAGAGCTTCACTTCTGACAGGAGTTTACCCCCACCAAGCAGGTATTGGACATATGGTAGGAAATTATGGAATAAGCGAGTATCAAGGTTACCTTAGCAATAATACAGCTACAATAGCAGAAGTATTACGAACAGGAGGATATAGGACTCAAATGTCTGGTAAGTGGCATGTTGGAGGTACCGCTCCATTGAAAGACGGTGAAAATTGGAATCCAGGAGATAAGGAACATCCAACTCCAAATCAGAGAGGATTTGATCATTTTTGGGGGACGATGGCTGGAGGTGGAAATTATTTTTCCCCAAAAACATTAATGGATAATGACAAAAAAATTGATGTTGATTCATATGATTTTTACTACACTGAAAAAATTACTGATCACGCTGTAAAAATGATTAATGAATCTGTCATTGATTCTAAACCTTTTTTTTCATATGTTGCATATACGGCACCTCACTGGCCATTACATGCAAAAAATGAAGATATAAAAAAATATCAAAACGTCTACGACAAAGGTTGGGATAAATTACGAGAAGAAAGATATATGAACTTAAAGAATTTGGGAATAATTAAAGACTCGTGGGATATAAGTGAAAGAGACAAAGATGCTGAAAATTGGGAAAGTGTTGAGCATAAAGAATGGGAAGCAGCAAGAATGGAAGTTTATGCAGCACAAATAGACAACCTTGATCAAGGAGTTGGTAGAATCATAGAATCTTTAGAAAAAAATAATATACGAAATAATACAATTATTATGTTTCTTTCAGATAATGGTGGATGTGCTGAATTTTTAGCAGAAGATACTAATACTCCTGATGATTTAATGTTTGATGTTCCACTATGGGATGGTACTAAATTAAAGATGGGAAATAATCCAAGTATTAAGCCTGGGCCTAGGGATACTTTTCAGAGTTATGATATTGGTTGGTCAAACGCATCTAATACTCCATTTAGGCTTCATAAAAGATGGGTTCATGAAGGAGGAATTTCTACACCTTTTATAATTAATTGGCCAGAAAAAATTAAAAAAAATAACATAGTTGAACGCACGTCACATATTATGGATATTTCTGCCACTATATACGATATTGCTGATATAAGTTATCCAAGTTATATAAAATCAAATTCTATAATTAAACTTGAGGGTGAAAGTTTTTTTAAAAACTTATTAGAGAACCAAGAAAAAAATCGAAGTAAAACTATTTTTTGGGAGCATGAAGGTAATAAAGCTGTGAGAAAAGGAAAATGGAAACTAGTATGTGAGGAAGATAGTGAATGGGAACTCTACGATATGCTTGCTGATAGAACAGAACTCAAAAACCTATCTAATAAATTTCCTGAAATAGTAAATGAATTAAGTAAAGAGTATATTAATTGGGCAAAAAGAATTAAAGTTCTACCTTGGCCTATCATACCTAACCAGAATGAAAAAGAACTGGTAAGAGAAGGCACAAATCATATTCACGAGATTAAGTAAAAAAACGATATCAAAATTTAAAACTTTGGTGGGCCAGGCAGGAATCGAACCTGCGACCGATCGGTTATGAGCCGATTGCTCTAACCCCTGAGCTACTGGCCCAAAGAAATAATTTTAT